>JADHOR010000048.1 GCA_016778895.1 Candidatus Puniceispirillum sp.
ATTGATAATCGTTTGGCTTTGGGTGACATTAACTGCCTCACAGATTAAAAAATCGCCGCCTGGCGTAAGATTGACGTAATGCTGCTTACCAGAACAACGGAAACTTGCAATAGTTTGCTGGACATATAGGGTCGCGGCAAGACAGCGCAGGTTATTGTGTATCGTCGACAAAGCTTGTAAACATTTGATGCTACTTTTTGCATAACAAACGAGGGTTTTATGAAAAATTATGGGTTCGCTGCGGTGGCAGCAGCAGGGTTGATGATCGCAACACCAGCAATAGCCGGAGATGCGGCGTCAGGTGAGAAAGTGTTTCGCAAGTGCAAAGCCTGTCACTATGTAGATCAAGAAAAAAATAAAACTGGACCGCATTTGGTGAACATTGTTGGCCGTAAAGCGGGCGCTGTTGAGGGATACAAATATTCAAAGGCCATGGCCGGATCAGGCATAGTCTGGGATGAGGCAACGCTGGCTGCTTATTTAGCGGCGCCAAAAAAATACTTGAAAGGCACGAAGATGGCATTTGCCGGTCTAAAAAAAGACAGTGATATCGCCGATGTGATTGCTTATCTGAAATCACCAAACTAATCTGCATCCCCCGCAGCAGGGGTTTTTGCATTTCTTCACATAGCAGGTTTTCAACTGTATTTCGTGGTTGTGGTGGCAAGTAAAACATGGATTTGATGAATAAATATCCGCGTTTGTCGGATCTAAGAACGCCAGCGTCAAAACGGATTCCCAAATTCGTCTTTGCTTACCTGGACTCGGGCACCGGCCATGATCGGGCTAAGGATGAAAACCGTGCCTTTCTTGACTCGATCGAGCTTACACCGCAATTTATGCGGGGTCGCGTTGATCCTGATTTGACCACCAAGCTAGGCAAGAAAACCTTTAAGGCACCATTTGGTGCGGCGCCGATTGGGTTGTCATCGCTGATCTGGCCCGGCGCAGAGTCGATTATCGGCCGCGCAGCAAGGAAACACGGTTTTCCCTACACACTTAGCACTGTTGCAGGTGAGTCCATTGAAATGCTGGCAGAGTCTGCCGGTGAAATGGGATGGTTTCAGCTATATGCGCCGCGTGACCGCGACCTGATGCGAGATTTGCTGAGGCGGGCCAAGACCTGCGGATATGCTACGCTGGTCGTAACAGCTGACGTGCCATCGCCAAGCCGGCGGGAGCGGATGCGGATCGCTGGTGCACCGCTTGGCAGTCGGGGAAATTCAGCCTTTTCTCCGCGGGTTATCTGGCAAAGCATGATGCGGCCTGAATGGGCAGTGCGGACGCTGCTAAATGGCGGGGCACGGTTTCGCAACATGGAACCCTACGCGAAAAATGATGGCGCGATGGGTATTACCAAATTTATTGGTGACCAATTGAACGGCTCGCTGGATTGGGATTATCTTGAGGAAATCCGTGCCCAATGGGATGGCGAGATCTATCTCAAAGGCGTGCTTCACGGTCAGGACGCGGCGCGCGCGATCAAGCTGGGCGTTGATGGCATTGTGGTCTCGAACCACGGCGGTCGACAGCTGGATGCAGCACCGCCACCACTAGCGCAACTTTCGGCTATTCGTGCGGCAGTCGGTAAAGACGTGCCGTTAATTGTCGATAGTGGCATTATGTCAGGTCTTGATGTGGTGCGGGTATTATCAGCGGGTGCCGATTTTGCCCTGATCGGTCGCGGCTTTATGTACGCTGTGGCGGCGCTTGGCGATAAGGGCGGCGAACATGCAGCATCCATATTATTTGAAGAAGTCCGCGATGTGATGGCGCAGCTTGGCCTCTCGACGATTGATGAGGTCAAACGGCTGCAGAACGGCGGTTGATAATCCATTTGGCGCAGGTGTTCTGGTATAGTTAGCATGAAGTTTGGGGCTTTACAGCGCGTTATTGGCGTTTTGTTCTTAACGTTGGCAATGAGTCAACCTGCACTGGCTGCTGATCTGCTGTTCGGACCATTGCAGTTGCGCGCCACTGTCGGTTCGATGCCAAGCAGCGCCG
Organism: Candidatus Puniceispirillum sp.; assembly: GCA_016778895.1. Lineage (GTDB taxonomy): Bacteria > Pseudomonadota > Alphaproteobacteria > Puniceispirillales > Puniceispirillaceae > UBA3439. The sequence continues at coordinate 2,005 of JADHOR010000048.1, forward strand.
CCTATATAGAGATCAGCAATCATGGCGCCAAGTCGGACCGGCTGATCGCGGTAGAAAGCGACCTCGCGCGTAAAACTGAATTGCACAGCATGACAATGACCGACGGCGTCATGAATATGCGCGCAGTTGACGGCGGGATTGATATTCCGGCTGGTGCGCGCATCCAGCTGGCGCCGGGTGGCTATCATGTGATGCTGATCGGGCTAAAGGCACCGCTGAATATTGACCAGACATATGCGATCACGCTGGTGTTTCAATCCGCCGGAAAAATAACGGTCAGCGGTCTTGCAAAACGCCCAGCAGATCTGAAAAAAGCAGCACCGCATTACAGCGCAATGCCAAAAACTCACTAGCGGCTTATCGGGCGGGCAGTCTAGCTGGCAGTCTGGCCGGCATACGGCGCAAATATAAGCTGTTAAATCTAAAAAATACCTGCATCCAGTCCGGCCGCCATGCCAAGGCAGAGATTTGCAACATCTTGGCAAAACGCGTCGTTCCAGTCGCCATGTAAGATTAATGGTTCGGCAACCAGCCGCCAGCCAAGCGCACTGGAAATACTGGTCAGCGCCCTTTTTGTTGCGGTGCCATCAAGTCCGGCGCGTATATAAATTGCAACTGGCTTGCCATTGGTAAAATCCAGCCAGTCATTGTAGCAACGATCAAACATATCTTTGGTAGCACCCGCCATGTAGCCAATATTCTCGGTCGTGCCGAGGACCACGCCGTCAGCGGTGGCAATGTCAGTGCTGGTGACATCAAACGGTGATAAGCAGCGCGTTTCAACATCACCATTATCGTCGTCATCATTATAGTCGCGACAGGCGGCAATACCTGCCTTTGCCAGCGCAGCAGTGTTTGGCGACGGTGTGTGGGCAATGATCAATAAAGTTTTTGACATGGCTGTAACTTTAGGCGGTTTTCGCTATATTGCAACGATGCTGCATAAAGCCGGTTTTTAGAGAAGGGGCCAGCCGATGAAAAATGAACCGCTTGACCAGCCGGCAATCATTGCTGGCCTGAAGCCGTTGTCAAACTGGCAGGTATCGCCCGAAGATGGTTTACCGCAAGTGATTGAAAAAAATTATATCTTTAAAGATTTTAACGCTGCTTTTGGATTTATGGGGCGGGTTGCTTTGATGGCTGAACGTGCAAACCATCATCCTGAATTTCACAATCGCTATCGTCAGGTCACCGTCCGCTGGGCGACCCATTCTGTTGGCGGCATTACCGCGCTTGATCTGGAAATGGCAAAAATCTGTGATCATTTGGCAGCCGATAGCGGGCTAAAAGCCTAGGCTTGCGCCCCTAGCGCTCGCTCGCGGCTTGGCTAATACCAATTACAGCGCCCATTGCAGCAACCATAGCGCAGCCAGCCCAACGCCGATTGTGGTGATCACTTGGCGGGTGACAAGGGCGGTGACAATCGCCAAGATGGCGGCAAATAAACGCGGGTTATCGCCAAGTGCAATCTTCTGGCTGGCCGGATCAATCAGCACCGCCGGCACAATAATCGCCGTTAATACGGCAATTGGAACAAAGCCCAATGCGTCGACAAGCCAAGGCGGTGGCCGATTGCTGATAATATTGCTCAGCATGATAAACCGGGTCGCAAAGGTAAATAATCCCGCAGCAATCATCACTAGCCAGATCATGCCGCACCTCCGGCTGGCTGGTTGAAATGATGAACCAGCCAGCCGGCCAAAATCCCGCCAATTGCGGCCAGCAACAGCCAAGAATTCCACGGTAATGGTTGACCGATCACGGCAAGACTGCCAGCGGTAACGGCGGCGGCGAGGTCGGCGCGTGATTTCAGGATTGGCGCAACGACGGCGATAAAGGTCAGCGGAATGGCAAAGGATAGCGACCATGATTCGGGAATGGTCTCGCCGACAACAACGCCAAAAACTGTTGATATTTGCCAGCCAACCCATAAAAGCAAGCCGCTGCCAAGCAGGTGGAAATGCTGAAACGGGCCCGGCGTCTCATGCTGAAACCGCCTGATTGATACGGCAAAGGCTTCATCGGTAAGCAGATAGCCCAGTAATATCCGCCAGCGTAGCGACAATGGCCTTAGATAGATTGCCATTGATGCGCTATAGAGGAGGTGGCGCATATTGATTACGCAAACCGATCCCCCAACGATAAAGGCCGGCACTCCAGCCGCCCAAAGCTGGGCAAATACAACCTGACTGGCACCGCCAAAAAGGATTGAAGACAGCAAGATTGTTTGCAAGGAAGACAGTCCGCTCTCAACACCCAGAACACCAAAGACAAGGCCAAAGGGGATGACCCCAAACATCAACGGCGTTTCGTCGCGCACGCCTGCCCAGAATTCGGCGCGCGCCGTGAGGGCCTTTGGGGGTGCTAAAAACTTGCCAGAGGTTTCGGCCATCGTGGCTGTCCTTTTTTGTTAGACGCGGGTGCGGTCCGAGCGTTCGCATCTTAATACAGGGCAAAAATTTAGCAAGCTGCCGGAAAAATAGTTTCAGAGGGCAGGTTGAACGGTGCGCTGGTGAAGAATTGCCGTCCCTCAGGCGGGTATCAGATAAAGGCTGGAACTGGTTAATCCAGCCGCCAAGTCATCTTGCATTTCGCGCTCACATTGGGTAACTCCTACGCTCACACATTATTGAATTTCACAAGACTCCAAGCGAGGTTAGCGATCATGACGGCTCAATTCCGATTTGCAGACCAACTCGATGTTGCTGGCAAAACCGTTTTGCTGCGGCTTGACGTCAATGTTCCGCTTGCCGATGGCGTCGTCAGTGACGATACGCGGATTCGCCGTGTGATGCCCGGTTTGCAATCGCTGCTTGAGCGCGGTGCAAAAGTTGTTGTTCTAACGCATTTTGGCCGTCCAAAGGGTCAATTTGTGCCAGCCTTGACGGTACGTCCTGTGGCGCAATCAATCGCCGGTATGCTTGGCCAGCCGGTTCATGTTGAAAGCGATGTCATTGGCCGGGGCGGACAGCAGGCGGTGGCGGCGCTGGCCGAGGGTGAGCTGTTGATTATGGAAAACCTGCGCTTCTATCCAGAGGAAGAGGCGAATGATTTGGAATTTGCCAAGCGCCTAGCCGCATTAGGCGATCTTTATGTCGGTGATGCGTTTTCTTGTGCGCACCGCGCGCATGCGTCGGTTGATGCGCTGCCGCGTTTGATGGAGGCAGCGGCCGGACGGTCATTTGCGGCTGAACTGGAGGCGTTGAATGCGGCATTGTCATCGCCGGTGCGCCCACTTGGTGCGGTGGTTGGTGGGGCAAAAGTCTCGTCAAAGCTGGCGTTGCTGGAAAATCTTGTGACCAAGGTTGATGGGCTGGTGCTCGGTGGTGGCATGGCAAATACGTTTTCACTGGCGGATGGAAAATCAATTGGTGCGTCGCTTGCCGAGCCTGATATGGTTGACACGGCGCAGCGTATCATGGATGCCGCCGAGGCGCATCATTGCCGGATTATCTTGCCGCAGGACGTCGTTATTGCGGTTGAATTCAAGCTTGGTGCCGCTCACCGGATTACCAGCATCGACGATGTCACCGAGTCCGAAATGATTTTGGATGTTGGCCCGCAATCAGTTATGGCTGCGACTGATTTTCTTGATCATTGTTCGACAATTATCTGGAACGGGCCGATGGGGGCGTTTGAAATTCCGCCTTTTGATGCTGCAACGACAGCATTGGCCCGTGTGGTTGCAGCAAGAACGCAAAAAGATGGTGTTATGAGTGTTGCTGGCGGTGGTGATACCATGGCAGCTCTTGCAAATGCAGGGGTGAATGACCAATTCTCATATGTATCGACTGCTGGTGGCGCTTTTCTTGAATGGCTGGAGGGGAAAACCCTGCCGGGGGTTGAGGCGCTAATAACCGATTAATGAATATCAGCTAAGACATAGCGACTGATCGGCTCTGGCGAAACCCTTTGCCGGAATTGTCACGGAGATAGATGTGATGTTTTTCGATAATCCGTTCAAGACGCGTCTGCCGCGTGCCAATGAAGCGCTGGCGGGCCGCACCACGGCTGTGTTTGCGGGTGGCAACCATGCAGTTCTTGGCACCCCGCTTATCGGACCGGTGCCAGGCGGCTTTAAATCGATTACGCTGGGTTTAGGCTGTTTCTGGGGTGCAGAGCGGCTGTTCTGGAAGCTGCCGGGTGTCTATGTGACGGCGGTTGGTTATGCGGGCGGAGTGACGCCTAACCCCACTTACGAGGAGACCTGCAGCGGGCAAACCGGCCATACCGAGGTTGTGCTTGTCGTCTATGATCCGGCCAAGCTATGCCTGGTCCAGATATTGACGGTGTTTTGGCAGGCGCATGACCCAACGCAAGGGTTTCGGCAGGGCAATGATCGTGGCACCCAATATCGCTCGGCAATCTTTGTGACGGAAGCTGCTGAACTTGAACTAGTCAAGGAAAGTGTCGATAGCTATCAACGCGCGCTGGCCAAGGCTGGATTCGGTCAAATCACCACTGAAATTGCGGTAAATAGCCAATTCTATTACGCTGAGGACTATCACCAGCAATATCTTCACAAAGTGCCAAAC
>JADHOR010000049.1 GCA_016778895.1 Candidatus Puniceispirillum sp.
ATACAGAGAAAGTAAATGAAAAAATTTCTAGCGGCACTTGCTTGCGGAGCATTTATAATTGCTAGTACAGTGCCTGTTCAGGCAGACCCCTTTCTATTTGGTGAGCAACCTCAACAACAACAGGTAGTTCCAAAGGGTATACAACCAAACGTCAATTATCCTACAGTAATGATTGGTCAGTTTATGTCATTCTGTATTAATATGATTATGATGAAGTTATCTGGTGAAGGTGTTCCAAGAAACGTAGCTGCAGAAAATGCAGGCTATGTTTGTTCTTGTGTTATGGATAGTTATCGTGAGCAAAATCAGCAAGCAGAATTTCAATTTGAGTTGACAAGAAAAAGTGAAGGTGATGTTCCGCTGTTTAAAAAACATTATAGTAATTGTAGTATATTGAATGCTGAAAGAACTGGCTATATGAATATTGACCCTACTAAATCAATCTGGGTCAACCAACTTAATAAACCAGAAACTATTCTAATAAATTTTTAAATTCATAAAAAAGAGAGACAATGCGGTTATCATTTCCTACTAAATTTGCAAAAGAACAAACCTCATATTTTATACCTGATAAATCAAGATTATATTTGTTTGATAATCTGATTCAGTTTATATATAAATTATCTTTTAATTTGGGTTCAATTAATAAAGATGGATTAGATGACTACGTATACAATGCATACTCATTGCAGGATAAAAAATTCTTTATAACAAATCCTGAAATATTGTTTGCAAGAAGAGATTATGTGAATACAAATAATGACACTGTAAATCAAGTTGAACTAGATAAAGGATATACTTTTTTAAATGACCAATTAGTGTATGATCCGCAATTAGGAGATAATGCATTTAGAAATAAAGCTTTGGTCAATGTTACCACTGCGGGAAGACCATTTGTTCCATACAATACTCAATTAAGTCTTTCAAGAAGTATTATGAAAAATAAATTATGGATAAAAAGATTTGCACAAAAACACTTCTTACTAGTGTTTAAATCAAATGAACTAAACGATAATCCTAGAATTTTTTATGGAATACCTATGAAGCAATTGAGAGCACATCCTTATGATAGGGTAAAAATTTAAATTATTAATGGAGATTTATAAATTATGAAAGTTGATAAAATATATAAATTGATAAATGAATTAATAGATGTAAATGATTATAATAATTCTGGAGGTACAAATGGATTGTACCTACTATTTTCTCAATGGAAGGAAGATTCTTTTTGGTCTTTTGTACAATCTTACTTGACAAAAGAAGGATTTGTGAACATGATCAAAACATCAGATAAAGAAATTTTAGAAAAGCAAAATTTAAAACTGATGTTTGCAAATGGAAACACTCACGAATTTATTGAATTATTTAATACTAAAGAGGTAGATGATGATGAAAACAATTGAAATGAATTTTGAACTACCAGAATGGGCTGAATATTATGCAGTAGATGAGAATGGAGATTTTTGTGTATTTGATGACAAGCCTTTTCTTGTTGACACGATTGTAGGGGAAGGAATTTTTGAAACTAAATCAAACTTTATGCTTCTAGCAAAAAATTGTTCAACAAATGAATGGAAGAATTCCTTGACAAAAATTAATTGAATCTTAAAGGATTATATTATGAGAAGAAAACGAAAAAATAATAATGTATCCGGTGAACCTGTATTTTCTGAAGAAATTAAATACTTTGAACTCGCCAAACATTATAATTACTATCGTACAAATTTTAGTGAAAAAGATGCTAAACAATTTTTAATTGATTATGTATCTTGTCAAAAAAAGAAATCTATTATTAATAGTCAATCATACATTCCACTTTCTATGTGTTGGACGGCAAGAATGTTATCCAACAATAATAAGCTTCCAGAAACTGTTGTTTCAAAATTCAATGCTTTTATTGATAATTTAAAATTTGAAAAAAGGAAGGTTGTTGTAAATGATGCACTTCCTTCAGTTTCTATTGAGAAAAAAAATCAAAACAAAATCAATGATGCGTATTCTCTTCTTGAAAGTATGATTGATAAACTTTTTGATTCCAAAGGAAAAGATACAATCAGCGCAGAAGGCGTAATCATGATGTATGGTTTAAATAAAAATCATGCAACATCTATTGCAGAATCTCTTGAAAATGAACATATAAAAGATTTTAGGGAAATTGCTGATGATGAAGATTTACAAGAAGCTTATTCTTTTTTAACCAAACGTCAACAAAATTTAATTTTTAAAAATCTCAAACAACTAAAAGAAGAATTTTTATCAGTAAAAACGGTTGTTGATTCGGATAAAAAGAAGAAACGTGCTGTTAAGTTAAAGCCTGTCGCTGAACTTATTAAGAATATTAAATTTAAAAATGAAGTTTACGGATTACCATCTGTAGAAATTAAACACTTACTTGGAAAGAGAGTTGCCTATCTTGTTTCAGATGTAAAAAGAACGATCATTCGTTTGGAGTCAAAGTCGGGATTTGAAACACGTTCTTCATTTTTGATTAATGTTGATTCTGCTGAAAAAATAATTGTATATGGAAAAAATCAAGAGAGCGCCGCAACATATCTAGCTTCGGCTAAAAATGAAAAGGCTGCTAAAGATTTGAAAAAACATGTACAGGTTCGTAGATATGAGCCAATTGAAATTAAAAATAATGAATATCGCACAACAGATAAATTTTGTGTTATAAAAGATCATTTAAACTTATGAGGAATATATGTCATTAAAACCTGTGCCAATAATATTTAAAGAAATATCGAATGCTAAAACTCATTTAGAAAAAGTTAAAGTATTGAAAGAAAATAGAAATCCAATGGTAGATTTACTATTGGAACTGGCTTTTAGTAAAGATATTAAAATTACTTTGCCTGAAGGGAAACCTCCATATTTAAAAACAGGAGAAGCAGATTTATTTAATGCTACGTTATTGTACGCTAATCGTAAACAAATTGAATTGTTCATCAATGATAACACAACACACATACCACAAATTAAGAGAGAACAATTGTTCATTGATTTGTTAGAGAATTTAGATATTCAAGAAGCAGAATTGTTGTGTGAGGTGAAAGATAAAAATTTAACTTCCTATCCAGGTATCAAAAAGAAAGTTATTGAAAAGGTTTATCCAGAATGGGAATTAGTATGAAAAAATTTATAGTTGCACTTTGCGCATTGTTAACAACTTCATTTAATCTGTATGCTGAAGATTTAGAATTTCCTATTTTTAAAAGTTGTTACGATGGTGACACTTGCAAATTTGATATTCCAAATGTGCCAGACGTTTTTGGTAAAAATCTTTCTATTAGAATTCGTGGAATTGATACACCAGAAATACGAGGTAAGTGCGAGAGTGAAAAGAACGTAGCAAAAAAGGCAAAAGAATTTATTAATTTTTTAATGAATAAAGCTACAACCATCGAAATTAAAAATGTAGAGAGAGGAAAATATTTCAGAGTTGTTGCTGACATTTATATCGATGGTAAATCGGTTGCTGAGTATATGATTCAAAATGAATATGCTTTACCATATGAAGAAAATATTGATTGGTGTAGATATAAAAGGTTGCGTACACAATGACACTTTACATTGCAGCACCATTTGGTAATTATTTAAAAAGTGAAGTCGCAAGAAGTGTTACCGGTTCTTTTACATTAGAAAGAAGAACTGGATTATTAAAAAGAATTGCAACTACTTTGCGGTATCGTGATGGAGCATGGTATAATGCAATAGGATTGAGAAATCCGGGTATAGAATATGGTCTACAAAGTTATAGCAGAATAGATAATGATGTGTTATCTCTTGCTGCTATTGAACCTGGAGATTGGAAAAGATTTAGTGAAATTGTTCCATATGATATAGATGTTGAATTGAACTTGAGTTGTCCGAATATTGAACACTTTGAAAATTACACACAAGGAATTGATAAGTTTTTAAATGATGAAAGAAAAGTGATTGCAAAACTTTCTCCTCATACTACAAAGAATGCACTAGATGATTTAATACAAATGGGATTTCGTAGTTTTCATTTCTGTAATACATTACCAACTGATAATGGAGGTAAAAGCGGAAAAGATTTAATTCCTTATGTTGAAAAACTGATTCGATATTTCAATGAGTTGATAACCTATAAACATAATTTACCTGCATATCATTTTGAAATTATTGCTGGTGGAGGAATCACTTCAATTGAAAATATATTATCATATCAAAATCTAGGCGCAAATAGTTATTCTCTTGGAACGATTTGTTTTAATCCTATAAAGTATTTAAAATTAATTAGGTCTTATCGGAATTCTTTTTACGTCCTTGACAATGAGCCCGTTGACTGAATCCTTTTGGATTATTACAGTCAATGGACTTTTTGTATTTTTCAGTCCATTTTTCTGAAAGATAAATGCAAAAATCTTTATAGGTTTTCATTTTTGAGTTTTATAATTATGCATACGATTGTACAAATGTTTCTCACCATTTGATGTGAGTTTTCTTCTGAAAACATTAAATATTATATAATTATATTGCTCGTCTAATTTATTTTTTCTTTCTTCTTCCGTTTCTTTTTCTAATTGCTTAAAGAATTCAGAACCCAAATCTTTGAAATAATCATTCACTATTATATCTATAACTCTTATTTCAAATTTAGGGTCTTTACTAAAATCAGTAATTGATTTAGTAGAATTATTCATAAAGTATCCTTTAATTCCATCTGGCTGGTCGCTCTTCAATATTTTTTCAAATGCTTCCAAGTCTTTAGAATCTCCAAAATATTTTGCACTACCAGGCCAAATATCAATTGCAGCTAGTTGTAGTTTTAAGGGAACTTCTTTTTTAAGCTCATACCATCTGTTTACCCATGTAACTATCTTTCCTGAACCTAATTTGATTTCATTTGCTTCTTTCATTGCAAATATAAGTGAATCTACATCTAATTTAGATTTTTCAAGTTCTAGTAATACTTTCACTTGTAAAGGATCTTCTATGAATGCCCACTTATAAAAATAATTTAAAAACTTTTCATCATCGGTATAATGATGCATTCCAACTGCCGCTTCTGGATGTTTTTTAATTACTTCTTCTAAAACATCTCTATCCAACTTAACCTTATAATCATTACATGCTTTATAGAAAGTACTCATTCTTGAATGTAATACCGAATTTCCCTTTGCAGTTAATTCTTTATCTTCTTTATCTGGGTCATAACGATTTTCAATAATTTCGTTTACAATAAATTCAACCTTTTCTTCTTTTGAATCAAGTTTTTTGTAATCAATGGCATGTGGTGTTTTATTTTTATATGACTTATTGTCAATGATGTCTACAACATCATATCCTCTTCTAGATAAAAATACTGCTTGAACCGGTTCTGCTCGGTGTATAATGCCATGACCTCTACGGTCCGCTATAGAATCATAGCCAGTATTCACCAATAAATTAGCCCAAGCATTTGCATATGGATTTCCACCATCTTTATCTTTTTGTTCAGTAGATGGATTTATAATATTTGCAGCTACAATATCATTACCATAAGTATACTCCACATAATTAAACCAATCATTCTTTATCTTTATAGAAACTTTTTGTTCTTTTTGTGGATCTAAATAGTCTTCAAATTCATCAACCTCCATTCCCTTTTTCCAATTCTTACTACCTTCGGTTAATTTTTTATCAGGAACTATAAAATAAAATGCAGAAACTTTAGGTGATGTTCCTATTCGGAAATATAACTCTATGCCTCTCTTTGTGTTCTTTTTTTCAAAATCAAGTTTTTTAACCATTCCAGCTTGTGCAATTAAAGCACCAAGCAATCTTGAAGCATTCCAAAATTGTCCTCCATCACCTTTATTATCTGACTCTTTCATTCCATACCCAATAACTGAACCAACAATCATCCACATTAACATTTCATTTTTTACACCAAGTGTTTTCATTAATTTTGGTACAGCATATAAAGTCATCTTTTTTACATCACCAGCTAAATTACCACGTGAATAAGAACGGCCTTCACCAATCTCATTTATAAACTTTCCTTTTCTTCTTAAAATTGCAATTTTTGGCATACCCTTTACGAATGGTACATCAAATTTTTTAAACCTTCTGGCAGACGGTCCTGCATACATATCGTAGACTTCTGCAATAGGATATGTGTAGATTCCATTTGGAGTGTTATACTCACTCTTAGTGTTAAGACCAACTTGTGCAGTTAGCACTCCACTCTTTCCAGTTTCGGTAAAATCCTTTGCATTGCTAATGAATGATATGAAAATATCATTGTCATCTTTATATTTTTCCAATCTTTCAAC
>JADHOR010000050.1 GCA_016778895.1 Candidatus Puniceispirillum sp.
TGAATGTTAAGTATTGACGCTAAAAACATCATAAAAAACATACGCATCAGTTAAACTCCAAAAACAAAACTCTTTGCCCACTTAATTGGGCAGGTGAGCGCTGCCGGTTCAATGGCTTGAGAACTGCACTATTGGTATTGGTTTTGACAACCCTTAAAACGGTCCACGGCACCGCTTTATTTGACACAAAAGCAAGCCGATTTTCCTGAAGTCCCTGGCGAGAACCGATTGGAATGTGCATTCCATCTTCTTTGGAAACCATCGTTGCAGAAAGGGGTGTGCACAGAATAGCGGTTGATAATTCAGCTGCATGCTCAGACATAATGCTTGATAGTTCTTGGCGAATTTTTGCTTGGTTAGGTGATGCTAAATCACTCATAAATCGCGTAGGTAAGATTTTACGAATGGGGACCTGCAGCTGATGATTAATCATTTGAGTGAGGCGATAATCACTATCGACAAAAATGGTACTTTCAATTGTGACCTCAGCAAAATGCTCCTGCTGAAAACTTGTATTTTTCGCAACCTTTTTCAAAGTAATTGTTGTTGAAACGGCAAAGTCACCATCGGCAACCCTGATTGCACCAGATGTTAATGCCTTATAGCTGAAATTTTGGTCACGGGTCAGCTCTTCTGGATCCAGCCGCAAATCACTCCTATTCACCAATTCAAAATTCGATTTTCTTTTTAGCTGTTCATACAAATCTTTAATTAAGCCGGCTGGCTGATGTGAGAGCCAGGCTGGGATTGTCTCATCCACCCGAAACATCGGGGCAAACATAGTAACATTGTTAAGCAGACGGTTTTGGCAATCAACTTTTTTCAGTTCACCAACTGCTGCTTCAATTGTGACAGTGTAATGCAGATCATCGATTTGCTCGTCAACAACGTCATAATCGACAATCTTACTGGATGGCCTCACCACAAAATGATCATCCAACTGCGTTCCGGCCTGAACCGAGCTGAAACCATCGATCTCAGCTCCGCCTAACAGAGCTGCACTGTAAAGAGCATCTTCCAGGGCACGCGCTCGGGTATCGTCAACATGCTCTTCAGAAATAATTGCTGCGCGTCCCGTTGCTGTAACAATTTCAATATCTTTCTTACTGGCCTCGGCAATCTGCGTGCAAAGAAAAAATAAACACAAAAATGTCAGAAACGAGCTTCTTTTAATCATCGGTTCAAGCCGCTACCCGTGCTGTCTTTAGAAGGTAGGCGATCGTTTCCCGGTCAATTTCGAGAACAACCTCATATGTATCAGTGCCAGTTGGGTTAATTCTGACCGTACGCGCACCCCTGATTGTACCATTAACCACACCCCGGAACGTGTCATTTTGAACAATCAGATCAATCACCGTTGTACTTGAGTCAACTTTCAAACCATGAATTTGCTCGGCCAGATCACGCATCGCTGCCATTCGCGCGGAACGAATTGCCATCAATCGCTTTTGAGCTTCATTGCGGCCCGGTTGCGTTGATGTCACTGCATACCCAACAGCGGTGAGCGTTGGGATGGTTTCAGAGTTTGAGTCCAACACATCTTTGATATTGACCAGCGTTTGAGTTTGAGATGCTTCGACAGTAGCCATCTTGTCGACAACAGGCTGTTTGGTTAGGTGCTGGCAGCCAGTCAAAAATGCCATACCTGTGGTCAAAGTCACTATGGTCAAAGATACTTTACTCATAAAAAGCTCCTGAGATGCACGCAAGTCCTTCAGTTGGTTGGCATCATCTATGCATCTTCCATGCCAATTAAGCCTTAAAAAGAAATCAAAGCGCCCTCTCCGTTCATCTGGTTTCAAAATTCTTGCTTACTTCCACATTTGCCAGAGAACAACAAACCAGACCGATTTTGACCAGAGTTGAAGCACTCAATCTCAATACTGGCATGGAAATTGCCTCTCAATCAGACATTGCGGTTCTGTAACAGCGAAGAAATTTCATATTTAGAAAGATAGTAAATTGTTTTTTATTGTTTTTTTTAGATTAATCAGGTTAGCCACGGGCAAGATACTGTCCAATGCTTACCCAATTGCAACAATGGTGTGAAAAGACTGTCATGATTATGACACTACAAAAATTTGGAATGTCAGGAATGAGTTCGACGATCTCGGCGCTCATACTCTCAACGGGTATTCTTGCTTTAGTTGCAATGATGGTGTTGCCATTACCGACGTTCCTGCTCGATACGTTTTTTGTATCCAATATTCTTTTGTCTATTCTTGTGCTGATGGTGGCGCTCCACGCATACCGACCATTGGATTTTTCAAGTTTTCCAAGCTTGCTTCTCATCGCAACCGTGCTCCGGCTTGGCCTGAATGTGGCCTCTACGAGGATTATTCTTGGTAAAGGCCAAGAAGGTCCTGAAGCCGCTGGACAAGTGATCAATGCATTTGGCCAATTTGTAATCGCCGGTAATTATGCCGTTGGTATTTTCGTATTTGTTATCCTTGTTATAATCAATTTAGTGGTAATCACCAAAGGTGCTGGGCGCGTATCAGAAGTTTCGGCGCGCTTTACGCTTGATGCCATGCCCGGCAAACAAATGGCGATTGACGCCGATCTCAATGCTGGAGTTCTCACAAACGAAGAAGCCAAGGAGAGACGTGCAGAAATTTCCCGCGAAGCCGATTTTTATGGGGCGATGGATGGCGCATCAAAATTTGTGAAAGGTGATGCAATTGCTGGCATCTTGATTCTCGCAATCAACATTATAGGTGGTTTGACAATTGGTGTAACACAGCATGACCTTGGAATTGGTCAGGCGGCGGAAACCTATATTCTGTTGTCAGTCGGTGACGGCCTCGTTGCCCAAATACCTTCGCTGATGTTGGCGATTGCCACAGCCATAATTGTTACACGTGTATCATCGAATGAGAATATGGCTTCACACATAGGCAAACAAATCTCACTGTCTCGCGCATGGATGCCTGTTTCTGCTGTTTTGCTTTTGATGGGCTTGGTTCCCGGCATGCCCAATACGCTATTCCTATTTGCCGCCGCGATCGCTGCAGTAGCCGGCTATATCATGCGGAAAAGAGAAAAGATCAGCCAGATTGAAGCAGATGAGAGCAGCTTAATTGAGGATGAGAAACCAGAGCAAAAACCAGATCAAATTGACCTGACCGATATCACTGATAATTCTGCGTTATCAGTCCAACTGGGCTATGGTCTAATCGAAATGGTCGATGAGGATACTGGCGGGCCTTTGGTCAACCGCATAACCAGTATCAGAAAACAGGTCTCAAAAGCACTCGGCTTCGTGATGCCAGCAGTCCGGGTGCGTGATGATATGTCGTTGAGCGCGAATGAATATCGTATCCGCGTGGGACAAACGATTGTTGGCGAGGATGTAATTTACCCAAATCGCAAAATGGCAATTCCTGGTGACAACACCAAGATTAAAATATCGGGGATTGATGTTAAAGACCCGAGCTTTAACATGGACGCTGTATGGATTGAGCGTCATAAGGAATCTGAGGCTGAGGGTAATGGTTATGTGGTTGTTGAGCCTGAGTCCGTTCTTGCCACGCATTTATCCCAGATAATGTATAAATTTGCTGCCGAATTAATTGGGCAGGACGATGTCCAGAAACTACTCGATAATTTATCCCAGACTTCACCAAGTCTTGTTGAGTCTGTAGTGCCAAAATTAATACCGCTTCACACGCTCACTGGAATTTTATGTGAACTTTTGAGAGAGCGTGTACCGATAAGCGACCTCCGTAAAATTCTTGAAACGCTGGCAAATATGTCTGGCAAAAGTATGAGTGTTGTGGAAGTTGCGGAAGCCATGCGTCCAAATTTAGCAGGCTTGTTAATCCAACAAATTGCCCCTTTAAATCAAGCCTTGCCCGTTATCACACTCAGCTCAGACCTCGAGCACATGCTCATCTCAATGTCAAGTCAGAGTGCGGATGGGAACCTTTTGCTAGATGCAAATCTTGCGCAAAGGTTAATAAAATCCATTTCGCAAGCCAGTGAAAAATCTTTGGCAGACGGTCGTCAATCAGTCCTGATAGTTGCCCCGCAAATTAGACGGCAATTATCGATATTACTGAGACAGCATATTGATGATTTATTTGTCTTTGGTTTCACCGAATTACCGGACAACCGAAAAATCAATGTGATTGCAACGATTAGCAATGACGCTGACCCAAAACTAGAAGTTCAAGATCAATAAGGTTCGGCAACCGCATTTAAAAAGGATTGTAACTGATGTCAAAATTAACAGTTCAAGCAATGGATACGGCAGCAGCCATGGACGAGATTATAAATAAACTCGGGCCTGACGCCGTCATTTTGTCGACATCCAAAATCAACGGAAAGGTTGTTATGGAGGCCGCTTCAGGCGCACTACCCAGTCAACCTCAGCCGCATGATAAAAATGAGTTCTCTCGAATCCTGTCGGACAAGATGCTCAGTTCGCCCACCAAAAATGCCGAGAAAATCGAGACTGCAACAACTCTGCCAAACATCAAGGAAATACAAAATTTGCAAAAGCAATTGGTCCAACTTCAGGGGATGCTTGACGGACTTTTTATCACCAACCTTGATGGTATAAATCAGGATTTGTCATCAAATAGCCGCGTTACGCTTCAAAAGGCTGGCTTCTCGCCAAAGGTACTTGATGATTTTAAAACTTCTTATCTTGGAGAGAATTTTCATGACGGCTGTAACAGGTTCCTATCTGACTTATCCGCCCATCTTACTCATCATGATGCTGTCTCCTTATTAGCGAAGAAATTTATTTTTATTTTGGGAAAATCGGGCACCGGTCGCACAACGATGGCTGGTAAATTAACTGCCTATCTAAAAGAGACCTATCCGCAAAAAGATATTATAACCGCGGAGATGGTTACTAGTGGGCACCGCCCAAACGGTCAACTGCAAAATTTTTGCAGACTTCTTAACAGCCAGGCCTTTACAATTGGGCTTGATACATCTGCTGCGGATTTCAACCAGGTCAAAAGCACGGAAGTGATGGTTGTCGATATTGACCTGCCAGTTATTCAGGCAAGCAAAAAGTTGGCTGAAATTATTACCGGCGTTGGCAAACAGAATATCGGCATCATTCTAACAGTTCCCGCCAGCACAAGTGCAAATATGATAGAAAAAACAATAGGTGAGACAAAGAGCTTAGCGCCGATGGTGGCCCTAACAAAACTTGATGAATGCGATCTGAGCGCCGCTGAACTCTCATCTTTCGCGACCGTTAATGCAAAAATTGGGTTATTTTCTGCTTCACGTTCGATTGTCGATGCCCCATTGTTTGCAACGGAAGGTGTGCTTATGCAATATCTCTCAGAAAACTTTGATTATAAATTCGAACCTCGGTCCTCCAGCAAAGGATTAGTAGTATAAAAATGACGCTTTCAATTGCAATAACAAGTGGCAAAGGCGGGGTTGGAAAAACCAATACAGCTGTGAGCCTTGCCGTCGCGCTTGGGCAAACCGGCAAGGATATTCTTTTATTCGATGCCGATTTCGGTCTCGCAAATACCCATGTTTTGCTTGGCACAAAACCGTCAAAATCAGTTGCAGACTTTCTTGATAAAAAATGCTCAATGGAAGATAGCATCACCAATTTCAAAGATGGAGTGAGCATTCTTTCAGGTGGATCCGGCCTTATTGAACTTCTGAATTTAGATAACCAGCGGCGACATCAAATTTTGTCTGGTATCTCGAATTTGGACAGAAATATTGACTATTTGATTGTAGACTGTCCCGCCGGAGCGGCAGACAGCACCCTATTTTTTGCCAGCGCGTCAGATATCGTAGCAGTTGTCCTGATCGAAGAGCCAACTAGCTTTCTTGATGCTTATGCCCTTATCAAAGCTGCAAATTTAGAGACTGGTGTTAAAAATTTCGCCGTCATCGTGAATATGGCTGACAGCAAAGCTATGGCCAAAAGAAGCTTCGAAAAATTTCGCGAAATCGCGATGCGATTTTTGGACGTAAATTTGCATTACTCTGGCATGATACCTTATTCAAAAAACATAAAACATGCTGTAGCGACGCGAACGCCGGTAGCAATTGGCCAGCCAAATTCTACAGCTTCCACCGCTTTTCGCGAAGTCTCTAAGACTTTAATAAAAACGCCTATTCCGAAAACAGATAAACTTAAATTTTTTGACAATGTAGGTGGAAAATGAGTTCAACGAAACGTGACCATTACGCTGATCAGAAAATAGATATCGAAGACGTAATCAAATCACATAGCAACCTGGTAAAAAAAATTGCCTGGCACATTCACGGCAG
>JADHOR010000008.1 GCA_016778895.1 Candidatus Puniceispirillum sp.
CCCTGAGATCAAGCTGCCAATCCATATCGCTAATTTTGTGTTGATGGATTACGGCACCGGCGCCATTTTTGGCTGTCCGGCGCATGATCAGCGCGACCTTGACTTTGCCAATGCCTATGGGCTGAAGATACTGCCTGTGATTCTGCCTGATGGTGCAGATGCCGCTACTTTCAGCGTCAGTGATACCGCCTATACCGGCCCTGGTAGGCTGTTTAATTCCGGCGCATGGGACGGACTTGATGTTGAGGCAGGCAGGGTTGCGGCGATTGCTGCAATTACCGCGGCAAATGCTGGATCTGGCGAGACAACTTACCGGCTTCGTGATTGGGGCGTATCACGTCAGCGTTACTGGGGTTGCCCGATCCCGATCATTCATTGCGACGATTGCGGGCCGGTGCCGGTGCCAGAAAAAGACTTGCCCGTTAGCCTTCCCAAGGATGTTGATTTTGCCGGAAGTGGCAACCCGCTCAGCCGTCACCCAAGCTGGAAACATACCAGCTGTCCAAAATGTGGCAAGGCGGCCGAGCGCGAACAGGATACTTTTGATACGTTTTTTGAGAGCTCTTGGTATTTCTTGCGCTATACCGATCCAGCATCAGATGACGGTGTTAATGCTGAAGCGGCGGCATATTGGCTGCCAGTTGATCAATATATTGGCGGGGTAGAGCACGCGGTTTTGCATTTGCTTTATTCACGCTTTTTCACCCGGGCACTATCCAAGGTAGGTTATCTTGATCTTGGTGAGCCGTTTGCCGGCTTGATGACACAAGGCATGGTCTGCCACCAGACATTTCAGGACAAATCAGGTAAATGGCTGTTTCCAACCGATGTGGTCAAAAAGGGTGATGCGTGGGTACAAGCCGCCGATGATAGTGAAGTGGCTGCCGGCCGCATTGAAAAGATGAGTAAATCAAAGCGCAATGTTGTTGACCCTGAGCTGATTATCCAGAATTACGGCGCTGATACGGCGCGATTATTCATGCTGTCGGACTCGCCACCCGAGCGCGATATGGAATGGACTGAGTCCGGCGTTGAAGGCGCGTCACGATTTTTAAAGCGGGTCTGGCGCATGGCACAAGACCCAGAGCTTGCCCCCCTCGGCACCGCGCCATTGACCGATAGTGAAGGTAGCGCCCTCGCACTTATCCGTATGGCACATAAATCTATTATTGACCTGTCTGCCGATATTGAAAATTTCCGCTTTAACCGAGCCGTTGCCCAGCTGCATATGCTCGCCAACGCAATCGCCGATGTAAAAGCCGGTGACAGGGGTGCCAGCGAGGCAAAGCGGTTCGGAATTGAGACACTGACCCAGCTATTGGCGCCTTTATCACCTCATATTGCCGAGGAGATTTGGCAATCCCTCGGCCATAAGGGTTTGCTTGCTAACTCCAAATGGCCGCAAGCCGATGCCAGCCTTGCTGTCGATGATGAGATTGAAATTGGCATTCAGGTAAATGGCAAGCTTCGTGATACCATTATGCTGCCACGCGACTGCGAAGCCGGCGATGCCGAGGCGCGTGCGCTGGCGTCACCGGCGATTATCCGCTATCTTGATGGAAAGTCTCCGAGGAAAGTGATTGTTGTTAAAAACCGAATTATCAATGTGGTTATCTAACCGCACCGGCGGTATGACCAATCTGCGGGCTTTTCGGCTTGTTTCTAGCTTGCTCTGCGGGTTGCTTCTTGCCGGATGTAGCAACCTGTCGGTGCGCCAGCTCGGTGACGGTAATCAGGAAAACCTGCGGCAAATCGCTGTTGCGGCAACTGACGGGCGCGAAGGCCAGCTTTATCGCCGCGAGTTGCAGAAATTACTGTATATTGGCGGACAACTGCCTGAAAACTATGAATTAACCTCATCAATTTCGGTTAGCGCTTCAAGCACATTATCGGTTCAAGGCGCCACCTCAACATTAGAGAAAATGAGCATGACAACTAGCTTTGAGTTGAGCAGCCTGACCAATGGCAAAATAATTCTTGCCGATAACATTACCGCAGATGCAACTCTTGGCACGGTGACATCGCTTTATGGACAGGATAAATCTGAAATTCATGCACGGGAACGCCTCGCTATTCTATTGGCAAAGCGTGTTTTCCGCCGGTTACAGCTTTACTTTCTAGACCAGAGCCAATAGCAGGCGACGCCCTAAAATGAAGGTTGCGCCCCGTCAAATTTCCAGCTTTTTAACAAAACCACCTGCCGAAATTAATGCCGTTCTGTTTCACGGTAATGATTTAGGCTTGATTAGCGTGCGCGCTAGACAATTTGCCACCCTATTTAGTGATAATTTGGACGATGTCTTTTCGGTAACGCGACTAAGCGGCGATATGTTATCCGACGAGGTGGGGTTAATTGCTGATTCGGCTGCCGCCATCCCCGCTTTTGGTGATCGCCGGCTTGTTCTCGTTAAAGGCCGCGGTACCGAATTGCTCGAGGCCGCTAAACTGGCACTGGCAAAGCCGTTACCCGATACCATGATCATTATCGAAGCAAGCGACACAACAACAAAACATGCGATTGTTAAATTATTCGAAACCAGCAAAACCGCTGCATCAATTGGCTGCTATGCCGATAGTGTCGGCGATATTCGCGCGTTAACAACCCAAATTTTTGCCACAGATAAGGTCACCGCAAGCCCTGATGCGTTTGACATCATCGCCGAGCGCTTGGGTAATGACCACGCTTCATCACGCAGTGAAATTGAAAAGCTGGCGTTAATGGCAGGGCCAGGCGGCAGGCTTGAGGCTGAAGATGTTCGGGTTGCGCTTGGCGATAACGCGCTTCTTGCCATCGACGATATTGCCGATGCGCTGGCCAGTGGCGCAGTGGCCCGGTTGCAACAGGCACTGCAAAAAGCTTGGTATGAAGATGTCAATGCGGTAATGATCATTCGCGGTTGCCAGACCTATTTCCGGCAATTAAGTCTAGCCAGCCATGCGATGGCAAATGGTCAGTCAGCGCAAAACGCCGTACGTAGTTTGCGCCCGCCGCCGCATTTCAAATTACAAGACCGGTTGCAGGCGCATCTTCGGCGCTGGCGTCCTCATCTGGCAATGGAGATGGTCAACCGGTTACAAGATATTGAATTACAATTGAAATCTGGCGGTATTGACGATCGACTCTGTACCGCGCAAAGCCTTTTAGGGATTTGCCTTCGCGCGCCGCGCTAGTAAATATCCAGCTTTGCCAGCAAGCTAGTCATCTGCTCAAGCGACTGGCAATCAATCATCACCTTGCCGCGCTCTCTGGCTTTATCCCAGTCAATTTGAAATGCCAGACCCAGTTTCTCGGCTGCTTGGCGTTCCAATGCTCTTATATCCGCTGATTTCTCCGGCTTGGACGGTTTTTTGCCAGCCTTGACCCGCCCTTGTTTGACAAGCATTTCGGCCTGGCGTGCCGACAGGCCTTTTGCAACAATCACGTTGGCAAGCGTATCCGCATTAGCGTGACCAATGAGCGGTCGCGCCTGTCCCATAGTGATTTTACGGTCCAAAAGCAAAGTCTGAACCGACGGCGGTAGCAGTAAAAGCCGTAAAAGATTTGCAATGTGGCTTCTAGATTTACCAATAATTTCAGATAATTGTTCTTGTGTATACCGGTTGGTTTCAAGCAGTTTCTGGTAGCCTTCTGCTTCTTCAATGACACTAAGATCGCTTCGCTGAATATTTTCAATCAGCGCGATTTCATAACATTCAGCCTCGGTCAGGTCGCGGATGATCGCCGGAATTTGGTGAATTTTCGTCAATTGCGCCGCACGCCAGCGCCGCTCACCAGCAACAAGCTGATAACGGCTTGATTTTTCCGGATTTGGACGCAACAGAATTGGCTGAACGATCCCTTTTTGCCGAATCGACGCCGCTAAATCATTCAAACCGTCCTTGTCAAAACGCCGGCGTGGCTGCCATGGGCCAACATTAATCCATTCAATCGGAATTTCCTGCAATCCTGCTGATAATAGGGTCGGCGCTGCCGCTGTTGACGCATTGCCATCAATAGCCGTTACCGCGGCAATGCCCCGATCACCTAATAGTGACGACAGACCGCGCCCAAGTCCACGATTTGCGGCTTTCTTCGGCGATCCAGTGCCTGACGAGGTTTTTGCTGGCATTAGGCGGCTTCCTTTTCCTGATTTAATAGCTCAGCAGCAAGCGCAATATAGGCCTGTGAGCCGGTACAGTTTAAATCATACATCAATACTGGCTGGCCAAAAGATGGCGCCTCTGAAACACGAACATTCCTAGGAATTACAGTATGATAGACAAGATTTCCTAGATGTGTTCTAACGTCATTTGCAACCTGTTCAGACAAACGATTACGACCATCATACATCGTCAGAACAATACCCTGCATAGCAAGGCTCCGGTTCAATTCAGCTTGTACCATCCCAATAGTGCGCATCAATTGTGACAGGCCTTCGAGTGCATAGAATTCACATTGAAGCGGTACTAGAACCCGATCAGCTGCACATAGCGCATTTACCGTCAACAAGCCTAGCGACGGAGGACAGTCAATAATCACATAATCATACGCCGATTTAGCCGGCTTTAGCGCATCTGCAAGGCGGAATTCACGCCGATCAATCTCGGCAAGCTCAATTTCCGCCGCGGAAAGGTCGACAATGGCGGGGATTATATCTAATCCGGGAACATTGCTTGTTTTTATCGCCGCCCTTGCCTTCACTTCGCCAGTAATAAGCCGATAGCTATTGAACGCACGCTCCGGCTCATCAATGCCCAAACCGGTACTAGCATTGCCTTGAGGGTCAAAATCGACCAATAAGACACGGCGCCCGCATGCCGCCAATGCCGTTGCCAAATTGACCGAAGTGGTCGTCTTCCCAACACCACCTTTTTGGTTGGCAATCGCAATAATTCGGGATTTTAAAGTCATATCAGCAAACCTTGCCCGTTTGGGTCTGGTAAGATTGCGATAATCACAAAACGTGATTTAGCGCATATTTTTTAATTCTAAGACAACGCCAGTCGGCCCGGACAGGCTTGAATGAGTTATCGATCTCATAGTGGAATAAGTTTGTAAGTTGGTCAATTCATCTTCCACAGCGGCGCCTTTCAAAAACAGGCAGACAATTTCGGGACTAAGTTGATTTTCAATGAGTTTCAATAGTTTAGGAACAGGTGCCAAGGCTCGCGCGGTAATAACATCAGGGAACAGCCGGGGTAGGGTTTCAATCCGCTGATTATGAACCTTAGCGGGCAGGCCCAGTTCGCGGATCACAGTCGACAAAAATACCGCCTTGCGCTGATCTGATTCGACAAGATCAACCGTAACGCCCCCCATAATTGCCAGAACGAGACCGGGAAATCCGGCGCCGCTGCCAACATCCATGACACGTGTGGTCTGCGGTGGATAAAGCGCGGCTAGCTGCCCCGAATCCAAAATATGGCGCTGCCAAGCCTCGGCGAGGGTGCTGTTTGCCACAAGATTGATCCGGCGTTGCCATTTTTCCAGCAATTGCAGATAGGCCTGGAATTTATCAATTGTTTCACGTGAAACATCCAGCAATCTGGCAATGTCTTCCGGCGTCACGATACGGCTCTGCCGGCGGGTTTTTTCTGCTCACGTTTACTATCGTCACGTTTGATATGGCGCAACAGCGCCACAACCGCAGCCGGTGTGAGGCCCGGAAGGCGATTCGCATGACCAATGGTTTCCGGCTGAAACCGCCGCAGGATATCTTTTGACTCGGCCGACAGCCCACCAACTGCGGCAAAGTCAATCTGTGCCGGTATGCTTACCGCTTCATCACGGCGCAACGCATCAATATCGGCCTGCTGGCGTCCAACATACCCAGCATAACGGTAATCCGCCTCCAGCTGACTATGTAACGAAGGTGAAATCGCCAGCAGATCTGGCCAAACAGGCAAAAGATCGGCAATCGTAACGCCTTCCAGCGTTAATAAATCAGCCGGACTACGCGTGGCGCCATCACGCGGCGCCGGCAATCCTGCCGCGGAGACAATCTTGGCAGGTTGTGGGTCAGTTTCAAGCAGAGTGCGCGCAATCGCCAGTGACGCTGCTTTTTCCTGCCATGCTTTTTGGCGGACGCCGCCAACACAGCCAATCGCAAGACCACGATCAGTCAAGCGCTGATCCGCATTATCGGCACGGAGTAACAGCCGATATTCCGCCCGCGAGGTAAACATACGATACGGTTCGGGGGCACCTTTGGTGATAAGATCATCAACCATTACGCCGATATATGCATCTGCACGATCCAGCACAAAAGGCGCGTAATCTGGGCCATTTGACACCCGCAACGCGGCATTAATCCCGGCAATAAGCCCCTGCGCCGCAGCCTCTTCATAACCGGTTGTCCCATTTATCTGGCCAGCGAGGTAGAGCCCAGGCAACGCTTTTAACGCCAATGACCGGCGCAACGCGCGCGGATCAACAAAATCATATTCAATTGCATAGCCAAATTGCAAGATTTTCGCCGATTCGAGCCCGGGGATCGTTGCAATCATCGCTGCCTGTACATCCCGTGGCAGGCTTGTCGAAATGCCGTTTGGATAGACTGTTGGATCATCAAGCCCTTCTGGTTCAAGGAAAATCTGATGTGAGCTTTTATCAGCAAAGCGGTTCACCTTATCTTCGATGGACGGGCAGTAGCGCGGGCCGGTTCCTAAAATCGCGCCACTATAAACCGCGGATAAATGCATTGATTGGGCTATGATCTGGTGAGTTTTGGCAGTCGTACGGGTAATACCACAGCTGATTTGCGGCACGGTAATCCTTTCAGTCAGAGTCGAAAACGGGATTGGCGGGTTATCAGCTAGCTGCATGTCAAGGCTCGCCCAGTCAATGCTGTTACCATCCAGACGCGCCGGCGTGCCAGTTTTCAGTCGTCCAAGTGGCAGTTCAAGTGCCGCCAGCCGCGCCGCAAGCTGATTTGATGGCGCCTCACCAACACGGCCAGCCGGCGTCCGCTCATCACCAAGATGGATTAATCCACCCAAGAATGTGCCCGTCGTCAGCACTACAGCACCACAATGGAACTCGCTGCCATCCTCGGTTACAATTCCGGTGACATGGCGCCCATAAGCGCTTGTTTCGACTCTCAGATCGCCAACCGCCGCCTCGATAATATGGATATTGGGAGTTTCCGCTAACAGCGCCTGAACCGCCATGCGGTAAAGCTTGCGGTCAGCCTGCGCCCTTGGGCCATGAACCGCCGGCCCACGTGATTTGTTCAACATTCTGAATTGAATGCCAGCACGGTCAATAGCGCGGCCCATAATCCCGTCTAGCGCATCAATTTCGCGGACAAGATGACCTTTGCCAAGCCCACCGATCGCCGGATTACAAGACATCTCGCCAATACGGTCGGCGCGCATCGTTATCAGTGCGACAGTTGCGCCCATCCGTGCTGCTGCTGCTGCTGCCTCACAGCCAGCATGGCCACCGCCAACAACAATGACATCAAATTCGTTCTTCATGCTATGTCTATTCTTACCAGTAATCTTTTTAACCAGGCTGTTATGCCGTGTTTTGGCCTATTTTCCAATACAAAAGGCTGAAAAGATGCTGCCTAGCAATTCTTCAACATCAATTTCGCCCGTAATCCGGCCAAGCGCGGTGGTGGCAAGGCGAAAATCCTCCGCCGCCAATTCTGGTACGCTCTGAAAATCATGTGCCAATGCGCGACCCAGCGCGTCATACGCACCCTGCATAGCAACCCGGTGCCGCTGGCGGGTGATAATAACGCTGCCCTCTGCATGGTTCAGCGGCACTAGCCGTTCGGCTAGTTTTTCGATCAAAACCCCGATATCGTGTGGTTTCTTTGCTGACATAACCAGCATCTGATCATCAATTGCCGCCGCGTCACCGGCAACGCCGCAATCTGCCTTGTTCAGAATATATAATTTTGGCCGCTCTGTAACGGCATCAATTTTCGCGCGGGTAACCGGCCAGTCAGCCTTACTACCGTCCAGCACTATAATCACCAGATCAGCCAGACCTGCCACTTCCAGCGAACGACGAATTCCCTCGGCTTCGATCATACCGCTGGTATCACGCAACCCAGCCGTATCCATGATATTCGCCGGAACGCCGCCCAGATCAAGCCGTATCTGAATAATATCGCGCGTTGTCCCAGCTTCATCCGACACAATGGCCGCAGCACGCCCAGCCAGTCCATTTAAAATTGTCGATTTTCCCCCATTAACTGGCCCAATTAATGCCGCAACCACGCCATCCCGCACCACTTCACCGGCACCGCCATCATTCAGATGGTGTCCCAGTGCCGCTTGCAAAGTTTTGGTGCTGTTACGTAAAGATTTTTCGACTAACGCCGGCAGATCTTCATCGGCAAAATCGATCAATGCTTCTAATTGTGCTGCAATCTGCACCAGTTGACCGCGCCAGTGCATTACCGGCGCGCGCAGGGCGCCATCAATCTGCGCCCAGGCTTGATGTAGCTGGGCTGGCGTTTCGGCGTCAATGAGATCCGCCAACCCTTCAACCGCTGATAAATCCATCTTTCCACACATAAAGCCGCGGCGAGTAAATTCGCCCGGGTGCGCCAAACGAAACCCATCATGTGCCCCTAGCCGCGCCATTAACGCATCAATCACTGCCCGACTGCCATGACAATGTATCTCACAAACGTCCTCGCCCGTGCTGGATCGAGGGCCGCGCATAAATAGTAACAGCGCCTGATCAATTACCTTCCCATCATGATATAACCGCGCCACCGAAAACTGCCCAGCGGGCGGGCAGAGGGCACGAAAAAGCGCCGGCGCCGTAGCTGCTTCTGACCCGCTGATACGGATCACAGCAATTGCCGAACGTCCGGGCGGTGTCGCGATCGCGAAAATCGTGTCACTTGCAAGATTGCTCATAAACTTTTCAATTGATCCCGTCTCTGATAGACTTTTCCTAGTGTGAAAGGCGGCCGACAACAAGTCTTCTTTTTATGATTTCCATAATTAACTTAACAGCGTGGCCCAGAAAGGAGAAATCGTGCCCCAAGTAAACGGTTCACTCGACCAGTTATTTTCGTCAAAAATCCTGACTAATTTTGGCTGGCTGCGACCCATCAGCAATGGTCACAGCCTCATCCGTCTCGACTGGAATCAAACCGGGTGGGATCAACCTTGCCACGCGGACGATGTTTCACGTGAAACAATAGCACAGCTTGTCGCTTTTCTTGCTGGACAGCTTTATCAATTCAACTTGCCGTTAATGCCTGCCGGAAAATCAGCTACTGGACGTTATTGGCTTGATATGATGGCAAAAATTCCCTATGGAACGGTGATGACCTATGGTGAATTTGCACAATTTTCCGGTAAATCTGGTGCCGCCCGTGCTGCCGGATCATCTTGTGCGAGCAACCCGATACCAATCATCTATCCATGCCATCGGGTGGTGCGGGCCGACCGCTCTCTGGGTAATTATGGCGGGGGGAGTGATTATAATCCGACACATCGGGATAATGTAGCCCGCAAAGCCGCCTTATTGGCACTCGAAGCCAACAGCAAAACCGCTGTTGCCTAGACCGTTCTACTTGAACGGTTTTTCCTAGATAACTGTCTATTAGTTTTGAGTTATGCTAAACATTATCAGAAACGGGGCGGCGTTTTCCGCGAAAATCCGATCGACCGCCGCTATTTGATCACCTATGGACCAGTGCCGCCACCATTATGCGCTAATGCTAGCTGTTCATATGATCAAAGAATTCATCATTACTCTTTGAGTTCTTTAGCTTATCTACGAGGAATTCCATCGCATCAACAGATCCCATCTGCAGTAGGATCCGGCGCAGCACCCACATTTTCGCTAATGTCCCTTTATCGACCAACAGCTCTTCCTTACGGGTTCCCGACTTAGTGATATCAATTGCCGGGAAGGTACGTTTATCAGAGAGTTTACGATCGAGGATCACCTCGCTGTTACCAGTACCCTTGAACTCTTCAAAGATCACTTCATCCATCCGCGAGCCGGTTTCAATCAGCGCTGTCGCAATGATTGTCAATGAACCGCCTTCCTCGATATTCCGCGCCGCACCAAAGAACCGCTTTGGTCGCTGTAACGCATTCGCATCCACCCCGCCGGTAAGCACTTTGCCGGATGATGGTACGACCGTATTATAGGCACGAGCAAGGCGAGTGATAGAGTCAAGCAAAATCACTACATCACGCTTATGCTCAACAAGGCGTTTAGCTTTTTCAATAACCATTTCAGTTACTTGTACATGTCGGGAGGCTGGTTCATCAAACGTTGATGAAATGACCTCACCACGAACTGAACGCTGCATATCGGTTACTTCTTCTGGGCGTTCATCAATCAGTAGAACGATTAGATAAACCTCCGGGTGATTCTCCGAAATCGCATGAGCAATGCTTTGTAACATCATTGTTTTACCGGTACGAGGCGGTGCCACAATAAGGCCGCGCTGGCCTTTACCCATTGGCGAGATCAGGTCAATAACACGCGGCGTATTGTCTTTTTTATCCGGATTAAATGGTAATTCGAGGGTGAGTTTTTCCTCAGGATAAAGTGGCGTCAGATTATCGAAATTAATCCGGTGCCGAACAGCTCCAGGCTCTTCAAAATTGATTGTCTCAACCTTTAAGAGAGCAAAATAGCGCTCCCCATCCTTGGGCGCCCGGATTTCCCCACCGACCGTATCACCGGTGCGAAGACTAAAACGGCGAACCTGGCTTGGTGAGACATAGATATCGTCAGGACCGGGCAGGTAATTGGATTCGGGTGCGCGCAAAAACCCGAAACCGTCGGATAATACCTCAAGAACGCCGCTGCCATAAATTGCCACTTCATTGTCAGCGAGCTGCTTCAAAATCGCAAACATCATGTCTTGTTTGCGAAGCGTGCTAGCATTTTCGATTTCTAATTCTTCGGCATATGCCAAAAGATCAGCTGGAGACTTCGCTTTGAGTTCCTGTAGGTGCATAATTTTACTCTGGTGGGGAAAAGCTAGCGAGGACAAGCCACTGGCAGATGACAATATTTATCCACTCTGCTTGTATTAACCGGAAAAGTCAATCGATCTAATATCTGTGACCCTTGCTGGCAATGGATTACCCGTCTTTTGTCATACTCAAAACGGTTTGGCAACAGCCATCACAACAATGACAATCATCAATATTGTTGGTACTTCATTCCAGATCCGATAAGCTCTTGATGATAATGGATTTTCATCATTCTCAAGTAAACGCCGCATTTTCGAAAATTTCCCGTGAACACCAGCCATTAACAGCACGGCCGCCAGCTTTACATGAAACCAGGGTTCACTAAAAAGACTAGGATTTAATGCAAGCATCCACAGACCAAAGATAAAACTAGCAATCATTGCTGGCGTCATAATCGCTTTTTGCAATCGCCTTTCCATCACTTTGAAAATTTCCCCTTGTACAGATCCAGTTTGCGTATCAGCGTGATAGACAAACAGCCGCGGCAGATATAACAAACCAACCATCCATGAAATTACAGAAATGATATGGAAGGATTTGATAATTTCATAGCCCATTGGTCTGTCCTAACGGTTCCGAATATGATCGATCATTTTTTGTACATTTTCCACCGGCGTAGGTGGCGTGATACCATGTCCTAGGTTAAAGATATGTGGACGATCATGAAAAGCGTCAAGGATATGGTCAATATCTCGGAACATTTCCGGCCCGGCATTGAGCAGGCTTAATGGGTCGAGATTGCCTTGAACCGGCATTTTAGCTGGGAGGTTTTTTCCCGCCCAAACTGGATCAACACCGTGGTCAAGACCAACGGAATCGACCCCACTTTCTGCGGCATACTGAATTAACCCTTCACCAATCCCTCTCGGAAATCCGATCATTGGCTGACGATGCCCATTTGCCCGAACGCCTTCGACGATTGACCGCGCCGGTTTTACAACCAACCAGTCACGCTGCGATGCTGGCACTGCGCTGGCCCAGCTATCGAACAACATTAAAACGTCAGCCCCGGCTTTTGCCTGTAGCGAGAGGAACGACACAGTAGCCTCAACCAGTATCGACAATAACCCTTCCAAAGCTTTTGTCTCTTGCCATGCCCATTGCCGCGCTTTTGGAAAATCTCGCGAGCTGCCTCCTTCTGCCATATAAGTGATTAATGTCCATGGCGCACCAGCAAAGCCGATCAGCGCTGTCTTACCTTGTAATGCTGTTTTGGTAAGCTCTAGGGCTTTGCCGACCGGCGCCAATTTTTCATCTAACCTGCGAAGACATGACCTGTCTATATCATCCGGTTTATCCATTGCATCTAGTAATGGTCCAATGCCAGTTTTGAATTGGACATTGCGTTTTATTGCCCATGGGACCATCAAAATATCCGAAAATATGATCGCCGCATCGAAACCATAACGAGCAATAGGCTGCAAGGTGACAGCTGATGCTTGTTCCGGATTTAGACAAAAAGAGATAAAGTCTGTCTGTTTGGCCCGTACGGCTCGGTATTCGGCAAGATATCGGCCGGCTTGTCGCATCATCCAGATCGGTGTTTGTGTTGATTTGATGCCCTGCATTGTTGAAAGGAATAACTGATCGGTCATTCTGTTCTCTAACATTATATATATATTAAAAAAGGTAGTTGTTTTAGTAGTGCTTGTGTGTAACTGCAAATCTGCTGTTGTTCAAACAATATCCACAAGTTTATCCCGATCACGGTGGATAAGTTTTGATAATTTTTCAATATGTTTTGATGTTATCCCAAAATGTCTTGTCTCATATTCAGGAAATTATCCACTTGTTAGTAAAAATCGCGTGATTGTGTGTAACTGGGATTTTATTGTGAGTTTTTAAAACAATCCCCATTGAGCAATGTTTTATGCACAGCGTTGTCCATCATAAATAGCCGCAAAACCTAATCGTTCCCGATGGCCAGCAATGATTGTTATTAATGAAACAAGATGACAAAAAAGCGTTTTCTAGATACATCTTGTCAAGTGATGCCGAACCAAACGCTACATATCCATCTTGTCTCAGACTCGACCGGTGAAACCGTGCATCAAGTGGCGCGTGCGTGTCTTGCGCAATTTGCCGGTGTTAAAACGGTGGAGCATGTCTGGACGCTAGTACGTACATCTGCCCATCTTCAGGCATTGTTTGAAGGTCTTAATCGGCATCCGGGCATTTTGCTGATGAGCATTATTGATCAGGACTTACGGGCAAGCATCGAAAAAGCCTGCCGCGATAAGGGGGTTCCTGTAGTTTCGGTGCTTGATCCGGTGGTTAACCTATTAAGCACGGTTCTTGGTCAGGCGATGACAAATTTACCGGGTGGACAGCGCCGTCTTGACACGGCTTATTTCGCGCGCATGGCAGCGGTTGATTTTGCCGTTAGCCATGATGATGGCCTGAATATGAGTAATCTGAAAACAGCAGATATGCTGATTGTCGGTGTATCCCGCACCTCAAAAACGCCAACATCGATGTATTTGGCACATCGCGGCTATAAAGTTGCGAATTACGCATTGGTACCGCAAGTGCCATTTCCACAGCATTATTTAGATGGGCTGAATATCTTTGTGGTTGGTTTAACGAACGATCCAAAAAGGCTCAGCCAAGTTCGTCGTACGAGACAAATGGCGATGCAGGATACGAAAAACGAAGAATATGCTAATATCGATCAGATTACACAGGAGGTACGCAATGCGCGGCGGCTCTTTGCCAGTAATAAATGGCCAGTAATCGATGTAACCCGTCGGTCAGTTGAAGAAACAGCTGCTGCAATTCTGCAATATTATACGCAATGGCAAGAAGCCAGATCACTCGAGTCGCAAACATCTGAGCCTAAAAATGAGCAATGATCCCTTTGTAACGCTGGAGGACGGTGACCTTGTGCTGGCTTCGGCAAGTTTGATACGCGCCAAAATCCTGGCCGATGCCGGTATTGGCTTTCGCACCTATCCCGTAGCAATTGATGAAGTGGCGGTTCGTGCCGCTGGGATCGCCGAGGATGTTGCAGCGGGGGATATCGCCGTTATGCTGGCCGAAATGAAAGCTGCTGCTGCGGTTCAGCGTTTGGCTTTAGAGGGCGAACAACCGCCAGTTTATGTCCTTGGTTGCGATCAGATATTATCGTTTAAGGGGGCAGTTTATGGAAAACCTGAAGACCGTGCTTCGGCGAAGGCACAGCTTAACGATCTTTCTGGTAAAACTCACCAATTACTGAGTGCAGCGGTTTTGTTTCGGCGTGGGGCGCGTATCTGGCATCATCTATCCATTGCGAAAATTACTATGCGCCATCTAGATGAGCCATTTATTGACGCTTATCTCGACAGGCTAGGATCAGCAGCGTTCGTGTCACCCGCAAGTTATCAGGTCGAGGCACTTGGTGCGCAGCTTTTAGCTCGGATCGAGGGTTGTCATTATGCGATTTTGGGACTGCCGCTTCTCGAACTACTCGGTATTTTGCGGCAACATGGCCTGAAACCGCAAACCCAAAGCAGAGGCGAAGCAGTCAACAGATGAAGATCATTGGGCTAACAGGATCAATCGCGGCTGGGAAATCAACGGTCGCTGGATGGGTTCGTGACCTTGGTATCGCCATTCATGATGCCGATGCGGCGGTACATGAATTGCTGGGGCCGGATGGTGCTGCGGTTGCTGATATCCTTGCTGTTTTTGGCGATGATATTGGCAGCGTTGCAACTGGCATCGACCGGCAGGCACTGGGTAACTTGGTGTTTGCCAACCCGGCGCGGCGTAAACAGCTTGAGGCGATCCTTCACCCTATGGTGCGTCAACACCGTGATGCGTTTATCCATCGGCACAAGGCCGCACATGCAGCGGTGATTGCGCTGGATGTGCCGTTATTGTTTGAAACCGGCGGCGAGGCGGTCTGTGATTATGTTATTGTGGTTCATGCGAGCGTTAAAACCATTATCGAACGCGCATTAAGTCGGACTGGTATGAGTGCGGCCAAGCTTGAGGCAATTCTGGATTCGCAAATGCCGGTTGCCGAGAAAAAACAACGGGCTGATCTGTTGCTTGACACCGACCTTCACCCCGACGCGACACGGCAAGATTTAATTAAGTGGCTTTCGGCTATTGGTGTGCCTATGGTTGGCGCAGGCAAATCGTGATTGTAACTGCCGGGGATGATAAATTATGCGTGAAATTGCTCTTGATACAGAAACTACCGGCATCAGCCCGCGTGACGGCCATCGTATTATCGAGATTGGTGCGCTGGAATTGATGCATCATTTGCCCACAGGGCGCAAATTGCACCTTTATATAAATCCCGAGCGTGATATTGATGAGGGCGCAGTTGCGGTTCATGGCATGACTAGTGAATTTTTGGCTGACAAGCCTGTTTTTGCCGATATTGTCGATGAATTTCTGGCCTTTATCGGGGATGATCCGTTGGTAATCCACAATGCCAGCTTTGATATGAGCTTTATTAACGCCGAGCTTAAACGGCTGAACAGGCCGGTGTTACCGATGAGCCAGTCAATTGATACATTAATGATGGCGCGAAAGAAATTTCCCGGCGCACAGGCCAACCTGGATGCATTATGCCGCCGGTTTGAAATTGATAATACACATCGCGATTTGCATGGCGCGTTAATTGATGCCGATCTTTTGGCTGGGGTCTATGTCGAACTGCTTGGTGGGCGTCAGCCGGGTCTTTTATTAGATACTGCCAGCCAAAATCAAACCGATGCAAAGATCACCTCAATCGGCGCCGATTTCAGCCCAAAATCTGAGATTGATGGCACCAATATCCGTCCCATTCGGGCACATGCGCCAACCGCTGATGAATTAGAGGCGCATGCTAGTTTTGTTGCCGGTATAAAAGACCCGATCTGGCTTCATGATTAATCTGCAGTGACTAATTACTCGTCTGTGCGGCGGCCTGCTGTGCCAGATTATGCTGATAGACGGCGACAAAATCGATCGGCTGAATATTAAGCGGCATAAAGCCGCCATTGCGGGTCGCATCTGAAATGATGGCGCGAACAAATGGGAATAACAGCTGCGGTGCTTCAATCATAATCAATGGATTTATCTCGTCGGCTGTGGCGCCTTCAGGTGAAACCAGGCCTGCGTAGGTCACGTCTACCAGAAATAACACGTTGTCTTTTGCGGTTGCCTTGGCGGCAAGGTTCAGCGTGACTTCATATTGGTTTTCGCTAATGAGCTGGGCTCCAACATTCACCGTAATCTCAACGTCTGGCTGGCCAGCACCTTCGATCAGGACGCGCGGCGCGTTTGGATTTTCAAACGAAAGATCCTTGACATATTGTGCGTGAACAATGATCTGACGGGCTGTATTAGCTGTATCACCAGTCGACGAAGATTTCCCATTATCTTTGGAAGCGGGTGTTTTTTTTGTTTTTGTATCTTTGGCCATGTTTGTCTCCAGAGTGACGTGGATCGCGAAAAAATAAACGATGAAAAATAAAATGAATATCTAACTTATTGCTGCTAAAAGCACAAATAACCTTTGACGACCAACCATGTCAAAATACCGGCCGGCTGAAAACTTCCTACGGTCGCTTGCCGTTTTTATTGCCAATCTGATCACCATTACCAGGTTTTTCTTCAAACTCGCCCTCGATGATATCATCATTCGAATTTGTGTAACGGCGATGTTTGGCGAACGGGTTAGGCTGTGTATTATCCATATCGCTATGCGTGCTTGAGTTACGGCTAAAATTGCCACCCCCAAAACTGCCACCAACATTGGTAAAACCGCGAAACCGCTGACTGCTCGTCAGCCATTGCAGCAGATAAACACCGGCAAGCGTGCGGAAGCCTGGCAAAAACAGCAGCAGACCAATCGCATCGGTTACATAGCCAGGGATCAGCACTAAGGCACCGCCAGCAACAAGCGCAATACTATCAGCAATTGATGTGACTGGCGCGCGGCCTTGGGCAATATCGCTCTGGATACGGCTTAAAACGGATAGCCCCTGACGTTTTAGCAGTGCAATCCCCACAACCGCCGTCACAAAAACCCCAAGAAGCGTTAATAATCCACCGATTTCACCGCCAATATAGATGAAAGCTGACATTTCGGCATAGCCCCATAATAATAGGCCAAGAATAATCATTAGTCCCATATGACCGATCCTATAAGCGGTTTCCAGTAATTTTTGCCAACATTTTTGGGTAGCGTCTGGATTTAATCCCCTACATATGCCATCTATATTATGACAGCATCGTCAAAAGTCTCAATGATGTTAACTGGCGTCACTTTAAAGCCTTAAATGGGGGCAGAGTTGCAATTCATAGATATTATCATTTTTGCGGTTATTGCGGTCCTTCTGGTGCTCCGGCTTCGCTCGGTTCTGGGTCAACGCACGGGCTATGAGCAACCGCAAGATGAAATCCGCGCAAACCGCTTTGATCAAACCGATAATGACAATGAACCAGTTCAGCTATTTCCAAAGGCCTCGGGTGATGCTGGTGTTGCGGCGCTAGGTCTTGATGCGTTGCGCCAGATCGATCGTAGCTTTAATGAAAAACAGTTCATTGATGGTGCCACGGCTGCCTTCGAGATGATTTTGACGGCTTATGCCGAGGGCGACCTTGCGCAATTAAAAAGGTTATTGGGCTATGATCTCCTGAAAAGTTTTACCGCCTCGATACAGGCGCGAACAGCGGCCAAAGAGAGCCTTGTTATCACCTTGGATGATATTCGCGAGGTCAGTATTCTCAATATTTCGGTTATTGATCAGGTTGCCAGCATCACAGTGCATTTCCATTCGGTGCAGACCCGTATCGCCAAGGACGAAAATGGTGAAATTATCGAGTCAGATGATGCCGAGGCACGTGGATTTACCGATATCTGGACATTTGAGCGTGATTTGACGCTGTCTGATCCAAATTGGAAATTGGTCGAAACGGAGTCCGAGACTGCTGAAGACTGATTGAGGCTGGATATGCCAAAAAAGCGCATTATCAAATCAGACGATGATACGGTTTTATGGCAGCGGGTGACCACTGAGATTAGGCCGTTAAAATCGACTATTGAGGCAGCTGAATTCGCAACGCTTTTTGCCCGGCCAGCGGTAGAGATTTCATCGCCATCCAAAGCCCCCGCAAGAACCAGCGCGAAAACCAGCGCGGCCCCAGCGCGGCCACCGCGCGGTTTGGTGGTCAATCCATCTGGATCAGGGTCAAAGCTAAATCCAGTTGATTTGCGTCAGGGGGATCGGGCTGGTATTGACGGACGAACCCAGCGCCGACTGTTTCGCGGCGATGTGCCGGTCGACCGGCGGCTTGATCTGCATGGCTTGAGTGCGGCAAGGGCTGAAAGCCGGCTGACGAAATTTATTGAAACTGCAGCAAATGATAGTGCTCGCTGTGTGCTGGTAATCACCGGCAAGGGTGCAGGCATCCTTCGTGGCTATGTTCCAGAATGGTTAAAACGCCCACCCTTATCAAGGTTGGTATTGGCATTGGCTAAGGCACGCCCAATCGATGGCGGTGACGGGGCCCTCTATGTTTTGTTGCGCCGCAACCGGGGTGGCCAGTAATGACCCCATTTGGTGCAAGAATGCGTGAATGGCGCCGGAAATATAGCTTGACCCAACAGCAGCAGGCTGAATTTCTGGGCGTCTCGAAAGCCTATATATCAGCCCTTGAGACAGGGACGCGTGGCCAGCCCTCGGCAGTGCTTGTTGATCAGATCTGTGTCTGGCTTGGTCTAATCTGGGATGATGCTGAAGAGTTAAAGCGGCTTGCAAGCCTGTCGCATCCAAAGCCCTCCATTGATGTTCGAAACCATAGTGCCGAAGCGGTCTATCTGGCTAATCTGCTGGCACAGAATATCAATCGGCTCTCGGCTGATGATTGCCGGGAATTTAGTGATGAAATTGAACGTCGCGCAAAATCTTAAATGAATCTCTCGGATAATAATCCAAGATTTATGGATTTCATAAATTTGTCATACTCGATTCTTGTGCTAGTAATAACGGATGTTATTAATAATAGGTTGACGTCCGAGATTTAGTACCTATTTTCCACGTGTTAGCTCAACGATGAAATCCAGAATGCCAAATTAACGTGGGCGCTAGGTGGCTCACCGACGACCGATGTAAAGGCCAAAAGGATAGAGAAATATGACACCTGAACTGCTTCGTGATCGCGCTGCAAAATTGTCGGTTGAGACAGTTGAACAGCTGACTGAGCGCGATATTCACGAATTAAGTGATGCAGCAGAGGCGGCAATCCTATCGGGTGGTGGTTTTGGCTGGTTGTTGCCGCCGCCAAAATCAGTGATGGAGGATTATTGGCGTGGAGTACAGATGATCCCTGACCGGCATTTGATTCTGGCGCGCCTCGATAAGGTGATTGCCGGCAGCTGTCAGATTGTGCGCCCGCCGAAAAATAACGAAGCCCAGAATTTTGCCTGTCAATTGACCACATTCTTTGTTGCCCCTTGGGCGCGTGGTCATGGATTGGCGCAGATGATTGTTGCCGAGGCCGAAGCCATAGCCAAATCTGAAGGGTTTGTGATGATCAACCTTGATGTACGAGCAACACAGGATCGTGCGATTCAGTCATTTGAAGCGCGTAATTTCAAACGTTATGCGACCAATGAATATTACGCTAAAGTTAAAGGTGATTATGTTACCGGCTATTATTATCACAAAGAGCTGTAATCATGGCCTATGATCCGAATAATATTTTTGCCAAGATCCTGCGTGGGGAAATTCCGTGTCAAAAAATCGACGAAGATGATCATACCCTCAGCTTTGCCGATATTCATCCGCAGGCACCGGTGCATATTCTGGTGATCCCTAAAGGCGCTTATGTTGATTGGGCTGATTTTGCCGCTAATGCCAGCGCTGAAGAAATTCATGCCTTTACCAAAGCAATCAGCCGTGTTGCTGAATTGAGTGGGATTAGCGAAACTGGCTATCGGGTTATTTCAAACATTGGCGCTAACAGTCATCAAGAAGTACCGCATCTTCATATGCATGTGCTTGGCGGTGCGCCTGTCGGTCCGCTGGTGATGACCATGGCATAAAGCCATAAACATTTGGCTTGGATTGCCGGCTAGGCATGGGAATTTAGAAGACGATATTGCCCCCGACATGACGGCCCCAAAGTTCATTCTCAGTGGGCATACTGACTATCAGTAAATTATTGTTTTTTCTAATATGCTTGTACTGATGGCGGTTTGCCTACACACTCGCTGGCATATTCTTTTGGATAGGCGATTGCGCAGATTTTGATGCACGTACAAATTCATACCGTCGCGTTTTGGGGCATTGAGACGATTGATGTGACGGTTCAGATCCACATTGCCAATGGCCTATCGAGCGATGCTATTACTGGCGTGAGACGGATGTTTGCGTTCAATTGCATCCCATGTAAGGGCGGCGATATCAATGCCTGACAAGCGTTGAATTTCTCGGATGCCGGTTGGCGAGGTAACATTGATCTCTGTCATGTAATCACCGATGATATCAATGCCAACAAATAATAGACCGCGACGGCGTAATTCAGGTCCGATTGCGGCGCAAATCTCGAGGTCCCGCTCGGTTAAACCAGCTTTCGCGGCACTACCCCCAACATGGAAATTAGAACGTGCCTCACCCTCATTGGGAATTCGGTTCACCGCACCAACAGCTTCACCATCAACCAGAATGACTCGTTTATCGCCATTACGCACTGCTGGAAGATAGGCCTGCACCATCACCGGCTCACGGCTATTGCCAAAAAACATCTCGAGAAGCGAGCTTAAGTTCTGATCATCGGGCTGTAGCCGGAAGACGCCAGCTCCACCGTTACCAAATAGTGGCTTTATGATGATGTCTTTATGTTTTTGCCGAAACGCTATGATCGTTTCGGGGTCGCGGCTGACCAGGGTTGCGGGCATTAAATCGGGATAGAGTGTGACAAGCAGTTTTTCCGGCGCATTTCGAACCTCGGCCGGATTATTCACCACCATTGTTTGTGGGCTAAGCATTTCCAGCAAATGCGTTGCGGTAATATACGCCATATCAAAAGGCGGATCCTGACGCATTAGAATGACGTCAAACCCCTCTAATGGCCTGGTTTCAAGATCGCCGGTTTTAAAATGCGCACAAGCCTGATCATAAAAGGTTAATTTCTGACCAACAGCGGTAACGACGCCTTCATTGAGACTTAGTCGGTCGGGCGTGTAATACCACAGACTATGATCGCGTTTCTGTGCTTCAAGACCAAGGGCAAAAGTCGTATCACCAGCAATTTGCAGCGTTTCGACCGGATCCATCTGAATGGCAATTGACAGGCCCATCGGACGAATTACAGTCGCTTGTCAGTTTGCAGGGTAATGTAATTTATCACCTGTTGGGTGAACCGTATATCGCGTGCATGAGCAACCACTCGGTTTATTTCGTCGGCATCCGCCGCAACGCCCGACAGGTAAACTATGCCATTAACAACGTCAATGCTGAAGTTCATTGACGAAATATTGCTATCGCTAATAAGTTTGGTTCGCAGCATGGCACTGGCGGCAAGATCCTTGGCAAGATCCTTGATAGATGATGTATCAGTCACTTGTAATTCATTGACCACTTCACGCACTCCAAAGATTTCCCATGCGAGCCGCGTTGCTAATATTTTTTCCTCAGGTGTTTTTACCTTCCCGGTCAGTAGCACTGCACCATCATTGACAGTGATATCAACCGCGGTTAACAGCGAGAAATCGCTTTTGAAAAACCTGTCGGTCAGCTTGGCGTAAATTTGGGTGTCAGCGACCGATGTTGAAAGACCTTTTTCAGTCGATGAAGCAGCAACGGCGGCAGTTCCAACGCCGATGACAGCACTGGCGCAGCCAGATAGACCAATACTGGCAAGCAGAATAAAAATGGTTATCGGAGCGAGACGCGCCTTACGGGCACCGGACATAGTTGCAATCCTAATTACAAAGTTTTGATACCCTTAATGTGACGCTTTGCGATGAGTCGGTCAAGGTCCTTTACAGCAAGTTGCCACGCATTATGGATATGTGTAATCCTGCTAAAGCCAAAACCTGAACCTGGCTCAATGGCAATAAAGTCAAATTGGCAATAAAAGGTTTTGAACCGTTGGTTTTTCGCCCGGAACAATGCCGATGCCTTCGATATGCGCTGACGCTGATGTGGCGTGACAATCCTCTCAGTGATGCCTTGCTGTTTCGCGGGGCGTCGATAACTTGCCGTTTGTTTTGGCATGAAAGGACATTTGCCAAGTGATCAATTTTTTTTGTCCAGATCGATCGCGATTGAATAGATCATTTTGCGCGGCTGGCCAGAAATCTGGGTAACGGTTTGCACCGCATCGCGAAGACTTGTCGCCTGCATTTCTGCACGCAACATCGCGGCTAGTTTTGCGGTATCAAATTCATCATCATCCTTGATAGTGCCGCTGACCAAAATGACTATTTCGCCCTTTGGTGGCGGTGCCTGTGCATAAAATTCAGCCATTGACAATAGCGTGTCGCGGTGAAAACTTTCATGTAATTTGGTTAATTCGCGGGCCACAACCACCATCCGGTCGCCAAATACCTCCATCATGACCTTTAAGGTTGTGCCAAGTCGGCGTGGTGATTCAAACCAGATGCTAGTTACATTCAGATCTGCAAATTCGTTAAAGGCAGTGGTCGCGGCCTTTTGCCCATACGGCACAAATCCGGCAAACAGGAAGCGGTCACTTGGCAGGCCAGCGGCAGCAAGGCCAGCTAGAACTGCGCTCGGCCCCGGGATTGCTGTCACCGGAATATCGGCGTCATGACATGCGGCGACCAGTTTGTAGCCCGGATCCGATACGAGCGGTGTGCCGGCGTCACTGACGAGAGCCACCAGCTTGCCGCTGGCCATCGCGTCAATCAGCTTTGGCCGCATAGTTTTGCCGTTGTGATCGTGATAGGGGATGAATTTTGCGGAAGTGCGCACTCCCGTCAGTGACAGCAATTTACGTGTCATCCTCGTATCTTCACAAGCAAGAATATCAGCATTTTGCAACCATTTGGCGGCACGCGGTGACAAATCTCCAAGATTGCCAATTGGTGTCGCGATGACCGCTAATTGCCCTCGGCTTTGTGTCATGATGGCTCCGCTGATTATGCTATGCTAATTTGCCGGCAGTATGGGCGATAGTACAGAGCCTAACAAGTGGATAATGCGCGTTGCTCATATTCGAAACAATGACAAAGCTGGGAAAAGGTGGCATGATAAACTGATAGTAAAATGCCGCCCAAAAATTGTCAAAATTCGATAGGATTATCAGGGCATGAAAATGTTGTTTGACCGAGCCTGTGATCATCACTGTGTAGAATTTTTGCCGCAATGCAAGATCAAAGTCAGCCGGTTATATCGAGAGATCGGACGCTTCACTGCCGCTACAATTCTGGTGAGCGGATTGGCCGCGTGCCAACCGGCAACATTACCGTCTAATAAACCGGTTTTGGGCAAGCCGTCCCCGTCATCGCTGCTGTTGAAGGCTGCCAAAAATACGTTTGCCTCCGCATCACTGAATCAGCCTGAGTCGCAATCAGAAGATACCAAAGGCCAACCGGATAGCCTGTCTATAATGTCAAAACAGGGTGACGAAACTGATCTGGCTGCGGCACGGGCTGTAATGGATTCGATCATCTGGGAACTTCAGGCAGATAATGAGGAAGCCCGCATTACCGAAACCCCGATACCGGTCGGCAAGGACTCTACACTGAGTGATGATGCGCCTGAGGCAGCTTTTGCATTGCGGTCAAGCCGGGTGAAACCGCTTGAATATGAGTCGGTTTTTGAGATGCCTCTGAAGCGTGACGGGGTCATACGGGTTGGGCTTTTGGTGCCACTTAGTGGCAAATATGCGGCGCTTGGCGCCGAGATTCGTCAAAGCGTCGAATTGGCATTATTCAAAATCAATAATCCTAAAATTGAGGTTCTTTTCCTCGATACGAAAGCTGGCGAAGCGGCTGGAAATGCGACGATGACTGGCTTGAAAAATTATGTGGATATTTTCATTGGCCCCCTTTTTACCGAAGCTGTTGAGCAGGCTCGTGCGGTAATGGATCAAGTCAATAACGGCATTGATCGACCGCCAATGTTGTTGCTTTCAAACAATGTCAATGTGGCGGGCAATGATCGTTGGTTGCTTGGCTATCTTCCCGAGCAACAGCTTGATGTGCTGCTTGGGCACGCGGTCAGTATGGGCAAACGGCGTTTTGCTTTGATTGCCCAAAATTCACTTTTTGGCCAGCGTTTGCTTGCGCATGCCAGCCAGCGTCTAGCCGATTTCGGATTAAAGCCTGAAGCGGTACGCGTCCTAAGTGACGGTGAGTTTGCCGTTGAAACAAACCTAAAAAATGCGATCAGGGATTTTACCCGCTATGTGCCGCCAATTGAGGGCGCGCCATTGCCGAATAGTCCGTTCGATGCGGTGATTTTTGCTGGTGATCCAGAGTTTGCATTACGCACAGCGCCTGTGCTGGCCTATTATGACGTTGGCCCGGATCGGGCGCTTTATCTTGGTAACGCGCTTTGGGATCAGCAACAGCTTTGGAGCGAGCCGTCACTGCAGGGTGCGTTATTTTCAACCCGGCCTAGCAACCTTGATCTTCGTTTTGATGCTGATTGGAAAGAGATATGGCCTAATTCTGCAGGCCAGCTCGCCCGTGTTGGTTTCGATGCAATGGCGCTGGTTGCGGCGCTGGCTAAATCACCCGATCGTGACTGGGCGAAACAGCTTGTTACGAATAGCAGCTTTCAAGGCTATAGCGGCGCCTTTAGGCTGCTTTCAAATGGCCGTAATGTCCGCAGTTTTGAATTGCGGAAAATCGAAAATGGTCAATCCAAGATCATTCGTCCGGCGCCAAACTGGATTTAAAAACCCTGAATGGATTTCCCAACCGCTAGTGATAAAAACCACCAGTTCCAGACCGGTGTTTATCGCTGTGTCTAGCAAAGAATGGTCGATAGAATATGGTTCAGCCGTAACCGTCCATCTTTGGTTGCGATAAGCCGTGATCCGTCCGATGAACGGCAAAGCCAACCGGCTGCGATTGCCCGCGTTACCCCATCAGCATCAATCCATTCATTACAGGGCCCGCAAAGATTTTCGATCACGCCAAGATTAATACCGCTGGTCAGGCGAAGCCCCATCATCACCATTTCGCTTGCCCAATCTGCTGGCGTTTCTGGATGCAGGCTTTCAATGCCATGACGTTTTTTGGCGACCGCATCTAGCCAGCCAGTTGGGCTACGCCTGGTTATGGTGGCGGTTCGGATGCTGCAGTCTTTGGCCGTATCAAAAAGCACAAATCGGCCATGTGCCCCAGGCCCAATACCAAGCCAGTCACCAGCCTGCCAATAGGTCAGATTATGCCGACACTTTTCGCCAGCGGCGGCATGATTGGAAATTTCATAGGCGGGTAATCCAGCAGCTGCGGTCATCTGCTGGGTCATCTCATAAAGATCAGCCGCCCTATCGTCATCAAGCACCATAACTTCGCCGCGCCGCTCTCTTGTGTGAAAGATTGTGCCACCTTCGATGGTTAGCTGGTAAAGCGATAAATGCCCCAGCCCCAGCCCCAGCGCTTGTGACAACATCCCTTGCCAATGTTTGGCATTTTGATCAGGTAGCGCATAAATCAAATCGATCGAGACCCGCTCAAAGGCACTGCGTATTTTATCGAGTGCGTAAAGCGCATTCGCAACGGAATGTTGACGGCCAAGAAATTTCAGGCCGGCATCATCAAGCGACTGGACTCCCATTGAAACGCGGTTAACGCCGGCACTCCGGAAACCAAGCATGGCTTCTGCCTC
The DNA here is from genome assembly GCA_016778895.1 of Candidatus Puniceispirillum sp. Taxonomy (GTDB): domain Bacteria; phylum Pseudomonadota; class Alphaproteobacteria; order Puniceispirillales; family Puniceispirillaceae; genus UBA3439. The sequence goes on from JADHOR010000008.1 coordinate 25,749, forward strand.
AACCGATGTCGGGTTGGCTTCGGCAGTAATTTCAATGTCAGCGGTAAAGCCAAAAAGATTATCGGCATGACGGATCAGTCGTTCAACCAGCGCCGGCGGCATTAATGAGGGTGTGCCGCCACCAAAAAAAAGGCTGGAAAGTTCTGGCCTTATAGGCATCAATGACGCCATATAATCCATCTCGGTGCAAAGCGCGTCGCCAAAAACCTTCGTGTCGACATTATCGCTGACATGTGAATTGAAATCGCAATATGGACATTTTGCGCGGCAGAAAGGCCAGTGGATATAGAGTGCAAAAGGCCGGTTGGTAGGGTTGCTCGCGGGCAATTTCGGTTTAACCTCCATCGGCATTGCCAAAACAGCGGGCAAGCAATTGGGCAAAGGCATCAGCGCGGTGACTAATCGCGTGTTTGGCATCGGGATCCATTTCACCAAAACTGATCTGATAGCCATCGGGCTGGAAAATGGGGTCATAGCCAAAGCCATGCTTGCCACGTCGCGGAAAGGTAATCTGGCCTTTGACCCTGCCCTCGACACAGACCTCATCTCCGTCCGGCCAGACCAGTGCGAGCGCACAGACAAATTCAGCGCCAGAATCGCCATTACCGGTTTTGGCAAGCGCTGTTTCGACGGCGGTCATTGCCAGCGAAAAGTCACGTTTTGGTCCAGCCCAGCGCGCCGAATAAATCCCTGGCGCACCGTCAAGCGCAGTGACACAAAGACCCGAATCATCCGCCAGCGCCGGTTGGCCGGCTGACATTGCCGCCGCGCGTGCCTTTAACAGCGCATTGCCGATAAAGCTGGTGTCGGTTTCATCCGGTTCGTCAAGGCCAAGCTCAGATGCTGACAGGATGTTGATGCCGAACCCTGCAAACAGCGCCTTGATCTCGCGCATCTTACCGGCGTTGTGGGTGGCAATAACAAGCGTGTCTTCAGTGAACAGGCGATCGGTCATTCGCGGCACTTTCTGCTATTGCCCTTTTATTGGCGCCCGTTATTGGCCCAGTTACTAAAATCCAGCGTCCTGAAACGCGCGGCGTTGCAGTTCAAACAGGCTGTTGCATCCGGTTTCTGCCAGATCGAGCATTTCATTCAGACTTGCGCGGGTGAATGGATGCGCTTCACCGGTCGCTTGAACTTCGACCAGTTCACCATCGGCGGTCAGAATGAAATTAGCATCAATCTCGGCGGCGCTATCCTCGTCATAATCCAGATCAAGGACCGCTTGGCCTTGATAGATACCGCAGGAAATAGCTGCTACCTGACCGGTCAATGGCATTCTTGTGATCGCTCCGGCGACCAGCAAGCGCTCGCAGGCGATGCGTAACGCAACCCATGCACCGGTGATTGACGCTGTGCGGGTGCCGCCATCTGCCTGTATCACGTCACAATCAATCTTGATCTGGCGCTCGCCAAGTGAGCCAAGGTTGGTTACGGCGCGGAGTGACCGGCCGATCAAACGCTGAATCTCAAGGGTACGGCCGCCCTGTTTTCCACGTGCCGCTTCGCGGTCGATGCGGCTATGGGTCGAGCGCGGTAACATGCCATATTCAGCCGTTACCCAGCCCTTGCCACTATTGCGCAGAAACGGCGGGACACGTTCGTCAATCGACGCGGTGCAAAGCACATGCGTGTTGCCAAATTTGGCATAGCATGAGCCTTCCGCGTGAAGCGATATCGAAGGTTCCAAAGTAACAGAGCGAAGCGCGTCGACAGCGCGGCCAGAAGGGCGTGACATGATAAGGTTCCTATATTGCAGTTCTCAAGCTGGTTAAAGCGATATAGCGGCGAAGTAAAGGGATAAGGTAATTTACCGGCTCACCGTTTCTTCGATTGACCAAATGGCTTGCCCTATCATAAATTTCTCCTATGACAGATGCTAGCATAAACGGTCTTAAACCGCGCAGCTTGGAAATTTTCCACGAGCTGGTCTCGGCTTATTTGGAAGATGGCTTGCCAGTTGGATCAAGCCGGCTGGCAAGATTGGGAAAGTTTGATTTTTCACCAGCGTCAATCCGTAGCAAGATGAGCGACCTTGAAGATGCTGGTTTGCTATATGCGCCGCATACGTCGGCAGGGCGCGTGCCAACCGAAACCGGCCTGCGGCTTTTTGTCGATGGGTTAATGGAGTTTAACCGTGATATCCCGCCCGATCAGCGCGAGTCAATTGACAACGAATGTGCAGCGCGTGGCATCAGCCTAAATCAGCTTTTGGAAAAAACCAGCAAAACCCTGTCCGGCCTTTCCAATTGTGCCAGCCTTGTTCTTTCGCCAAGTAGCGAGGCCGAATTACAGCATTTTGAATTTGTTCCAATTGGCGTCGACCGTGCGCTGGTGGTTCTGGTTCGTTATGACGGGCAGGTAGAAAACCGACTCATTGATTTGCCCGCTGGCCTGCCATCATCGGCACTGACCCGGGCGACCAATTATATGAATGCAAAGCTTAAGAATAACAGCATGGTTGCTGCGGCAACATTGATCCGAAGCGAGATCGCCCAGCATAAGGCCGAACTCGACGTGCTAACCACTGCGCTGGTCGAAAAGGGGCTTGGGATTTGGTCGGACGGCATTGGTGGCGATGGTGCGGCGCTGATCTTGCGCGGGCAGGCCAATCTTCTTGATGATATTCAAGCCGTCGATGGGCTCGCCGAGATTCGGGGGCTGTTTGATGCGTTGGAGGCGCGTGAAAATGCGCTTCGCCTGCTTGATGCGACGCGGGACGGTGATGGCGTAAAAATATTTATTGGCACCGAAAACAAGCTATTTTCCAGCACTGGCTGTTCGTTGGTTATTGCACCTTACCGCAATAATGACCGCTCGATTATTGGGGCAATTGGTGTGTTGGGGCCGCGCCACATGGATTATGCGCGGATCATCCCAATGGTTGATTATACCAGCAAGGCGATTGACCGGGTTCTCGGCCGATAAAGCTTGGTGACGTTAAGTATCGCAGGTCGCAGGGCGGCTATTGATAGCGAGTCAAAACGTGTAAAGACCCAGATTAATCGCGGTAACTATGGTGATTGCTATATCACACAGCGTTGCTGCATGGCCTGTGGCGATGTCAAAAGAGGTTGGCGTAAGCTGAAATCCAAGTTCGCTAATGGTAAAGCCGACGGCGCTGGCCACAATAACGCCGCGCCAGCTTGGCAAAAATTTGCGACGGTGAAATGACAGGGGCGTGGCGTAATTCAGGCAACAAAACTTCAAGGATGCATTGCTATGCGCCAGTTTTGGCAAATGGACCGGTAATTAAAAGGATCTACAAAGCCGTTCCAACACTGCGCCACTAGTTTTACTAGTCGCCTCATCTAGCCGAAAAAATGCCACCTCGCAATTGTGACATTGAATGCGCATTTCCCGATAATTTTGGATCATTTCCCGCAATATCAAAAGTTTTTGGCAATGTGGGCAGCTATGTTCCATCTATTTGACCTCCATCAATGCCAGGGTAACGGTGATTATCTCCCCGACGAAATCATAGGGTGATAAAGTTTAATAAATCGTTAGTGATAGATTATTCGTCAAAAAGCGCGGGTTTTTGCAGACTATGCACAGCTTCTAACAGGGTGACGCTGACTGGCCCAGCTCAACGGGGATAGATGGGCTGAGGTGATTGGCGACATTCTCCGGTCACTGTCCCTGTTATTTTTTCTTGGACACGGTTTTTTTGGCGGCTGGTCGGCTCTTCCGTGCCACCGGTCTGATATTGTCTGACTTTACCCCCCCGTCTGGCGATGCCACGGTCAGCAAGTTATGCAGCGACTCAGATACAGCATGGCGCACCATACGCGGCAATTCCTTTGCCAAAACAACCCGCACAGCATCACTGACCTCGGCCAATAAATCGCGACGGAGCTGATCGCTAATCGGTTGTGGGTCCGGATCCATGATCTGGGGTTGGGATGATTTGCTTGCCCGATCAATTGCTGCGGCAATCTCGGCCATGGTTGCATTTGATAAAGTCGTATCTTCAGCTGATATGGCGCTGCTCTTGCCAATAACGGTGACCGCAGGCGGTGCTGGCGCGCTCGGCAAAACGGTAACTTCGGCAGTGGAGCCGGGCTTGGCATCTTGTTTGAGGGCAGCCTCGTCTCTTAAATGCTGCTTTACCATCGCCGGCGGCGCAGTTGATTCAATCACAGCCATCATCGACCTACCGTCTTTTATTACCGCTTCGGCTTCGTCGCACAGCGCCTCGATTGATTTCCAGATTTGCGCATTTTGCATAACAGGCTTATCCAACCATTCATTGGTATATTAGGGCTTATCATGATTTAACGCCTTAACGCATCACATATCAAAGAGACCCAGCGTGAACCTAATGCCCCGAAGGATCCTGATGACAGCGTTTAATGTCTCATAAGTCAGCAAAAGAAACAACAACTTGTCCGATCATGTGAGATGATACGACCAATGCCTGCTGGCATTGGAAAAATCTGGCACAGGCTTTTGACAAAGTCTGGCGACAAAATAACAATTTTGACAGATTTCTCTTGGCTAAGCCGTTTTGGATCACTAGATAAGGCTAGCAATCCGCAGATGGGTACAAAGAAGGAGTCAAAATGACAGACCCAAAGAATGGCACTGAAGTAGCTGACGGCGATAAGACAGCCGGTTCTGGTAACGACGTACCGGCGAGCAACAACGCTGATAATACCGCGAATGGAACAACCAGTGATGAAGCGCAGGATGATTTGATTGCTGCCGCCGGCGCGCAATCAGACACCGCCGCGCAGAGTGATGAACATGTTGACTCAGAAGACCCGCTATTGGCACTAACGGCTGAACGTGATCAGCTGAAAGATCAGCTGTTACGCGCCTTGGCAGACGCTGAGAATATGCGCCGCCGCAGTGAACGGGAAGCCGCCAATGTCCGCAAATATGGCCATACGCCGTTTGCGCGTGACCTCGTTGGTGCGATTGATAATCTGGCGCGGGTGATTGACTCGGCACCAGATGATCTTGGTCAGAGCGACCAGACGATTAAATCATTAATCACCGGAATTCAGCTTAGCTGGACCGAATTACAGTCTGTCATTGAAAAGCACGGTATTAAGCGGGTTGAGCCGCTGAACGAGAAATTTGACTATAATCTGCATCAGGCAATGTTTGAAGTGCCGACAAATGACCAGCCAAGTGGCATTGTCCTTGAGGTTGTCCAGCATGGCTATGTTTTGCATGACCGGCTGCTACGTCCGGCGATGGTTGGCGTATCCAAGGCGGGTGATGCTGCAGCGCCCGGTGACGGTGAGCCGCAAAAAACAGATAAATAGGGAATGGAAAAATTGCCGGATCATTGATTGATCTCAGCATAAGAAAGACCGCGTGAATACGACTAAATGGGGGTGGAAAAGTTATGGCTGCAATCGCCGCGATGCCACGTTTTGGCAGTTTATCTTGTCAAACATACTCCCTCTTGTAACCGAAATAATAAGTCCTATATGGACGATAGTTGAACATTAGTGACATAACCGGTGCATCAAACGCCGGCTGCGTCCCCATAGGGTTTTCTTGTAGGAACGAATTATCTGAAAGGGCCACTCTATCAGCGTCACCCTAAAATAGGTTAGGCAATGAGTGGTCAGGGAAAGGAGCTTTAGATATGGCGAAAGTTATTGGTATTGATTTAGGAACTACAAATTCCTGTGTTGCTGTCATGGACGGATCCGAGCCACGGGTGATCGAAAATGCCGAGGGTGCGAGAACAACGCCATCAATGGTGGCATTCGCAAAAGGTGAACGTCTGGTTGGCCAGGCGGCGAAGCGTCAGGCGGTTACAAATTCTGAAAACACGCTTTTTGCGATCAAGCGTCTGATTGGCCGCCGTTTTAAGGACAAATCCACCAAGGCGTTTGCCAATCTGGTGCCATTCGAACTGGTTGGCGCCAAAAATGGCGACGCTTGGGTAAAGGTTGAGGGGGAAGAATATTCGCCTAGCCAAATCTCCAGCTTTGTCCTGCGCAAACTGAAGGAAGATGCCGAGGCCTATCTTGGCGAAACCGTGAACCAGGCTGTCATCACCGTTCCAGCCTATTTCAATGATGCCCAGCGCCAGGCGACAAAAGATGCTGGAAAAATTGCCGGTCTTGAGGTTTTGCGGATTATCAACGAGCCAACAGCCGCCGCGCTGGCCTATGGTCTTGATCGCAAGGAGTCTGGCATTGTTGCCGTTTATGACCTTGGTGGCGGCACCTTCGATGTTTCCATCCTTGAGGTTGGTGATGGTGTGTTCGAGGTCAAATCAACCAACGGTGATACATTCCTTGGGGGTGAAGATTTTGACCATGCGATTATTGAATTTCTGGCTGACTCGTTCAAATCAAGCGACGGTATCGACCTTCGCGGCGACAAGCTAGCTTTGCAGCGGCTGAAAGAAGCAGCTGAAAAAGCCAAGATCGAATTGTCATCCTCAGTACATACAGATGTAAACCTGCCGTTCATCACTGCAGATGCGACTGGGCCAAAACATCTTAATGTCAAGCTGACCCGGGCAAAGCTGGAGCAGCTGGTTGGCGACCTGATTGCCCGCACGATGGAGCCATGCAAAGCGGCGTTGAAAGATGCTGGTATCAAGGCGTCAGATATTGATGAAGTGATCATGGTCGGTGGCATGACGCGTATGCCGAAAATTATCGAACAGGTGAAAGCATTCTTTGGCACCGATCTACATCGTGGGGTGAACCCCGATGAAGTTGTTGCCTCAGGGGCGGCGATTCAGGCCGGTGTTCTGACTGGTGACGTCAAGGATGTGCTTCTGCTCGACGTGACGCCGCTGTCACTTGGTATCGAAACGCTTGGCGGTGTCTTTACCCGGTTGATTGATCGCAACACAACGATCCCGACAAAGAAAAGCCAAGTCTTTTCAACGGCAGATGATAATCAGTCTGCGGTTACCATCTCGGTTTGCCAGGGTGAACGCGAAATGGCTGCGGATAACAAGGCGCTTGGCCAGTTTAATCTTGAAGGGATTTCACCTGCCCCGCGCGGTGTGCCGCAAATCGAGGTGACCTTTGATATTGATGCCAATGGTATCGTCAAGGTCAGTGCCAAGGATAAAGCCACAGGAAAAGAGCAGGAAATCCGTATTCAAGCCTCTGGTGGATTGGATGACGGCGAGATCGAGCGCATGGTTGCCGAGGCTGAAGCCAATGCCGAAGCTGACAAGGAGCGCCGCGCCGAAGTTGAAACCCGCAATCAGGGTGAGGCTTTGGTTCATGGTGCAGAAAAGGCCATTGATGATCTTGGTGACAAGGCTGATCCTCAGGCCAAGGCCGATGTTGAAGCTGGTATCGAGGCGCTTCGCGAAGCTCTTGATGGCGACGACATCGAGGCTATCGCGTCAAAATCGGCTGAATTATCCAAGGCGATGATGAAAATGGGTGAAGCCGCCTATCAGGCCGAAGCTGAAACCGCCGGCAAAGACGGTGAAAACAATGATGATGGGTCAGTTGTTGATGCCGAATTTGAAGAGGTAGACGCTGATTCAGACAAAGGCAAAAAGCAAAGCAAATAAGCCAAAATAAATATGAAGCCGGAGCCAAATGAGGCTCCGGTTCTCGAATTTTCACGGCAAAAGTGGCAGGCATGAGCAAGCGCGATTACTACGACGTATTAGGTGTTGAGAAAAGCGCCGACGATAAGGCAATTAAATCGGCATTTCGTAAACTTGCGATGGCAAACCACCCCGACCGAAATCAGGGTGACGATGCAGCCGAACAGCGATTCCGCGACGCCAATGAAGCCTATGATGTGCTAAAAGACCCCCAAAAACGTGCCGCCTATGACCGGATGGGCCATGCCGCCTTTGATCAGGCAGCTGGCGGCGGCGGTTTCGGCGGCGGCGGCTTTTCCGATATTTTTGACCAGATGTTTTCTGAATTTTCTGGCGGCGGTGGGCGGCAACGTGATCAGAGCGGTAATGATTTGCGCTATGATATGTCAATCTCGCTGGAAGATGCCTTTACCGGATTACAGCAAGATATTTCTATTACGATACCGTCGGCGTGTGATAGCTGCTCTGGCAGTGGTGCGGCAGATGGCAGTAAGCCTAGCACCTGCGGTACTTGTGGGGGTGCGGGCCGTGTTCGGGCGCAACAAGGCTTTTTTGCTGTTGAGAGAACCTGTCCTGCCTGTCAGGGCATGGGTCAGGTTATCTCTGATCCGTGTCGTTCATGTGGCGGCGAAGGCCGTGTTCAACGGGCCAAAACCCTGGCGGTTTCGGTCCCTGCCGGGGTTGATACAGGCACCCGCATCCGTCTATCTGGCAAGGGCGAAGCCGGCCTTCGGGGTGGACCTGCGGGTGATCTATATATTTTCGTCAATGTTGACCCCCACCCTATTTTTACCCGTGACGGCAGTAACCTGCACGCCCGTATTCCGTTGCCAATGACGACCGCGGCACTTGGTGGCAGTATTGATGTGCCAACGCTGGAGGGGAAAATGGCGCGCCTGACAATCGAGGCGGGAACGCAATCAGGACGGAAATTCCGGATGCGCGGCAAGGGGATGCCTGCTTTGCGCCGCGGCAATCCGGGTGATCAGATTATCGAGGTTCAGGTCGAAACGCCGACCAACCTGAATAAAAGACAGAAAGAACTGCTTGAGGCGTTTTCTAATTCGGGGGATACCAGCCCCGAATCTTCCAGCTTTCTTGAGCGGGTCAAACGTATCTGGGCTGACAGCTGACACCGCTGATACCGCCGGTAAGCTATCCGTTGCCTCCTGCCCTGCTTTTGAGCAGCGAGCGATCCCTTACCAAACCTGATTGAATTCTTACCAAATTGAATTGGGGGCTTGCTCGAACAGGGCCGCTATTTATATGCTGGCCGCCAATAGGCGAAGCCGGTTATAATTGATGGATAATGGGCCGGTGAAACCGCCTAGATAAGCAGAGTGTGATAGACCGGCGGCGGAATAGGCTGCGTGACTATCAGGAACAGAAGGCAGATTGATGATAAAAATTGCAATTCCGGGCGGGGCGGGCCGTATGGGCTCGATGTTAATCCGCGCAATCGCAGCGGCACCAGATCTTGAGTTTGTCGCCGCAACCGACCGGCCCGATAGTCCGTTCATTGGACGTGATGCCGGTGAAGTGGCGCAAATTGGGGCGAATGGGGTGATCATTGGCAGCGATCCCGAGACGCTGTTTGCGACAGCCGATGTGGTGATTGATTTTACCAGCCCTGCTGCCAGCCTGCATCATGCCACGCTGGCTGCGGCGCATGGCTGTGCGATGGTGATTGGTACGACCGGCCTCAGCGCGGATGAAGAGGCCAGATTGAAAACGACGGCAAAGAACAGCACCATTGTCTATTGTGCCAATACATCGGTTGGGGTGACTTTGCTAACCCAGCTTGTTGAGGATGTTGCGGCGAAATTAACTGATGGCTGGGATATCGAAATTCTGGAAACGCATCACCACCACAAGGTGGATGCACCATCCGGAACGGCGCTTGCGCTTGGCAAGGCAGCGGCAAAGGGGCGCGGTGTCGAGCTTGATGATGTTGCTGATATGGTGCGCAAAGGTCAAACCGGTGCGCGCAAACCGGGCGATATTGGTTTTGCTGTGTTGCGCGGCGGTGATGTTGCTGGCGAACATTCGGTGATCTTTTATGGCGAGTCTGAGCGTGTAGAGATTTCGCACCGAGCGACTGACCGCGCAATTTTCGCGCGTGGTGCCGTGCGTGCGGCACGCTTTGCAGTGGCCGTTGCTAACGGATTTTATGATATGACGGATGTGCTGAAAGGCTAATCATGCCGGCAAAGATGAAACTTGATGCCATTGATGCCTGCTTTGCGCGTTTATCACAGCGTCAGCCAGACCCGCAAACCGAACTTGATTTCACCGATCCATTTACCCTTCTTGTTGCTGTTGTCCTGTCGGCGCAGGCAACTGATGTTGGCGTGAATAAAGCCACGAAGGGGCTTTTTGCCGCGGCCAGCACGCCAGCGGCAATGGTGGTGCTCGGCAGTGACGGTATTCGTCATCATATCCGCACGATTGGCTTGTTTAACACCAAGGCCAAAAATGTTTTCAAACTGTCACAAATTCTGCTGGATCAGCATGATGGTCAGGTGCCGCAAGATCGCGCCGCGCTTGAGGCGCTGCCTGGGGTTGGCCGGAAAACTGCAAATGTCGTTCTGAACGAGGCTTTTGGTGAACCGACAATTGCTGTTGATACACATATTTTTCGGTTTGGAAATCGCACTGGAATGGCGCCTGGCAAAACGCCTGACGCGGTTGAAAAGGAATTGCTACGCCGGGTACCGGACCGATGGAAAAAGGGTGCGCATCACTGGATGATTCTGCATGGGCGCTATGTCTGCAAGGCCCGAAAGCCCGATTGCGTCACCTGTGTGATTGTTGATTTATGCTTATTCAAGTCCAAGACAAAATAGCGCATGCAATTTGTGATCTGGTTACGATCTGTCAGCCAGCCATTGATGCAAGCGGTCCATCGCGGTTAGGCATTGCGGTTTATTTAACCGGTCACCGATGACCGCGGCCCGCATATCCCAGCCTTTGATAATCTTTTGCATTGTGCCATCGCTGGTTGGATAGAAAAAGAAATCAACAACACATGACGCAAAGCGATATTGCCAGATTTCAACCGCGCCTTCTTGCCGGATCATCGTCGCATCGCCGAGACCCTTGAGCAGGCTTGGCGCGACTGATCCGACCATGTTTTCCGGCTGAAAAGATGGTCGGATGGGGGTGGCCTTTGCCGGGGCAACAGTAATGCTGCTAACTGCGAGATCAATCGCACTTTGTGCGTCGGTCGTTTCATTCCCGGTTGGCTCATTCCCGGTTGGCTCACTTGACGTCTGCTCAGCTGTTGCAGATGCTGAGGTAATTTTGATCGTTGGTTTCTTCATGCCGGCCGCATCTGTTACTATTGTGCTGCCGGTTATAGCCATGTCTTCAGCCTGCAGAGATGATGTTGTTACCACTGGCGGGGCGACCGGCTGACAGGCCACAACAAGCGCGGCAAACCCAACAAGATTAAAATGTAATCGACGCATTTATCCGCACCCGCGCTGCAACTTTTATGGCCTTCGGTCTAGCGGAAAATGCGCATCAATGCACTAACTCTTTTTGGTTTGGCGTGCCATTGGCCTTGTCCTTTTGTAACGTCCGGCCTAATGTCTGCCCGTTAGAATTTCCGGTTGAAATTTGCAGTAAGGATATGGTGATGGCTCGGAAAACCCTTGACGTGTTAGCTGTTGGCAATGCGATTGTTGATATATTCGGGCAATGTGAAGATGATTTTCTACGTGCCAATGATATTGAAAAGGGCATAATGACCCTGCTTGACGAGGCTGGATCGGCTCAGCTTTATGCGGCACTTTGTGCGATCGGCAGCCCACAATTAATCTCCGGTGGTTCAGCCGCCAATACCGCCGTTGGGGTTGCTGCCTTCGGTGGGTCGGCAAATTTCTTCGGACGGGTGCATGATGATGCACTTGGCGCGGCTTTTAGGCGTGACATTCAGGCGGCCGGTGTTGGTTTTGATCATCCGGCGGCGACCAGCGGGTCGGCAACAGCCTCATCAATCATTCTGGTAACGCCTGATGCGGCGCGGTCGATGAATACTTTTCTTGGGGCAAGCATTGAGTTTGAGGCAGCTGATCTGGCGCTTGCTGATGCGGTGGCGGCAAAGATTATCTATCTTGAAGGCTATCTTTTTGATGCGCCTAACGGGCCGGCTATTTTTGCCGAGGCAGCGCGCCTTGCCGGTCTCTGTGATGTCAAATTGGCCTTATCGCTATCTGATCCATGGTGTGCCGAGCGGCATCGTTCGGCTTTGACCGATTTTATTGATGATCATATTTCAATTTTATTCGGCAATGAAGAAGAGGTCGCCAGCCTGTGTCAATTGGGCTGTGACGAGGCGATTACCGCGCTGAAGGGCAGGCTTGATGAACTGGTTGTTACCCGCGGGCCAGCCGGTGCATTTATCTGTGCAGGAGCCGAGCATCATGAAATTCCAGCTATGCCACAAGGCCCAGTGATTGATACAACCGGTGCTGGTGATCTGTTTGCTGCTGGTTATCTTTTTGGCCGGACAAATGGTTTTGACCTTGCATCGGCGGGGCGGCTTGCCAGTCTTGCCGCCGGTGAGGTGATTTCGCATATTGGCGCGCGGCCACAAGCTGACCTAAAGCAGCTTGTGGCCAAATTATAAAGCAAATTCCGGCGGTCAACCTGGTCTCGCCTGACTAGCGAATGGCATCATGCGCGGCCAGCACTGCGGTCTGCACAATATCACTAACCGATGCGCCCATCTGTACAATCTGGAACGGATAGGCGCCACCAATCATCATCGGGCCAACGACTGAAACACTACCCAGCTGATGCAGCAGCTTGAACGAAATATTTGCTGAATGCAGCCCGGGCATTACCAGAATATTGGCTGTTCCGCTGAGGTTGCAGAACGGATAGCGCGCCTTCATCAAATCATAATCAAGCGCGATATCTGCAGTCATTTCGCCATCAAATTCGAAACCGACATCGCGGCTTTGCAGAATTTCAACCGCCCCGCGCGCTTCAATGCTTGTGCGTGACTCCGGATTACCAAAATTGGTGAATGACAGGATAGCCACACGCGGCGTATGACCCATCTGGCGCGCTTTGGCTGCCATTGCGACGGCGATATCGGCCATTTCTTCGGCATTTGGCCGTTCGGTGACGGCAACGTCACCAACAAACACTGTGCGGCCTCGTGATATGATCATCGAGGTGGTCAGGAATTTGCTGCCGTCGGCGACATCAATTACCCGCCGGATATGCTGCAAAGTCGGCTGGAACGCCCGGGTGACACCGGTGACCAGCGCATCGGCATGACCACAGCTGACCATACAGGCGGCAAAAACGTTACGATCGAGATTCACCATGCGCTGGCAATCACGGTAAAGCGATCCGCGGCGTTGTAATTTTGCATAGAGCAAATCGGTATATTCGGCCAGATGCTCGGAAACCTTTGCATTGGTGATCGGCAAATCTTCAGCCCCGTCAAGGCCAAGACGTTGGATCGCTTCTTTGACCCGATGTTCGCGGCCAAGCAGGATCGGCTGGCCATATCCTGCATTGCGGAACGCCAGCGCTGCACGGATTACGCGCTCTTCTTCACCCTCGGCAAAGACGACCCGCTTTTTATTTGCACTGACTCTCTCAAAAATTGATTGCAGTGCGCCAGCGGTCGGATCAAGGCGGGCTGATAATGACCGGCGATACTCGTCAAGATCGTCAATCGGGCGGCGTGCCACACCATCGCTCATTGCTGCCTCGGCGACGGCCGATGACACGGCAACGATCAGGCGCGGATCAAACGGTGTCGGGATGATGTAATCTTCGCCATAGATAAGCGCCTGCCCGCCATACGCATCCGCCACTGCATCCGGCACATCCTCACGGGCCAGCATGGCCAAAGCATTGGCGGCGGCGATTTTCATATTTTCGGTGATCTTGCTGGCGCGCACATCAAGCGCCCCGCGGAAAATATACGGAAAGCCAAGAACATTATTCACCTGATTGGGAAAATCTGATCGTCCGGTCGCGATGATTGCATCGGGACGCACCTCTTTGGCTTCGGCTGGCCAGATTTCCGGCACTGGATTGGCCATGGCGAAAATGATCGGGCGGGCTGCCATTTTTTCAACCATGCTTTTGGTCAGGGCACCGCCTGATGACAGGCCAAGGAAAACATCAGCCCCGACAAGTGCCTCTTCAAGGCTGCGGGCATCTGTTTCGGCGGCATGCGCCGATTTCCACTGGTTCATTGATTCGGTGCGACCTTTATAAATGGGACCAGCGCGGTCGCAGATGATAATATTATCAGCCGAAACCCCCATGATTTTGAGCAATTCGACACAAGCGATTGACGCTGCACCAGCTCCATTACCAACAATCTTGACCGATTTCATGTCGCGGCCGGTCAGATGAAATGCGTTGATCAGGCCAGCTGCGGTGATAATGGCGGTGCCATGCTGGTCATCATGAAATACCGGGATATCCAGCTTGTCGCGGAGCTGCTGTTCAATAACAAAACATTCAGGTGCCTTGATATCTTCAAGATTAATACCGCCAAAGGTTGGCGTCATCAGTGCAACTGCTTTCACAAAGGCTTCCGGGTCCGATGTGTTTAACTCAAGATCAATCCCGTCAATATCGGCAAATTTTTTGAACAGAACGGCTTTGCCTTCCATCACTGGCTTGGCCGCTGCCGCACCAATGTCGCCAAGGCCAAGAACCGCCGTACCGTTTGAAATGACCGCAATCTGGTTGCCTTTGTTGGTGTAATCATAGGCTTTGTTTATGTCTGACGCGATCTCAAGACATGGCGCGGCAACACCCGGTGAATAGGCCAGTGATAAATCATGCTGGCTTGTAAGCGGCTTGGTTGCGGCAATCTGGAATTTCCCCGGGCGTCCATTGGCGTGGAATGCAAGGGCTTCAGCGTCGAGGAGTTTATCTTTATCTGTCATGTTTCAATTGCTTTATTATCTGAGCTATAGCGGCCGGTTTGGTTAAAAATCTATTTCGTTGTACATGGGCGGTACGAATAATACGCCATATCGCCCTGCTAGACCTGGTTCGATCTTGTTCTAGAGATCAAGTTGGGGCAATGTCAAAACATTATGACATCCCAACCTTCTACAGCAAATGCGCCAAAAGTAAAAGCGCCCACCCCAATGATGGAGCAATATTTGCGCGTTAAGGATTCGCACCAAAATGCGCTGCTTTTCTATCGCATGGGTGATTTCTATGAGATGTTCTTTGAAGATGCAGAAATTGCCGCGAAACAGCTTGGCATTACGCTGACAAAACGGGGCAGCAAAGATGGCTTTGATGTGCCGATGTGCGGGGTGCCGGTTCATGCGGTCGATGGTTATCTGGCGCGGTTGATCCGGGCTGGTCACCGGGTGGCAATTTGTGAGCAGGTTGAAGATCCGCAGGAACAAAAAAAACGTGGTGGGAAAGGCCCATTGAAACGCGATGTAGTGCGGGTGCTAACGCCGGGCACATTGACCGAAGATGAATTGTTATCACCCGCGGCGCATAATTATCTGGTTGCGCTTGGCCGCGCTGAATCGCAGCTGGCACTTGCCTGGGCAGACATGTCCACGGGCGATTTTTTCGTTCAGGAAATGGCCGGTGATGGCTTGGAAACCCTGTTGGCACGACTGGATCCGGCAGAACTGATTTACCCACAAGGCCTTGACCTTCCCGGCTGGTTTAACGATAGCCAGATTTGTTTGACCGAACAGGCAGCGTTGCTGTTCGACTCGACCCGCGCACGGCAGGCCCTGGAGAGGTTTTATCAGGTTGCAAGTCTTGACGGCATGGGGCATTTCAGCCGCGCGATGCTGTCGGCTGGCGGGGCGCTTCTGGGCTATTTAGAGGCAACTCAGGTCGGTAATATGCCGCGTCTATTGCCGCTTACCGCGGTTAGTGATGCCGGATTTATGGAAATTGATCCGGCAACGCGGCGATCGCTGGAATTATCGCGCACCCTGACCGGTGAGCGCCGCGGCAGCCTGTTGCATGCCGTTGATCGCACCCTGACGGCAGCCGGTGGACGCCTGCTTGGTGAACGACTGGCAGCACCATTGTTCGATGTTAAGGCGATTGATGCGCGGCTTGATCTGGTTGGCTGGTTTATCGCCGAGGGGGCTTGTGCTGATCTGGTTCGTGCCCAGCTCCGCATCCAGCCCGATATCGAACGAGCCTTGTCACGCTTGTCTTTGGGGCATGGTGGCCCGCGTGATCTGGCAAATATTGCTGACGGGCTTGAAAGTGCTGGCCAAATTGTTGCACAGATTCGCGCGGTTGCCGCCAGTGGGATCAGTGGACTTGCCCTACCCGATGCGCTCCCAGCTTGTCTTGATGTGATGCTGGCGCCGCGCGGCCTGACTGATGTGCTGGTTCCCGCTCTTGGTGATGAGCTGCCGTTATTGGCGCGCGATGGCGGCTTTGTGCGGCAGGGATATGATCTGGCACTTGATGATTTGCGCGAGCTGCGGGATGAAAACCGCCGTTTGATCGCCGCGTTACAAAGTCGCTATGCTGATGAAACCGGCATTGCTTCGTTAAAGATCAAACATAATAATGTGCTTGGCTATCATATTGATGTGCGCAGTAATCATGCTGCCAAACTGATGGATCATGAGACTTTTATTCATCGCCAGACGACAGCACAGGCGGTGCGCTTTACTACAACCGAGCTGGCTGAAATGGAACGTGATATGGCCAGTGCTGCCGATCGTGCGCTGGCGCTTGAGCTGGAAATATTCGACCGGTTGCGAAACGAAGTTCTGGCGGTGGCGGTTGATCTGGGTGACGCGGCGCGCGCGCTTGCCGAAATTGATGTGGCAACTGCGTCGGCGCAGCTTGCCATTAGCCAGCATTATTGCCGCCCAAAAATTGTTGACGAACCGCTGTTTGACATTGTTAAAGGACGGCATCCGGTCATTGAGCCGATGCTGGATTCGCAAACGCCGTTTATCGCCAATGATTGTAATCTTGATGATGGGCGTCTCTGGTTGCTAACCGGCCCCAATATGGCCGGTAAATCGACATTTCTGCGGCAGAATGCGCATATTGCCATTATGGCGCAGGCCGGACTTTATGTGCCGGCAGAACGTGTTGTTATCGGCCTTGTTGACCGGTTGTTCAGCCGGGTTGGTGCGGCTGATGATCTGGCGCGTGGACGGTCAACCTTTATGGTGGAAATGGTCGAGACAGCGGCGATCCTGAATCGCGCGACCAGTCGATCTTTGGTAATTCTGGATGAAATTGGTCGGGGCACGGCGACCTATGATGGTTTGGCAATTGCGTGGTCAACGCTGGAATATTTGCATGATGCCAGTCTGTGCCGAACCTTGTTTGCGACGCATTATCATGAGTTGACGCATCTACAAAAATCGCTTGAACATCTGCGCTGTCATGCAATGCAGGTTCGTGAATGGCAGGGCTCGATCGTGTTTTTGCATCAGGTCGTCACTGGTGCTGCCGATCGTTCATATGGGGTTCATGTGGCGCGGCTTGCCGGTTTGCCAGCTGCGGTTCTTGGTCGGGCCGAGCAGATTCTTGGCGAATTAGAAACCGGCCAGCACGGCGCCGTAGATGCCGGGATGATGGCCGATAGCCTGCCGCTTTTTGAGTTTCAGAATGCGCGTCATTACGCCGCTATGTCCAGTGATGAAATTGCCTATGCAATTGACGCATTGCAGCCTGACAGTCTGGCCCCGCGTGAGGCGCTGGATATTTTGTACCGGCTGAAGGCACTGCGGGCTGGTTCGGCTAAATCTGGTGATAAGACATGGGTCAGAACAATATATTAGCATCGGGCGAAACTAGTTCGGGCAAATCCAAGCCGAGCAAAAATTCAGCGCTGGATGGTGTCGCCTGGCATCGCTGGTTATTGCCGTTACAGGGCGCGATGGATCTCTTTCAGCCACCGCTTGATCGTGCCGCAATCGAGGCTGAGCTGGCGACCCATGAAAGCAGCAAAACTCCGGTGCCGCGGCCTGAATTGCTCGGCTGCCTCCGCCGTCATCTTAATCAGGCCAGGGACAATCTTCGCACGTCGTTTTACGCCAGTAATGATGGCGCAATCTATGTCGGAATGCATGCTTGGACGATTGATATCTTGTTGCAAAGCCTCTATGCACAGGCACAGCGACATTGCGCCGGTGGTGATGAACTGGCGCTGATCGCGGTTGGCGGTTATGGCCGCGGTGAAATGGCGCCATTTTCGGATGTCGATATCATGTTTTTGATGCCGAAAAAGCCACTGGCCAAACACACGAAATTTATCGAATTTGTGCTTTATATTTTGTGGGATCTAGGTCTGAAAATCGGCCATTCCACCCGCAGTATTGACGAGTCGCTTGAAGCGGCAAGCGACGATCAGACAGTTTTGACCAGTCTTCTTGAAATGCGTCATGTGGCTGGCGATGACTCGCTCTGGATCAAGCTAAGTCGAGCTGTTCAACGCAAGATAGCCAAGCAGAAACCTTTGGCCTATGTCGAGGAAAAGCTGGAGGAGCGGGACCTCCGCCACAAACGGTTTGGTGATACACGTTATGTTGTTGAACCGAACGTCAAAGATGGGAAGGGTGGGCTGCGTGATCTACATAGTCTGTTCTGGATTGCGAAATATGCCTATCGTGTTAACAGCATTATCGACATCGTAAAGCAGGGCGTGTTTCGTGATGGTGAGGCGCGGAAATTTGCCCTTGCCCAGCGGTTTTTATGGACCGTTCGCTGTCATCTTCATTTCCATGCAGACCGCCCCGAAGAGCGGCTTGATTTTGACGCTCAAATGGTCATTGCACCGCGCCTTGGCTTTGCTGATCGGGGCGGGCTTCGTGGCGTTGAACGTTTTATGAAACGCTATTATCTGGCGGCACGGAATGTTGGCAATCTGACGCGGATTTTCTGTGCGGCGATGGAAACCGATTTCCGCAAAAGCCTGACATCATGGCGGCCGGATTTTCTGCGGACACATGCGCTTGATCCGTTCCGGATTGAAAGTGGCCGGGTGCGACTTATCGATGATGTGTTGTTTCGAGAGTCACCAGTTCGCCTGATCGAATTATTCGCCATCGCCCAAACGCATGATGCTGATGTGCATCCAAATACTCTGCAACGGGTTACTCGTGCGCTGCCGGCACTTGATGCAAAAACCCGTAAGGACGAGCAGGCGAACAAGCTGTTTCTGGATATTCTGACATCGCGAAAAAACCCGGAACGAGTATTACGTCTGATGAATGAAAGTGGTGTATTTGGACGGTTCCTGCCTGATTTTGGCCGGATTGTTGCGATGATGCAATTCGATATGTATCACAGCTACACCGTTGATGAGCACACGTTAAAGGCGATTGGTATCCTGCATGGTATTGAAACAGGCGAGTTGCAGGCGGCCGCGCCGGTGGCCACTGAGGTCATGCCCGAGATTGCTTCGCGGCGGGCGCTTTATGTTGCCATGCTTTTACATGACCTTGCCAAGGGCCGAGGGGGTGATCACTCGGTTCTAGGGGCTGAGGTGGCCTTGGCGGTCTGCCCGCGGCTTGGCCTTAATGGTGAGGAAACTGAAACGGTAAGCTGGTTGGTCCTGCATCATTTGCTGATGAGCAAGATCGCTTTTCGCTATGATCTGAATGATCCGCAGACGATCGAGGATTTTGCCAAAATTGTGCAGTCACCCGAACGATTGAAACTGCTTTTGGTGTTGACTGTCGCCGATATCAGGGCGGTGGGGCCGAACATCTGGAATGGCTGGAAAGCGGCCTTGTTGCGCGATCTGTATTACCGCTGTGATGCGGTGTTGCGGGGCGCTGATCCGGCGGTTATTGCTTTTGGTAATGCCAATAAGGCGCACCAAGATGCGGCGGCTAAATTAGCCGATTGGGACGCTGCGCGTTTTGCCAAACACGCGTCAAATATGCCGCATACCTATTGGGCAGGTTTTGACTGTGACAGCCATGTTCGCCATGCGCGGCTTTGTAATGAATTTGCCAAGCTGGATGTTCCGCTGTTGATTGATTTCAGGCCTGACCCTGCCCGCCGGATGACTGAATTGACCATTTTGACGGTTGATGATCCGGGCTTGTTCTCGCGCATTGCCGGTGCGGTTGCCGCCGCCGGGGCAAATATTGTCGGCGCGCGCATTACGACCTGTCATGATGGCACCGTGCTGGATGTTTTCTTTTTGCAGGATATGAGCAATCAGGCGATTGAGGGCGCGGCCGATTTAACGCGCATTCGCAGCACAATTGAACGTTCATTAACCGGTGCAATGACCGTTGAAAAGGCGCTTCAGGAACGCTGGAAACAGACCCCGCTTCGGGTTCGGCAAATGCCTGTTGCCTCACGCGTGTTCCTGTCCAACAAGATCAGTAATACGCATAGTGTTATCGAGGTGAATGGCCGTGATTTCCCCGGCTTGCTGCATAAGATCACGCATTGTCTGGCCGAATTTGGCCTGCAAATCCAGACAGCAACTGTCTCTACATATGGCGAGCGTGTCGTTGATGTTTTCTATGTAAAAGATATTTTCGGATTGCAAATCCAGAGCGAAACAAGGCAACAGAGGATCCGTAACGGGCTGCTCGCTATTTTTGACGATGCTGCTGAGGATCTGTCATGACCAGTGCACCTGATCCAGCCCCAGCGGAAAAGCCAGCTTCACTTGGTCGCGCCTTTGGTCAAATTGGCGGCCTGACTGCAATCAGCCGTATTGTTGGCTTTATCCGGGATATTGCCTTTGCCAGCTTTTTAGGGGCAGGGTCTGCAGCTGATGCGTTTCTGGTGGCGCTGAAATTACCGAACATGTTTCGCCGGCTAAGTGCCGAAGGTGCGATGACCAATGCGTTTCTGCCCAGTTTTGCTAAAATACGTCAAAATGATGGGCGCGATGCCGCGTTGCGGCTGGCGGCCGAGGCGCAGATTTTCCTTATAATCGGGTTGTTTATTCTGGTGTTGATTGCCGAGATTTTCATGCCGCAGCTTATCACCCTATTGGCGCCCGGTTTCACGAAAACGCCAGACCGGATGGTGGCGGCGATCGATCTGGCACGGGTGACGATGCCGTATCTGCCAATGATCTCAATTGTTGCCTTATGGAGCGCAATTTCGAATGCGCATGACCGGTTTTTTGGTGGTGCTGCCGTGCCAATTCTGGCTAATCTTTGTTTTATTGGCGGTGCGGTGGCGATCCCGTTTGTCGCTGCAGATCTTGGTATGTTTCGCGCCTTGCCAATTGCCATTGGCTTGCTGGTGGCGGGGCTTGGTCAACTCTTCTTTATGTTTGTAATTCTAAGGCGTCTTTCGGCAGTGCCGCGGCTACAATGGCCGCGCCTATCCAGTGCCGGGAAAACCATGTGGCGTAAATTTCTGCCAGCGGCGCTTGGGGCTGGTGCGATGCAGCTTAATCTTTTGGTGGATTTGATCTTGGCATCTATGCTGCCGGTTGGGGCGATCTCTTGGCTGTATTATGCTGACAGGGTGGCGCAATTGCCCCTTGGCATCGTTGGTATTGCGCTTGGCACGGCTTTGCTGCCCCGATTATCAGCCTTGGAGGCAGCTGGCGATAAAGTGCAGATTACTAAAACCCTTGATGAGGCGATCATCTTTGGTGGCTTTTTTGTGGTGCCAGCAGTGATTGCTTTGATCCTTTTGTCCGGCCCGATTATTGAGGGGCTGTTTGTCTACGGTGCGTTCGGGATTGATGATGCGGTGATGGCGGCAATGGCGCTATCGGCCTATGCGCTTGGTCTTCCCGGATTTGTTATGGTGAAGATATTACAACCGGCCTTTTATGCCGCGGGTCAGCCCGGCACTATATTGAAAATTTCAATCATGACAGTGGTGGTGAATATCACTGGGTCACTATTGCTGATGCCGCTGCTGGGGCATGTTGGGCTGGCGTTGGCAACCTCATTTTCGGGTGTGGTTGCGGCGGTGGTCATGGCGATATTATTACGCCGCTGCCGCCGGCTTGATGGTGGCTGGATTGGTGTGATTGGCCGGATTTTTGCGGCGAGCATAATTATGGCGATCTTGCTTTTGTTGATGCTGACCTTTGCCAGCGGGCT
Source organism: Candidatus Puniceispirillum sp. (assembly GCA_016778895.1). Classification (GTDB taxonomy): domain Bacteria; phylum Pseudomonadota; class Alphaproteobacteria; order Puniceispirillales; family Puniceispirillaceae; genus UBA3439. The sequence goes on from JADHOR010000008.1 coordinate 47,352, forward strand.
TCGCCAGCTTTTGCCAGCTGTGGGGTGGCTGGTCCTTTTGGTAATTGTTGGTGGCGGCAGTTTTCTGCTTGCGGCATGGTCATTGCGTGCAATTCCGGACGAGTTTCTTTGCCGTTTACGGCACCGAAAGACTTGACCGCAGCGGCGCAAGCGGGGATAACGCTGGCAGAATTATCAATTGTTTCAAGGGCAATTCGGCAGCAGTCACCCCTTGTTTTAATTAGGCTTGATGGATAGACTAAATGACCGATTCAACCGTGCAAAAATCTGTAGAAAAAAGCCGCATTTTTTCTGGTATTCAGCCAACTGGTAATCTGCACCTTGGCAATTATCTAGGCGCCATCCGCAATTGGGTTTCGTTGCAGCATGAGTTTGAGTCGATCTATTGCGTGGTCGATCTTCACGCTATCACGGTTCATCAGAACCCGGGAGATTTACGCAAAAGTACTCGTGAGGTTGCCGCAAGCCTGATCGCTGCGGGCATTTCAACTGATCGGTCGATCCTATTTAATCAATCTTGTGTACCGCAACATGCCGAGCTGGCCTGGATTTTCAATTGTGTGGCGCGGCTTGGCTGGCTGAACCGGATGACACAGTTCAAGGAAAAGGCTGGTAAAAACCGTGAGAATGCTTCGGTCGGACTCTATGCCTACCCGACATTGATGGCAGCAGATATTCTGGCGTACCGCGCCACCCACGTGCCCGTTGGTGAAGATCAGAAACAGCATCTTGAGCTTACCCGGGATATTGCGCAGGCATTTAATTCGATTTTTGAGTGTGAAGTATTTCCGTTGCCGGAGCCGCAAATTTTTGGCAGCGCAACGCGTGTGATGAGCCTTCGTGACGGCAGCGCGAAAATGAGCAAATCCGACATTTCGGATAATTCGCGGATCAATATGACCGATAATGCCGATTTGATTATGCAGAAAATTCGCAAAGCAAAAACCGACCCTGATGCGTTGCCATCCGAAGTGGCAGGCCTTGTCGGTCGCCCCGAGGCTAGCAATCTGGTTGCCATCTATGCAGCGCTTGCCGATTGCCGGATCGAGGATGTTCTTGCCGAATTTGGTGGGCGCGGTTTTGGCGATTTCAAACCTGCTCTTGGTGATCTGGCCGTTTCCAAATTATCGCCAATCGGCGATGAGATGCGCCGGCTTTTGAAAAATCCAGCTGACATTGACGCTATTTTGGCAGATGGCGCCGAACGTGCGGCGGCGATTACACGGCCGATTCTGGCCGAGGTGCGTGATGTGGTCGGTTTTTTGGGTGCAAGCACCGATCTTTAACCGCCATTAAACAATTATGAAATGTCTGTTATTAGGCGATTGAACGGTGGGCTGTTTAGATCACTGGTCAGACTGGCTGGAATATGCGATGTTACGTAACGGAAGGATTGCAGTTTTTTCTGAAATTCCTATATGAAGGCTATCGGAGGTCAAGTTTTTTGGGACAAGTGGCTAACGGCGATAACAAGCCATTAGCGTGGTTATCATCACAAAATGAGCCCGCTTGAACTGGGCTAAAACGCTCGACGGGAACGCTGAACTGACCCGGGCTCATATTTTGAGTTTCAGCGCAAATGTAAGAGATTAAAAGAAAAGATTTACGTGTTTCTGCCCAAATTAGGGCTCTTGTTGATAGAAGTACTATCGCACCAAGAAGGATTGATCAAATGTTTATTCAAACTCAGGATACGCCGAACCCGGCGACTTTGAAATTCATCCCCGGTGTTCCGGTGATGGCACAGGGAACCGCTGATTTTGCCGACCCTGATAGCACCAAAACATCACCATTGGCGCGCCGCCTTTTCCAGATTGATGGTGTAACGGCGGTTTTCCTTGGGGCTGATTTTGTCGCGGTGACTAAGGCCGAAGGTCTTGATTGGTTTGCCCTTAAGCCGAGCATTCTTGCCGGCATTATGGAGCATTATGCCTCGGGCCTGCCACTCATTGAGAAAGACGCTGATCTAGCTGATCCGCACGCCGAAGATGGTGATAGCGATACGGTACAACAGATCAAACAGCTGTTGGATTCGCGCGTCCGTCCAGCGGTTGCAATGGATGGTGGTGATATTGTGTTTCAGGGATTTGAAGATGGTGTTGTGACCCTGCAGATGCGCGGTGCCTGTCAGGGTTGCCCAAGCTCGACAGCGACATTGAAAATGGGCATTGAGAATATGCTCCGCCACTATATCCCAGAAGTTCGCGAGGTTCGTGCGGCCGAGCTGTAAGCTGGAATAGCGTATAATCGCATCGTTGATGTCCATGCTTAGGGTTCAGTTCGTGGTAGCGTTTATTTCCAATTTCTTTACTGACCGGTGGATCGTTTTGATCGCGGGTTTGTTGGTGGTCATTGGGTTTACGGGCCCCGGTATTTTCGGCGTATCACCTCCGCAGTTTTTTGATCCGCGCGCCGCGCCTGTTATCAGTGAAAAGACGCATTCATCTGACCAGACAGGTGCCGATCAAGGTGATCGGTCAAACGCCGTTCAACGCACCCTAGTTCAACCGGGCTCTGGTCAGCCCAAATCTGGCGTTTACACACAATTGTTGATTGCGCGCGAATTTATCAATCATATCCCCGAATCACATCTGAGTCTGGCCGGTTCTGAGCAAAAGGACTCTTTCATTAAAATTGTGCTGCCGTTGATTCTGGCCAGTAATGAGGAAATCATCAAGCGGCGCGAGGCGATCCAGCGGGCGTTTGAAAATAATGATCGGGCGGCGTTGGAAAAATGGGCGCATCTTTATAAACTTGACTCAACCAAGCGGGATAATGATGAGTTAACGGCGCGGTTGTTGCGCCGTGCCGATACGGTGCCGGTTGCGCTGGCATTGGCACAGGCGGCGGTCGAGTCTGGATGGGGAACGTCACGCTTTGCGCTGCAGGGCAATGCTCTTTTTGGCCAGTGGGCGTGGCGAGAGCATGCCGGCATCCGACCATTGGAGGCAACGAATAAACGGGCGGTGGTGCGTAGCTTTGGAACCCTGCTTGGGTCAGTTCGTGCCTATATGCATAATCTGAATACGCATTATCAATACAAAGAATTTCGCGCGTCGCGTGCTGGCCTACGCGACCGCCCAAGAATTGGCGAGTCAAGAATTTTGGTCAAATATCTTGATCGCTATGCCGAAATTGGTGACGCCTATGTAAAAAAGCTCGAGACGCTTATCCGGGTGAATGATCTCAGCAGGTTTGCACGTGCGTCGCTGAATTAGCCGTGTTTCAAATTAGCCGGCTGGTTCCCATTAACAGTGATCTAGGGCACGAGGAATTGTTTGCCAAACCAGCGCCAGCGTCCGTCCGGGCCGGGCATGGTGCAATTGACCCGGGCGCGTCCAGATGGTAACGGGCCGGGAAATCGCACTTCGGCGCGTGGCCCCAAGCGGGTGACCTCCAGCGCGTTATAGGTGCTGTTAAAACATTGGAGATTGTTTTGATCCGCTATTTCCAAGGCGAGGGTAAAACCGAAAACAGGCGGATTTTTCGCAATCACCACATCAGCTGGCAGAACCTGATTAGCTTTTAGCGGTAAGCCGTTGATCGCAAGTGACAGCCGATCCATTTCGCCATAGCGTTCATTCATCGCAAAACGCGGCAACTCAAAAAACCCGTCAAACCCGTGAGCGATCCCGGAATTCTGTCCAAAGCCTGCAATAAATCCGGCGGCCTTGACCCGGTCGATTACGGTAAGATTATATTCACCATAAGGATAGGCAAATAGATTGGGGCGCATGCCAAGCTCGGTCAGAAAACGCTGGTTTGCCTTGGCAAGCTCGGTATCAACGGCGTCGATGCTGATCTCATGCATATGGGGATGACTTGCCGTTTGGCTGCCGATGCCTACGCCGTCAGCCTGCAAAAGTCGCAGCTGGTCCCAGCTCATATAATTGTGATGGTTTTGATCGACTGGATTCGTGGCAACAAAAACCGTGAACGGAAACCCCTTTGCTTTTAGACGCGGCCAAGCCTCGGTAAAAACCGATAGATACGCATCATCAATAGTGATGGCGACCGTGCGGTCTGGCAGTGGTTTGCCGGTTTGTAAATGTTCGATGATTTTCGCCAGAGGCAGCACCGAGTAATTACCGTCGGATAATTTTTCAAGATGCGCGTCAAATTGTTCAAGTCGGATATTTGTGCTTGGATATTTGTCTTCACCAAACCGGTGGTACATCAGAATCACGGCATGATCTGCAGCAAACGCCGTTCCCAAAAATGTCAGGCTAAGGAGCAGAGCAACGCAAAAGCGGCTGCTTAAATTCATCAGCCCATGTCGGATATTTTGACAAAGATTTTTGTCCATAGCAGATTTTTCACCCAAATAATGATACAAGCCAGACTTTACCGGTGCGTTCACTGATGATAGAGCGAACACAGTTAACGCGTCTTGGCAAAATGATGCAACCGGATAACCGCACATAGACGACCCAGATAAAAAGCCAGACAGTAAGCCAGACAAAGAGATAGGCCGTTTGAAAATGTCGACAAGCCCAGACAAATCGCCAGTCATATTAGCCTTTGAAGGCAGCACTAATAAATTATCCGTCGCTTTATATGCTGACGGGCAGGTTCGGGCAATGAAAACGTCCGAGGCTGGCTTTGGTCAGGCCGCATCAATAGTGCCATTGGCGGTTTCGACATTGGCCGAAGCAGCGGTTGATTTCACCGCGCTTAGCCATGTTGCCGCAGGGCGGGGGCCGGGATCATTCACCGGTTTGCGAGTCTCGTTGGCAGCGGCAAAAGGGGTGTCTCTTGCGCATGATCTTCCGGGGCTTGGCATCTCTGGTCTTGAAGCGCTGGCGTTTGCATCGGCTGCTAATGCACATGGCCAGCCGATTCTATGCCTTGCCGATACCCGGCGTGGCAATGTCTATGCACAGTTTTTTGCTGGTGACGCGACCCCGCATGGTGATATTTTTGAAGCCCAGATTGCACAATTACCGTTATTGATACCGTCTGATATAGCGCTCGATAATGGTTTTTTGCTTGCTGGTTTTGGCACAGATGAGGCGGAAAATGCTTTTGGGGCGGCGGATATTGTGACTTCGTTGGCGCGGGTAAATGGCACCGGTTTGGCTATTGATGCGGCGATGATCGCACAGCTAGCTGCGCATAATCTCAAAGTTGGTATCGTTGCCCCATTAACCCCGCTTTATCTTGCTGATCCGCGCCTTGGGCCAAAGAAGCAAGCGCCGGTTAAATGACCTGCCGTATGACCGAGGGGTATATAAGACGGCTTATGGAGGCTGATTGCGATGCTGTTGCCGATCTGGAGGCCAGCCTGTTTGCAACTGCGCTCGATCAGGCGCGTCTCTTTGCGTTGTTGACGAACCCGGTTTTTTATGGGCTTGTTAAAATTGTGGCTGACGATAGCAGCCCCGGCCCGGCACCTGCGGTACCGTCGGGCCAGCATCTTACCCGCTCTGGTCTTGCTGGTTATATTCTGGCTACGATCATCGCGGATCAAGCGGAGATCATATCGATTGCGGTTGACCCAAGTAAGCAGGGGCGCGGTATTGGCAGCGATCTTTTACAGCAGTTTCTGGCGCATTGTCGGACTTTTGATGTGGCTGTGGTGATGCTTGAGGCGGCAGCGGATAATCTGCCCGCGCTTGGGCTTTATCGCCAGCATGGTTTCGCCGAATTTGGCCTTCGCAAGGACTATTATCGCCGCGGCGATCAGAAAGCCGACGCCATTATGATGAAGTGTCGCATATCCGAGGCTTTTTCTTGACCACCTTTGCTTCAAAGCGGTACAAGGGGTCTTGGATTCGCACTGCTGAAATGTGACAACGCGCTCTTGACTAAAAAACTCTTTATCAAAACCTACGGCTGTCAGATGAATGTCTACGATTCTGACCGTATGACTGATGTTCTCGCAACGCTTGGTTATGCGCCAACCGATATGGTTGATGGCGCTGATATGGTGATCCTTAACACCTGCCACATTCGTGAAAAAGCCTCGGAAAAAGTATTTTCCGAACTTGGCCGGTTGCGACAGTTAAAAGAGCGTATGGCTGATCAGCAAGGCCGAAAAATGACAATTGCGGTTGCCGGATGCGTGGCTCAGGCCGAAGGCGAGGAGATTACCCGCCGTGCCCCATGGGTTGATATCGTTGTTGGGCCGCAAACCTATCACCGCCTGCCTGAATTGGTTGGTCAGCTTGATCCGGCTAGCCGCAACCGGATTATTGACACTGATTTCCCCGAGGAGGTAAAATTCGACTTTCTGCCGGGCGAGCATGCGCCGCGCGGCCCCGCAGCATTCCTGAGTGTTCAGGAAGGCTGTGACAAGTTTTGTGCCTTTTGCGTTGTGCCTTACACACGCGGCGCTGAGTTTTCGCGCCCGGTTAAAACTGTTCTTGAAGAAGCAAAACGGCTGGTTACCAGCGGGACGCGTGAGCTGACGCTTCTTGGGCAAAATGTAAACGCCTACCATGGTGCCCATGACAGCGGAAAAGACTGGAGCCTTGGCCGATTAATCCGGGCGCTTGCCGAGGTCGACGGGCTTGAGCGGATCCGCTACACGACCTCGCATCCGCTGGATATGAATGATGAATTGATTGCGGCGCATGGCGATGTACCGCAACTGATGCCGTATCTGCACTTACCCATTCAGTCAGGATCAAATCATATTCTGCAGGAAATGAATCGCCGGCATACCAGCGATGTGTATCTGGCGGTCATTGACAAGCTGCGCAACGTGCGGCCTGATATTGCCATGTCGGGTGATTTTATCGTTGGTTTTCCGGGTGAAAGTGACGCTGATTTTGCTGAAACATTGGCGCTTGTCAGCAAGGTTGGCTATGCGTCTGCCTATTCGTTTAAATACAGTCCGCGCCCGGGAACACCGGCGGCCAATGCCGATGTTCAGGTTGCGGAAGCGGTCAAGTCAGAACGGCTTGAGGGCCTGCAGCAATTGCTAAATGCCCAGCAATTTGCCTTCAATAAATCGACTGAAGACCGTGTTGTTGATGTGCTGGTTGAGCGCGCCGGTGGCCGCGATGGCCAAATGGCTGGCCGCAGCCCCTATATGCAGGCGGTAAATTTCATTGGAACTGCCGATCAGATTGGCCAGATTGTTCCCTGCCGCCTGTCGGCTGCGCGCCAGAACAGCATGACTGGCGAAATCGTCAATTTAAAGGGGGCGGCGTGAACGCGGCAAAGGCCAATAGCATCCGAATGGAATTCGAGAATAATGGCGTTCTTGCGCTTTTGTCAGGTGAACATAACCAGCATCTGGTGCATATCGAAAAGACACTTGATGTCGCGCTTGATTCCTTTGGCAATAGTATCAAAATCTCGGGCAACGCCAAAGCCAGCAAAACCGCTCGTGCGGTGATCGAGGATCTCTATCGCCGGATCGCCAGTGGTAAAAATACCGACATTGACAAATCTATGGTTGATGACGCGCTGCGATGGGCAGTTAACGGGCATCAGGCTGAGGCGGTGACGGCAGGTGAGTCGTTTGAAACCTGGAAAAAGAAAATCGTTGCCAAGACCAAGGGCCAGAATGACTATCTAAAACTATTGCGCAGTAATGAAGTGGTGTTTGGTCTTGGTCCGGCTGGAACCGGCAAGACTTATATGGCGGTTGCACGTGCTGTAGAAGCGCTGAAAAAGCGTGAGGTTGAACGTATTATTCTGTCACGGCCGGCTGTTGAAGCTGGCGAACGTCTTGGCTTTTTGCCCGGTGACATGAAAGAAAAAGTCGATCCATATTTGCGACCACTTTATGACGCGCTTTATGACATGATGCCAGCCGATAAGGTTGATCGGATGCTGGCTAGCGGTGAAATTGAAATTGCCCCGCTGGCCTTTATGCGCGGCCGTACGCTGACTGCCGCACATGTGATTATTGACGAGGCGCAAAATACCACGCCGGTACAAATGAAAATGGTTTTAACTCGGCTTGGACAAGATTCGCACATGGTGATTACGGGCGATCTAAGCCAGATTGACCTGCCAGCAGGGCAGCCCTCCGGTCTTGCCGAGGCAGTGTCCCTTCTTGATAACATCCAAGGCGTTGGCATTATCCATCTATCTGGCGAAGACGTTGTTCGTCATCCGGTGGTTGCACGTATACTGCAGGCTTATGAGGCTGGACAAAAGCGGCAGAATACGTCCAAATAGGGAGCCAACATTCACGCCAAAACTGGCGGGATGTTTATGAAGGAACGAAAATAGCTCATGACGAGGGAAATGAATAAAGACGACAGCGCTCTGGAACCCGACAGTCCGGAGCGTGATCAATTTTTGAGTGATGAATGGGAATCTGATGATGGCGCGCTGATTGAGGTGAGCCTCGACCCGTCTAGCTGGCACAATTCTCTTATTAATGACCTAAAACATCGTGGACCGGTGATGCTTCATCATATCGCGGAGCGCCTATTGCTTGAGCAGCCATTGGTCAGCCTATTGCTATGCAGTGATGATGATATGCGGTTGATGAATTTTCAGCATCGTGGCTTTGATAAGGCCACTAATGTGCTGTCTTTTCCGGTTGGTGATGATTTTGTTGTTCCAGATGATGTGCCGGATATGGAAAGTGGCCTTGGCGATATTGCAATTGCTGGCGAGACGGTAATGCGTGAGGCCGCCGAGGCGGGCATTCCGGCTGGCGATCATTTGCTGCATCTATTTACTCATGGTGTTTTGCATTTGCTTGGATATGATCATATTGAACCTGCAATGGCTTATGAAATGGAAGAGCTGGAAATCGTCCTGCTTGGTCAGATGAAGGTCGCCAACCCCTATCATGAAGACGGTTTGCTTCTTGGAACGCGGGAGGCTGGATAATGGCGCCGTTTTTTGGTAAGTTTTTTCCAGTCTTTGCCCGGCCGTCAACACGCCGCGAAGAATTAACCGAACTGCTGCAAGAATCGCTTGATGATAAGACCAGCTTTGACAGCCATGAAGGCACATTGCTGAAAAATTTTCTCGGGCTTCGTGATATTACTGCCGCTGATGTAATGATTCCGCGCGCTGATATTGTTTCGGTGGCATTGGCTGATGGGTTTGATGATATCATCCGGCAAATGAGTGACGCCAACCACAGCCGCGTGCCGGTCTATCGTGACACGCTGGATGATGTTGCCGGCATTATTCATATCAAGGATTTGTTTGCACATCTTCGCAATGGTCATACGCCCGCTGTTGAGAGCCTGCTGCGGCCAGCTCTGTTTATTTCACCAACAATCCGGCTGCTTGATCTGCTGCATGAAATGCGTCTGCGCCGCCGTCATCTGGCATTGGTTGTTGATGAATTTGGCGGGGTTGACGGCTTGATCACGATCGAGGATCTGGTTGAAGAGATCGTTGGTGAAATTGAAGATGAACATGACGAAACGACGCAATTGCGGTTTGAGCAAAAGGGCGATGGTACGGCCATTGCGGATGCGCGTGTAGAGGTTGAAATGCTGGAGGCGATTACCGGTCCCTTGCTGGATGATGACGAGCGTGATGAGATAGATACGCTTGGCGGATTGGTATGTGCTCATGCGGGCCGTGTTCCGGGCCGGGGTGAGGTTGTCCGGCATCGTGGTGGGTTGCAGTTTGAAATTTTGGAGGGCGATCCGCGCCGTATAACATTGTTGAAACTTCGTGGATTACCGCGTGTTAAAGCCAGCACAGCAAAACAATATTAGGCGCCAGCTCCGTCCGTTTGTCGGACAGTTTTTTGCCGGTGCATTTGCCAGCCTTTCCCTGCCGCCATTATTTTTAATACCTGCAATCTTTGCCCTATCACTGCCGCTGCTTGCCTATCTGAAGGCGGAAAGCCGTCGTGATGCAATGATGATTATCGGCGCGGCTGGTATGGGCTGGTTTCTGACGTCAACCTATTGGGTGTCAAATTCGCTTATTGTTGAGACAGCGTCGCTATGGTTTGCCGCTCCTTTCATTGCATTGGCATTGGCGCTGATTTTGACGTTATTCTGGGCAGTTGCGGCGGCTGTTGCTTGGTCTTTTGGCGGTTCGCTGGTGGCGCGCCTGTTTTGGTTTGTCGCAATGTTTGGTCTGGCTGAATGGAGCCGCGGCTTTATAGCAACCGGATTTCCGTGGAACCTGACGGGAGGTTTGTTTTCGTTCGACCCTGCCAGTCTGCAAGCTGCGAGTGTACTTGGCGTTTATGGGCTATCTGTCATTGCCATGCTTTTTGCGCTTGCGCCAGCCTTTTGGGTGCTTGGCAGTCGGCGCCTTGCTGCAACATTCCTGATTTTGCCGCTGATTATGACGGGGTTTGGTGCGGTTCGCCTTGCGCGCGCCCCGGTAATCCAACAGTCTGCAGCGCCCATGGTAAGACTTGTTCAGCCGGCAATTGCACAAGCCGATAAATGGAACCCTGCCATGCGGCAAGCGCATCTAGATCGGCTGGTCACCCTGTCACGCAACGGGCAGTCGGTTCCAAAACTGGTAATCTGGCCCGAGACAGCGTTTGTCGGGTTGGCAGATCGCAATGAGGCATTGCTGAAAACGACCATCGGCGGCGCGATTGACAAGGGTGCAACGCTCATCACCGGCATCCCCCGATTGGGGCGCAATGGTCGTTTGTTAAATTCGGCAATGATGTTTGATCATGATGCGGCAATTAAGGGCATTTATGACAAGCGCCATCTGGTCCCGTTTGGTGAATATATGCCTTTCCGCAAATGGTTGAGCTTTTTAAACCCGATTGTGGGCCCTGTCGATTTTGCCCCAGGTGTGGCAAATACACTGATGCGCCTTGAGCGCTTTGGGGCGATGCAGATCTTGATTTGTTATGAAGTGATTTTTGCTGGCGCAGTGGTTTTAGCAGAAATGCGCCCAGATCTGTTGATCAATATTACCAACGATGCCTGGTTCGGTGTTAGCGCTGGGCCGTGGCAGCATCTTGCGCAAGCACAGATGCGTGCAGTGGAAGAAGGATTACCACTTATGCGGGTTGCCAATACCGGCATGAGCGCTGGCTTTGATGCTTACGGCCGGTCTCTAGGCAGGCTAGAGCTGGGGGCATCGGGTGTTCTTGATGTATCGCTGCCTGCCGCCCTGCCGCCAACTATATTTGCGCGATTTGGTAATATTGGGTTTTTTAGCCTCATTTTTTTGATGATTGCAGCGGCTGCATGGCTTGACCTTAATCGCGCCGTCAGGCAATAGGTAATCCCTATCAAAAGCAAGGAAACTAGCGCATGAGCTATATATTCACATCTGAGTCTGTTTCAGAAGGCCATCCTGATAAATTATGTGACCGTGTATCAGATACGGTTCTTGATCTATTTCTTAAATATGAGCCAGAGGCGCGTGTTGCTTGTGAAACCTTGGCAACAACAAACCGGGTTGTTCTTGCTGGCGAGGTGCGCGCTAGCGAGACAAAGCTGGAACAGATCATGGCAGAGATCGAGCCAGCGGTTCGGGCTGCGGTGAAAGATATCGGCTATGAGCAGGATGCGTTTCATCATGCACATTTTGAGTTCCAGAATTATTTGCATGAACAATCTAGTGATATTGCGATGGGTGTTGATTCTGGTGACAATAAGGACGAAGGCGCCGGCGATCAGGGGCTGATGTTTGGGTATGCTTGTGATGAGACAGATGTGCTGATGCCTGCGGCAATTCATTATTCGCATCAGATTCTAAAAAATCTCGCAACTGTCCGCAAACAAGACGCAGACTCAATTCTTGGCCCGGATTCGAAAAGCCAAATTAGCCTCGTTTATGATGATCAGGGGTGGCCAACTGGTGTGCATAAGGTTGTGCTGTCGACCCAGCATCATGAAAGGGCAACCAAGGCCGACATCCTTGCGCTGGTGACGCCGGTGATCGCCGATGTTTTGCCTGATGGCTGGATGGTTACCGGTGATGATTTGTTGGTTAACCCAACCGGGCAATTTATCATTGGCGGTCCGGATGGTGATACTGGCCTTACAGGTCGGAAAATTATTGTTGATACTTATGGCGGTGCTGCGCCGCATGGCGGTGGGGCGTTCTCTGGCAAGGACCCGACAAAGGTTGACCGGTCGGCAGCCTATGCCAGCCGCTATTTGGCAAAGAATGTTGTCGCGGCCGGTCTGGCGTCACGTTGCACAATCCAGATTGCGTATGCGATCGGCGTTGCCGAGCCGGTTTCACTTTATGCAAACACGCATGGAACAGGTAAAATTGACGACCAAAAGCTGCAAGATGCGTTGCGTGACTGTATGGATCTAACGCCGCGCGGTATTCGTCAGCATCTGGGGATGAATGCGCCGATTTATGTGCCAACTGCGGCCTATGGGCATTTCGGCCGCACTGCAGGCGAGGCTGGTCCGGGCAGCTTTAGCTGGGAAGCCACTGATCTTGTTGGCGCATTAAATAGCGCGGTTCGTTAGGCATCCGCTGGATATAGGGCAGAAATTCCAATGGCCGAACATGAGGCGCTTTCAACGGACGGGGCTCGGTCTGGCCTGCGCTTTTATGGCCGGCGCAAAGGCCGTCCTTTACGGGCGTTGATGAAGCGGCTTCTTGATGAGAAGCTGCCACAATGTGCCTTTGATCTTGCACGCCCGCTTGAAGACCAGTTTGGCCGGCAGGTGGATCGGTATCTTGAGATCGGTTTTGGCGGCGGTGAGCATCTTGCCGGCCTTGCGACCGCGATGCCTGACTGCGATTTTATTGGTGCTGAGCCCTTTATTAATGGGGTTGCTAGCTTGCTTCGTCACCTTGAAGAGGGGCAGCTCAGCAATGTCCGTATCTGGCCGGATGATGTGCGGTTGATCCTACCGGCACTGGGGCAGGCTAGCCTTGCTGGTGCGTTTGTCATGTTTCCTGATCCATGGCCAAAAAAGCGCCATGCTGACCGCCGGATTCTGCAGCCGGCACTGCTTGGCCGGCTGGCAATGATGATCCGACCCGGTGGGCGGTTGGTTTTGGCAACCGATGATCCAACGGCGAAAAGCTGGCTATTGCAGGCGGCGATGGCGCATGATGATTTCATCTGGACGGCGCGGCGTCCGCATGACTGGCGGCACCGTCCATCTGACCTGCCTGAAACACGCTATATGCGAAAGGCCGATCATGCCGGGCGCAAATCAGCATGGTTCTTGTTCCAGCGGCGTTAGCGCAGCGCGGCTTATCGCTTGCTTTTTTAAGATGCTCCTACTATAATAAGGAAATTTAAAGCTGTCGCAGTTAGACGGTGGGCCACTGGCCCACTTTTTTATTGCTTTTTTTGGGGGTTTAGGAGGCGTTTTGGTCGAAACCAAGATAAGCCAGATTATAGAAGATGCGGTTACCGAGCTGGGCTTTGGTCTGGTGCGGGTGCAGTATTCAGGTGGGCATGCCGGCCGCAATCAATTGCAGATTATGGCTGAACCAAAACAAGACCGTGAAATGACGCTTGAAGATTGCCAGATGTTAAGCCGCCATATCTCGGCGTTGCTTGACGTAGATGATCCGATTGGTAGTGCCTACGTGTTAGAAGTCAGCTCGCCTGGTATCGACCGGCCGCTCACACGGCTGGAAGATTATAACCGGTTCAACGGCGAGCTGGCGAAAATTACCTTGCGGATGATGCTTGATGGGCGTCGCCGTTTTCAAGGTCGGCTCACCGGCCTGTCAGCAGACGGAAAGATCGGGATTGAAACAAGTTTTGGTAGGTTTGAATTTGCCTTTGACGAGATTGAAGCGGCGCGCATTGATCCGAGTGAGATTTTTGCGCGACGAAGTCAAGGTTGAAAGCCTCGAATGAATCAGACGACGACCTAATCTTTAGCATTGCGCAGTTTCGTGAAAACGCCAGTTAAAAGACGGCGACAAGATAAACCAAAGGTGAAACAAATATGTACACATCATCAATTCCTGGCCTCGAGCTTATTCAAGTTGCCGATGTTGTGGCGCGTGAAAAGTCAATTGAGCGTGAAGAAGTCATTCTGGCGATGGAAGAAGCAATCCAAAAGGCTGGCCGTGCAAAATACGGGCTGGATCGTGATATTCGGGCGATAATTGATCGCAAAACCGGTGCCATTCTTCTGGAACGCTGGATCGAAGTTGTCGACGAAGTTGAAGATGAGTTGATCCAGATGAACGCTGCCGAAGGTGCCAAGCAAAACCCGCCTTTAGCGGTTGGCGAATTCTGGCGACAGTCGTTACCGCCAATCGAATTTGGCCGGATTGCAGCGCAAACAGCAAAACAGGTAATTTCTCAAAAAGTGCGTGATGCCGAGCGGGCGCGTCAATTTCAGGAATATAAGGACCGGATTGGCGAAATTGTCGTTGGTACGGTCAAGCGCGCCGAAAGCTACTCTATCACCGTTGATCTTGGCCGCGCCGAAGCTGTAATCCGCCGTGAGGAGATGATTCCAAGGGAAAACCTGCGGCAGGGCGACCGTGTTCGGGCTTATATCATTGACGTTCGGGAAGAGCCACGCGGCCCACAGATTTTCCTGTCACGGGCTTGTAATGAATTTATGGCAAAACTGTTCACCCAAGAAGTGCCGGAAATCTATGATGGCATTATCGAGATCAAGGGCGTTGCCCGTGAGCCAGGAAGCCGTGCCAAAATTGCCGTGCTGTCGAATGATCCGGGAATTGATCCGGTTGGTGCTTGTGTTGGTATGCGCGGTAGCCGTGTACAGGCAGTCGTTGGCGAATTACAGGGCGAAAAGGTTGAGATCATCCCTTATATTGAAGAGCCAGCCTCGTTTGTCGTCAATGCGCTTTCTCCTGCTGAAGTTGCCAAGGTGGTGATGGATGAGGTTGCTGGCCGGATGGAAGTTGTGGTTCCTGACGATCAGTTGAGCCTTGCCATTGGCCGTCGTGGGCAGAATGTACGTCTGGCCTCGCAATTGTCTGGCTGGTATATCGACGTGCTGACTGAGGCTGAAGAATCTGAGCGGCGTCAGGAAGAGTTCAAAACCCGTTCGTCACGCTTTATTGATGCGCTCAATATTGACGATGTAATTGCGCATCTGCTGGTTGCAGAGGGTTTTGTCCTCCCTGAAGAAATCGCCGAAACTACTCTTGAAGAGCTTGCTACAATTCAGGGTTTTGACGAAGATATCGCCGCAGAATTGCAGAATCGTGCGATAGAATATGTTGAGCGCGAGTCAAATCGGATCAATATGGCGCTTGATGAAATGAAGGTCGCCGATGATCTTCGCGCTTTTGAATATATCAGCCTTGCGATGCTGCTAACCCTTGCTGAAAACGACATTCGTACCCTTGACGATTTGGCCGGTCTTGATAATGAAGAACTGGTCGAGCTGCTTGGTCAGCATGGCCTTAGCGATGATGGCGAAGCCGGTGATATTATCATGGCGGCACGAGCGCATTGGTTTGATGATGAAACCGCCGATAGCACAGACACCGACGATATATCGGCACCGTCTGACAGCTAGGCCATGAGGGGCTTTCTGTTATGGCTGAGCGCACCTGTATCGCAACTGGGCAAACGCTTTCCCAGCAAAGGCTAATTCGCTTTGTTGTGGCGCCGGATGGCTATGCTCTTGCTGATCTTGCAGGGCGTTTGCCTGGCCGTGGTGCGTGGGTGAAAGCCGAAGAGGCGGTCATTCTAAAAGCTGATCAAAAAGGTCATTTTAAACGTGTTTTGGGTGTGGGTTTGAAATCGGCAGATGCCGATATTAAGGCCATTGCGTGTGGGCTAAGGGCGCGGATAATCGCCACTGCATCAATGGCGCGCCGCGCTGGGGCGCTTCTGGGCGGTGGCGGTAAGCTGCTATCGGAAGGCCATTTTGAAGGTCTGCTCGCAGCTATTGATGCGTCTCCGCGTGAGCTTGCTAAAATGAAATCAAAGCTTGAGGTCGATTGGGTCAGCCAATTATTTAGTGCTACCGAGCTTGGGCAGATTTGTGGGCGCGACAGTCTGGCTTTTGTCGGATTGCGCGCATTGGGCAGCGGTGGTGCAGGCAAATTAGTGCACATGGTTCACCAAGATATTTTGCGTTTAGAGGGATTTTACACAACAGCGGGTTGTAATGACCTGCCTGACCGGTGTATCACCTAGGCGGAACGGGTTGATCACAGCGTATAATCGCGGCGTGGTCGATGCCAAGAAAGGTTCAAAATGACTGACGACAGCAGTAAACCAAAAAAACTGAGTCTCTCAGGTAGCAAACTGACGCTTGGCAATATTGATGCCAGCAAGCTACGTGCAGGGCCAACAATTGGTAGTGCGCGTAAAACGGTACAGGTTGAGGTCCGGCGAAAACGCGCCCCTGCAGCACCGCAACGTGGCGGCGTACCAGTCGTTGAGCCAGCGGCGGTTGAACCGGTAAAAACCGAGGCTGCGCCGGCAGCAACTAGAGCACTGGCGGCGGATGATCGGTTAACCGCACAAGAGCGTGCTGCCCGCGTTCGTGCCCTACAAGAAGGGCTGGCAAAAGCCGAAGCACCAGCCGCGAGCCAGACCGATGCTCTTTTTGAAGCGGCGAATAACACTGTTGAAATACCGACTGAATTGGCCCCGCCAGAACCTTTTGCAGAAGTCGAATTGCCACTTGACCCGGTTGAGGCTCGTCGCGCTGCCGAGCTTGCCGAATTGCAGGAAATTGAAGTCGCAGAAGAGCGTCGTCGCAGCGAAGAAAATAGAAAGCACACCGATGCACATGCCGCTCGCGGGCAAGGTGCCGATAACACATCAAGTGACGCGGCAGCGATTAATAAATTTGGGCCGACCCCAACCGAAATGCAAACGCGTCGGCGCCGCGAAGCCGAAGAAATGGTTCCGCGCCGTGCTGCCCCACGCCGCGATGCGTCAGGCCGCCGCCAATCTGGCAAAATGACCATTAACCAGGCGCTATCGGGTGATGAAAGCCGCCGCCAGCGCTCGCTGGCTTCGGTCAGACGTCAGCGTGAACGCGCTCGTATGCGTGAAGACCAACCACAGATTAAGCAGCTTCGTGATGTGGTGATTCCTGATAGCATCACTGTCGGTGAGTTGGCTAACCGTATGGCTGAGCGCACAGCTGATGTGGTGAAAGAGCTAATGAAGCTAAACATTATGGCAACCGCTACCCAGACAATCGATGGCGAAACCGCCGAATTGGTCGCTGGTGAATTTGGTCACCGCATTCAGCGTGTGTCTGAGTCAGATATTGAGATTGGTCTTGGAGGTGATGATGATACGGCAGAAAGCCTAAAGCCGCGGCCGCCTGTTGTTACCATCATGGGCCATGTTGACCATGGTAAAACCAGCCTTCTTGACGCGATCCGCCGTACTGATGTTGCGGCTGGCGAATCGGGTGGTATTACCCAGCATATTGGTGCCTATCAGATTAAGACTGCGGCTGGTAACATCATTACTTTTATTGATACACCCGGCCATGAGGCCTTCACCGAAATGCGGTCTCGTGGAGCCAACATTACCGATATTGTGGTGTTGGTCGTGGCCGCGGACGACTCGGTTATGATGCAGACCATCGAAGCGATCAATCACGCCAAGGCAGCCGGCTGCCCGACGATTGTGGCGGTAAATAAATGCGACAAACCAGCCGCCGATCCGGCGCGCGTGCGCAGTGATTTGTTGCAGCATGAAATCATCACTGAAGATTTTGGTGGTGATGTGCTTTGTGTTGATGTTTCGGCACATACCGGAATGGGCCTTGATAAGCTTGAAGAAGCGATCATGTTACAGGCTGAGCTTCTCGAGCTGAAAGCCAATCCTGACCGTCCGGCTGAGGGTGTTGTTGTCGAGTCGAAAGTAGAGCGCGGTAAGGGATCGGTTGCAACATTACTGGTTCAACGCGGTACCCTGAAGCAGGGAGATATTTTCGTCATGGGTGCGGAAAGCGGCCGCGTTCGCGCGCTGCTGGATGATCGCGGTAGAAAATTGCAATCCGCCGGGCCGGGCCAGCCGGTTGAGATTCTTGGTCTGAATGGTACGCCAATGGCCGGCGATAATTGTGTTGTTGTTGAGAGCGAGGCGCGTGCGCGTGAAATTGCCGAATACCGGAGGCGCCGTAACCGTGACCATGAGGCCGCCCGCGGCGTACGTGGATCGGTTGAACAGATGCTGTCGGCAATTGCCGCTGGTGAGGCTGAAGAACTGCCGGTCGTGATCAAGACTGATGTACATGGCTCGCTTGAGGCGATCCGTGTGGCACTTGAAAAGCTGGGAACCGAACAGGTAAAGGTCCGGTTGCTATCAGCCGGTGTTGGCGCTCTGAGCGAGTCAGACATCAGTCTTGCAGCTGCATCGAATGCGATTGTTATCGGCTTTAATGTGCGGGCGATCCCGCAAGCGCGTGACCTGGCCAGGCGTGATGGTGTTGAAATACGCTACCACTCGATTATCTATGAACTCATCGACGAGGTAAAAGCGGCTATGGGTGGTCTTTTGAGCCCGGATACGCAGGAGGATTTCATTGGCTATGCCGAAATTCGTCAGGTCTTTGGCGTTTCGAAGATTGGCAAAATCGCCGGTTGTCTGGTGACCGAAGGCGTGATCAAGCGTGGCTGCAAGGTTCGTTTGCTGCGTGATAATGTGGTCATCCATGAAGGATCGCTCAAAACCCTAAAGCGCTTTAAGGACGAGGTCAAAGAAGTGCGCGAAGGCTTTGAATGTGGAATGGGTTTTGAGAACTATTCCGATATTCAGGAAGGCGATATGATCGAATGTTTCGAGCTCCGTGAAGTGGCACGTACGCTTGATTAAATCCGGCTAGATACCGGGCAAGTAATGGTGCAGTGCGTGCCGATCTGGCGCGCGCCAGCTGCGGAGATCAGGGTAATGCCGTCAAAATCGCGTCGTCCGCAAAATGCAACTGGCCCAAGCCAGCGTCAGTTACGCGTTGGTGAGACTTTGCGTCATGCTTTGTCAGAAATACTGATGCGTGAGGATTTCTTTGATCCTGACCTTGCCAATGTGTCGATCACTATTTCAGAAATTTCTGTCAGCCCAGATCTGGCGAATGCGCGCGTTTATACGATGCCGCTTGGCGGGGTTAATATCGAGCTTGTGTTGCCGGCATTGAACCGTCTTGCGCCGGTGATCCAGTCGCTTGTTGCAAAGAAAATCCATTTACGGCGTACGCCGAGGCTGCGGTTCCTGCTCGATGACAGTTTTGAGAATGCAGCGCGGATGAACAAGCTTTTTGCCGCAATCCGCCAAGAGTAATGGCGCGATGGCACGCAAACGTGGTCAGCCGGTTCACGGCTGGGTTAATCTAGATAAACCAAAGGGTATCAGTTCGGCAAAGGCTGTTGCCATTGTCCGACGTGTCTTTGATGCAGCAAAAGCAGGTCATGGTGGCACGCTAGACCCGTTGGCAAGTGGTATTTTGCCGATTGCGCTTGGTGAGGCGACCAAAACTGTTTCCTTTGCCATGGGTCAACAAAAATCATATGAATTTGAGCTGGCTTGGGGCAGTGAGACAAGTACTGATGATACTGAAGGTGAAGTCACGCGCCAGTCAGATCACCGGCCAGATGATGCCGCAATTGATACAGCGCTGGTAAAGTTTCAAGGCGATATCGAGCAGGTACCGCCAGTTTATTCGGCAATCAAGGTTGATGGAAAACGTGCTTATGAACTGGCCCGAAACGCAGCGGATGATGCGCCGGAAATAACCCTGGAATCACGGCCGGTTTATATTGAATCATTTCGCCGGATTGCAGCGGATGAACATCATGCCCGATTTTATGTGGCCTGCGGCAAGGGCGCCTATATCCGCGCGCTGGCAAGAGATTTGGGTCGTGAACTTGGCACGGCAGCTCATGTAACGGCATTGCGCCGGCTTTCGGTTGGACAATTTCACGCCGATCATGCGATTTCGCTGGATTTTTTGGAAAGCCTACCGCATAGTGCGCCCGCTTTCGAGCATTTGCATCCTGTTGTGAGTGCGCTGGACGACATCCCGGCGCTACCCATTTCGGGGAACGAGGCAACCAAGCTTCGCCATGGCCAGACGCTTCCTGCGATTAGTGCATCGGCACAGGATCGGTTTCAGGCGCTTCTGACCGGTGCAACCGCAATCGCAATGGACGGTGAACGTCCGGTGGCGCTGGTGGTGATCAAGGCTGGCGCGGTATGTCCCGTTCGTGTGCTGAATATTTAACTTAAACCCGTTCACAGGAGGTTTTGATGTCGATTACACAGGAGCGTAAGGCCGAGCTGATCAAAGAGTTTGGTAAAAACGACAAGGATTCAGGATCTGCATCAGTTCAGGTGGCTATTTTGTCTGAGCGCATTCGTAACCTGACTGAGCATCTTAAAGACCATAAGAAAGATTTTGGTTCACGCCGCGGTCTTTTGACCATGGTTGGTCAGCGTCGCAGTCTGCTTGACTATATCAAGGCTGGCGATGTGGCGACCTACAAGGCGCTAATCGAAAAGCTTGGCCTACGCCGCTAGTCCTGACAAAATTGAAGATTAATAAAAACCGTCCTGTCATCTGGCAGGGCGGTTTTTGCATGTGGCGCATTTTATTTGCTTTTTTCGAAATTGCGTGCGAGAAAAGCTCAAGACCGATGGGATTGTGAGTTAACAGGGCACGAACAAGGCCGATTGAGGGTGCCCCCGACAGCCAGATGCAGACAGAGCGTTGGCACGAAGAGACAACCTTCAAAACATTTTAAGTCCCTAGTCACAGCAATGCGCATCATGAGGATGCGCGTTGTATTTTTGCTGCTCTCTCGCCGAATTGATGGCGTTGAGATGAAATGAAAGAGATGAAATAGATGTTCAAGTTATTCCGCAAAGAATTGGAATGGGGCGGTACAAAGCTGGTTATGGAAACCGGTAAGG
Organism: Candidatus Puniceispirillum sp.; assembly: GCA_016778895.1. GTDB lineage: Bacteria > Pseudomonadota > Alphaproteobacteria > Puniceispirillales > Puniceispirillaceae > UBA3439. Next base: position 68,074 of record JADHOR010000008.1, read on the forward strand.
TTGCCCGTCAAGCCGATGGCGCCGTCATGGTCAGCCTTGGCGAGACAAAAGTATTATGTACAGCTGTTGCGGCGCAAAGCCCAAAGCCGGGTCAGGATTTCTTTCCATTGACCGTTAATTATCAAGAAAAAGCCTTTGCTGCGGGAAAGATCCCCGGCGGCTTTTTCAAGCGTGAAGGCCGTCCGTCAGAAAATGAAACCCTCGTTTGCCGTCTGATTGACCGCCCAATCCGCCCGTTATTCCCAAAATCATTCAAATGTGAAACACAGGTGATCTGTACTGTGCTTGCGCATGATATGGAAAACAATCCCGATATTGCTGCGATGATTGGTGCGTCAGCTGCCCTGACCTTGTCAGGCGTGCCATTCTTTGGTCCGATTGCTGCGGCTCGTATTGGCTGGATTGACGGGTCTTATGTGCTGAACCCCAGCGTTGACCAGATGGATGAAAGCGAACTTGATTTGGTCATGGCTGGAACGCATGAGGGCGTACTGATGGTTGAGTCAGAGGCCAAGGAGCTATCCGAAGAAATCATGCTTGGTGCGGTGAATTACGGTCACCAGGCGATCAAGCCGGTGATTGATGCGATTATTGAGCTTGCCGAATCTTGCGCCAAGGAACCCCGTCCCCTGCCTGAAGAGCTAGCTGAAATCGCTGATATAAACAAGGTTTTAAAGGGTTTTGCCAAGGGCTTTGAAGCGGCTTACAAAATTGCTGATAAAACCGAGCGCCAAACGGCATTGAATGAAGTTCGCGCGGAGGCAAAAGAAGCACTTGGTGATGTCTATGACAGCGTAATTGTTGGCGGCCTGATCAAAGGCATGGAAGCCGATGTTGTCCGTGGTGCCATTCTGAAAACCGGCGTTCGGATTGATGGCCGCGATACAAAGACAGTTCGTCAGATTGTTGCCGAGGCAGGATTCTTGCCACGCGCGCACGGATCGTCATTGTTCACCCGTGGCGAAACGCAAGCGATGGTTGTTGCTACGCTTGGCACCGGTCAGGACGAGCAGATCATTGATGCGCTGGTTGGCGAAAGCCGGTCCAGCTTTATGCTGCATTACAATTTCCCGCCTTATTCAGTTGGTGAGGCTGGCCGGGTTGGCTCGCCGGGTCGTCGTGAGATTGGCCATGGTAAATTGGCATGGCGTGCACTGCGCCCATTATTGCCAACAAAGGAAGAGTTCCCCTATACTATCCGTCTGGTCTCTGAAATCACCGAGTCAAACGGATCGTCCTCAATGGCAACCGTTTGTGGTGGCTCATTGGCAATGATGGATGCAGGCGTGCCAATCAAACGGCCGGTCGCCGGTATTGCGATGGGGTTGATCAAAGAAGGCGATGATTTTGCGGTTCTGTCTGACATCCTTGGCGATGAAGATCATCTTGGTGACATGGACTTTAAAGTCGCCGGTTCGGAAAATGGTGTGACCTCGTTGCAGATGGACATCAAGATCACCTCGATCACGCCTGAGATCATGCAGATCGCGCTTGATCAGGCACGCGATGGCCGTATGCATATTCTTGGCGAAATGGCCAAGGCGTTAACCTCGGCGCGTGACGATCTTGCTGATAGCGCCCCAAAAATCACCACGTTGAAAATTCCGGTTGATAAAATCCGCGACATCATTGGCCCGGGTGGTAAGATCATCCGTGAAATCTGTGAAGAAACAGGCGCCAAGATTGACATCGAGGACGATGGAACCGTAAAGGTTGCAGCGGTATCCGGCCCGTCAGGCGAAGCTGCTGTTGCGCGGATTCGTGATATTGTTGCCGAGCCTGAGCTAGGCGTGATCTATAATGGTACCGTTGTGAAAACCGTAGATTTTGGCGCCTTCGTCAACTTCCTAGGGGCAAAAGACGGTCTGGTTCATATCTCTGAGCTGCAAAATGGCCGTACCGAAAAAACCACCGATATCTGTAAAGAAGGTGATGCAGTAAAGGTCAAGGTCATTGGCTTTGACGATCGGGGCAAGGTAAAACTGTCAATGAAGCGGGTTGATCAGGAAACGGGTGACGATCTTGAGACCGTTGCAGAGGCTGAATAATAAAGGCCAAAGAAATAGTGTGAACTAAGGTAAAAAGGCGGTGTCACAAGCACCGCCTTTTTTATAAGCGCATTTAATGGTGGCTTATGACTCGCCCGGAATGCCGACCGAATTAAAGCCACCATCGACAAAATGTACCTCGCCGGTCACACCTGATGAGAGTTCAGACACCAGATAAAGACCGGCCCGCCCAACCTCATCAAGGCCGGGATTGCGCCGTAACGGGGCATGATGTTCGGCATGACGGAAGATATGTCTTGCACCGGTGATGGCGGCACCGGCAAGCGTGCGCATTGGTCCGGCAGATAGCGCATTGACCCGAATATTCTGACTGCCAAGATCAACCGCAAGATAACGTACCGATGCTTCGAGCGCTGCTTTGGCAACCCCCATCACATTATAGTTTGGCGTGCTGCGTTGCGCGCCAAGAAAGCTAAGCGTCACCAGCGCACCACCATCGGGCATCATGGCACTGGCGGCACGTGCTGCTTCGGTAAAGGAATAGGCTGATACCATCAAGGTGTTTTTAAAATTTTCGCGGCTGGTATCCATATAGGCGCCTTTTAATTCATTCTTGTCGGAGAAGGCCAGCGCGTGGACAACAAAATCAATTGTTGGCCAATGGGTTGCCAATTCGGCAAAGCATCTATCAACTGCGCCTTCCTTGGCAACATCACATTGGATCATGATGTGCGAGCCAATCGAGGCTGCCAGCGGTGCTAGCCGCTTGCCAAAACCTTCCATCTGATAGGAAAAGGCAACCTCTGCGCCTTGCTTGGCGGCGGCTTCGGCGATGCCCCAGGCAATGGATTTGTCATTTGCAACACCCATGACAAGGCCGCGCTTACCAGCCAATAGCGTTCCGGCCTGCATATTTACACCCTCCGTAAAGCCAATGTGGCGTTGGTGCCGCCAAACCCGAACGAGTTGGATAATGCCAGATTAATGGAAAAATCATCGATGTGGCTTTGCGCCACCGGAATATCACCAATGGCTGGATCAGGTGTCTGGATATTGGCGGATGCGGCAATAAAATTGTTCTGCATCATAATGATTGTGTAGATGGCCTCCTGCACACCGGCTGCGCCAAGCGAATGGCCGGTTAGTGATTTGGTTGAGGTTACCACTGGCAGATGACCACGCGGGCCAAAGACTGTGCGAACCGCGTCAAGTTCCTTTACATCGCCAACTGGCGTCGAGGTACCATGTGCATTGATGTAATCAACCTTTTCGGTGATGGCGTTGCCATCAAAGCCGGCAAGTGCCAGCTCCATACATCGCACCGCACCTTCGCCGGATGGGGCAACCATGTCCTCACCGTCAGAATTGGCGCCATAGCCAACAAGCTCGGCATAGATTTTGGCACCACGAGCAATCGCGTGATCCATATCTTCAAGCACCACCATGCCGCCGCCGCCAGCAATTACAAACCCGTCGCGATCAGCATCATAGGGGCGTGATGCTAGTTCAGGCGTATCATTATATTTTGATGACATTGCGCCCATTGCGTCAAAAAGTACGGATAAGGTCCAATGCAGCTCTTCACCGCCGCCGGCAAAGACAATATCCTGACTGCCACTGCGAATGGCATCAGCACCTGCGGTAATGCAATGCGCTGAGGTCGAACAAGCTGATGAGATCGAATAATTTATGCCTCTGATTTTGAAAAAGGTGGCGATACAGGCAGACACACTCGATGACATACAGCGCGGTACCATATAAGGCCCAATACGCTTTGGCCCTTTCTCACGGGTGATGTCAAACGCCGCAAGAAGATTGGCTGTTGATGGTCCGCCTGACCCTGCAACAAGGCCAGTTCTTATATTCGATACAGCGCTGGCTTCAAGGCCTGAATCGGCAATCGCTTGTTCCATTGCCAGTACCGCATAGGCCGCACCTTCACCCATGAAGCGAAGCTGTTTCCGGTCGACATGATCGGCAACATGCAGCTTTACGGTACCATGCACCTGACTACGAAAACCAAGTTCGGTATATTCTGGTGCAGCAACAATGCCCGAGGTTCCATTTCGCAAGGACGCGGTTACTTCACTGACATTATTTCCGATCGAGGAAACGATCCCTATTCCGGTAATGGCAACACGGCGCATGATCTTTAAGCTCCTTCAGGGGTAAACAGGCCAACGCGGATATCATTGGCTTCAAACACGACTTCGCCATCGCAAAGCACCTTGCCATCGGCAATGCCCATAACGAGGCGGCGCATGATGACGCGCTTTAGATCAAGGCGAAAGCCAACAAGCTTGTTGCTTGGCAAAATCTGGCCGGTAAATTTTACCTCGCCAACCGATAATGCGCGTCCACGCCCTTGCCCACCTGACCAGCCCAGGAAAAAACCGACAAGCTGCCACAGCGCGTCCATGCCAAGACAGCCTGGCATAACTGGATCGCCTTCAAAATGGCAGGGGAAAAACCAAAGATCAGGATTGAGATCAAATTCGGCGTCAATCTGGCCCTTGCCAAACGCGCCACCAATATCGTTAATATGGGTGATACGGTCACACATCAGCATCGGCGGCATTGGTAATTGGGGATTTCCCGGTCCGAACATCTGGCCTTTGGCACAGCTGATCAATTCATCATAGCAAAAAGAATTCTGGTCTTTAGGAGACATTATTATCTTCCTTGTTACAAGCTGGCACAGAACAACATCAAAAACTGACCCTTCATGGCCTAACGATTTTATGGATTTCCGCTTTGGGGGGTCGAAATGGACGCATGACCAATGTCTGACAAGGCCCACGGATCGACGCGACTAATCACGATATGACCGCCCATGATATAACCGCCTATGGAAAACCACATGATTTGCTGTCTATTGCCACAGCGTGAACCACAGCGCTAAACGCCTTATAGAAAGCACGAAACACCCCTCCAAGCCAAGGCATTATTGACATTTAGCCGATGACCGCCCATTTTGATCCGACTATGGTTAAATTGACTGAACAAAAGCCGAGTCAGAACACCAAGACGCCTGAACCGGCTAATCTTGCGGAAATATTGCGCCTTGCCGGATTGCGTCCAACCCGCCAGCGGCTGGCAATTGCGGCCTTGCTTTTGGATGGCCGGCATCGCCATGTTACCGCTGACAGCCTGACTGAAGAGATCGTCGCGGCAGGCCTTTATGTATCGAGTGGTACCGTTTATAACACGCTGAACCAGTTTACCCATGCTGGGTTGTTGCGGCGGGTCGTGATACATAATGAATATAGCCTGTTTGACACGAATACCGATCATCATCATCATTTTTACGAAGCGGAAAATGACCAGCTTGTCGATATTCCGAACGATGATGTGGTCCTTGCGCAATTGCCGAATGCACCTGCGGGGCATGAAATCAAGGCAGTCGATGTGATTATCCATATCCGGCATAAAACCGCCCCAAAATAACGATAAAATTTTGCGCCAAAGCTGCCTGACCGGTAAAAAAAACCTGCCCATATTGTCGTGCGTGATCGCTGGCGCATTCCGCGATCATCCAGTTTAAAATCATTCTAAAGAGCCTTGACCAGGCTGGGCATCATACCTATCTTCAGGCAAGAAGAAAATCAAAAGGTGTGGTGTTACGGGTGCCTTATCACCCGTGGAAATGCCTCACATTATCGATCATGATCGGAGACACAGATGGACGGAAATAATGTGGGCAAATGCCCGGTAATGCATGGCGCTGTCACACGTAATAGCACCAGCGGGACATCAAATCGTGAATGGTGGCCTAATCAGCTGAATATTGGCATTCTTCACCAACATGATCAAAAATCCAACCCGATGGACGCGGATTTTAACTATCGCGAAGAATTCAAGAAGCTTGATTATCAGGCATTGAAAAAGGATCTTACCGACCTGATGACTGACTCGCAGGACTGGTGGCCTGCTGATTATGGTCATTATGGTCCGTTCTTCATCCGCATGACCTGGCACGCTGCCGGCACCTACCGTAGCGGTGATGGCCGTGGGGGCGGGGGCACCGGCGCACAGCGTTTTGCCCCCCTGAACAGTTGGCCGGATAACGGTAACCTTGACAAGGCGCGCCGCCTGCTTTGGCCGATTAAACAGAAATATGGCAATAAAATTAGCTGGGCTGATTTGCTTATCCTTGCAGGAAATGTCGCAATCGAGTCAATGGGCGGCGAGACTTTTGGATATAGTGGTGGCCGTGAAGATATCTGGGCGCCTGAAGAAGATATATATTGGGGCGTTGAAAATGAATGGCTTGGCAACAAGCGTTATTCGGGTGACCGCGAGCTGGCAAACCCGCTTGCCGCGGTGCAGATGGGTCTGATCTATGTCAATCCGGAAGGCCCGGATGGTAACCCCGATCCACTTGGAAGCGCCAAAGATGTCCGTGAAACATTTGGTCGAATGGCAATGAATGATGAAGAAACGGTGGCGCTTGTCGCGGGCGGTCATACTTTTGGCAAGGCACATGGTGCTGGAGACGCCGGTCTGGTTGGCGCCGAGCCAGAGGCTGCAGCTATTGAGGAAATGGGCTTTGGCTGGATTAGCGACCATGGTTCGGGCAAAGGCCGTGACACGATCACCAGTGGCATTGAAGGTGCGTGGACAGCCAATCCAACGAAGTGGGATAATGGCTATTTTGATCTTCTGCTCGGCTATGAGTGGGAGTTGACGAAAAGCCCGGCCGGCGCGTATATTTGGCACGCGGTTAACCCAAAGGAAAGCGACCTTGCGCCGGATGCCGAGGATGCTTCAGTCCGTGTCCCAACAATGATGACAACAGCCGATATGGCAATGCGCGAAGATCCAATTTACCGTGAGATTTCTGAGCGGTTCCATAAAAACCCTGATCAGTTTGCTGACGCCTTTGCCCGCGCATGGTTTAAATTGCTGCATCGTGATATGGGGCCAAAAACCCGTTATATCGGGCCGGAAGTCCCCGACGAGGACCTGATCTGGCAAGATCCGATCCCCGCAGGTAATTTCAATTATGATGTCGACGCGGTTAAGGCCCGTATTGCGGCAGGCGGCCTCAGCATTGCTGAAATGGTCGAAACAGCATGGGGGAGCGCATCAACCTATCGTGGCTCGGATATGCGCGGCGGCGCTAATGGTGCTCGCATTCGTCTGGCGCCACAAAAGGATTGGGCAGCAAACAAGCCTGAACAGTTAGCGCGGGTATTATCTGTGCTCGAACCTATTGCCGCCGAGACGGGTGCGTCTGTTGCTGATGTGATTGTGCTGGCTGGTAATGTTGGTATCGAGCAGGCATCAGGTGTATCGGTTCCGTTCACACCGGGCCGTGGTGACGCGTCGCAAGAACAGACTGATATTGAGTCATTTGAGGTTCTTGAGCCGGTTGCCGATGGTTTCCGCAATTTCCAGAAAGCCGACTTTAGCGTCAGCCCAGAAGAAATGCTGCTTGATAAGGCGCAGCTGTTGGGTCTGACAGCACCGGAGATGACGGTTCTTGTTGGCGGTATGCGGGCGCTTGGCATTAGCCAGGGCAACCATGGTGTGTTCACCGAAACACCGGGCAAGCTGACCAATGACTTCTTTGTCACCTTGCTGGATATGGGTGTCGAGTGGAAACCTACTGGCAGCAACGCCTACGAGGCACGCGACCGTTCAACTGGTGATGTAGTTCGGACCGGAACACGGGTTGATCTGGTGTTTGGATCAAATTCCCAGCTGCGGGCGCTTGCCGAAGTTTATGCAACCGATGATGCAAAGGACAAGTTTGTCGCTGATTTTATTGCCGCATGGACCAAGGTGATGAATGCTGATCGGTTTGACGTTGCCTAAGCCAGAAATCGGCAAGAAAACGGGTTAAGATAACCAGTAAGGTAATCCCGGTCATTAGACCATCACGGCACCCTGCCTTTGCGCGGGGTGCCGTTTTTCTTGGGCATTTTAGGTAATGATCGACGATAGGAATAAGGCGTGCGTATTTGGTGACAGGGGGCTGGTCAGATTGGCTGGATGTGATCGGGTGGGTTGGCCTGATTACAAGTTTAATCAAGACTTTCAGTTTCGAGAATGCCCCACACCACCTGCCGCTTGATCCAGCCGCGAACACCATCACTGGCAACGCGGCACCATGCCTTTGGACAGGATTGAAGCTCCATCAATGCCTGCCGCTCCGCCAGCGCGACAACATCTGACGTCTCGTCAGGGTTAGCATAGATTTTCGCCATATTGGTTTGCACCAGCGCCATGCGCCGTAATGAAAGAACCGAGCCATGCATCCAGCCAGCAGTGCCATCATGGTCAACAACCTTGCGCCAAATGCCGAATTCGGCATCGACCATAAGCGGCAGGCCGGCTTGGCGATATTGCCACAGAACCGGATATTCCCGCCCCGGTCCGGCGCGAAGATTAGCCTCGTCAAATTTCAAGGTTACATAGCGCGGCACCGGCAAACCACTGCCCCGCACGGTTAATTTAGCTTCTTGTGCCACTGCGGGCGTGGTAATCTCTCCGCTTGGCCAGCTGGTGGGTGATATAAGCGGTGGCACGAGCCAGAAAAGGCCAAAAACCAAAGGCAATGTCGGCAATTTTTGAAACATCATAATAATTTTTTTTTTCATGCTGCCCGTTGTTCTGGTAGAGTTCTAGCGATACCTGTTGCAGAGTGATGCGGTTTAAAGGTTAATTTCAATACCGGTATTGTCTGCGTCGCAAGCTTAGGATTTTTTCGGGCTAATTGCCAGCCGCAGTTCGATGTTTATGTCCAATTTGAGAGAGCTATCTATGGTTCGAAGCAAACCAAAAGTAATTTTGACACGCAAGCTACCGGAAACCATCGAAACCCGTATGCGGGAGCTTTTTGACACGACATTAAACAATGATGACAAAGTTTTAACCCGAGACCAGCTGATTGAGGCAGTTCAAAGCGCTGATGTGTTAGTGCCGACTGTTACCGATAAGATTGACACTGATTTGATTGCCAAGGCAGGCAAGCAGCTGCGGTTAATCGCCTCATTTGGAACTGGGGTTGATCATATTGACCTTGCGGCGGCAAAGGCGCAGGGCATTACCGTTACCAACACGCCGGGTGTGCTAACCGAAGATACTGCTGATGTGACTATGGCGCTGATTCTGGCAGTGCCGCGCCGTATTGCTGAGGGTGATGCGCTGGCGCGTTCGGGCAAGTGGCAGGGCTGGTCGCCAACCGGAATGCTTGGCCACCGTATTAACGGCAAGCGGCTCGGCATTATTGGGATGGGCAGGATTGGCGAGGCGGTAGCGCGGCGGGCGCGCGGCTTTGGTCTTTCGGTGCATTACCATAATCGTAAACCGGTACATCCGCAAACCGAGGCCGAGCTTGAGGCAACTTACTGGGAGTCGCTCGAGCAAATGCTGGCGCGGGTCGATATTGTTTCGGTCAATTGTCCGCATACACTGGCAACCAATCATTTATTGTCACGTGAGCGGTTGTCATTGATGCAGCCATCTGCCTATTTGGTGAATACATCACGCGGCGAGGTGATTGATGAGGCGGCGTTGGCCGATCTGTTAGCGCAACGCCATATTGCCGGTGCCGGGCTTGATGTATACAGCAACGAGCCAGAAATTCCGGCAAGCCTTCGTGATTTGCCGAACGTTGTCCTGTTGCCGCATATCGGCTCGGCGACGATTGAGGGCCGACTGCAAATGGGCGATAAGGTGATTATTAATGTGCGGACATTCTGGGATGGTCATACCCCGCCTGATCGGGTGATCGAGGCAATGCTCTAGCCCACAGTTAATTTGCTAGTCGGCATCAATTGTCCGCAAAACTATCTGTTAGTGATGCAGAGCTTGCCACCCCGCAGCAACTGCAATCATCGCGGGCGGTTGTTTGAATTTCCATGAAATCACTGCCTGCCGCCTCAATCAGCAATAATCTTCCGGTGAGCGTCCGTGGTTTACCCAGAATGATCTTGATCGTTTCGAGCGCCTGCAGCGTGCCAACCAGACCGGCAACCGCGCCAAGGATTCCGGCCTCGGAACAGCCCGGTGCCTGCTTTGCATCGGGCATTGCCGGAAAGACACAGCGGTAACAGGGGCTGCCGGCATGGCCTTTGACACTGCTCTGGAACACAGAAACCTGGCCTTCCATTCGAACGGCGCCGCCAAACACAAGCGGCCTGCCGCACGCATGTGCGGTATCACCAAGAAGATAGCGCGTATTGGCATTATCGGTGCAGTCAATGATAACATCATTCGCCCTTATCAGCTGTGTCGCATTACCGCTGCTAAGTCGCAGATTAAGCTGGGAGACATGAATGGCAGGGTTAATCGCGCTTGCGGCCTCGGCTGCCCGGCGTGATTTGGAACTGCCAACATCGCTGTCGTTATAAATAACCTGCCGGTTTAAATCAGTGCGCGATACATCATCGTGATCAATAATCGTGATATTACCAATACCGGCGGCGGCAAGATACATGATTACCGGCGCCCCAAGTCCACCAGCACCAACCACTAATACCCGCGCCGCAAGCAGCTTTTCCTGCCCCTCTTCGCCAATCGCCGGCATTATAGCCTGACGGGCGTAGCGTTCTAGATCTTCATCATTCAGCATGATGCCTCACAAGCCTGTTGAGCCAAAACCGCCACCCGCACGCTGGGTTGTGCCAAGATCATCCGCCTCTACCGGTGTCATTATCGTCACCGCCGCAATTACCATCTGGGCGATGCGCATACCCTGGGTGATGGTAAAATCTTCGGATCCGGCGTTTATCAGAATTACTGCAATTTCTCCCCGATAGTCACTATCAATCGTACCGGGTGCATTGGCAACGGTAATTCCATGCCTTAGCGCCAGCCCCGACCGTGGCCGGATTTGCGCTTCATAACCGGCGGGTAAGGCCATGGCAAATCCGGTGGGAATGGCCTGCCGCATTCCCGGCCGCAATGTGACGGGTTGATTAATTGCCGCAGCAAGGTCAAGTCCGGCTGCGCCACCGGTTGCATAGGATGGCAGCGGCAGATCAGCGGCGTGCGCAAGCCGTTTGAATTTCACCGAGATGGCTGTCATGACGAATATTCCGCTTCGATTTGATCGGCCAGCTTTTCAGCAAGCTCGGTTTTCTGCATTCGTGGCCATTCCTCAACGCTGTCACTGGTCAGCAGCATGGCCTGATTAAGGGCGCTGCCAAAAACTGGATCATCTTCGCCACCAACCTGATTAGCAATGATCCAGTCACAGCCTTTGCGGCGGCGCTTGGCGGCAGCGTTTTCCAGCAGGTTTTCGGTTTCGGCAGCAAATCCGATCACCAGCTTTGGCCGGTTTGGCGCGGCTGATAATGTGGCAAGAATATCCGGGTTCTGACATAGCTCTAGGGTCATGCCAGCATCGGGATTTTCCGGTTTTTTCAGTTTCTCATCTGCCGCAGCTTTTACCCGCCAGTCTGCCACTGCCGCGGCGCAAATCGCAATATCTGCTGGCAGGGCTGCATCGCAGGCAGCCAGCATTTCGGCAGCGGTTGTTACATTGACAAGGGTCACATTTGCCGGTGCAGGCTCGGTAACGGGCCCGCTTACCAGTGTCACATTGGCACCGCGATTAGCCAGCGCAGTGGCAATGGCGTGCCCCTGCTTTCCAGATGACCGGTTTGCAATAAACCGTACTTTATCAATCGGCTCAATGGTTGGGCCCGAGGTTATCAGAATATGCTTGCCGCTTAGCGAGCGTGATGTGCCAGCGCCAGAATCTTTGTCGGCCTCATCACGCGCAGCATATGTCGGAATTAACCGCATTGCAGCAGCGGCGATCATCGCTGGCTCACACATCCGGCCCTCGCCTTCTTCGCCGCAGGCGGTATCGCCACTAACCGGCCCGATCATCTCGACACCGCGCTGGCGAAGACTGGCAAAATTGCTTTGCGTTGCCTGATGCGCCCACATCACCGGATTCATTGCCGGTGCCATCACTACCTTTGCGGTGGTGGCAAGCAAGATTGTGGTCGCCAGATCATCGGCAATGCCAGCATTGGCGCGCGCCATAAAACTTGCTGTTGCCGGCACCACAAGAACCAGATCAGCCGACCGTGCCAGTCGGATATGTCCCATTTCGGCCTCATCGGTCAGCGAAAATAGACTGTCATAGCATTTCTCACCGGTTAGTGCGGCAAGGCTAAGCGGGGTGATAAACTGCTTGGCGCTATCGGTCATTACACCGGTAACATGGGCGCCTAATTGCTGGAGCTGGCGTGCCACCTCCAGTGCCTTATAGGCGGCAATGCCGCCGGCAATGATTAACAAGATACGCGGACCTGCATGATTTTCGGCTGATACGGTGTGCGGCGTTATCGCCGCGGGGCCAGCTATAATCTCGAGATCATCGGGGCGAAGCTGATAGCCCTTGGCGGTGAGCGCAGCATAGATAATGGGTTTGGCACGCTGCGGTAACTGACCACGGGTCAGGTAATTGCTGATCGCGCTTGGCCCCACATCGAGCAATTGCTGCATCGCATGACGCCCGCCCAGAGCTGTTAAAATTGCTGATAAATTCACAGGAAATACCTTTTTCATTGAATAATAAAAAGTGTATCACAAAAAATCACATTATATTCATTTATTTAAAAATCACTGATAATTTGTGAAAAAACTTGCAATAGCCAATAATAACGCCAGAATTGCCACGCGGCCAGGCCAGACTGGCGCTGGATGGGCGGCAGTTTTTTGCTGATTAGCCTCAAGATCGGCAAGGTATTTTGGCAAGCGAGAGATGATTTGTACCGCATCATCAAAAATCTGTTCGGCGCGTTTTTTCACACTTGCTTCGCGTTGCATCCAGGCTTCGGCAAGTGGCCGTGATAATTGCCACATATCGGCGCCGGGGTTTAATTGCCGGGCCACGCCTTCGGCCATCATCATGGTTTTTTGCAACAGATTAAATTGCGGCTGAACCTCAATTTCAAAGCGGGTGGAAAGCTGGAAAATCTGACCCAGCACAAGGCCAAGTGAGACCTCGCCAAGCGGTTTGCCCATAACTGGGTCGGCAACAGCACGAACCGATTGCGAAAACTGGTGTGTTGACACGCCCTCGCCAAGCATCCCAGCGTCTTTATGTAAACGTGCCACCATATCATAGTCGCGGTCCAGCATCGCACTCAGCAGACGTGCCAGAAACAGCCGGTCTTGAAAATCGAGATAGCCCATTATGCCAAAATCGATCGGTACCAGAACACCATCGGCGCGCACAAAGATATTGCCCGGGTGCATATCAGCATGGAAATACCCATCGCGGAACACCTGATTGAAAAAGCTGCGGGCGGCATATTCGGTAATTTTTTCGATGTTATGTCCGGCCTTGCTCAGTCCGGCGATATCATCAATCCGGATTCCGTCCACCCATTCGATGATTAGCATCCGGCTGGTGCTGTTTTCCAGATCGACCCAAGGCACATAGATGCCCTCATCATCGCGCATATTATCGGCAAGACGCCCGGCCGCCGCGGCCTCAAGGCGCAGGTCAAGTTCCATCTCGGATAGCTGGCCAAACTGTTTGACCGCCGTTACCAGATGCAGCCGCCGCAGGGCCGGTGCCAGCCATTCCAGTATCTGTGCCAGCGAATAAAACAGCGCCGTGTCAGCCTGCATATGCTTGTGAATATCGGGGCGCAGCAATTTGACCGCCACTTTGCGCCCGTCAAGCAGTGTCGCGCGATGCACCTGGGCAATTGACGCGGCGGCAACGGCAGCATCATCAAATTCGTCAAACATCGCCTCAATCGGCTGGCCGATTTCATCAGCAACCATCTGGCGTGCGCGCGCCGCGGCAAAGGGTGGCAAACGGTCTTGGAGCATGGCCAATGACTGCCCCAGTGAAGGCCCAATTAAATCTGCGCGTGTTGATAGAGCCTGTCCAAATTTGATAAAGCCCGGCCCCAATCTAGCCAATGCCTGACATAACGCACCGCCTGCATCATTAACCGCGCTGCGTGAGCGAACGGCTTTATCGAGAAGCCGGCATATCTGCCGCAGCCATCCGGGTAAAAGCGTGATATTGGCAACATGACCTAAAACGCCGGCGCGTCCCAGATGCCAGGAGATATTAGGCAACCGCAATAACGCCTGGATCATGGACAGGCTGGGCACCGCCATCAATCGAGTTTCCAGCCAGAATGGATACAAGCGATCCCTGCTGACAGACTGCGCACCCGTATCTGCGCAAACCCAGCTTCGGCAAACATATCGGCAAGCACTTCCTTTGTTGGAAACTGGCGGATCGATTCGGCCAGATAGCGATAGCTATTGGCATCTCCGGCGATCATCTGCCCCATCACCGGCAGCACATTAAACGACCAGCTGTCATAAAGCCTTGCCAAGGGCCGGCTTTGCACATGAGAAAATTCCAGGCAGAGAAAACGTCCGCCCGGCTTTAAAACCCGATAGGCTTCGTTTATCGCGGCTTGCCGGTCAGTCACATTGCGAAGCCCAAAAGCGATAGTCACGAAATCAGCGCTATGATCATCAAATGGCAGTGTTTCAGCATTGGCGACAGCCCAGCGCAGACGATGCGCCATCTTTTGCAGGTCGCGCCGCCCGCGACCCGCCTCAAGCATGGCGTGATTAATGTCGGTAATCAGCGCCTCACCACCACCACCGCGCAAAAACCTCAGGGAGATATCACCCGTGCCGCCAGCCAGATCAATCAGCTTATGGTGCGGTTGCGGCGCCATCCAATCAATCATTGCGGATTTCCATAGCCGGTGAATACCGCCACTCATGACGTCATTCATGATGTCATAGCGATTGGCAACCGAATCGAAGACGCCGCGAACCAAGCGTGCCTTTTCGCCGCGCTGAACGGTGCGAAAGCCAAAATCTATGGTATCGTCATCATGGTTAGCCGCGTTACTATGGGAAACGCGGCCGGTATGTGAATTTTGCTGATCCGGTTTGCCAAAGGCAGGGTCTTTCATGATTAATGTCCTAAAAGAATGCAAAAACGCCGGACTATCTATATCAGTCTGGGGCCAATTTCGAAATGATCTTCACCAACTCATTTGATAGTTTTGCTAGATCACCAGATAAAATTCTTTCTGTCTTCATTTTGAAACGAGCGAAAACCGATGCCTGAATTGCCCGAAGTTGAGACTGTCAAGCTAGCGCTGGTGCCGGCATTGCAGGGCCGCATGGTGCGCCATGCCCATGTTGGCCGCAAGGATTTACGCTGGCCGTTGCCAGAAAATCTGGCTGAACGGCTGACTGGACGTTATTTTACCCAGCTTGGTCGCCGCGGCAAATATGTATTGATGATGCTTGATAATGCCGAGGTGTTGTTACTGCATCTTGGCATGTCCGGGTCAATCCGTATTCACCAAACGCCGCCTCAATTGGGCAAGCACGACCATTTTATGCTGGAAATGGCACCCCTCCATGACCAAGAACCAACGTCTTATATTGTATTGAATGATCCGCGCCGGTTTGGCTGGATTGACCTTTTTGCCGAATCGGAAATGCCGAATCACAAACTCCTCAGCGGCATGGGCCCCGAGCCGCTTGGCAATGAATTTTCCGCGGCGCATCTGCGGGCTGTGTTGCGCGGCCGGACTGGCCCGGTGAAGAACGCGCTTTTAAACCAACAATTGATTGCCGGCATTGGCAACATCTATGCAAGCGAGGCGCTGTTCTATGCAGGGATTTCGCCGCGCCGCAAGGCCGGTACAATCGCTGGTCGGCGTGCCCAACGGCTGGCGGCGTCGATTGTTTCGGTATTGCGCGCGGCGATTGAGGCTGGCGGCACTTCGCTTCGCGATCATGTACAGCCGGGTGGTGAAATCGGCTATTTTGTCCAACGCCTTGCCGTTTATGGTCGGGCAGGACAGCCTTGTCCGGTTTGCGCTGAACCGGTAAAAACCCTGGTCCAGTCTGGCCGATCCAGTTTTTACTGTTCTCGCTGCCAAGGCTAGGTTTATAATAAAAAGCCTGTTAATCAACCGTGGTGATCCGAATGATCCTGTCATGTCACAAGCCTGTAGCACTCATTTACCGCACCCTTGCGCGGGCCTGCTTGTTGATTTTGCTTGGCGGCCAGCCTGCCTTCGCCGAGGTGCCGCAGCTCAGATGGGCAGGTGATGTGCCGATCATGCAGGGCTGGGAAATTGAACCAGAGCTTGGTTTTGCCTTTGATTCGCCAAATGGACGTATTGTGATGATTTTTGCGTCAACTGCGGCCAGTGAAGATGCGATTATGGCATTCTATGTGAAAAGCTTGGCGCAGCTGGGCTGGGTTGGTGGTGCCGGAAACTGGTCGCGTGATGCGGAAAAGCTGGTGATCAGTAAGGTTGAAACCGCACGCGGCGCGCTTTGGCGCTTAATGCTACAACCGCGCTAGCATCTGTTTTAAGTGTTGGCTAGAGGCTGAGGCCAGGGTTGTCTTTAAAACATGCGGTACTTTTTTGCTGGCAAAAGCGCTTGACGATGATGGCAGAAAAAGCTTATAAGCCCGCTTTGATTAAGTATTTTCGAACGACAGGGACGCAAAAACCCGATGGCAAATCATAAGTCTTCCAAAAAGCGGATCATCCGCAACGCCAACCGCGCTATGATTAATGGTGCCCGCATGAGCCGGATCCGTACTTTTGTGAAAAAAGTGGAAACTGCCATTGCGGCTGGCGATTCAAATGGTGCTCGCGAGGCTCTTCGTGAGGCACAGCCTGAAATGCAGCGCGGCGTATCACGCGGTATTCTGCATAAAAATACTGTATCTCGGAAAATTTCACGCCTTGCAGCCCGCGTTAAGGCCCTCGCCGCGTAGGGCACTCGACGCTTAATCGATCCGCAGCTGTGAGGACTTGCTGACGTGCTACGCGCATATCACTGACGAGTCACCAGTATATCACTGGTAAGGCGAAGCGATCATTTAAAAGCCCGCTCCGGAAAAATGGGAGTGGGCTTTTTTTGAGTTTTTTAAGACTCAAAATAATGATGTGACGGTCGTTAGTGTAGCGTTGCCAAAACTGTTACACAATACTTAGCGCAAAGAATTGGGATATTGGATCATCTAGACGCGATTCGGCATTTGATTGTGTTTGGTTTTTCCCCAAATTGGCGATTTTCCATGTAGAGTTATGTCAACAGAAATAAGCGTCATTTTAACAGGTTTATTTTGCCTTTTACGCCTTTTGGTCTCTTGCAACGCAGGGTGAAAGGTCGGTAATCTCAAGCTTCCTTATATTGGGTTTTAGCCGTAATATTCGTCGACAGCCATGCCCATTCGTTAGGATGACATTAAAACTCACAAGGAGGCGTGGCGGATGTCTGGCGATATGTCGAATAACCCTGATCTAATGACATCGCCGCATTCAAATGGTGACTCCGCGACAAGCACCGCGTCCGCCAACGTGCCAACTTTGTCCGTTGCTGCTGCGGATCATCCGCGCGGTGATGACGGCATTGTGCAGGCCTGTTGGGGACGCGTGAACCAACGTATGCGAAACGACATTGGTGACGCTGCATGGCGCCATTGGATTAAGCCGCTTCGCGTTAGCCGGCTCGAGGATGGCACATTGACGCTGGAGGCCGATTCAACCCTGGCACGCGAGCGGGTGAGCAGCCAATATGCCGACCGGTTGCGTGTAATTTCGGCCGCAGAATTCAGTGATCTGTCTCCCGCAATCCGGCATATTGAAGTGCGTCTTGCCGCTGGCAGGGGGCGGCTTGGACAGCCGCACCGGCTAAGTGAGCAAAAGCAATCTGCAGCATCGGTTTCGCCGGGCGCGTCGGGTAAACCGAATGAGCGCAGTGATGATCTGATGGCAGGTCTTGACCCGCGTTATACATTTGCTAATTTCGTTGTTGGCAAGCCGAATGAACTGGCTTTTGCCGTTGCCCACCGCACCGCCGAAAGCGAAAAGGTTGCGTTTAATCCGCTGTTTCTCTATGGCGGTGTTGGTCTTGGAAAAACTCATTTAATGCACGCTATTGCCTGGCACATTCGCCAGCAATCTCCTGCCCGGAAAGTGCTGTATCTGTCAGCCGAAAAATTCATGTATCGCTTTGTTCGTGCGCTACGCTTTCGTGATACGATGTCATTTAAGGAACAGTTCCGTTCGGTTGATGTGTTGATGATTGATGATGTGCAATTCATCAGCGGCAAGGATTCAACTCAAGAAGAGTTTTTCCACACCTTTAATGCGCTGGTTGAAGACGGCCGTCAGGTGATCATTTCGGCAGATAAATCGCCTACTGACCTGGAAGGGATGGAAGAGCGGCTTCGTTCACGTCTTGGATGGGGCATGGTAGCTGATATTCATCCGGCGGATTATGAATTGCGGCTTGGTATCCTTCAGTCTAAGGCGGAACAGGCACCAGTTGAGGTTGCTGATAAGGTGCTGGAATTCATGGCGCATCGCATTGTAAGCAATGTGCGTGAGCTTGAGGGTGCGTTAAACCGTATTCTGGCTCATGCGATGCTGGTTGGCCGTGAAATCACCATTGAGAGTGCGGCTGAACTGCTTGCTGATTTGCTGCGCGCAAGCAGCCGTCAGGTTAGTGTTGACGCCATTCAAAAGCGCGTTGCGGCGCATTATGATGTGCGGGTCAGTGAAATGTTTTCGGCGCGCCGGTCAAGGGATATTGCGCGGCCGCGTCAGGTGGCGATGTATTTGGCGAAAAACCTGACCTCATTATCCTATCCCGACATTGGCCGGCAATTTGGTGGCCGCGATCACACGACGGTTATGCACGCTGTCAAAACCATCGAGCAATTGTCTAAAAGTGATGGCCAGCTTGCCGAAGATGTGCAGCTGCTAAAATCGATTTTAGCGTGTTAGAAACCGACATTTTCAAGAGCTGAATTTGGCCCTAAAGCGATTCGGCAGCGAATCGGTAAAAATCCAATATTTTGGTGCTTGTTTGTTAATCTCATGCTATATTTTGTAGATAGCGTGGATTGGCCGTATAACGGCATCGTAACAATACGAAAACTGCCCTAGAAAAAGAGAAAGCTGATGAAACTGACCATTGATCGTATGAGCCTGTTGCGGCCCCTGGGTCATGTACAATCTGTTGTTGAACGGCGTAACACCATTCCCATTCTGGCTAATGTTGTGCTTCGCGCTGAAAATGGTGGGTTGTCGTTTACCGCGACTGATATGGACATGGATATTGCCACTGAAGTTGGCTGTTCGGTGATGACATCTGGCACCACCACAATGTCGGCGCATTTGTTATACGATATTGCCCGCAAGCTGCCTGATGGTGCCGAAGTTGAAATCTCGGTCAGTGATGGCCATGCGATGGTTAGCGCCGGGCGATCAAGCTTCCGCCTGCCAACCTTGCCGGTTGAAGATTTTCCAGCGATTAGCAGCAATGAATTGCCGGTGAATTTTTCTCTAACTGCAGCCGATATGCGCGATCTGATTGATGCAACACGCTTTGCCATCTCGACCGAAGAAACCCGTTACTATCTGAACGGTATTTATCTTCATAAAGCCGATTCCGGTGAATTATGCGCGGTGGCAACTGATGGTCACCGCCTTGCGTTAACCCGTCAGGCCTTGCCGTCAGGTGCGGCGCAAATGCCGTCGATTATCCTTCCCCGTAAAGCGGTTAGCGAATTGCGTAAGCTGCTTGATGATTTTGACGGTGATGTCGAGGTTGGCCTGTCTGAAACTCGCGCCGAATTCCGCTTTGGAGTTGTGCGGCTGACCAGTAAGCTGATTGACGGCACCTTCCCTGATTATACACGGGTAATTCCAGTGGGTAATGACCGCATCATGCAGGTGGATGTGAGTGCTTTTTCTGCCGCCGTTGATCGCGTATCGACAATCGCCTCGGAAAAATCGCGATCTGTGAAAATGGGGCTAAGGCCGGGGGCTCTAACCCTGTCTGCCAGCAATACTGACGCGTCAAGTGCGACTGAAGAGCTGGAAGTGTCATATGATGGCGTCGAAATGGAGATTGGTTTTAATGCGCGGTATCTGCTGGATATCGCAGGCCAGGTGAACAGTGATATGGTCGAGTTTGCGCTGGCTGACCAGGGCTCGCCAAGCCTTGTCCGTGCTCCGGGTGACGAGTCCAGTTTATTTGTTTTGATGCCGATGCGTGTGTGAGTGACATTTGATAAGCGTTTCACCAGAGATAAAACCGGTTGTCGCTCTTGAGGTCGACAATGCCAATGCTACAAAACGCTGCTGGCTGTCACGTTTGAAACTTGATCATTTTCGCAACTATCAGCAGGCTGATCTGGCAATTCATGCCGGCCAGCTGGTGATCCTTGGTGATAATGGTGCTGGCAAAACCAACCTTCTTGAGGCGGTATCATTGCTTGCGCCCGGACGCGGAATGCGGCGCTCTAAAACTGAACATCTCGCCTATCGGGCCAATGGGCTTGATATAGCGGCAGACAGTAGTGATTTGGCGGATACCTGCTGGATGGATTGGGCGGTGGCGGCGGTTCTGGAAAATGAAGATAGCCGTGTGCAGATTGGTACTGGTGTTCCGCAATCGGCGAAACAGGGTAACCGTATCATGCGTCTTGAGGGTGTTACGGTTTCGCAAGCAGAGCTTGGTTGCCGTCTGGCTGTGTCATGGTTGACGCCACAGATGGATGGCATTTTTCTCGATAGTCCGGCAGCACGGCGGCGGTTTCTTGACCGGCTGGTAATTGCATTTGACCCGGCGCATGTTGGCCGTATGTCACGCTATGAAAAGGCGCTTCGCCAACGCGCACATCTCTTGACTGAACAGCGCGGTGATGAAGCCTGGTTCACGGCGCTTGAGTCTGTGCTTGCTGAAACGGCGGTGGCCGTAACGGCGGCGCGGCAATCATTAATAAAGGCATTGAACGAAGAGGCGGCACGCGGCTGGTTTGGGTTCCCGGGTGTTGAATTACTGCTTGGCGGTGATACCGAGACGTGGCTGTCGGAAATGCCGGCCTTGGCGGTTGAAGATCAAGTGATGCAAGTGGCGCGAACGGCACGATTAAATGGTGAGGTCGCAATGCCGGGGCCGCATGGTAGCGATTTTCAAGCGATACATCTTGCCAGTCAGGCACCAGCAAATCGGGCCTCAACTGGACAGCAGAAAGCCATGCTGATTGCGGTCATTCTAGCGCATGCACGGTTGCAGGACCGGCGGCTTGGCCGGGCGCCGTTGATGCTTTTTGATGATGTGGCGGCGCATCTGGATGCGCAGCGGCGCAGCGCCCTGTTCGATGCAGTGCAATGTCTTGGTGGTCAATGCTGGTATAGCGGCACTGATGACGCGCAATTTAACGAGCTTGGAAAAACAGCTCAATTTGTAAAGATTTTGCCAGCGCAGGTTGCTGGTGGAACACCAGTCTTTGAGGTGATGTGATGAATGATGATGAAACCCTGATCGCGGATGAAAATTACGGCGCGGATTCAATTAAGGTGCTTCGTGGGCTGGATGCGGTTCGCAAGCGGCCGGGAATGTATATCGGTGATACCGATGACGGGTCAGGCCTACATCATATGGTTTATGAAGTGGTGGATAACGCAATTGACGAGGCGCTTGCGGGCCATTGTGATATCGTAATCGTCAAGTTGAATGTCGATGGTTCGGTCACGGTCACTGATAATGGTCGGGGTATTCCGGTTGATATCCACGCTGAAGAAGGCGTATCAGCGGCCGAGGTGATTATGACCCAGCTGCATGCTGGCGGCAAGTTTGATAATAATTCCTACAAGGTTTCAGGCGGCCTTCATGGGGTTGGTGTTTCGGTGGTTAACGCCCTGTCTGAATGGCTGGAACTCGTTATTTTCCGTAATGAAAAAAAGCACCGGATTACCTTTAAAATGGGTGATTCTGATGGGCCGTTAGAAATTATAGGTGACGCCGCAGGTGAGAGTGGAACGCATGTAACCTTCATGCCGTCGACTGAGATTTTTGCCCATATCAATTTTGACTTCACTACGCTTGAGCATCGTTTGCGCGAACTGGCTTTTTTGAATAGTGGTGTGCGAATTCGCCTGGCTGACGAGCGCACGGCTGATGGCGCCGTATCTGAATTTTATTTTGATGGCGGGCTATCGGCGTTTGTGGAATATCTGAACCGGTCACGTAATGCCTTGCATCCAACCATTATCGCAAATAGTACCCGCGATGATATCTCTGTTGAACTGGCGCTGGCATGGACAGATTCGTTCCATGAAAACACCTTATGTTTTACTAATAATATTCCGCAACGTGATGGTGGCGCGCATCTGGCTGGTTTCCGCGGGGCGATGACCCGAGTGGTAAATAACTATGCGCAGCAAAGCGGCATTGCGAAAAAGGAAAAGGTTCAGTTAACCGGTGAGGATTCGCGCGAAGGCCTGACCGCGATTGTTTCGGTTAAAGTGCCTGATCCTAAATTTTCTTCGCAGACCAAAGATAAATTAGTGTCATCTGAGGTACGGCCAGTGGTCGAAAATGCTGTTGCGGATTGCCTGTCCCAATGGTTTGAAGAGCATCCCGCTGACGCCAAACGTATTGTATCAAAAGCCTATGAGGCGGCCGCTGCACGTGAGGCTGCAAGAAAGGCACGCGATCTGACGCGACGCAAGGGTGTGATGGATATTGCCAGCCTTCCAGGCAAGCTGGCCGATTGCCAAGAACGCGATCCGGCAAAATCTGAGGTGTTTCTGGTTGAGGGTGACTCGGCTGGTGGCTCGGCAAAACAGGGTCGTGACCGCGCCAACCAAGCAATCCTGCCCCTTCGCGGTAAAATCCTCAATGTTGAGCGAGCGCGTCTTGATAAGATGCTGTCATCAGCCGAGATTGGCACGCTGATTACCGCGATTGGCGCGGGTGTTGGCAATGCCGAGATGGACGTTGAAAAAATCCGTTACCACAAGGTAATTATCATGACTGATGCGGATGTTGACGGCAGTCACATCCGCACGCTGTTATTGACTTTCTTTTTCCGGCATATGCGCCCGTTGATCGAAAAAGGCTATCTCTATATTGCCCAGCCGCCGCTATTCCGTGCCAAGCGTGGGCAGTCTGAGGTGTATCTAAAAGACCAGCGTGATTTAGATATCTATCTGATGGACGCCGGTTTGAAAGACACTGTTTTGACAATTTCTAATGGCAGCCAGATGGCTGGGCCGGATCTGGCTGACGCAGCGAATCTAGCCGTTGCAACAAGCCGTCTTATTGAAACTGTTGGCCGCCATCTGGGTAATCGTGATGTGATTGAACAGGCAGCGATTGTGGGCTTAATAAATCCCGGAATATTGGACAATGTTGAGGCCGCTGAATATCTTGCGAAACGGCTTGAGGCGAAGGCGGACATCCTTGAGAAAGGCTGGTCTGGCGCCGTTGAGGAAACAGAAAATGGTCTGGCACTTGTCGTGCAACGCCGGCTTCGTGGTATTACCGAACGCCATGTCATTGATCGCCGGATTGTGACAACTGGCGAGGCGCGCCGCCTTGATGAGGCGGCAACCCATCTGCAAACAATTTATGGCAAAGCTGCGGTGCTGCGGATCGCCAATCAGCAAATCACTATCAATGGGCCGACTGAATTATCGCAGCTGATTTTTCAGACTGGTCGAAAAGGCGCGCAAATCTCGCGCTATAAGGGTCTTGGAGAAATGAACCCGAGCCAGCTTTGGGAAACAACGCTTGACCCTGAGCAGCGGATTTTGTTGCAGGTAACTATTGATCAGGAAGATGAGGCCGATAACGCGTTTTCAACGCTGATGGGTGAGGCGGTTGAAGAACGCCGTAATTTCATTCAGGAGAATGCACTTCGCGTGGCTAACCTCGATGTTTAATTTGCTATAAAACTTGCAAAAAACGGGGAATCATAGCCAAAATAAGGGACAGATGATGCCGCTTCGGCAGTTATATTCAGGCGCTGATGCCGGCATAAGCAATCCGATTGATGTCCGGGTGATTTTGACCATCCGCTGGGTGGCGATTATCGGACAGGCGGCGGCGCTGTTATTCACCTATGTGTTTTTGGAGCTGGATCTGCCGCTCTTGCCGGCTTTGGTCGTGATTAGCCTCTCTGTTGCGGTCAATCTCTGGCAGATCATGCAACCGTCACAAAGCGGTCAAAACCACAAGCAGAATTCGTTGACGCTTGGCTTTGACGTCGTCCAGCTTGCCGCCCTGCTGTACCTCACCGGTGGATTGCTCAATCCATTCTCGATGATGATTTTGGCGCCGGTGGTAGTGTCGGCAGCTGTATTACGGCGTAAATCAACTCTGATGCTTATAGGTTTGGTTGCAGCGTCGGTTAGTTTTCTGGCATTCTTCAACCATCCGTTAGACTGGCGCCAAGATGTTCAGCTACCGACATATTATTTAATCGGGGTCTGGATGGCGCTGATTTTGTCCAGCTGTTTTTTGGGCGGCTATACGTGGTGGGTTGCATCAAATGCGCGCCGGTTGTCGGCTGCGTTGACCGAGGCAAGATTTGCTATCGCTGAAGAGCAGCAAGTGCGGGCGCTTGGCTCGCTGGCAACGGCGGCGGCGCATAAGCTTGGATCGCCATTGAATACCATTACCGTTATTGGGCATGAGCTTGCCCGCGACATATCACCTGATGATCCAATTTATGAGGATATTCAGCTGCTTCGCGCCGAAATCGAGCGCTGCCGAGTGATTTTAGGCGAGCTTGACGTGGTTCAGGGGCGCCGCGCGATTGCTGAAGAGCCGCCAGTTCCGGTGACCCGGATTCTAGAAGAGGTGATCTACCAGCGGCTCGGCAGTGACTCGATTAAATTTGTGATCGCGCATAGCGGTGCGAGTGATTTTGATATTCCGTTGGTAACGCAACGTCCTGAATGGATTCATGCGCTGGAAAATCTGCTCCAAAATGCCAAACAATTTGCAGTTAGCGAGGTTAATATCCATATAGTGTGGAGCGCCGATGATATTCTGCTCAAAATTGGCGATAATGGTCCAGGATTTTCAGCCTCAATCCTGGCGCAGGCAGGCCAACCTTGGAACAGTAGTCGCCGGGGTAAGGGCGGGCATCGTGGCTTGGGCCTGTTTATTGCGCGCAGCTTGAT
>JADHOR010000051.1 GCA_016778895.1 Candidatus Puniceispirillum sp.
GGCCCAACCCTGGCTGCAGTCTTTATAGAGCCAGTTGCCGGATCAACCGGCACGCTGGTACCACCAGTTGGCTATCTGGAAAAGATCCGCGAGATTTGTGACAAGCATGGATTGCTGCTGATTTTTGACGAGGTGATCACCGGATTTGGCCGGATGGGCACGCCGTTTGCGACGCAGAAATTCAATGTAAAGCCGGACATCATCACCATGGCGAAGGCGCTGACTAATGGCGCAATTCCAATGGGCGGCGTTGCCGTTACCGATGAGATTTACAACACCATCACAAATGCTGCGCCAGAAAATGCGATCGAGTTCTTTCATGGCTATACCTATTCAGCGCATCCGGCCGCCTGTGCGGCCGGTATCGCAACGCAGAAAATCTATGAAAATGAGGGCATCTTTGAACGCGCGGCGGCGCTGGAGGATTATTTCCTCGATGCGATCTGGAGTCTACAGGATCATCCGCTGGTTGCCGATATCCGCGGCATTGGCATGATGGCTGGGGTCGAGGTGCATTCCGACGGCGTTCCTGGGCGCCGCGGCGGACAGCTGCAAAAAGATATGTTCTGGAATGGCCTCCATGTGAAATGGACAGGTGACAATGGTATTGTTGCGCCGGCCTTTATTGCCGAGCGTAAGCATATTGACGAGATTGTCGGAAAATTCCGTAAAACCCTGGATGATACTCTAGAAGCCAGCGTTTAATGATCGCGGTCAGCGGCAGTGGCATTGCCGGACTGGCTGCCGCATTAGCCGTCCTTCGCAATCAAAAGCCGTTGTTGTTTATTGCCGGCTCAAAACCAGCGACCGACCTTCCCGGTGGGGTGCAGATTGCCGCAAACGGATGGGCAGCACTTGACCAGTTAGGCATTGGTGATGCTGCCCGCGCCCGCGCCACCAATTTGCAGGCTATCAATGTCCGCAATATGCGCTCGGCCGCAACTCTGGCCAGCCTTGAACTCGGCACGTCAGCCTATGCCAGCCTGTCGCGTGCCGACCTTGCCAGCCTGCTTGAAACAGAAATGGCTGCCGGCGGCGGTGGTCACCGCATTACAGCGAATATTACCCACGCAATTCAACGAGGGCCAGATCATGGCAAGCGGCTGGATATTATAACCGATGATGGGGGCGCATATTGCGTCGATGCGCTGATTGCCGCTGACGGACTTCGCGGCTTTGGCCGAAATTATGTGCATGGCAATGATGGCGTCAACCGTGATGTGGCTGCGCCGCCGAGCGCTGGCCGTGTCGCCATGCGCGCGGTTGTCCAGGCTGCCAGCGTGCCACGCTTTTTCGCCCAACCATACTGTAATCTTTGGCTTGGACAAGGCGCCCATTTCGTGCATTACCCGTTGCATGGTGGCGCCGAGGTGAATATGGTGCTGACGCTAAACGCAGCCAACGCCGATGATTCTTGGCAGGACCGCTATTTCGGACAGAACGAAATCCTGTCTCTGCTCTGCAGGAACACCGATATTAAATGGGCAAAAACGCCGCTACCATTGCATCCCTATTATGATTGCTGGCGGCGCGGGCGCGTGGTACTTGCGGGTGATGCGGCGCATCCAATCCCACCCAACCTTGCCCAAGGCGCAGGACAAAGCCTGGTTGATGCCGCCAGTCTTTTGCGCTGGCTGGACGTTGATCATCTTGATAATGCATTGTCTGGCTATGCACGCGAGCGATCCGAGGCTGTTGGCGTTATTTTCAAAAAAGCCTCGTTCAGCAGCAAAATCATGGCGCTTGGTGGTGCGGCGGCCACGGCGCGCAGCACCTTGATTGGCCTTGGTGGCGCGCCGATGCTAAACTCATGGCTGGCAGAAGTTTGGGCGGCGGCTTGAATAGCCCCACCCAGTTTCAAACTATCACTTCAGCCCGAGGACCCGAGGCAAAAGAGCCGGTCGAAACTGCGGCCCCGGCAGGCATTCCTAGCCCTTACCGCGCCACGGTATCAGCTGTGAAATTACCCAGCGCATCATCAAGTCAAACGCCAGACCAAGGCTGCCCATGATCAAGATTGTCACCCAGATCAGCTCATAATCTGAGACCGTTCGCGCAACATTCTCGATAAAGCCAACGCCGGTTGTGCCAGCCAGCATTTCTGCCGCCACCAGCGTACCCCAGCACACACCAATTGAAATGCGGATACCAGTCATAATTTCCGGTAGCGCGTTTGGCAAAATCACATAACGCAGGATTTGCCGATCACTTGCGCCCAGCGAATGCGATGCCCTGATCTTGGACAATTGTGCCCCAGATGCACCAGTTCGCGCCGAAATCACCATGATGGCAAAGGCCACCATAAATAACAGGAAGATTTTGCCATCATCCTGAATGCCGAAAATTGTTAGGATTAATGGCGCCCATGCCAGCGGTGGTACCGGGCGATAAAGCTCGATCATCGGATCAAAGAAGGATTTGTAAAAGCGCGATACGCCCATATAGATACCAAGCGGCACGCCAAGCAAAACGCCAAAGAACATCGCCACCAGAACGCGGAACAGCGAGTCCCAGATATGACCGTCTAGCATCGGCACCACACCAAGATAGACATCACCCTGTGCCAGCCCAAGCATCCAGTCTTTATAATTTGCCTCGAACTCGCCCTTATCGTTCAACTGGCCATAATCACCGGGCAATAAATCAATCAGGCTGTCGGGTATAAGGATTGATACGACATCGGAAATTGGCAACCACTTCCACCATAGCAGCGTTGTGCCCTTATAGCCGCCGCCGTTTTCAACATCCGGATTAGCCAGCCCAAAGAACGTCGCCACAACATCGGTTGGCTTTGGCAACCAACGACCAGGCCCCTGCTCGGTACATTGGGTGCGGGACTTTACAATATCGCCGCCCGGGAAGAACAGCGCCTCGACATAGCGGAGGCCGCCCTTAGCCTTTTCTGCCCGATCAAGCATTGCCTCGACGGCAAGCTGCATATCAGCCATCACAACGGCCGGGAAAATTGTACCATCGTCAATCCGCTTGAAAATACGGTCAACCGACTTTAGGTAATCAGCGCGATCCTTGACAATCGCCGGGTCTGACTCATTTGGTGATTGTGATTTTTTCAGTGCCGCAATCGTCGCTTTAGTTTCGGAAATTAGATCTTTTGCCGCCGGCGACAGATTGCGGATTTTCAGGAAATCTTCTGATAATGAGGCGGCTTCAACCGCCAGCGCATCATACATCGCGCCCCTAGCCGAGATTGGCAACAGTGGAATTTCTGGCTCGCTAATGCCCCATGATGGCTGCGCAAGCGCGGCCGGATCAGGGCTCCAACCTTGCCGTGGTTTAGCCAATTCATTGGTGATTGCCGCATAACCGGCCTTGATCTTTTCAAGTTCCGCGATGGTTGCCGCACCCACAAAATCTGGCGTCGCCATGATGCTGATCAATTGTTGGGTGTTCTGCATAACGCCTGTTACCAGTGCCGCATCGGCAGGTGAAAAAGCATTGACTGGCAACCGGTCCCGAAGCTCCGCCAATTGCCGGGAATTTCGCACTAGCAGGGTTTTCGATTTGGAATAGCGGGAGTCGATCGCCAGCGATGATGTTACCGGAGATACCGCCTCATGCAGCTTGGCAACCTGACATAATTCATTTGCTGCCTGCGGGAAAAACGCGCGCGCCGATCCCCACGAAAAATAGAACCAGACAAGCAATAAAGTCGAAACACCGCAGACCGCCCAGAACCAGCCGCCAACGGTTCGTTCTGGGTCACCGAATACCTGATCCTTTTCACGCAGGCGGGTTTGCTTGATCCCATAGATTATCGAAGCAAAAAAACTGCCGACAAGAAGCAGGATAATAATCGCCGCCACAACAGCACGGTTATCTGAAAGCCACTCAAGCACCGCCCATAATCTCCTCTTCCATATTCCAGATCATGGTTAAAATTTCTTCGCGAACAGAGGTGAATTCTGGCTCTAATTTCATGTCGCGCAATGATCGTTTCAGTCCCCATTCGGCAAATGGCAACTGATATTCCTTATGGATTCGTCCTGGGCGCGGCGCCATTACGAATAAACGCTCCCCTAACAACAACGCTTCCTCCACCGAATGCGTGATGATAATGATGGTTTTTCCGGTCTTTTTCCATAATTCCAGGACCAGCGATTGCATCTTTTCCCTCGTCAATGCATCGAGAGCACCCAGTGGTTCATCCATCAAAATCACATCAGGATCATTGATTAGGCAGCGCGCCAAGGCAACACGTTGCTGCATTCCGCCCGACAATTGATAGGTGGGAGTATCGGCAAAGCCCTGCAACCCAACCGTTGCTAGCCATTTTTCTACTTGATCACGGGTTTCTCTCTCGCTGATCCCCTGCATTCGAAGTCCAAAATCAACATTTTTGGCAACAGTCAGCCATTCGAACAGCGCGCCTTGTTGAAACACCATACCACGGTCAGCGCCGGGACCTTCAATCAGGCGTTCACCAACATTAATCTGGCCACCGGTTGGGGTAATAAATCCTGCAATCATATTCAGCAAGGTTGTCTTACCACAGCCGGACGGGCCAAGCACACTGAGTAGTTCACCCTTTTTCAGGGTAAAATTAATATCTTTTAATGCTTTTACCTTGCCCCCCGTTTGCTGGTTGACAAAGGTCATACATAAATCTTTGCAGGTGAGATCGGCCAATAGCGACCCCCTTCGTCAAATAAGAAAAACAAGGCTCAAACGAGCCTTGTTTTCCGTTTTCATATTAAGTCAGATTAGTCAAGATATTCGCCAGTAATGACCTTGGCGATCTTTTGATCAACATTCCATGCACCAGGCCTTTTGAACACAAGACCGAGTGATTCAGCAGCAGCAACCGCGACACCATCAGGGCCAAAGAACTGTTCTTTCTGCTCAGCTGCTGTTGGGAAGATGAACCCTGACATTTGATTCTTAGTTGTCGCATAATCCATACCTGCGTCGGCGGCGACCTTGTTAACTTGCTCGGCATTTCCCTTCCAGTTCGCATTTGCCTCATGCGTTACCTCGAGGAATGTGCGCAGAAGGCCAGGATTCGCAGTCGCAAATTTTTCTGTTACTGAAACGACGTCAAACGAGCCAATACCAGCATCGCGCTTTTGCTGTGATGACATGATCGGCGTACCAACCTCACCCGCTTTCTTCGCTGAGTCACCACCAAAGATGCACGCCATGTCGACTGAGCCTTCGGCCAATGATACTGCACCATCGGCTGGCGCCTGATCAACAATCTTCATGGTTGATGTATCAACATTGAGTACCTGCATGTATTTGCGGAAAGCAAAATCGGCCATCGTGTTCAACGGCACCGCAACTGTCTTGCCCTCAAGCTCAGATGCATTCGATGAATTAATGCCAAGGCCATTGTTCACAAAGCAGTCGTTAGCTTCATAAATGACCGCAACTGATACCATTTTGATCGGCGCGCCTTGCTGGATTGCTGTCACGAACGGCGCAAGGCCCTGTGAATAGGCAATATCAATATCGCCAGCCAGCATCGCCTCAGTCATTTGAACACCGGTTGAAAAGTTAGTCCATTTAACGTCGACACCCATGGCTTCGTCATAGGTTTTATCAACTTTTGCGATTTGATTAGGTGTGGCCCACTCAAGAAAAAACGCAACATTCACGCTATCCGCAGCCTGTGCAACTGCTGTACCACCCATCGTTACTGCTGCAACACAAGCAGAAATAACATTTTTCTTCAGATTTCTCATTTTTGTCTCCCTATTGATTGGCAGATGCTTAACCCAGTTATTTTACAATTTACAACAGTATTTCTACCAGACATCTTCCGAAAAACGCTAACACGTTTGACAAATGCCTCAATAGAAAAAATTACTGAATTGGCAAACATCGCCGAATATTCATATTGGTTTGTTGCTAACAGGGTGGTAATTTGCGCCGCCAGCTTCGGCGATCCTTTGAAATCTGGGCGACGGTAAAACCCGGTAATCTTTGAAATTCAGCTATCACCAACGCAAAGACGAATTATGACCTCTTTTAGCACTGAAATGGACTCGATGCTCGACCGCCTTGGCGCTGAGCAGGGTGGTTTTGTTATCGCAGCGATGTATAAATTCGTCACACTGGATGATATCGAGACGCTACGCCAGAGTTTGCAACGGCTTTGCGAGACTAATCAGGTTCTCGGCACGAT
>JADHOR010000052.1 GCA_016778895.1 Candidatus Puniceispirillum sp.
CTTCAGCCTGTCAGTTGTCGATATGGCGTTACTATTGGCACCTAGCTTGCCGCCGCCCCTCGCCATTCTGGTTTTAAACGGCTTTCATGACGCCAATCTTGCGGCGCGGCTGCCAGCGTCATTTGGTGCGGTCTGGCAAGTCGGTCTTGTGCTGATTGCGGTTTTTATCTGGTATTTACTGGAACTGATGATCGGCAAGATTGTACAGTTTTGCCAGTGGCGCGGCTGGCGCGGGCTTGCGGCTGACCACCTGTTACCAATTTTATCAATCACTGCTATCATGCCAATGCTAATTGGCATGATGGGGTTGGTTGCGGCACTAATCTGGTCTTTTGCCAAAGGCTGGTTCTTTCCAGCGGCCTTTCCCGCCAGCACAAGCCTTATGCATTGGCAGGACGCGGCAAGCTATATGCCGCTTGTGCTGAATAGCGGAATATTGGCGATCACGGCGGCATTACTGGCGGTCGGGGTTGTTTTTTTATGGCTTTACCATGGGCAGGGTCTCCTTCAGCAAAACAGGTTATTACAGGCAGCTATTTACCTGCCACTTTTAGTGCCGCAAATCAGCTTTCTGTTCGGATTGCAAATCGGGCTTAGCTGGGCCGGTATTGACGGCAGTTGGCCAGCATTGATCTATATCCACATGATTTTCATTCTGCCATATATTTGGCTTGTCCTTGCACCGGCATTCGGGCAAATGGACTGGCGTCATGACAGGGTGGCAAGCAGTCTTGGCGTTGCGCCATTTCGCCGGTTTTACCGTGTGCATCTACCCCTTTTGGCAATGCCGATCGGTGCCGCGCTATTTATCGGATTTGCGGTTTCGATGGCGCTTTATCTACCCACCATTTTTGTTGGCGGCGGCAGGATTGGCACGATTACTGTCGAGGCGGTCAGCCTTGCTGCAAATGGCAGTCGTGGCCCCGCCGGTGTTGCTGCCATGTTGCAAATTTTAATCCCGCTGATCTGTTATGGGGTGATTTGGCTGTTGCTGAAAAACCGGTTTCGCCGCTTTGCCAACATGCAAGGTGGCAGCCTCAGTTAAATCACCCTGAAATCACGTGTTATCATTTGCGCAGAGCCTATATTTGCGATCATATTAGCAGCTGAAAAATTGATCTTTTATATCTTTCGCCTTCTATATCTTTAGCAACTCTAATATCGCAGCCAAACACCTATCACGCACTTGCCGCGGCCCCCAAAAACCAGCGCCTCAAAACGAGATCATGGCGGCGACGATCAACGGAACCAGACATTAATGGCACAGTTTATTCTACCGATAATTTTTGTTGTTTTGTGGTCGTCGGCTTTTGTAGCTGGCAAGGCAGGCGTGCAGCACGCAACGCCTTTTGCCTTTCTGGCGATCAGATTTGTGATTGTGGCACTGATTTTCATGGCGGTCGCCGTTGGCATTAGAATTTGGCAAAAAAACCGTCAAAACACTAAAAATGCAAAGACCAGCAATATTTCCAAAGAGGCAGCCAATGCCAAAGCCGGGGCAAATGAGCCAATTTTCTGGACAGCCCTTGTGGGTGTTCTGATCCATGGGGTTTATCTGGGGAGCACGTTTTTCGCGATGTCAAACGGCCTTGGCGCTGCCTTGGCCGCGCTGATCGTTTCCACCCAGCCCCTATTAACCACCGCTTTGGCGATTTTCCTTTTTGGCGAAAAACCGAGATTGGTGCAATGGGTTGGCATTTTTATCGGATTTGCCGGTGTGGTGGTTGTGCTATCACCGTCGCTGGGGGTCAACGCACCGGTAATTGCGATTATGTCCTGTATTTTTGGCTTATTGGCAATTACCACTGGCACATTGCTGCAAAAACGCATTGGTAGCTCGATTGGCTTGCTGAAAAGCAACATCATTCAGGCAAGCTCGGCCAGCCTGTTTTTCATCCTACTGATCTTAACCGTGGAAACACCGCATATCACATGGAACCAGCCCTTTTTGATTGCGCTTGCATGGCAAATATTGGCGGTTTCGACCGGCGCTTATGTGATTTTGATGATTTTGATCAAGCGTGATAGTGTTGCCGCGACAACTTCACTGTTGTTTCCAGTCCCACCAGTCACCGCAATTATTGCCTTTTTCATCTTTGGCGAGCCCCTGACGCCAGTTACGATCAGCGGCTTTTTAATGGCGTCGACAGGGGTTTATCTGGTGACCCGTAATAGCGGGCGCCCCTTGGCCTGATCACGCGATAATCAACTCGACGTTAAACGCTAATCATCCAGATCTAATCATCCAGTTTCAAAGGCAGATATCTAATCACAAAGCCGGCGCGCCAGATATTGCGTAAATTCATGGTTTTCACGCTCTAACCAGCTCAGCGGCCCAGGGCTGCCGAGCGGTGATAATGCACCTTGGTAAATTCCCTCGACAACGCCGCGATCCTCAACCTGAACAATATCAAGAAACGCTTTGGTCTTGGCAATAAATGCGGCCTTATCGGGCTGCGCATTCAGCACCTCGGGCGGAACCGCAGCGCCATATTTAATCGACACCTTACCGCGCCCAACCGGCTGCAGACATAAATACCAGAGATGATCAGGTGCCAAAACATACATATGCGCCGGAAAAACCGTCGGCATTACCGAAATATTACGCCATTTTCCGGTTAGGGTTTTGTTATCCGGGTGGGCATTGCCGACCGGCGCACCATCCGATTTGGTGAAAAGCTGATAAGTGAAATGTTCAAAAACCCCGCGCTGGTCAAAGCTGGTGTCTTTCACCACATAATGGGCGCCAACCGTGGCCTTGTGCGCAACCGGTAAATGATAGCTTTCCATGAAATTTTCAGTCAGGCATTTCCAGTTACAATCCCACTCATGCTGTTCGTTAAAGATGGTTATGTAATGAGCCTGAGCATAGGGCGCGGTGATCTCGGTCAAGGGCGCCAGCATTTCGGCAACCGGTGCAATATCTGGATTTAGCGAGACATAGATCCAGCCTTCAAACTGATCACAGCGAACCTGCGGCAGGCTTATTGCCTTTTTATCAAAACAGTCGGTTTGATCCATATAGGGCGCCGCCACAAGATTACCCGCAATATCATACGTCCAGGCATGATAGGGGCAGGTGAATTTCCGCGTATTTCCCTTGCCATCAACCAGCCGCATCATGCGGTGCCGGCAGATGTTTGACATAGCGTGGATATCGCCGCCAGCGCCGCGCACAAGGATTAGCGGCTGATCACAGAGATCAAAACTCATATAATCACCGGTATTGGGAATTTCGTCACTACGTCCAGCGCAAATCCATTCACGTTGGAACAGGCGCTCGCGTTCAAGCTGGTAAATATCGGCAGAGACATACATATCTTTGGGCATCGCCGTTGCCGACGATAAAGGGGTTGAAGCAAGCTCTTTTAAGGCTGCCAGCGTTTGTGCCAGCGGTTTATTTGCCAGCGGTGTATTTGCCAGCAGTGCCTGATCAGGTGATGTTGTCATCATAACCAAACCCCTCTCTCACAGATATTCCAGCGCCTAGCGCGGCATCGCTATCATTCACGACGCCTTTGGTGTGTAAAATTCAGCGCGCGCCTTGGCAAGATAGCCCTCACGAAGCGCCAGCGTAAACGCGCCCGCCTTGCCATCGCCAATGCGTTTGCCATCAATATTCCCAACAGGCATTACATAAATCGACGATGCAGTGATCAATGCCTCGTCAGCTGCCATAACCTCATCGAGAGTATAATTACGCTCGATCAACGAAATATCGCGCTCCTTTGCCACCCGAAGCATTGTCTGACGGGTAATACCATGCAGGATTTCGTTGCTAACCGGCCGCACGTAAAGCACATTGTCCTTAATGAAAAAGAAGCTGGACGATCCTGCCTCGGTCACAAATCCCTCATCATCAACCATCAATGCCTCATAGGCACCTGCCTGATTGGCGGCGTGTTTCGCCATCACCTGCGCCAGCAGATTCGTTGATTTGATATCGCGCCGCGCCCAGCGCAAATCGGGATAGGTCAGAAGATCAATAACAGGCGGCATCGCGTCAGCGGCAAACTTTTCGCCTTGGGTAAAGGCAAACAAATTCGGCACATACTGGTCGTGATAATGAAACGCGCGATCACCAGCGCCCCTTGTAACGTGAAGGTATAAGAACCCGGATTTTGCATTGTTTTTTTCGATCAGCCGCATCAAAGCATGAAACATCTCATCGATGCTGAAATTCATCGGGATTGTCAATTCACCAAGCGAGCGTTTCAACCGATCCATATGGTAGATAAAATCAACAATCTGCCCATCTAGAATCCCAAAGCCTTCATAAACAGCATCGGCAAATAAAAGGCCGCGATCAAAAACCGGCAGCTTGGCCTCACTCTCGGCAATATAGTCGCCATTTAAATAGATAATCCGCTCGCTCATACCATGCTCTTTTATATATTTTTCAATAGTCTGGTTAAAAATTTCTAATTATTACCGGCAGTCAAAGAGATACTGCACCCAGCGCTGATCACCACTAGACAAAAACCCTAATCCCAGAACGGACAAATGAAAACCAAATATTATGTGACGATCGCGCGAAACCAAAACACCGATCACAACACCGTGTTGAAGATTGCCAGATCCGGCCAGCGCGCGCACAGCCGTGCGTGATTAACTTGATCAATACTGACCAGAATTTGTTCATGCCCACGCTCGTCAAAATGCGATGATTTAACCATTGCATTCTGATGCAACCAAGCGCGCGCCGCGCCGTCAATTGGCGGCACTTCAACAGTCACCAAAATCGCCGATTTCCCAAGATGCCGATCAAGATGCGCCATCAAATCATCAACGCCGTCACCCGTGGCAGCAGACACAAACACGCCGCTTGGGAACATGTTTTGCAAGCTGGTAATCTGTTCATCGTCAGGCTCTAGCAGATCGGCTTTATTCAGCACATGGACAACCCGCGCGGCCTGTGTTTCGGCGTCCATGCCAAGGTCGCAAAGCACCTTGATCACATCGGCCGCCTCTTCGGCCACCTGCGGCGATGACGCATCATGCAGATGAAGCATGACATCGGCATGAACCACCTCTTCAAGCGTGCTTTTAAAAGCCTCGATCAGTTCGGTTGGCAGCTGGCTGATAAAGCCGA
This sequence comes from Candidatus Puniceispirillum sp., assembly GCA_016778895.1. Taxonomy (GTDB): domain Bacteria; phylum Pseudomonadota; class Alphaproteobacteria; order Puniceispirillales; family Puniceispirillaceae; genus UBA3439. The sequence goes on from JADHOR010000052.1 coordinate 5,093, forward strand.
CCGTATCGGCAAGAACCGCCTTGCGGCCAGAGGCGAAATCTAGTTCGCGCATGGTCGGGTCAAGCGTTGCAAAAAGCATATCCTTTGAGAGAACAGCGGCACCTGTTAGCCGGTTGAATAAGGTTGATTTGCCAGCATTCGTATAGCCGATTAACGCCAATATTGGGGTTTCACTTCGAAGGCGGTTGCTACGCTGCAAGGTTCGCGTGCGGGTAACTTCTTTCAGCTCGGCTTTAATCCGGATCACGCGATCCATCAGCATTCGGCGATCAAGCTCGATTTGCCGCTCACCGGGGCCGCCTAGAAAGCCGCTGCCACCACGCTGGCGCTCAAGATGGGTCCAGCTGCGCACAAGGCGGCTTCGCTGAAAACTGAGCGCGGCAAGCTCAACCTGCAGCCGGCCAGCATGGGTTTGCGCACGTGCGCCAAAAATCTCGAGAATAAGCTGGGTGCGGTCAATAACCTTGGCCTTGATCTGGGTCTCAAGGTTACGCTGCTGCACAGGCGATAGGGTTGTATTAACGATAATCACCGGCGCGTCATGGCTAGACATAAAATCTTCAGTCAGATCCGCCAAACGTCCAGTCACGCCTTTGCCAAAATAAGACCCCGCCCGCAATTTCGCCAATGCAACAACCTCGGCATGAACCACCTCAAGGCCGATGGCTTCGGCCAGCAAACAAGCCTCATCCAGCATTAAACCGGCAGGCCGGCTCGACGGCGCATTCCGCACTTCGGGATGGATAACAAACGCAATTGGGGTGCCCAAGGCAAGCCTCATTAAAACTGACGATGATGAAGCATCATCAATAGCGCGGCCAGCAATGATCAGCTAGCCCAAAAGCGAAATCTTCGATCAGCAATGCGATTTGCCGGATAGACCAATGGCAGGGTTTTCGCCTAATAT
>JADHOR010000053.1 GCA_016778895.1 Candidatus Puniceispirillum sp.
GCCGCGGCGGAGCAGGCATGGCTTGACGCCGAAGAAGCGCTCGCGGCGGCCGAAGCCGATCACTAGAGCCGGCTTTGTTATGTTAATTTGAGATCAGCTAGGTTAAGACAAATCGAGACAATGGGTATTAGAAATGTGGCTGGGTTGATAATAGTTCTGGATAGGGCAGTCGGTTTTATATGCGCGAAAAATTAACGCCAATTTTGGGCCATATCCGCCTTGGCCTATTATGCATAGCATGGGTGGCGGCACTTTTGCAGATTACGACCGGTACCAAATATACCGAAATTGTTCATCTGGGGGTTTTTGCCTTTATCGCCTTTACAGTATTAACCCTGTCACGCCTTCGACGTGACTCAGTGCTGATCCTGCTGGTGCTGGTCGTTGTTGGCTGGGCGTTGCTCGATCATTTCCCTGATAATGATGAATGGATAACCGGCGGGCGTTATGTTCTGATTTTTGCCGCTCTTTTGCCGACGATGGCACTGGTGCGCGCAACCGCATCATTGATGCCATCGGTGCATCGTACCCAAGACGCCTTGGCCAAATTGCCTGCCTCAGCTTCTGCTGGCGGTCTCCATCTAGCGGCTAATATATTTGGCGGGATTATCAATACTGGGGCGCTGGCAATTCTGTCGGCAGCGATCCCTAAAGATGCCGATCGCCAGCACCGCCAGCTTGCTGCGGAGGCTGCGTTGCGCGGGATGGTGACGGCTGCAGCATGGTCACCATTTTTCGTGGCCTTTGCGATTGGTCAGAGTTTTGTGGGCAAAAGCAATTCATGGATTGCGATTGGCATTGGTGGTATAACGGCGTTCCTGTTTGCAGTGATTTCCCTGCCAGCCCTGAACCGGTCATTTTCAGGTGCGCAATTGCGTATTGCATTAACATGCCTGCAGCCGGTTTTGATGCGGCTATTGTTGGTGCTTGGGGCGGTTTTGACTGCGGCGGTGATGTTTGACTTGACCGCGCTGTCGGCGGTCGTTGTGGTCATGCCAGTTCTGGTGGCGGCGCAGTTCATCCGCTATCCGGCGCAGATCAAGCCGATTATCGGTGATACCGCAGACAGTATGAAGAATATTGCGGATGATATTTTGATTATCAGCATGGCGATGCTGATCGGCTATTTTGCCACCCGCACGGGCGCCTTTACCGCACTTGTGAACAGTTTTTATGAAGGTGTTATTCCCGGATGGTTTGCCCTTGTTGTGACCCCGCTAGGCATGATGCTGGCGTCAGTTTTTGGTGTGCATCCAGTGATTAGCAGCACGGCCTTTCTGGCGGTGTTTAGCGGCGGCCATGCCGATGTTCATCCGGCACTATTGATGCAGGCGCATCTGATTGGCTGGGGCGCAGGAACGATGAGTTCAGTTGCATCGCTGTCGGTGATTACCAGTGCGAGTTTGTTTGGCGTGCGTTCGCGTGATCTGGTTCTCGGGGCAAATCTCTGGACGGCGCTTGCCTATGCGATTGTTGGCGGCGCGGCTTTATGTGTTGTAAATATAATGATCTAGCAGCGATTTTGTTGCGGATCACGATATAATCGCTGGGCTAGGGTATGGGGCAATACGGCATGAAGAAATCAATAATCATCATCGGTGGCGGGATTGTCGGGGTTGCCGCAGCATTAAAGCTGCAGCTAGACGGCCATAAGGTAAGATTGATCGACCGCGGACCGCCCGGCCGGGAAACCTCATATGGGAATGCCGGGGTGCTGTCGGAGTCATCGGTGGTTGTGCTGAATAATCCGAGGCTGATCAAAGCCTTGCCAAAATTACTGCTGAACCGGTCGAACGGGGTTCGCTACAACCCTTGGTTTGTGCTGCGGCGGCTTGGCTGGTTTATCCGGTTTCTGGCACATTGCCGCCCGGCACATGGTCGGCACGCCGCATTGTCACTGCGCGGCCTGCTGCAATTATCGCTTGATCAGCATAAAAAATGGATAAAGGCGGCTGGTGTTGATCATCTGCTAAGGCATGGCGGCGGCTGGTTTAAATTGTTCCGAAGCGCAAAAGCCTTTAAAAACTATGCTGCCGAAATGGATATGATGCGGGCAGTCGGGGTGAAGTTTACGGTTGTTGAGCGCGAACAGATCCGACAGATCGAACCCGGCCTTGCACCGATCTATTACAAGGGCGTGCTGATGGATGAAACCTGCGCCGTATCCAGCCCGGCCGATTTAACCGATGCTTATCTTGGGATGTTTCAGGCGGCTGGCGGTGTTGTTGAGTGCGCTGTTGTTTCCGGTTTGGCGCGTGATGATGATGGCTGGCAGGTGCGCAGCGCCGAGCAGGTTTTCCGCTGCGATGATGTTGTGCTGGCGGCCGGTGCATGGTCGGCAGAAATCGCTGGTTGGCTTGGCTATGATATTCCGATGGCTTGGGAACGTGGTTATCATCTGCATTTTGCGCCAGCGCCAACGTCAAATGGAACGCCAGAGTCAACGCCGGCGCTTGGACGGCCTGTTCTCGATGTTGAGGGCGGCTTTGTTGTCGCGCCGATGCGCCCACATCTTCGGGTGACATCCGGGGTCGAGTTGACTGACCGTGATGCGCCACCGAATTTTCAGCAAATCAACAAATCAGTGGCGTTGGCGGGCGAGGCGGTCACGCTTGGCGCTCAAATTGAGGATAAACCTTGGATGGGGCGGCGACCAACCCTTGTCGACTCACTGCCAATGATTGGTGCGGCGCCGCGTCATCATGGTCTTTGGTTCAATTTTGGTCATCACCATATCGGACTTTCAATGGCGCCCGGCTCAGCCTTGCTGCTATCCGCATTAATCAATGACACGCCGCCGCCACTTGATCCAGCGCCGTTTCGGGCGTCCCGTTTTGCGATTTGAGGGATCCCGTCGGATCATTATTGCTGGGGCGAATCCGTGCGATTTGTGTCTGATCTGATGACCTTTTCAACGCGCATCTAGTTGATCGGTCATCAATTTGCAATTTTTGCACAAAGGCGTTTTTCACGATTTATAAGTTTTTTATTTTTTTTCGCGTCAATATCAGCAAAAACTTCTTAGAATGCTTGGCGCTGCACGGCGTGCCGTTGAGGGCGATCGTATGGTTAGAGGCGGTGACTGGGATTTTTGGTCGCCGTCCTTTATGGTTGGCAAGCAAGTTACTGGCGCACGGCTTGGCATTGTTGGTATGGGCCGGGTTGGGCAAGCGATGGCACGCAATGCGCGCGGCCTAGAGATGGATGTGCATTACTATAATCGCAACCCTTTGCCTGATGATTTGGCGCAGGGGGCAACCTATCATGACAGTCTGGAATCGATGTTACCTCTATCTGATTTCCTGTCGCTTCATTGTCCAGCGACACCGCAAACCCGGGGCATGATGACGGCCGAGAAATTTGCGATGTTGCCTGATGGAGCGGTGTTTGTGAATGTGGCGCGCGGTGCATTGGTTGATGAGACGGCCTTAATGGCGGCGCTTGACACTGGCAAGCTGGCTGCGGCCGGGCTTGATTGTTTTGTGACTGAACCCGGTGGCAATCCGGCTCTGTCGAAATATGATAATGTGTTTATGCTGCCCCACATTGGCAGTTCCACTGGTGCCACGCGTGATGCAATGGGATTTCGAGCGTTGGATAATCTCGATGCATTCTTTGCCGGTAATCGCCCGCGCGATCTGCTTTAGGCTGATGGATGACGCGCCGTTAGGGGCGATGGCCTAGCATAATCTTGCGGTGGTATCCGGTTCTTTAGCCATAATCTTTAAATGATAAATTCGGCTGGCATTTCAAGCGGCTTGGATTTAGGCTTTGATCTGTTTTTATGACCATGCTTTTCAATGGTGATGCGCACCGGTAAAAGGCTGGCCTAAAGCAGGCGCGGCCACTGGGCCGTGTTGACCATTATCTTCAGGTAAGGAGTTACCCCAATGCAGCTGCGTTCAAGCCCGTCCTCGCCCTTTGGCCGTAAAGTTAAAATGGCAACTTATGTCCTTGGTTTTGCTGATCAGGTTACGCCCGTTTTAACCGATACGATGGATCCGAATGATGGCATCTGCACGGTGAATCCGCTTGGCAAAATTCCGGCACTCGAAGATGACGGCTATACCTATTATGACAGCCGCGTCATCATGGAATATCTTGATGCCAAGGCCGGTGGTGGCAAGATTATTCCGGCGGCAGGTGCGGCGCGCTATGATGTGCTGACCCGTGCGGCGCTGATGGATGGTATTTTAGATGCCGCGATTCTGGTGATTTATGAGCGCCGGATGCGCCCTGAAGACAAATATGTCGATTCAGTTGTCGAGCGCCAGCGCGGCAAAATCATCCGCGGCCTTGAACTGGTTGCCGCCAGTAACCCAAGCTATAAAAACGGCGCCATGCCAGATGTGGCGGAAATTGGTCTTGCTTGTGTGTTGGATTATCTGGATTTCCGCAAGCAGGTTAATTGGCGTGACCATGCGCCCAACCTTTCCGGGTGGCTGGCTGATTTTGCTGCGGCTGTACCTGGCTATGATGACAGCTTGCCGCCAAAAGAGTAGATGCACCATGTAGCTGGGCAAAAGTCCGGCTGGGCAAGAAAAGTCTGGCTGAGCAAGAAAAGGATCCGCGATGCGATTGAAAGTAACTCTTCCGCTTGAGGCGGCTCTCGGCATTGTAAATTCTGCGATTGGCACGGCGCGGGCGGAAACTATGTTGCCGCTGACAATTGTGGTGCTTGATGCGGCTGGCAAGATCATTGCTAGCCAGTCTGAAGATGGGTCGGGCCTGATGCGTTTTGACATTGCGCGCGGCAAGGCATGGGGGGCGCTTGGTATGGGAATGTCCAGCCGCCTGATTCGTGACCGGCTGGCAACCCGTCCAAGTTTTCAGGCCGCACTTGCCGCCGTTGCAGATGGTGCGTTCGTGCCCGTACCGGGCGGCGTGCTGGTGCTGGCTGATGATGGAACGGTCATTGGTGCGGTCGGGGTCAGCGGTGACACATCGGAAAAAGATGAATATTGCGCAATTACGGCAATTCTTGCGGCAGGATTAGACTGTGAGCCGAATAGCCCAGATGCAAATTGGCGCGGCTCATCACTGTCTGGCCCATCGGCGCATTAACCCCGCCTTTAGGTCGCGCCAGCTTTATTTAACGCTTAGCTGCCGGCAAACCATTGGGTGCGCAGAATGTGCAGCGTCAGCACCAATGCAACAAAACCCGCGCCAGCAATCATGATCAAGGTAGGCTGTTCACCAACACCAAGCCAGACCCAGAAGGGGCCGATCACCATTTCCAATAGCATAAGCAGGCTAACAATGGCCGAACTAGTATAGCGTGGTGCCAAATTAAGGCAGGTAAAAGAAATTGGCAGAATAATCAGCCCCATTGTCAGGACGGTCCATAAAGGTGCGTTGGTGATGGTGCTGATATCGCTTAAAAACAGGCCGATAAAGCCACTGATCATCGCGCCAAGCGCCGCCGCAGGCAAAATGCCAAGATCATTATATTTTCTTGCCATGGTAAAAGTGAGGGCAAGGCCTGCCGCCGTCAGCACGCCAAAAATCCCGCCAAGCAGCACCGACCCATCCGGGCTGCCAATTGCATTACCGCCATCTATAACAACAATCACAACCCCGCACATGGCCGCGGTGATTGCCAGCCAACCCAGCCATCCCTGACGCTCGCCAAGCATGAAAAACGAGAGGATTGCAGCAAAAATCGGCATGGTCGCGACCGCGGTTAGCACAACCGTCGCTGATGTCTCGACAATGCCAAGGGTGAAGGTGGCCGAATTCATGCTAAAGGCTATGATCACTAACAGCCCCTGCCAGCTGGCAAGGCTGCGCCATTCGTGGCGCGGATTTCGGCTGAGAAACAACCGCCATAGCAGCAACGACATCGCCCCCATTAAAACCCCGCGCCATCCCATAAGCGCCCAGCGTTCGAGGCCGGAAAGACGGATCACCAATGTATCGGGCGTTAG
>JADHOR010000054.1 GCA_016778895.1 Candidatus Puniceispirillum sp.
TCGAACGTACTGGAACAGGTACGGGCCAGGAAGGGTCAATTACTGGTTTTTACACTGTATTGGCGGATGGTGATGATGCCAATGATCCAGTTGTTGATACAGCCCGTGCAATTCTTGATGGGCATATCCTTTTATCACGAGAGCAAACGCAAATGGGCATTTATCCGGCGGTTGATGTGCCCGCATCTGTGAGCCGAGTGATGAGTGAAATTGCAAGCCCAATCCAACTTCAAGCAGCGCAATATTTTCGTCGATTGGTCTCGCTTTACATGGAAAATCGGGACCTAATTTTGATGGGTGGCTATGCGCCTGGCCAAGATCAGGATCTTGATTTGGCCGTACAATTATGGCCAAAACTCATGGCTCATATTCAGCAGCCCTTTGATCAAAGCGCATCTGTAGAAATTAGCATTAAAGCATTGACGGATTTGTTTAATTTACAGGCAGAGATATGAACCGCCGAATTTCGACCTTGCATCGCCTTGCCCTTAAGGAACGCGTCTTGATCAATAGACAAATGCGAGGCCTCGGCGTTCTGAATAGTGAGTTTCATCGAATTGACGAGATGCGGAAAAAGCTGAGTGAAATGGCGGGTGAACATACGCATGACAGCGGTGAACAAGTCATGTCGACATTTCGTATCGCTGCTCAGTTAAATCATCAAATCCGAGACCAGCTTGAAATGGCAAATAACCGCTGCGATCATCTAGCGCAAGAATTGCAGACTATGCGTTATAGAATTGCTCAAGCTGACCGCCGCCGCGAAAAATCCACCAAAAAGGCAGATGCGCTGAGGGCTCGAGAACTTAATGACCGCGACGCAAAACGTGAAGATGCAGAGGCATCGCGACGGCGTTCCAAGCTACAATAAAAACGCCAAATATCAAAAAAATGGCATCTGAATTGCATCATTGACTGAGAAATTGTCAATCTGATCTAAAGAAGCGGTTAGCGGAAATATGCCAAAAATAGTGCCAAAACCTTCACAAAGCCCAGGATCTGGACCTAAATTGCCTGTGCCAATGCCAGCAGAAAAAACGGGTCATGATTTGCTGTTTGCAGCGTTGTTTGATGGTGCAAACGCTAATGTTGCCGGTAATGATATAGTTGTTGGCCCAGCTGCATTTTCTGGAAGTTTTGTGACTCATTTGCAAAATCAAGGCGATGATAATACGCAACCGGAAGAAGATTTGCTTGCAATGATAGCAGCACTGCAGGCGCCAAGGACGTTTTCTCATAAAAAGACTGACGAACAAAATCAGGAGACCGAAAAAGAGGTCACATCTGATCAAACTAGCTCTTTGATGGACGAGGAAAATACCGATGCCTTGGCGAATATGGTAGTGGCAACGCCATCTAGTCCAGAGGGTTTTGCCGAAATGGAAAAAGTCGATGCCCACAGTGGTGAGAAAGCGAGCCTGATGCCAGCAAAAATGGCTTTTGAAGATAGAAAATCATCAGGTCTTCTGGGTACAAAAGGCTTTGCTTCTGACGCTGGACAAACAACTACAGAGAAAATTCGGTCAATAAGTGAGAGCTCTTTCGCTCATGATAATAGTAATTCGGCGTCTGCGAATACTAAGCTTGAGGGTGCGCCGGCAGTTTCAAACGAGAGAGTGTTAAACAGTTTAACAAAGCCACCGATAGTGGAATCCATCAATGCCAAGCCGATAGTCAAAAAAGCCATTGTAGCAGAAGGTGGATCTATCACTGAAGAAGAAAACGACACTAAAAATGTTGTCAAAGCTTCCGACGACTCTCGAGAACAGATGATCGGCAAAAAAGATAAAAATCTCACTACTGTCGCAAGCTTGAAACGAGCGATGCTTTCAGAAAGTAATATGGCGGCGGGTGACAAGGTGCCGCCGCGCGCAGCAAGTGGCCAAAATGTGCATGAGATGGGGCAACCGATGAAAGCTGTTTTAGCGATGCTTGATAATGGCTCTGGAACTGGTAGCCAGGCGCAAACAGGTGGTCAAAGTGGCGGCAATTCAGGTGGTCAAACAGGATCTATGACAGGAGGTGGGCTGCTTAATAATCTCAATATGCTTCAAACACTTGATATGGCGAAAAGTAATTGGAGTGAAATGCTGTTACAACGTGTACAAAGGGCGCTCGCTGGTGCCAAAGAGCATTTGGATTTTCAGCTAAGTCCCCGCAACCTCGGAAAAATGCGCGTTAGTATTGCGATACAGAATAATCGCACAAATATCCAGATTCAAACTGAAACATCGGCTGCAGCCTCTATGTTGAGCGATGCTGAGGGGCGTCTGGCACAAATGCTTGAAGCATCAGGCCTTCGCCTTGGTAGCCTAAGTTCGGGTCAGTCGCAGAGTTTTGGCGGGAACACGTCGGGCGGGCAGGCCGACCAGGAAGGTCAGGCAAAGTTAGCCTCGAAAGCGAGACCGGATAAAACTGAAAAAGATGGCTTGTCTGATACGGAAATAACTTCAGAGCTTTCAGAAAATTTGATAAATATTCAAGCCTAGTGCATCAGTTGGTACTGATGTGTCAGGCAGGGACGTCCATTGGAGGATTAGTCTATGGCAGATGAAGAGAATAACCAGCCCAAAAAGAGTCGCGGAATTTTAAAAATTCTGGGGTTTGTCTTTGGTGGGCTGTTGCTTGTTGGGGCAGGTCTTGGTACTGGGTTTTTCTTGTTTGGCAGCGACCAACCAGATCCGTCCGAGGAAATCGAACAGATCATTGAACGGAAAATGCTTGAGGCTGAGGAGAAGAAAGCGGTTGATGAAAAAGCAGCTGAGGGAGAATCCAAGGTTGCCAAGGAAACCCCTGAAGTTAAAACGTTCATGACAACCTATTTTGAGTTCCCGGGTACTTTTACGACGAACCTTATGAATTCTCGGAAATTCCTGCAGGTTGGCCTGGGCGTCTCCACCCAATATGATGACAAAGTGATGAGTAATGTTGAAGCGCATCAATTAGCACTTCGCTCGGAGATTTTGAATGCGATGAGCGAATTTTCAGAAACTGACATTCAAGGCAAGAATGGTCGTGAACAGCTGGCGAAGGCGTTAACCGCTAGCATAAACGAAAAATTGATTGCACTTGAAGATTTTGGTGGCGTAAGTGAAGTCCACTTTACGTCTTTTGTGTTGCAGTAACATTAATAATTTAATCGGGAAATTTTGGTAAGGCATGTCGTCACGTAAATTATCAAGTGAAGAAGTCGAAGCATTGATGGACGGGTTGAAAGCCTCGTCTCATAATGTGCATGCTGATGTTTCTGGCTCTGCCGAAGTGCGTTCGTTCCAATTTGGCGAAGATGATTTGTCATTAATGGGCGACTACTATGCTTTGAGGCTTATTAATGAGAGGTTTGCGCGTATCGCACGTAGCGTATTCCTACCGATGTTAAGAGTTCAACCCCGCATTTCACCATTTCCGCCCGAGGTTAAAACTTTTGATGAATATTGCGAGAGCATCAGTAGCTTTATGAATTTGAATATTTCAAGGATGGAGGAATTACGAGGGCCGATGCTGTTATCAATTAGCCCTAAATTCATTTCGACCCTCACCGCCTCATATTACGGTGGATCAATCGTTCAAGCAGATCAAAAACGTACAGAATTCACCAGCACAGAAGAGCGCGTGATCGAGATTGTTCACCGGGGCTTGTGTGAAGCCCTAACCAATTCTTGGGTTGATTTAATGCCCATAAGAATCTCGAATCAAGGTCGTGAAGTTAACCCTCAATTCGCCTCATTTGTTGATGGAAACGAACTGGTCATTATTTGCTCGTTCCTTGTCCAACTGCCACAAACGGATGCAGTCAATTTTGATGTTGTATACCCCTTGCAAACTCTAAAACCTATCGCATCACAGCTTCGGTCTCGTGTCCAATCTGAAACTGGAGATGATGATGTTACTTGGCGCGAGAAAATGGAGCGCGCTATTTTGAATATTCCACTAAATATCACTGCGCTTCTTGGTGAGCCTGTTATGTCAATGGGGCAATTAATTCGCTTAAAAACTGGTGATGTTGTTCCTATCCAGATTAATGACGGCATTGAAGTTCGAGTCGAAGACAATCCGATCTTTTTAGCCGAAATCGGTGAAGTGTCGGGGCAGGTGGCAGTAAGCCTGTCAAGGCGGATTTAAATAATTTCTATCTGATGGCCGGCAAGCTGGCAAAAGAAAAGGAAAAGCATAATGGCAGACGAAACTGAAAATCAGGCAGCCGGTTCCAAAACAGATGCAAAGGGCCCTGATACAGGCGCAACAAGCGCGGCAAAGGTGACTGCTGAGAACTTGCGTGTCCTCGAAAACGTTGAAGTGCAAATGACGGTCGAGGTTGGCAATACCGAAATTAAGATCCGAGATCTGCTGCGTCTGAATGAAGGTGCAGTAATTGAGCTTGATCGGCTCGCTGGTGATCCATTAGACATACTGGTCAATGGAACAATGATAGCCAAAGGTGAGATCGTTATGGTCGGCGAGAGATTTGGTGTGCGCTTTACCGAGATTGTTGATCCCGAAAAGCGGGTTGAAAATCTTTAGTGGCAAGCCTGCCCCACAGGGCCCAAATGTGTCTAACTTTTGACGCTTGATAGGGCATTGTGCTACAGATTCCATCTAAATTTTTAATTTAAAGACAATATATTCAGCCTCTTAATGATTAATTAAGGGGCTGTTCTTCGCTGTGGCATATATTTTGCCTTCTCTGTTATTAGGATGGTCCTGACGGAGTTCGGCTATGTACACAAATATTATTGGCACACAGCAAATTGTCATCACTGCTGCCTTTTTAGGGGTGATGGTCTTGTTATTGGTCATTTTGCGAAAGAAAAGCACTGTGATCCGCGCCGGATTAAAAGCTGGGAAACGCATTAATGTGGTTGAGGAAACTGCGGTCAGTCCAAGTGAGAGGTTAAGACTAGTAGTAATCGACTCTGAAGAGTTCATTATGGTTTCGGCTAAGGGCCATGCGCCCAGTTTGAGGCCGCTTAAGGCCGGTGATACTGGATCGGATATGAGAGAAAACCAGTGCGATGATGCTGATACCAAGATGGAGGCTGCGATCCGTGATGCCATGCAGGCGCACGCAGCGGCCACAGCATTTGATGGAACCCAGGAAAATCCCCAAAAAGCCCAGACCAGCCAGTCAGCTATTGATGACCCCCAGGCCTTTGCCAAAAAATTTCAAAGCTGGAGGCAGCAGAATGCAGGACGCTAACCAAATGAGGTTTGGCAACAAGGCATTGCTTTGCGCTCTCGCCAGTATTGCTATGTTTATTGTTTCGAATGGTGAGGCGATGGCGCAGGATGCAGCCAGCAGCCTGGCCAGTAACATGGCTGGCCTTGGCGCTGGCTTACCTGCGCTGATATCCAGCAATGCCGCAGATGGCAGCACATCTTATTCATTGTCATTGCAAATCCTCGCGCTTATGACGGCGATGACAGTTTTGCCTTCACTAGTCCTCGGTATGACTTCTTTCACCCGGATTATTATTGTGTTGTCTATTCTACGCCAAGCGATGGGTACACAGCAAACACCCCCTAATCAGGTCCTAATTGCGATTGCGTTGTTCCTGACTTTTTTCATTATGTCGCCAACTCTGACTAATATTTATGAAACTGCTGCCGAACCGTATTTAAGTGGCAATGTTAGTGCTGAAAGTGCTTTG
>JADHOR010000023.1 GCA_016778895.1 Candidatus Puniceispirillum sp.
ATTATGAAAATAAATCTTTTCAAGCAAACTATAAGCTTGGTTATCAACAAATAGAGAACAAAGATTCAGCAATTAATTTAGTTAATGAAATAGTTAAACAAATTGAGATTATATATAGTGAAGAAGAATATAAAGATAAAAATATTGTTTACTGGAATCCTAATTTGTTTATTCCAAGAAACAAAGTTACATATTTAAGCAATTTTGAAGTAAGAGAATATTGGGGCTCAGAAAACTTAGAAAAAATTCTTAATGAAGCTGACTTTTATGTAACAAACACAGATTTATATTTGGATAATGTTAATAAAATCAAGATTAATAATTATTATATATTTTTTCATTAATTCATGAAAATAAGTGCTTGATTGCTTTATCAAAATTTGTATTAAACAATTTATCATTGCTTATAAATTCTTTTAAATCGTTGTCGATTAAATAACTTGAAGCATTGTATCTTTCTTGCCAATATTGGATATCATTTTCGTAACTATCGCCAATTGCATAAATCTTATATTCATTAATTTCCATATCTTCAAAAAAACTTTCAACATAATTAAAAAATTCAATTGCTGGTTTTTCGTAACCAACTTCCTCTGAGGTGATTACTCTGTCGAACATATCTAAATTCCAAGAATGTATTTTTTTTAATTGAACATTTGTATTTTGATTAGTACATAAAATATATTTATCTTTTATGTTTTTGAAATTTTTTAGAGAGCTAATAGCTTCTACATTTATGTCTGCAGTTGATATGAAAGTGTCCCAATATAGATTTTCTAATTTCAGTATTTCATCATAAGTCAAAATTCCAATAAACATTTCTTTAAAATATAATAACTTTGAATGTTTTGATGGGTTACTAACAAGCCTATGATGTATTTTCTCTTTCGAGATATTGTAATTCTTTATAAAAAGATCGAAATTCTTAAAAATTGTTTGTGATTTAAAAACGCTATCAAGTGCTTTCTCGTGAGTAGGTTCATAAGAGTAAAATGTATTGTCTAAATCAAAAATTATTAATTTATTCATATTTTTTCGCTCAGCTTTTTTTCAAGAAGATATAGAACTATTCCCATTTTTATTAAAACTTCATCATTTTGATCTGTTTTAGTAAAATTTTGACTTTGTAAATTATTAATTTTTTCAATAAGTGATGATAGTATTCTTTTTGTATTTACTTTTTGTATAGTGATTTCAAACTCTGAATGTTCAAAATTTGAAACTAAATTGTGAATTTTAATTGGTAAGTTTTCTATTATTTCAGAATTAAATTCATCAAAATAACTGTTGGCAAAACGTAGTTGAAGAGTAATTTTTTCTCTATCCCTATTTAATGTTTTTATGTATAAATGAGCGTTTTTAATTTGGGGTTCTATAAATTCCTTAAAATCATTTTTTCTTTGTTCAATTTGTTCAATAATTTGTTCTCTTGATTTTCCTCTACCCAAATCTCGCTCTAATTTTGTCTCTCGCTTAATTGATTGATCCATATCTAAATAAACATTTAAATCGAATTTATTGACTAAATCACTAAAGTACAGTGAATGCAATCCCTCTATAATTAAAAAATTGTTTATTTGCTTGCTAGATTCAGAATCAAATTTACCATTCAGATGGTTGTAATTCTTTACTAGTAGCTTTTCACCTTTCAAGAGATTTAATATTGTATTTTTATATTCTTGAAGATTGTTCATTTGGGGATTTAAGTGTGTATATTCTTTCCATATAGGATTAGATCTTTCATGTAAATGAAAACTATCAAGCTCAATATTGTCAACAAACTTAGCTCCAAAAAATGAATTAAGGATTTTTGACAATGTTGTTTTGCCAACAGCAGAGTCTCCCGCCAGTGAAATTATTATAGGATTAGATTTGATTTTAAAATATCGGTTATTCTTAATTAATTGATATCCAAAATATATAATAAATATGCACCCTAAAATTACAACAAATCTAATAACTTCATTGAACTTAAAATTTATTTCATTAAAAAAAACAATTGAAGACAAGAAGGTAAATATAAATATTTTTATTACAAGATTATAAGAATAGTAGATTATAAAAACTGATAAAAAAGACCACAAAAACCATCCTAGATTTTCAGGATTTGTTATAAATAGAGGCAATGTCAAAAAACTAGAAAAAATTGATATCGAATGAAAATCAAATCTATGTAAATTCATCCAATATACAAAAATTATATAACTTAGAAAAAGAGCAACAAAAAGAAAATTATTGTTCAATAATCCTGGAGAATCATTTAACGCGTTATATCCTTCAGTTATTCCAAATAAAACAGTATCGGTGTAAGAATTTTGAATAAAAAATTGTAAATTTAAAAATAGAGCAAATATTAGTGTAAACGAAATTGTTTTTAAATTTTCAGGTAATGTTTCGTCTGTTTTTAAAAAGTAAAACAATACTACGGGCAACAATATAATAAATATTATTTTTGAACTAAAAGCTAGAACTACAAACGATATCGAAAAATATTTTTTCTTTTCTTTTAAAAAAAAGACAGCAATAACCAAGTAAGTTAGAGGTATAAAATCAAGTTGGCCTATAAAAGAAGAAGAGTAAATTAAAAATGGGTTCAAAACTAAAATAAAAATTAATTTATTGATTTCTATTAAATATGTCTTGTTTAAAAAGTAAATTAAAAGGACTTCAAAAAATAAATACGCAAGTATTACAAAAGATATTCCTAAGCTGTAACCTATAAAATAAAATGGAAGTAGAGCAAAATACATAAAATTACTGTATGGAAATGTCAAAAAACCCATCTCTAAACTTAATATTTCGTTATAAGGATTTAAACAAGTTCTTAAGGAGATGCATTGGTCAAAAAAAGATGTATACCTTTCAATTTCTAAAGTGGGAAAAAATTGTAAAAGCACAAAATACTTTATTAAAATAATTGGTATATAAAAAATTTTTTTACTAAACACTTATGCAATTATTATAAATTACCATTAATGCAAATGGAAAAATTTATAGAATACTCAAAAAAAATTGGTAAAGACTTTATGCTTTGCCAAGGTCCTGGTGGGAACACTAGCTTCAAGCAAAATGATTCTATATTTATAAAAAAGTCTGGTTTGCAATTGGCAGATGCGAAATTAGATACATTCAAAAAAATAAAATTTTCAGAAATTAATAATTTTTATAGCAATTCTAAAAACAATGACGAAAAATTTGACAAAGATTTATCAATAGAAACACCTTTACATGTTTTTTTGGAACAAAAGTATGTGTTTCATTATCACAGCATTTCAGCAATTATTAGTTCAGTTATTTTTAAAAAAAATTATCTTAATAAATTACTTATTAAAAAAAATATTACCCCAATTGACTATATAAGACCAGGTTTGGAATTAGCGTTAGAAATAAACAAAAATTATAACACTTCTTCTTCATTTTTTTTACATAATCATGGTGTAATAGTCCAAGACAAAGATTTAGATGCTCTACTTAAAAAAATCAATAAGGTAGAGCATATTTTTAGTGAAATTTTAGATTACAGAAAGTTGATTAATCTAAAGGAAAAAATTTTAGGTTTGGAATTAATTAATAACAGAATGGTTAACCCAGATTCTTCAATAAATTATGAGCAATTTAAGGAAAAATTTTTTTTTCCAGATCATGCTGTTTTTTTTCCATATCCAATTAGTAATTTAGATGTTGGTCCAATCAAGTATGATAGTAAGTACATTTACTTTGATTCTGCATTAAGCAAAACAGAATTGGATTATTTCAAAACACTATTGATCATGTATTGCTATATTAAAAATCAGAAATTGCACAATTTAATCGATTCAACAACAGGTATCAAATTAAGAAACTCAGAAGATGAGATTTTAAGGAGAGAGCATAATAGATGAAAATAATTATTCCAATGACTGGAAAAAGTACTAGATTTAAAAAAAGCGGAATAAAAACTCCCAAACAATTTCTAAAAATTCAAAATAAATATATATTGGAACACATAATAAACATGTTCCCAGGGGAAAAAGATATCAATCTCTTGGTTAGTAATGAAGACAAGGAAAATTTGGAATTTTCAAATTATCTAAGTCACTTTGATGATTTAATTGTTCATTATATTGATTATCAATATTCTGGTCCTGGGGGTGCTTTATTAGAATCTAATCTTTTAGATACTGAAGATGATGTATTGATAAATTATTGTGATTTTGCAAATATTTGGAACTGGGAAGATTTTAAACAACTTATTCGCAACAAAAGACCTGATGGTATTGTACCAGCATATCATGGTCAACATCCTCATAGTATTTACAATAATGACTACGCGTTCATTAAAAACAATGAAGACAAAATTGAAGGAATTCAGGAAAAAAAATCTTTTACAGATAATAAAATTCAAGAATATGCATCATCTGGAACTTACTATTTTAAATCAGGCTATTTAGCAAAAAAATATATTAATAAGGTTTTCGACCTTAAACAGTTTGTAAATGATGAGGTATATATCAGTACTCCTTTTCAGGAAATGATAAACGACAAACTAGATATTAGATTATTTCATATAAATTATTTTTTTCAATGGGGAACCCCAGAAGATTACTATGAGTTTATTTATAATTTGAACGAAGTCGGGAATGTTAATAGTACAAACAAAATTGATACAAAGGATATAAATATACTTATTCCAGCTGCTGGAGAAAGCTCTAGATTTAAAGCCAAGGGATATACTGACTCAAAAATTAATCTAGAAGTAAATGATATTAAATTAATAGATCATATATTGAATAGTTTTAGTAAAAATGATAAAACTAAACTGCTGATTCACAAAGATGATAATTTTAAAAATAATAAATTTAAAGACAGTCAAAATATTTTTAATATAGAAGAGCGAACAAGCGGCCAAGCAGAAAGCTGCCTTAAACTTGTAGAGAAAGTTGTTGATTCAAAACCAATTTTAATACACTCTGCTGATTGTATTCTTGATAAAGAGTTGGAAATTGACATGGGTGATAATGATATTGTCTTATTCACAAAGAATAACTACAGGAGAGCTTTTTTTCAATATCAAAATTACGGCTGGGTAAATTTTGATAATAATAAAATAAATAGCTTTTCAATAAAACAAAAGCCAAAAGATAATTTATCTTCAGTTATAACTGGTGTTTTTCTATTCAAAAACAAAGAAACTTATATTAATTTATACAGAAAAACAAAAGAACAAAATAAAGACCTTAAAGAAATTCATGTTGACAACCTTGTTGAAACTGCGTTCAATGACCAATTAAAGATTGATGTTTTATCTTCAGAAAAGAATGTCATGTTAGGAACTCCTTTAGAGTTTGAATTGTTTGAATATATGCACTTAGCTAAAGAGTACCTAGATCAAAAATGAACTTTTTAACTATAGTTATTCCGTGTTTTAATGAAGAAAAGTCATTACCAGATTTAATAAAAAACTTAGAGAGTGTTGATGACAGAATTCAATTTTTAATAATCGATAATGGATCTTCAGATAATTCTAAAAATTATCTAAAAAAAGTTGAAAATAAACTTCAGGAAAATATAAATATTTTTTTAAAAAAAGAAAACACAGGTTATGGCTCAGGAATTTATGCGGGGCTTCTTAAAGCACAACCTTCAACTTTTACAGGATGGATACATGGAGATTTGCAATTTGAATTTGAAAAACTAAATACGCTCTATGATAAGTTGAATAGCAGTGATTTCAACTCGATAAATATTTTTTATAAGGGCCTAAGAATAAATAGAAGCAAACTAGAAGCATTTATTTCATACTGTATGGGGCTTATTGCTTCAATAATTATTAATCAAAAATTTTATGAAATTAATGCTCAACCTACAGTGTTTTCTTCAAACTTATTAGAAAGAGCAATTCACCCACCAGTAGATTTTTCCTTCGATACTTACATATATTGGCTAGCATTAACCAATAATTTTAAAATAGTCAGAGAAAAATATTCATTTCCTCCAAGAGTTTATGGAAGCTCAAAATGGAATTTTGGAATTATATCAAGATTAAAATTTTCAAAAAATTTAATTAAATACTTTTTCTATCTTAGAAAAGTAATGCCTAGTTAATTGTCAATTGTTACGATCTTAAAATAGCCTGTATTGTTTATATTGTAATTTTCTAAGTTTGCAGAACAATTAATATTTACCCAACACTGATCGCCTGAAACAGGTATCAGTCGATTATAAAGATTCTTCATTGGTTCTTGGGGCATAAGTACTGTTGGAAAAGTCTGGAATGATAAAGATTTGTAAGATGCTAAATTTGGAACCATAGTGATACAAGTTAGGATTAATCCATAAATCAAAACTTTAGGAACGTTCTTTTTTGGTTTATATGAAATTCCTAATGAAAAAATAATATACATCATTAATCCAGATATATACCTGACGTCTGGACCAAATCTAATATAAAAAAGTAAGCATAAAAATATTATTGCAAACAAGTATTTATTATTTATTTCTTCGCTATTTTTTTCAAAAAATAATACTAATAATGCAAATATCACAAATGCTGAAAGAGCAAAATTTCTAAATACAATACTGTTTAAAGGTAACTCCAAATATTTATTTATCCATAGCTGAAAAGAATCTCCAAAATAATAAGAATTACTAAAATTGACAGTTACATTTTCAATGTTTTGTATATATTTACTATCTACCCAGCTTAAGCGAGAATAACATGATGACTCAAGAGGAAAAATCCAGCATCCAGTATGAAGTATTGACTTAAACAACCATAGAAAAAAAATAAAGAATAAATAATTTATTTCTTTTAAAATATGAAAAATATTTTTGTTTAATTTTTTTGAATATAAGAAAATATATAAGAAGAAAATAAAAACTATGCTTATACCACTTACTTTTAATTGAAATATGAATAGTGAAAATATTGAATAAAAAATTATTTCTTCTTGTTTAAAAGAGTCATTGATAATACTGTATATTAGCAAAATGCTAGTTACTAAAAACATAACTGCAATAGCTGTATCTTGTTTTCCGATACTTTGTATAGATATAAAACCATTTCTTCCGCCGCCAAACCCTACATTGTCCAGTACCCCAAATACAACTAGGCAAAGTGAACCTGTAAATAACCCACTTTTTTGACTTTTAGTAAGACTGCAAAACAAAAAAGTAAATAAGAAGCCAATAAATATTAAATTTAAAAAATGAATTAATATAAATGATTTATCTATCCATAAAAAGGCTGAAATATACTCGTAAATCGAACTAACACCAAAAGGTCCGTAGATATTTGAAAATCCTAGTATGATCTTGCTTTCTCGTATCCATAACTGATTATTTAAATGATACAAGCCAGCGTCATAGTGAAAATTAATATCAAAACTTGACACTAATAGAATTAGAAATATTAATAAATTAAAGTAAATGTTTTTAAAAATTTTTAAATCAACTGGTTCACTCAAGTTAAATAACAAGAAAAACAACAATAGATAACTAAAGTAACTATTTAGTGGAATAAAAAAATTTATAAAAAATAGTAAATTTCCTAGAAAAAATACACCCAACACAGGATAAAAAATTTGAATATCTATTCCCTGTATCTTTGAAGAACTGTTTATCTTTAGAATTTTCGAATTCATAATAATAAATGCTCTTCCAAAAAAATAAAGAAAAAAGAAAAATAAATAGAATTTCGTAATGAATAAGACAAGATTGATCATGCGCTAATAATTATAATCAATAAAACTAACGCTTAAATATATTAATTTTAAAAATATTTTCCAATTAAAAAATTGAAAGTCAATTCAAATAATTCAGATAAATTTGAAAAATAGTTTGTTGAAAAATAAGAAAATGAATCTGAAATTATAAAAAACTGAAACTTCTGCAAAAAAGAATTTAAGTTTAAAAAACTCGTATATGATGCTTCATAATAAGGAATGTTCAAAGTAAAAAATAATATAAAAAAACATAGAAAGATTTTAATTTAAAGCTATTACTTTTATCATTTTCTAAAAAATATAAAATAGTTAAAGTTGAAATATACATATATATGTGTCTCCCCCAGTCAATAGAAATTATAAAAAGTGGGATATAGCTCACTGTAAATTTCGAAAAATAAATAAGGTTATTTTGAATAAATCTTGTAAAGAGAAGTGGGCTTAGGGGTATGAGTAGATACAAAGCATAAACTAAGTACTGTGAGCCTCTATAGTAGTCAAGCGTCAACCCTAGTGTTTCGCCTATATCATAATCAAGCCACTTTATTGCTCCTGAGCAAAAGCTTTCGTAATAATTAAATCTATATATACTTTCGCAAATTAAATCTGAAATTGTGTCGTTATTTTCCAAATTTTGTAAATATAAAATAAAATACAAAAATGTTGGTAATAAAAAAATTGTAATTTTAATTTTTTTTGAAGGTCACCTTTATTGTGTATTGTATAAAGAATAGGAAGTAAAAAGTACAGATTGTATTCTGCCGAAAATATTCCGAATATAAAAACAGCAACACCAGTAAAGAAAAGTGTGTTTCTAATTTTACTTAAATAGCTCAAAACTATTATAGAAAAAGCTAATAGGCCAAGCAATTCTTTTCTAAAAATTGCTTCGTGGTTACTTGTATGAAAAAAAAACAAAAGCTGGAGAAAAAAGCAACAAATAAGATAAATTGTTTTGTTTATTCTTAACAAAAATAAAAATAAGAATTGAGAGGTACAAAATATATAGAGTGTGAAGAAAGTATGTTAAAAAAATTAAACTTTGATCAGATTCAAAAGGTAGGTTAATAATTAAAGATCCAAACATGCCTCTTCGAACAAATCCAAAGGAGTAATGAATCAACCATTCTGCCGTGTACCACTCATGTCCCCCCAAAACTGTTTAAATTAAAGTAAAAATTAAAGGAGCGAATAGTTAGAAGTACTGAAGTAAAAATAAAAAAACAAAAAAGTATTTTCTCGTAATTTTTTTTATTATATTTCAACATTTCTATATTTTTTTCGAAGATTTATAAACAAAACCAAAAAATAAAATATTGCAGATATTGTGTGAAAAGTATTCATCTGGAAATATACATCCGCATTGTAATGGTTTAAAAACATGAAGAAAAATATATAAGCTAAACAATATAATATTTTTTCATTCCAAGAATTTAATTGATAAAAAATTAATATTGAAAGAAATATTATTAGATGTCCCCAACTATAAAACGAAAACCTTACCGGTGGAAACCATCCTATAAATGACCAAAAAATATTAATAATGAAAAATATTTCAAATAAAGGTTTCAAAATTGTTTTATTTTTTATCGTTTTCCAATTTAATAACAAATAAATAAAACAAAACAAAACTGGTAAATACATAAAATACAAGGTATTTAGATTATCAAAAAAATAACATTTGAAGTTTTCAGGAATAGACTGACAGTACCATCCAGTAACACCATTTGTATCTTCTCCTTTTAAAAAATCAAAAACCCAAAAAAATTGATTATAATATTCAATATTGTGATCATCACCACTAGTAAATAAAGATTTAAATAATTGATAAATGCCTATTGGTATAACATATAAAGTAGAAAATTTAATTAGATTTATTATCTTATTTTTTTGATTAAATTCATGAATTAGTATTAAATACAAGCAGTACAAAAATAATACTATGAATGACCTATGAGTAAGAAATAATAGACCGAGAACTATAGGTGTGCATAATTTATTAAGAATTTTTAAATTTTTATAAAAATAAATTGAAAATAAAAAAATTATGCCAGTCACAGTATGGGAACCTGCTTCAAAAATTGTCCACTTAAATATAGGGCTCAAAAGTAATAAAATGAGAGTAATTGTGTAATTTCTAATTGAATTCTCTATTTCAAATACTTTGTTAGTAAAGATAGTGGTTAAATAAAGTATGAAATTTTGTAAAAGAAAATAAGCTAGCTGAAATCCAAGTATATTTTGTTGAAATAATTCAATTGGCTTATATATAAGCCATGCAGATAACAGAAAGATAGGTCGGTTTCTATATTGAAAATCATCAATCAAATACAAATTATTTATATTTTTTAAAACCATTACATATGGCTCCTCGTCACAACTACGCGTGTATAAATAGTTAAAATTGTTTGAGAATATCGAACCTGTATATTGCTCTATTCTTGTACATAAGACATAATCTGTTAAATCACGAAATACAAAAAACATTAAAAAATAAAGAATTAAGGAAGAAAAAATCGTTATAAATAAATAAATCATTAAATAATTTATTTTCTTGTTAATCATTTAATAATTTTAGTAAATATAACTTGGCCTATCTGTTTTTTTCTTCTCAAAAGAATACAGAGATATAAATAAAATAAAAAACATAAAGTTTAAAATATTAAAAATTGGAATGTTTTTAATTGAGTAAACTTTAGCAGGATAATAGTTTTCTTTAATTTTTTCTAAGCAATCATCCAAATTAATTACATTGTATGCAGTGTTATCTTTAAACAGTGTTAGTTTTTTGATAGGTTCAACTGTACTGGTAATATATTTGCTGTTTCTGATTGTGGTTTTATTCACACTTTCATATGTTTGATAGCAAAACAATTCATCTCTTGGTATACAATCTGTATTTACATTCGATAAAAGATTATTATTTATTTCACACAATATATTTATTTGATTGTTGTAGTTTAAATACTTTTCTTGATCAGAATCATTTTCTTTAGGAAAACCGTATACATGCAAAATTAAAACGGCAAAAGCTACGCCAGTTGTTACCAAAATTTTAAAGTTAATTTTTGACAATTCAGCAGAAAATAAAGTAAAAGCTATAACTAAAAAAAATGAATAGTAGTATGTTTTTGCAACGTCTCCAGTTTCAGGATTATATTGAGTAAATTGTGAAACAACCATTTGTATAACTATTCCAATAAAAGGCGTGAGGTAGATAAGTCTATTGTTTTTATTTTTTTTAATTTGAACAATCAAGAAGATATAGAACATAAGAGTAAAAAACATTCCAATAAAAGCAGTTTCTTTTATTGAAAAATAAATGATTCGGTTTAAAGAAAGAGGGCTGGAGTCATCGGTCCAAAAATTTCCAAAATAGTCATCAAAAGTATCTAATAATAGTATTCCAATGAATGAGTTTTTTTGACTCTCCCTAAAGGGGTTGCTCCATATTGACTTAAAATCTATGTTATACAAAAAGTCAATTTCTGCCTTACCAGTAAATTCCTCGGGGCTTTGATGTTGAAAAATAAATAATGAGTTTGCTGAAAAGTTTTCAAAAGTTAACAAAGAAAATAAAATTGTAAACAAAACAACAGAGTAATAAAAGTAGTTTTTATCAATCTTGTAAATATTTTTCAAATAAAAAAGTATCAGAAAAATCCCAACCATCATTGCAAGATTAGCTTTAATGGTTGCAACAAACACTAAGGGTGGTATTGCATAGAGTAAATATCTAAAATTATGTGTATCAATATACGAATCTAAAAATACAATAATCCAAATAAGACAACAAAAAATTAGTATTTCGGGTTTAAACAACAACCTCATTTCAATAGCTGGTGGAAAAATATTTATAAGAGAGAGTACAACAAAAATAGTTTTTTTATTATATTTTCTATTTTTTAAAAACTTGTATATTCCAATTAAACCCATTATATAAAATACAAAATTACCTATCTGTATGGAATTGCTCATATGTTGATCTAGATGAAAATCGTTTAAATATTCCGAGTTAAAAGTTGCAATAAAAGCATGAAGAAAATAATAAATTAAGCCTTGCTCAACACCTGTTTCGTTAATGCTTCCAAAAAAGTAATCAAAATATGGTTTGTAAAAATCATAATCTGGACCCTTGCTTGTTAAATAATAAAGTTGACTAATTGAAAACGAATAAAGAGTTATAATTGCAAATAATAGATATGTAAATAACTGATAAGTTTTATTCTTGATATTCATGTCTCTTTATGGAGTCAACTAATTCTCTAACAATATTTTTTTGATCTTTTGCGCTGATATGTGATCCTATTGGAATGTAAAAGCCATCTTTTCCTAGTTTTTCAGAAACATCTAGATTAGTTGTATTTTCTTTAAAATTTTTAGGAAGGACTGGCTGTAAATGTAGCGGCCAAAAGAAAGGCCTGGTCTCAATTCCTTTACTCTGTAAGCTTTTCATAACTGAATCTCTTATTTTTGGTGCTTTTAGAAGAACTCCAAAAACCCAATAATGATTTTGTACACTATTCCATTTTGATAATTGTGTAGTTAATATATCGTTATGTTTTTTGAGTAATTCTTGATAAAGATCTCCTTGTTTAATTTTTATATCAATAGTTTTATTTAAATTTTTTAATTGTGAAATTCCCAGAGCAGATTGTAGACCGCCAAGTCTATAGTTCCAGTATAAATTCTCATGAACAAATCTTTTTGAAGCAACGAAGCCAAGATTCCTCATTAATTTGAGTTCTTCACTAAATGATTTATCATTTGTAAGTATCGCACCACCTTCTCCTGTAGTAACGTGTTTATTTGCATAAAAACTCATTGTAGAAATATGCCCAAATGATCCACAAGGCCTCCCGTCAACAATTTGTCCATGAGCCTCTGCTGAATCTTCTACTAAAATTAAATTATTATCATTGCAGTATTTTTCGATACTAGTTGCTTCAGCAGCTAAACCATATAAATGGACCATTAAAACAGCTTTTGTTTTGTTTGTTATTTTTTCTTTTACTTTTTCAAGAGTCATATTCCATGATTGCTCATCAACATCACAAAAAACTGGTTTGGCACCTGCCCTTAAAATTGCTGATAAACATGAAATTATTGTAAAGGAAGGAACTATAACTTCATCATCTTTTTCTAAATTTAACACTTCAAATGCAAGGTCCAATGCGGTACTTCCATTAGAAACAGTAATTGCATAATTCCTATTAAATTGAGAAGATAAACTTTTTTCAAATTCTCCAACGGTCGGACTAGTTCCTGAAATATTGTTTTTGAATAGAGTGTTTAAAACCGACACTTTGTCTGAAAAAGTAAGCCTTGGTTCAAAAACTCTAATCAACTAAAACCTGACTTTATCTATTTTTTCGTCGTAAGGTCCTTGTTTAACTTCTATAAACTTTGTATCTTGAAGTATCTTAAGACCATGCCCACCAGACATAAGTACAAGTAAATTTCCTTTTTTTGCAACTGCGGAATGACAGAGGTCTAAATCGTCATCATATAATGTAAATTCGATTTCCCCTTCTAGGACAATTAAAACTTCACTAGTTGTGTTTATCTTTCTGTCCTGAGGTGGATGTATGTGTCTTAATATTTCCTGCTCTTTTTTGAGATTAAATGTAGCTATTTGCAATTCATTATCGTTATCAGTTGCAAAGTATTTTTCTTCATTGATAGAGTCATAATCTATCAACATCGCTAAAATTTTCCCTTTTTTATCTTTAAATTCCATGTTTCCTCACTTTATAAGCAGTCAAAATATAAGGATATCCTCTTTTCAAAAGTTGAAGAAAAGAAGTTGCAGTTTTTGAAGATCCATACTTTCGTGTTTCACACACATATCCTATTTCAATGATTTCTATATTGGATGATAATATTTCACTTAGTACTTTAATAAAATATTCTCCATAATCAGCTTCCTCAAATGCACTTTTGTTAAAATAATCTTTTTTTCCTAAAATAAATCCACTTGTTATGTCATGAACTTGTGATTTAAAGATTGTTCGTAAAAGTTTGTTAAATAAATTGGAAAGTATCATTCCTAAAACAGTGTCATTGGATTTATAAACATTAAATATAGCTTTTATTAGAGATTTCTCCTCGAGTTCTAATATTCCTTTGTAAGCACCCCCCTCAACAAAGCGTGAACCAATTACAACGCATTCTAAATTTTGATTTGAGATATCAACCATCTCTCTTACAGTATTTGCAGGCATTGAGCCGTCTGCATCCATCCACAACACATAATCCGTATTTGCTTCTTCAATCCCGTCCCAAATTGACATTGGTAATGATGGAGGTGAAGTTCTGTTTAAAAACGTTATATTTTTATGAACTAAATTTAAAGATTCAACATATTCTTTAGAGTTATCAGATGACCCATCATCTGCAACAATAATTGAATAATCTATGCCCTCAAGATTTTCAATTAAATCTGGTATTAATAATTTTAAATTTTCTTCTTCATTAATGGTTGGAAGAATTATAGAAACACTGTAAGCCATAATTAATGATACCTTTTAATTTGTTATTATTTTATTTTTTTATTTCAATCATGTATAAAAAACCGAATTTATTCTGAGTTATATTCTCTAAAAAATTATTTAAAACTTTAGCTAAACGAAAGCTCACTAATGAGAGTGCCCATGCAAAAGTCATAAATTTATTTACTTTTATAGAAGAAAAATTTTCATTGAGCATAAGTGCATCTATTTTTTTTTGGGTGTACTTGGTTTCTAAAGCTTCTTCGTAATTTACATTTGAAAAAATATATACAAACTTTTGTAAATAATTAAACACACCCCCATAATTAGGTGTTGTTAAAATAATGGTTCCATTTTTTTTCAAAGTTTTTTTTAAGTTCTTTAACAATTGCTTTGCTTGCTGAATAGACAAAAACTCTAACAACCCTATTACTGTTATCACGTCAAATTTATTTTGATAATGTTGAAATTGGAACTCCTTAATTGTTTTAAATTCACCCTTTTCACCATATTTTTGATTTGCATAATTTATTTGACTGGTTGATAAATCAACTCCAAGACTATTTGATTGGGTATATTTACCAATTAACGTTCCCGGACCTGTTGCATAGTCTAAATGTGTCAATGCACCTTCAAATTTACTAGCTACTTTTGAAAGAGTTTCATTATGCCAAAAAGCCTGTAAGCCTCTACCTTTTTCTAAACCTTTTTCCAATATTTTGTCATAGTATCCAACATCAAAATCATCTGTCCAAAACTTATCTGTCATTATTGAATATCCTAAGTTCATAAATGTTTTTATATTCAGAAAATAGATTATTTATAAAATCTAGTGCTTTTTGTTCACCTAATTCTTGTAATATTTCAACATCATGATTGTAGTGGAATAAATTTTTTCGATTTTCATAATTTTTATATCCAAAATTATATGCCTCAAATACATCAAGAACCCTTACATTGGTGACAATATTTGTATTAACAAATATTGCATTATTGAGTTTAAATTCCACCAGCTTGTAGCCAAATTTTTCTAGATCACTAACAGCAGCTATTATGGAACAGCCATAAAAATGATCTCCTCTCCAAAAATGTTTTTCATCATAAGTAACTTTAAAATAAATTGGAGGTGGAATCTTTTCATTTATTTCAATGGAGACTATATCGGGTTTGTATGAGTTTTCTAAAATTGTTACTAAAACCTCTAAATCATATGAATCAATATCAATATTCATAAAGGTAAAGTTAAAAGGAACATCATATTCTTCAAATAATTTAATAACCGTCTCTGGGGTAACTTTCTTATTTGCTAATTCTATATTTTCATACTTTCTATAAACATACCTCATTTTTGAAAACTTAATTTTATCAAATTCAATTGATAGTCCACTCCAGTTATCATTTTTAGCAAACTCTAATGTTGAAGATGAACTTACTCCATCACTTGCTCCTATATCAACAAAATATTTGATTTCATTTTGATTTATACCTAAAAATTTTTTTACAGCCTCTGTCTCACCGTGACCAGAGAAATCTATATTTTTTTTTGAAATTTTATCCAATCTATAATAATCAAACCACTTAGGCTTAATGGAAACCACAAGTTTCTGAAGAAACTTAGGGGTATACTTTTTGTACCAATAAATTAGTTGTTTGTTTAAAAACATAAAAAACCTTTATATAAACAATACATATTTTATAGACAATTAAATTATTAAAATATAAAAGTTTTGAATATATAATTGTCTTATTATTCATCAAAATAAAGAATGCTTGGTAGAAATATACGGTGGTTTTGGTAATCAAATTTATCAATTACTAAAAGCTAATGAATTATCAAATCTAGGCTTTAAAGTATACGTAAACACAAGAGATTTTAAGAGGGTTGCCAAGGAAAATGCAGACCATTTAACTGCAAGAAAATTAGTTCTTCCAGTTAATTTTTTTAATTTGGAAGAAGTCGGGAGCCAAAAATTTTTAAAATATAGAATCAGGAGAATACTCCGTGACTTAAAAATTTTGAACAAAATTACATTAAACGATAAATTTTTTACCCTGTTAAACGACAAAAATATTGAGGGTACTGGACTCAAAAAAAACAATTATTTTATAGGTCATTGGCAGAGTTTTAATAACCTTGAAAACTGTTATGAGTATCTTTCAAAGTCTCTAAGTAACCACCCTTTATTAAAAAATTCCCTATCTTCGCATAAAAAAAGTAATTCAACAATGATCCATGTTAGAAGGGGTGATTATCTCAAGTTTAATGAAGAACTACCTATTTTTTACTATGAAAAATCTATTGAACTTATAAAAACTAAAACTAAAACAACCAACTTTAAAATTTATACAGATGATATAAATTGGTGTAAAAATCAAAAATTATTTACTATAGCAGATGAAATCTTAACATCGTCAGATAGCCCAGATGATACGATCAAAACATTCAGTAGTATGCTTAATCATCAAAACTATATTATTGCAAATAGCACATTTTCATTAATAACAGCTTTCTTGGGAAGTTCTGAGGATTCTTTAGTGACCTATCCTCATCCATGGTTTAAAGAGAGAAACTATAATAAAAATATTGTAAGTCCAAATTGGGAAAAAATTAAATATATATAACTATGGATAATAAAAATGAACCCTTGGTGAGTGTTGTTATACACTCATTTGATAGGTTTGAGTATTTATTGAATGCTATAAATAGTGTCGAAAATCAAACTTATAAAAATCTAGAACTACTACTTATCAATGATGAGTCTTCCCAAGAAGATTATTACCAACACAGCTTTCCAAGCTTTGTTAAAAAAATTGATATTAAAAAAAGTGATTTACCAAATTGGTCTGGTTCAAGACAAGCGCTTATTAATATCGGTGTAGAGAATTCTTCTGGTAAATATATTGCTTTGCTTGACGATGATGATATTTGGCTTCCTAAAAAACTGGAAATACAAATTAGTCAAATGATAGAAAAAAATGTTAAATTTTCTTCTACAGAGGGTTTGTTTGGTAATGGTGTTTATAAATCAGATAATGAATATAAGCTGTATAACAAAGAACATTTTTTTAAGATACTAAAAAAGAAATATAAAAAGACTAATTATTTAAAAAATGGAAAATTTCCTGAGTACTGGAATTTTGATTTTTTAAATGTTCATAATTGTGTCATCAAGTCAAGTGTGGTTATTGATAGAGACCTATATGAACTTGTGGGTGGCTTTAGAGGACTGCCTAAGAATGCTGACTATGATTTTTGGCTTAGCTTACTTCAACATACAGATTTACTATACATAGATGAGCCATTGTTTTATTATGATGGTTCACACGGTGATGGTAAACTTTACATTTAGTTAGTGATTAATTCTTTAATATGGGATTCAACATCTTGCATAGTTGAGAATTGTTTTAAATTTTGATTTTTTACTAGTTTTATAATTGAACTACTGTCATTGAATTCATTTTGTAAGAAAATAAAATCCTCTTTTTTAAATACTTTCAAAATATTTTTTAGCTTAACTACTGAAATATTATCGTCATTAAAAATAACAAAAATCAAAATTTTTGATTTTAATAATTTTTTTGGAATTCTTTTTAAATCGTCGATATCTAAAATCCAGATAATATTACTTTGCTTGATTGTATTTACTGAAATATTAAAATTTTTCTTTAACCAATCATCTTTAATTTTTCTTTTTGATTCATTTTCAAAAGAGTCGCTTAAATATATTTTTATTCCTGGATTTTGATTTACCTTAATACCAAAATTTAATTTCATTTTTGGTGAAAATATTTTTTGTTCATTTTGATGTTTGAGAATCGACAAAATAGATTGATCTTGTCTGTGATTATCTCTACTGCTTCCTTCTGGTGCAATGCATTCTTGATTAAGTGAAAACTTTTCCCAATTTTTGATTAATTTAACCGCATTATTGTTGGATGTATCAACACCCACTAAACCTCCTGTTAAATTACTTTTTTTTAAAATATTTTTTTTTACAGATAGATAGTCTATGGTGCCCTGGTGGGTCCAGTCAGAAATTTTACCATCACTATGTGGTGAGTAAAATCCAAATGCAGTTAAAGCAATTCTTAGATAATTCAACTTTTTATTAATTAAATTACCAGCATCAAACCAAAGAACCAATCCTGAATGTATCGATATCTCTTTGCTTAAAATAGCGCTTTTCCATGCATAATGGCCTAATTTATTATGTTCATCCCTTTTACCGACGAATTCTGGATACTGAGTAAATTCAAAAGGTTTAAGGACAATTTCAGGAAATTTTTGCTTAAATTTTTCAATTTGCTCTGTTTCCATACCTAGGTCATAAACTATTAAATTTGAGCTACTTTCATACTTTTTTATATTTTCAACTAATTGAAGTAAGCTATCAAAAAAGATACTGTCGGACCCTGTAACAATTGTTAAATTTTTTTGATAAAATTTTCTGTATTTAAGTAAGTTAAAGACTAATCCAATAAAAACTAATCCGTAATCGTATACATATTTTGGGAAATTGATTGTAGATTTTTTGAGTCTTTTTACTTTATCTGAGCTGAGCAATTTTTTAATCATATAAAACCCATTCCCAGCTTTTTTGAATTTCTATATTATTCTTTCTTAAGTGGTGGTAGAACAGTTGTGCGTTTGAATCAACTCTTTCAACTAAATGAAGAAAACTTCCGTTTATACAGTGGATTTCTTTTGCTTTTCGAATTAAGTCTTTGTAAATAAATAAATTGTTGAATAAGTCTGATTCTTTATTAATTATAATTTGGTCCAATTTGCTTTCAATTTTTAAATCATATTTTTCATATGAAGATTCATTATGCACAAGAATATAATCATTGCTATTAATATCGAAATAATCAAATAAATGTTTTTCTAATCGTGCATACTTTTCACTATCTTCAGGTAGATTAAAGTATCTAAATGAGTATTCATAAGGAATTCTTAGTTGCTTATAAAAATAGGTATTGAAATTATCTTTTTTTACTTTTTCAAATCCTATTTTTAAAATTTGAAGACTATTTTCCCGTGCAAAATTTTCTACATCATCGTCTCTTGTTTCGTTATCGATACTAAATAGTTTTATCCTATGATTATCTTTATAGAGATATGTGACCATATCTAAATAATGTTTTTTAACAGGAAGAAAGCATTCAATTCCTTTCACATTTGATAAATAATTTACAAGTCCATTACAAATTATTGTGTCTCCAAGTCCTAGGTGATGGTGAATTAAAACTTTATTATTTTTTATTTTGTTTAATTTATATATAGTGTTTTTCATTTTTTAAAGAGTTTTTTTATTTTATAAATTTTTTTTACATAATATAACAATTTCTTATTCTTGCTTTGAACTTTTGAATTAAATTTATATTTAAAAATGAATAATTGAGTTGCTAATTTTTTTGCTTTAATTTCTTTGGATTCTTTAGATTCTATATTTGTGTTTTTTATTTTTTTAATCCAAAAATCTATGTTTAATTTTTCATAATCAATATCTTCAATTTCTAAACTTTGATAATAATTTATTAACATTTCATGAGTTATTTGGTCATATTCTTCTACAAACAAAATAGGTAAATCTGTAACATTATTAAAAGTATGGTGTGACTTTGTAACCGGGATATTCCCACTATACAAAGTTTCCCATACTCTGTGTGTATCGATGCCGTTTCCGTGTGGACTTAATACAAATCTATATTGCTCAAGGGATTTTTGATATTCATCCAAATTTAATTTTGGGGAATCAGCGTAAGCCCATTCAATTTCCTTAAAAGTATTATAAATTTCAGCTCGTTCTTTTGAATTTGTGTTTGCTACAAAATTTAAATAAAGTAAATTTTTTGTATCTTTTCTCATCCCTGAAAACTCAATATCTTCAACAAATATATTTTTTGGTGAATAGTTATTTGATAGTCCGAGTGGAATTGGTATCAAATTTTCTGATACAAAACCAACATTAATTGAATACCAATCTTTTATACAGTTGGGTTTTAGATTAAATAGACTTTTATCTATCAAAGTATCAGTTTGATTAGTAATTAATTTAATATTTTTTAGATTTTTTACGTCTTTTAATAGAACGAATAAACTTTTTACCATATCTGTATTACAAAAAATTACATCATTTTCTTTGAGGTGAAACTTATTTAGTTTATAAAAAACGAATCGACTATTTTTATTTACAATCGTGTAGTCTGAAATATTTAATTTATTAAATTGATCATGAGTTAAAATCTCACTAAATACAATATCTGAATTTCTAGCAAAATTATAGCTATTTAGAATTTGTTTTGATTCAAGCATCTATACAAACTAGATTAATTGATTAATAAGAAATGTTTAAGGCTTTATTATGTTAAATCCATGAATATCATTGATGTCATAAATCATGGTTAATGCCCATAGTAATAAAGTGGTTCCGTGTATATCTGGTGTATCTAATCTTTTTGAAATTTTTAAGCCATAATAATAATCTTGGCTTTTATTAGTACTGTAGGAAAATCCTCCTTTGCTACTGTAATAATGGGAGGAAATTATTATTTTTACTTTTTCAAAATAATTTTGTACTTCTAGAGTTTTATATTTTGATTGTTTACAAGATTTATAAAGTATATATATTAAATCTACAATATCGCAACCCTCAGATCCAGGATCAACTTTAAGACAAAAATCAATTATCTTTTCTGGATAATGTATTGGTTTTTCAATCCAATCTAAACCAGTAATGACTTTCATTGTTCCATTAATTTTTTCATTTAAACCTACTTCTATATTCTTGTGATACAAACCTGTTTCTTTATTGAGAACTTTTTCTAAATATTTGTACAGATAGTTAGCATTATGTTCTGCTTCATTATTCTTTAATTGCGTTGTAGTGAAAACACATAATGCAGAAAATTGTGCTCCAGCGTTCCAAGGCCTTGACCAATTCAGTGAATCTAAATAGTTATCTATTTCAACTTTGGTGTTTGGAAAATCTTTATATTGCAATTTATTAATGGAACCTACTTCACAAAGTGTCGCTATAGCTTGCTTTGTTTCCGCCCTTACAGAGTCTAAGTACAGGTCTTTATATGTTCTTTTTTTTGAATAACTAGTCAAATTTATTACTTTCTTAAGATTGTCTTTAAGTGATAATTTTCTTGTTGTAGAAGTGTAGAAATGATGCATAGCCGGATCAAGAAAAGAATTCGATGGTAGGTTCTTATTATCAACTTGAAAAGAATTTACATATTCCAACCATTTCTGTTTATAACCTTCATCTAAAGAATCCCATAAATCAAGCATGTAAAAACACTTAATTACATAACAACTAAATCCAAGAGTTAGTTGTTTTCCGTAATATGTTGCACCATCAAGAACTGGATAAAAATGAAACTTATTATTTTCATTTTGAAGAGAGTACAAAAATTTTTCTATATCTTTTTTTAAATTTTCATCCCACGGTTCTTGCATATTTATAGAGTATATTTAAATAAACACAATTACATTAGAATTAAGTTATTATTTTTTTAGAATAGTACTTAATGAGGTGAAACATTAAAGCTTTAATTTTTGGAAGCGGGGGTCTTGTTGGATCTTCTTTAGTTAGAAAATTTAATGAATCTAGTTACTTTAGTGAAGTGGTTGAATCAACTAGGGATGATACTAATTTATTTTCATATGAAGAAACAAAATCTAAAATAGATTTCACTCAACCAGATGTCATAATTAATGCGGCTGCAAAAGTTGGTGGAATACTTGCAAACAATACTTACCGTACTGAATTTATAATTGAAAATTTAAAAATCAATTTAAACATACTAGAAGCATGCTTAGGCAATAGTGAAATTAAGGTCATCAATCTTGGAAGTAGCTGTATTTATCCACTTCATGCAGAAAACCCAATAAATGAAGATAGTTTTATGAAAGGTGAGTTAGAGCCAACAAACTCTCCATATGCAATGGCAAAGATTACAGCTATTGAAATGGGTAGATCAATGAATACTCAATATGGGCATAATATTGTTAATCTTATGCCCACAAACCTTTATGGACCAAATGATAATTTTTCAGAAAATGATAGCCATGTTATTCCTGGATTAATTCATAAAATGCACAAAGCAAAGATAAACGATGAAAATATATTTAAAATTTGGGGATCCGGAACTCCTTTAAGAGAGTTTTTATTTGTAGATGATTTATCGTCAGCTGTTGAGTTTATCATCGAAAACGATGTTAGTATCGATCTATTAAATGTTGGAAGTGGAGATGAAATTTCTATTTTAGACCTTGCAAATGAAATTAAAAATGTAATTGGTTTTGAAGGAAAAATTGAGTTAGATAAATCTAAACCTGATGGAAATCCAAGAAAGTTGCTTGATTCATCAAAACTTAATAAATTAGGATGGCACTCTGAGACAACATTAGCTGAAGGATTAACAAAAACTTATAACTGGTACCAAGAAAACTTTAACTAGTTTGAACTTTCCCAGGTTGGTTTCATAAGCCCTTCTTTAATTAAAACAGCTTCTCTTTTTGCTAATTCAATATCGCTTTCAACCATCATTTTTACTAAATCATTAAATGATGTTTCCGGTTTCCATCCCAATTCTTTTTGGGCTTTGCTTGAGTCTCCCAGGAGATAATTCACTTCATTTGGTCTAAAATATTTTGCTGATGATTCAACAAAATCTTCCCAATTTAATCCCACCACTTTAAAAGCTTCTTCTAAATATTGCTTAACAGTATACGTTTCTCCTGTGGC
Organism: Candidatus Puniceispirillum sp.; assembly: GCA_016778895.1. Lineage (GTDB taxonomy): Bacteria > Pseudomonadota > Alphaproteobacteria > Puniceispirillales > Puniceispirillaceae > UBA3439. The sequence goes on from JADHOR010000023.1 coordinate 22,954, forward strand.
CAAAACCCAATCATCAGGCTTTTCATGTTGTAACATCATCCACATTCCTCTAACATAGTCACCTGCGAAACCCCAGTCTCTTGAAGCATCCAAATTTCCTAAAGTTAATTTTTTTTGTATTCCTACACTAATTCTTCCCACTGCTCTAGAAATTTTTCTAGTAACAAATGTTTCTCCCCTGTGTGGAGATTCATGATTAAATAGTATGCCATTTACACAAAAAAGATTGTAAGAGTCTCTGTAAATTTTTGTTATATTGTGAGCGAATACTTTTGAAGCAGCATAAGGAGATTTTGGATCAAATAACGACTCTTCATTTAGAGAAACTTCATTTTCACCACCATACATTTCTGATGATGATGCTTGATAAAATTTAATATTTTTTTCTGAAGTTCTAATTGACTCTAATAATGCAATTGAACCAAGTGTTCCTGTTTGGGTTGTAAAAACTGGGTTTTCAAATGAAACTGCAACATGGGACTGAGCTGCGAGATTATAAATTTCGTCTGGTTTAATTGTAGAAATTAATGTGTTCAGAGAGGTCGAGTCCAATAAATCAGAATAATGGAGCTGTAGCTTTCGTTGACTTCCATATTCAGATATTAAGCTTTCTATTCTTGAGGTATTAAATGTTGAAGACCTTCTTACAGTTCCATGAACTTCATACCCTTTTTCTAGTAAAAGTTTAGAAAGATAATATCCGTCTTGACCAGTAATTCCTGTTATTAGAGCTGTTGACATATTAAATCATTATATTATTAGTTATAACTTTAATATTCAGTATTTTTATAAAGTTTAAAGTAAACACCCAAGAAGAAGTAGTACATAAATGGAAACTGTACTCCCTCCATATTCATATCTGTTGCTGAATTTAAAAAGACTGGAACCATTAGCAATAGAATATCCCAATTTTCATGTTTTCTATACCATGCATAAACAAAGCTAAAATGAAAACCAGTAAAAAGAATTAATTGCACAATGCCACCTCTTCCTAATATATTAAAAATATAGCTATGAACGTGCTCATTTAAACCATCTCTTCCAAGCCTTCCGGGAGCTGAAGGATCTGTCATTATTGGCATGATTTCGTTATATCCATATCCTAAAGTTAAAGAATCTTTTTGATTTAAATCTTCTACAACGTCTTGCCAAATATCTAGTCTCCAATTTGTTGTATTATCATGTGAAACAATCCTGCCATCTTCTATATAAAAAGAAAGGAAAGCTTTTCTGGTTTCATTTTTCTTAGCTATTTTTGTAATACTGCCAGAAACAGATCTGTCAACTACAACATTATCACCTTGTGAAAGATCAAAGCTAACACCACTTATTCTAAAAGTTGAAACTACAAAAACGGAAGATGAAAAAATAATAAAAAATATTAGAAATTTAGGGTTTGTGAGAAAATACTTAAAATTAAATATAACAATTAATACAAAGAATAATAACGCACCTATAAAAGACCCTCTGCTCATTTCAAGAAGTAGTGGAAGCAGTAACGGTAAAGTAAAACCAAAATAAATAAAAAAGATTTTTTTATTTTTCTGAATATTAAGTAAAAGTAGGTTTGAAATAACTAACACTAACATAATGTCTGATGCTTTTGTAAAGGTAAATTTATCAGAATATTTAATAAAAAAGTCCATAACGAAATTTGGATAATAACCGGAAGAAAATAGATAGTGGACTATTGGGATTAAAAGATACAAATATACAATTTTTAAAATTAATTTATTTTCAATGTAATTTCTTTTAAATAGATAATATGCAAAAAAACAAACAGAAGCCATCCATATGTAAGAACTTGTTTTAAAGGTGTAGGTTGAAAAAAAGTTAGTATCAAAATAAAAAATGCTCACAATAAAACAAAAAAAAATAACTCTTAAAAAATTTATGGTTATAGAAAATTTAGTTAAATTTAAAGAAGAAAATGAACTTTTTCTAAGGAATAATATTATTAGAGTTTGGATAAGGAGAACTCCTACTATTAATTCTCCTAGTCTAAATCCAAATATTTTTAGTCCTACAAAGCTCCTGTCAAAAGT
>JADHOR010000024.1 GCA_016778895.1 Candidatus Puniceispirillum sp.
AGAGCTGCACTGTCAGTCAAAACATTTAATGGAGGCCCTTGACTATTATCAGGGGATATGTGCTTGTCCAAAACGTCCCACATTTGCTCGAGATTTCCAGCCTCAAGAGACCATAAACCCACATGCCAAGAGATGTGGTTGTAGAGCGCACCTGACGGATCATAATTTGCCCAATGCCTTTGGAGGTAGCTCAAGCCGTCCTCGTCCTGCAGATTTTCGTAATAGAGGTGCGCTCTAATATGCTTTGAATGTGCGCTATTAGGGTTTGATAGGAGTGCCTCTTCAATGTTAATGCTAGCCTCATCCAATTGCCCAACTTCAAGCTGCGCAAATGCCAACTGAGCTTTGCACCACCAGTCGTCACTATAATTTGGGGCAAGGTTTGTAATGAAAGCCAGCTGTTCGGCCTCCCTTCCGGGCAAACCGGAGAAACCAATCAGGCCAAAGACACTGGTACACATTTGCGCAATGAGTACGTCACGAGGCCATTCTTTCACATGTTCATATACAGCCGCGCGAGCTTCAGAAGACTTTCCCCTGAGTAATAAGCTAGACACATTTAAATGGGATTGTTCTCGAGCCGAGAGATTTTGGCTGGTTTCAAAGGCTGTATTGAGGGCTTGTTTCACATCATCCGAACGACCACGCAATTGCATTTCCCGAGCAAGCCCAATATGCCCCAAGGTAAAGTTAGGGTCAGCACTTATTGCGGCTCTGAAACTGGCCTCAACGCCCGGCTCGGCGCCAAGAAATTGATGGATTCCTTGATTGTATGACGCAATAGCATCGACTGAATTCGTCGAATTCTTATTTCCGTAGCTGTCATCAAGCATAGTGTCACCTCGCGTCAAACCTGATTGATTTATTTTAATGACGAACTTCACAAAACATCAACTGCTACCGACCTCTTCTAAGCCAGCCAATCTCATAAAAACTATTATATCTGTTATATAACAATGTATGGAAGGCTCTATTATATTGCGTCGCTTGGCTGCCCTAATACGTTACCACATCACGCAAATCACCCTCGCCCGTGACTTCGATGGGGGTGTCAGCGGATTAGGTGCTACGGTCATACAAATGGTCGTACATTCGACTTGCCGCGCGAGTCAGAGGTGGCAGAGTCATTGAGGTTTCAGGTCAACGCGGAGGCAAGTTCTCTTACCGAGCGCAGCACCTCCCAAGCCACTAAAACATCCAGCCTGCATTCAGCCGCCACTACCCTATGCAGCGCTACGGCATTGACCGGCCTCCACAGTTTATCATTTTGACCACGCTTGCGGCTTTTATATTGAACTTAGGCTGTTATAAAGGGCCTGGGCTATGTTGTGCGGGCACTAATTAAAAACCTTGCCCGGGTTCAAAATACCCACCGGGTCAAAACTGGCCTTAATTCCGGCCATCAGATCAACCGCATCACCCATTTCTTCACGCAGTGAATCGCGCTTGCCTTGGCCAACGCCATGCTCACCGGTGCAAGTGCCGCCAAAAGCCAAAGCCCGTGTCGTCAACCGTTTCGCAAAGGCGCTAATCTTGTCGTTCATCGCATCATCATCAGGCATCGCCAACGGCAAAACATGGAAGTTGCCATCGCCAACATGGCCCACAATCGGTGCGGTAAGACCGTTTTCTTTAATATCTTTTATGGTTTCTTCAACACAGGAGGCAAGGTTTGAGATCGGCACGCAAACATCAGTTGCATAAGCCTTTGCTCCCGGGATAAGCGCCAGCGCCGCCCAATAGGCATCATGCCTCGCCTTCCATAATTTGCTGCGTTGCTCTGGCTCATTCGACCATTGAAACGGTGAGTGTGTAAGGTCGGCGCAAATTTCGGCAAACCGCTTTACATCATCCTCTACAGAAATTGCCGAACCATGAAACTCTACCAGCAATAACGGCTCTTCGGGCAGATTCAGCTTTGAATAGGCGTTACAGGCGCGAACTTGCAGCGGGTCTAATAGCTCTATCCGCGCCACCGGAATACCCATCTGCACTGTCATAATTACCGCATCACAGGCGGCGTGAAGATTAGGAAAGGAACAAATACCGCCAGCAATGACCTCAGGAATACCTTGCAATCGCAAGGTCAGCTCAGTAATAATGCCGAGTGTACCCTCAGATCCGATGAATAGCCGCGTTAAGTCATAACCGGCCGATGATTTGCGCGCCCGCCCACCAACCCGAACGATGCGCCCATCGGCCGTTACCACCTGCATCCCAAGGATATTGTCGCGCATAGTGCCATAACGAACTGCATTCGTTCCCGAAGCGCCGGTCGCCGCCATCCCGCCAATGCTGGCATTGGCACCCGGATCAATCGGGAAAAACAACCCGCTATCGCGAAGAAAATCATTTAGCGCCTCGCGGGTAATACCCGGCTGTACCACCACATCCAAATCTTCATTATTTACCACCAACACTTGATCAAGCTGGCTCATATCGATCGAAATACCGCCATGCGGCGCGTTGACATGCCCCTCCAGCGACGAGCCAGCCCCAAACGCAATAACCGGACAGCCAAGCTTGTGACAGGTCTGCATGATGCTGGAAATTTCATCCGCATTCTCGGCAAAAATAACCGCGTCAGGTGGCTGATTGGGCATTCTGGTGGTGGTGTGACCATGCTGCTCACGCACCGATCTAGAAACACTTAACCGATCGCCAAACTGTTGTTTTAAGACACCAATTGCCTGATCTATAGAGTCCTGATTAAACGTCATTTTTCTTCACCTGACACAGCCGTTCTGCAGAAAAAACCTAGCATAAAATTGCCCCGGCGCACAAATTTCTAACAAACCCATAACGGTATCATCAAACTTGGCATGAACGCAGCAAGCCCGGCGAACCCCATCACGCAATAAGGCTTGACGCGTTTGATTTTTGATTGAAAAGTTTTTGAGTGAAGATTGTGTTGTAAATGCCGCTTTATGATACGCACTGATGGGGGCAAGATGAGATTACTTACACAAGCGCAAAAAGATAGCTTTTGGCATGACGGTGTTTTAGTCGTCGATAATGCCGTCTCGACGAGCCAGCTGGCCGCCCTTCGCGCAGAGTCTCAAAACTGGGTAGACGAAAGCCGAAACCACAGTTGCGACTATGGTGAGACATTAGACGGGCGTGCAAGATTCGATTTACAGCCCGGCCATAGCGCAACAACACCAGCGCTTCGGCGCGTCCAATCACCCGAAGAGGTCTCGCCGATATATGAAGATGTGATGCGCAATGCCCGCACGGTTGATTATTGCGTTGAATTGCTTGGCCCCAATATCCGCTTTCACCACGGCAAGGTAAATTCAAAACTGCCTGGCTCGGCGACCGCGGTTAAATGGCATCAGGATTTTCCGTTCCAGCCAATGACCAATGACGATATGATCACATGTTTGCTATTTGTTGATGATGTAACCCTTGAAAATGGGCCACTTGAGGTTATTCCGGGAAGTCATAAAGGGCCGCTTTATCCACACTGGCATAATGGCGTATTTACCGGCGCAATTGATGATAACATTATCAAACCGCAGCGTGAAAAGATTGTTAAATGTACTGGCGGAGCCGGTGCGGTCTGTCTGATGCATGTCAATCTGCTGCACGGTTCAGCGCCTAATTTATCTGACACACCCCGAACACTTTATATCACCACCTATTATGCCGAAGATGCGATCGAATTGAGCCAAAACCATTTACCAAGCCGGTTTACCCATCAACTGGTTCGGGGCGCAGAGACAGGGAGTGTCCGTTGCTCTCAATATGCGATGCAATTGCCAGCCGTTCCCAAAGGCACATCCTTTTTTGCCCAGCAAGAAGGCGCCGATATTTAGTGCGTCAACAAGGTGCCGAGACCACCAGACCAAACCAGTCTGGCGGCCACACACCCGTTTATACCAGAATAAAAAACCGTTTTTCTGGTAACGCCACAGGTGCGCGGTAGCGCATATTTTAAGGACTTTTCTTATGTCAGCGTCTTTTCCAAAACAGGCACAGGTTGTCATTATCGGTGGCGGCATCCATGGCTGTTCGGTTGCCTATCACCTTGCCAAGAATGGCTGGAGAGATGTGGTTCTTCTCGAGCGCAAAAAGCTCACCAGTGGCACCACATGGCATGCTGCTGGTTTGGTTGGCCAGCTTCAAGGCAGCCACGCCACCACAGCCTTTGCCAGCTATGGTGTCGAGCTATTGCGCGAGATTGAAGCTGAAACAGGCCTTAGTCCGGGATTTCGGCAAAATGGTTCAATCTCTATAGCCTTGAACCAAGATCGCCTTTCGGAACTAAAGCGCAAAGCCGATTTTGCCAGATTGTTTGGCGTCGAAGCAGCCTTTATTGAAACCGATGCAATCAAGGAACGATGGCCATTAATGAACGCTGAAGGTGTGCTTGGTGGTATCTATATGCCAAGCGACGGATCGGCAAACCCGACCGACCTGACACAGGCATTAGCTCGTGGAGCACGAATAAATGGCGCTAAAATTTTCGAGAATATCAAGGTTGAGACAGTATTGACGTCAAACGGAATTGTAACCGGTGTTGTCACTGATTCTGGCATTATTACTTCCGAGTTTGTTGTCAACTGCGCTGGAATGTGGGCCCGCGATCTTGGCCAAAAAAATGGCGTTGGCGTTCCGCTTCACGCTTGCGAGCATTATTATCTGGTTACCGAACCGATTGCTGGCCTTCCATCTGATCTTCCGGTTCTTCGGTCATATTGTGATGGCACTTATTGGAAAGAGGATGCTGGCAAACTGTTATTCGGCTTCGCCCATTTCCATGCAAAGGCCTGGTCAAAGGACGGCATCCCCGAAAATTTCGAATTTGACAGTCTGCCATTCGTCGAGGATGACGTAATGGAGGTTCTGGAATTGGCGATGGAGCGTGTGCCATGTCTGACCGAGGTCGGTATTCGTACGTTTTTTAATGGCCCTGAGAGCTATTCACATGACGGGCGGTTCACCCTGGGTTAAGCGCCTAATGTAAAAAATTACTTTGTTCTTGCCGGAGTTAATTCTACTGGAATCCAGTCTGGATCTGGCGCTGGAAAAGCCATTGCCGAATGGATAATGGCAGGCCATCCGACGATGGACCTGTCGGAAATGGACCCTGCACGGATCGAGGAATTTCAGGCGCAGGATCACTATCTGCAGGAACGCTGTCCAGAAACCCTTGTCCTGACCTATGCAATACACTGGCCGGGTCGCCAGCGCGAAACCGCACGCGGGCTGAGACGAACACCATTTTACCATGCCTTCAAAGCCAACGGGGCGGTTTACACCGAAATGCAAGGATGGGAGCGGCCGGGCTGGTTTGCCCCAGAAGGGGTAGCACCGGTTCATGATTATGCCTTTGGCAAACCAAGCTGGTTTAACCATGCGCAGACCGAACAGAAATGCGCGCGTAACGGCGTTGTGATGATTGATTACTCGATGCTTGGCAAACATATGGTTGAAGGACAAGATGCCGAGAATTTTCTTCAACGCGTTTTTACCAATGATGTCTCAATGCCCGATGGACGTGTAACATACAGCCTAATGCTGAATGAACGCGGCGGTATCGAGGGCGACGTCACGATTGCCCGACATAACAAAACGTGCTTCATGGTGATGAGTGCGATTTCGCATACCCGGCGCAACCGAGACCATCTACAACGTGCGATACTAGCCGGTGAAGATGTTATCATCCGTGATGTGACCAGCGCCTATGCCGTGCTTGCCCTTTGCGGACCACTGTCGCGCACAGTGTTAGAAACACTTGTTGATATTTCCCTATCAGATTGGGATTTCCCTTCATATAGCTTTCAGCAATTCTACATTGGTCACGCACCGGTCTTTGCCCAACGCCTGTCCTTTACCGGCGAGATGGGCTGGGAAATCTTTGTCACCCCTGACTTTGCCGAATATGTATTTGAACAACTTTATCAGGCGGGACAGGTTTGTGATTTGCGGCTTGCAGGTGGTGAGGCTTTGAATGCTTTGCGCATTGAAAAAGGCTTCGTCCATTGGGGCTCTGACATGGCCTACACCGAATCGCCCCATCAAATTGGGTTAGATTTTGCCTGTCGGCCTGATAAAAACACCGCTTTTATCGGCAAGGCGGCCTATCTTGCCCGAAAAGCCGAGGCGAAGGGGCCTTTCCTATGCTCGGTAAAATTACACCAGCCTGACGCAATGCTGCATCATAATGAACCGGTGTTGCGCGATGGTGCAGTTGTCGGCTTTGTCACAAGTGGCGCCTTCTCGGCCTTGCTCGGTACGGCTATCGGACTTTGCCTGATTGCGCCGCCAGCTGGAACATCTGGCAATAAGGAACTGGAAAAAGGCGATTTCACCGTCCTAGTTGAGGGGCGTGCGATACCTGCTACCGTGCAACGCAAAGCCTTTGTGAGCTGAATGAGAGAAAGTTGATGAGCCGCGGAGCGGTTTCGCGGCGAGAAATATTCTCGCCTGCCAAGTTAGTAGTACCGCCAAAAAACACTTCCGAAAAAGCAACAGCGCCCTTGGGAAGGCGCTGCAAACTTTTGCGCAAAACTGGCAAGAATAACCCAAAGAAGTCAGCGCTTAACACTTGCCCTTTGGCGATTTGATCACGGCCCGATACGCAATGATCGCTCGATACCATTATGGCTTTATGTAGGTGTAACCCTGCATCTGAAGATGGCTTAGCTCGGCAACGCCACTTGGCACGATATCCTCTTCAAAAACATCATAGAGATCTTTTTCAGGGCTTAGTTTTTTGCCCTTCAAGGTATTCGCGCACACGTTGAACGAGACATTCTGAGCTTTCAGATTAGCCACGTTGCTTTGCAGCTTGTCATTTGCTTTTGCACTTTGCAGCAGGCTGATGCCATTACCATGGATCACCACCTTAATTTCCATATTTTCCGCGCCGACAGCATTGATATGATTTTGAATGTTCCGAAGCGCACCAAGATAGGCTTTGTCATCCTTGCCGCCCAGATAATTGATATGATACGCAACCTTTTGCTTGCTGTAGCGCTCACCAGCTTCTGCAATCAGACCAGTTGTCATCAGACCAATACAGGCGACCATAATTTTTAAAACTTTTCTAAACATGGCTTTCTCCTAGAAGATATTTTTTTATTTGCGTATTACTAACGCCTCTTTTAGTATTTTTTTGCGCTGCTCTCCATCTGTCAATATCTTAAATCATTTCTGGAAAAATAGATTATAGAGGCGCCCAAAACGGCAATCTAATCATCTTGTTACTCGGAATGACGCATTGCGTTACGATGAGCTTGGCTAGGCCAACCATCAAAAGGCCCGCATGGTGCGCGCTACAAAGAGGGGTGCGCCATCAGTTCAAGAGCTTTATTTCCATGGCTGAAATGAATCATTATTTTTTCCTGTTGACCCTCCCCTAGGAGGAATATCTATTTTCGCATCACAGGAGGCCATTATGGCAATTGCGATTGAAACACTGAATATCCATTGGAAATGCAAACATACATGGAGAACCGCCAGCTATAACACCAGCTGGTGTTTGCTTGGTTGTTCGATCGGCGATATGGGAACGATATTATATTTCCAGATTAACGGTATTCAATGGCCAGTATTATGGATCATGTCATTGGCAATTATAAACGGCCTTTTGACCTCCATCATCCTAGAGACGATTATCCTGTCGCGGCAGATGAACTTTAGACTGGCCTTAAAAACGGCTTTCGGCATGTCACTGATCTCAATGATATCGATGGAAATCGCGATGAACCTTACCGACTATTTAGTGACCGGTGGTGCGATGCTGACATGGTGGGCGGTTCCGCTAATGCTGCTCGCCGGTTTCGTAACGCCGCTGCCGTATAATTATTGGCGTCTGAAAGCATTGGGTAAAGCCTGCCATTAAAAGCCTTAGCGTCAAGGATAGCTTCTAATAACCAGCGATAGACAACCGGTGAAATAGAAAAGGGATACCTCCTCACATGACTTTAAAAAAACTACAATTGCAACGGCTATTCCCTTCTCGTTCGGTCTTTCTGCGCTGGCCCTTGCGCATAGTGGTGCAACCGGCATCGTTAAGGAACGCATGGATCGCTTTAGCCAGAACAAGGATAATTTGAAAGTGATCAAAGCGCATCTTGCCGAGGATAATCTGGTGGCTATCATTCCGCCCGCCGAACAGATCCGCGATTGGGCAAAACAGATGCCTGATTATTTTCCAGCGGGGAGCAACGCCAAGCCATCTGAGGCATCGCCTGAAATCTGGGTGGATTTTTCCGGGTTTGAGCGCGCCGCCGCGGCCAATTATCAGGCCGCAAATGAACTGATCCTTGCCGCTCAATCTGGTAATGCCACCGCCACGCGAGACGCTTTTAAAGCCACTGCAGCAACGTGCAAAAGCTGCCACAAATCATTCAGATTGGATTAACACCATGCGCAATTTTGCCAGTGCTGGTTTATATTTAATGCTTGCCCTTGCTGGATCGTCACCGGCCCTCGCCAACGCGTCGGTAGCGGCAAACGGAACGGTCGAATTGCGCCCGGGTGATGCAGATTATGTAAAGCTAGGTCAACAGATATATCTGGAACAATGCGCAAGCTGTCATGGCGTTAATCTGGAAGGACAGGCTGGTTGGCGCGACAAAATGGTCGACGGGATGCGGCTTGCCCCACCGCATGATAAATCAGGGCACACATGGCATCACCCTGACGAATTGCTTTACCAGCTTACCAAATATGGTTTTGCGGCGATGATTGGAAGTGACTATAAGGTCAGTATGCCAGTTTATGATGGTATCCTTACCGATCGGGAAATTATTGCAGCCTTGTCTTATATCAAATCGACATGGCCGGATGATGTCAGACAAATCCACGACAGAATTAATGCTGATTACCGGCTTAATAAAGCAATGGAGAACCGCAAATCCGGTTCATGACCGTTTAAGGACACTGGCACTAGACACTGGCACTGGCCATTTTGATTTTTGACCAGCAGGACACCGATTTTCGCATCAGCCACCCCATGATAATTGTGCTGATCCATTTTTCGTAAAGCGCGGGTGATAATCGTGTCACCGGTTCATAATCGAGCTTGTTATAATAGGCAAAGATCTCAACTTGCAGATCATGAATTTGACGCTCTGCGAGCAAATCATTTATCTGATAGCTGGTTTTATTGCGGAACCAGCGTTCAAACCGCTTGTTTAATTTGCGCTCGATCCAATACATATGATTAGACCGGTAATCGGCTTCGATGGTGATCAGTAGTGCGTGTTCATTTGCGGTCATAGATTGATGGCTCCAATTCGAGTAAAATAAAACAGCCTATGCGATCGAAAACTAGCAAAACCAAATGCACAATCACGCCCTAACAGCTGAAAACCGAGAGGTTAAAACCGATGAATGAAGCTGGTGCCCTTTTCGGGCTGTTTCTATCGGCATTTCTCGCCGCCACCATTTTACCGGCGCAATCTGAACTTAGCCTTGGTTACTTGGTGATGCGTTCGGATTATTCAATGGTGGTGCTGATCCTGATTGCCAGCACTGGCAATACGCTGGGCGCGGTGGTCAATTGGGCAATTGGGCGCGGCATTGGCAAATCGGTTATGCGGCTGGCGAAAATTCAGGCATCACCACGATATCAGGGAATCACCAGATGGTATCAGAAATATGGTCGCTGGATGCTGCTTTTAAGCTGGGTGCCGATCATTGGTGACCCGATCACAGTGACTGCTGGCGTGTTACGAGAACCGTTGAGAAGCTATATTTTAATTGTGGCACTTGCGAAAACCTCGCGTTACATCGTGATTGCATTATTTGCTGAAAAATTTGCTTCCGGATAACCGCTATCGACGGTTATGATCGGCCATGTCACCATTTGCCAAGGTGGAGAACGCGACAAAATTGTGATAAGAAAAGGAATGCCTGCATGATTGACTTTTACACCTGGACGACGCCAAACGGACGTAAAGTTTCGATCCTTCTCGAAGAGCTTGGAATTGATTATGCGGTGCATTCTATAAATATCACTCAGGGCGATCAGAACAGTCCGGAATTTTTACAAATCAGTCCGAACAATAAAATCCCAGCAATTGTTGACCAGGATAATGGCCTGACTCTAATGGAGTCAGGCGCCATCATGCTTTACCTTGCCGAGAAACATGGACGATTTCTGCCAACAGATCCGGCAGAGCGTGCCCGTGTCAATGAATGGCTTATGTGGCAGATGGGTGGGTTCGGCCCAATCCTTGGCCAAGCGCATCATTTCCTGCATCACAATCCCGGCAAATCAGCCTATGCTGAAGAGCGTTTCCGCAGTGAAGTCGCGCGGCTTTATGGCGTGCTAAACCGGCGGCTTGAGGGACGTGACTATATTTGTGATGATTATTCAATTGCCGATATGGCAATCTGGCCGTGGGTTTCGCGCTATGAATGGCAGCAAGTCAATCTTGCAGAATTTCAGAATGTCCGCGGGTGGTATCAGCGGCTGCTTGCGCGTGATGCCGTGCAAAAAGGCTATCACGTGCCAAAACATATGGGCGAGATTCCGGCCGGATAAACAGCTCTGGCGACAACATTTCTAGCTGAGCAGCACCGGCGAGTTGCGCCTATCGGTTGCGCCTGTCGCTGCTGTCTTCGACTATCCCTCTCACGGCAAAAATAGTTGCGCTTATTGAAATCCTGCGCTGCGTCATGCTAGCCTTTCCCATTGCAATCCTAAGACAGTCCGGCTGGCATTGGGAGGACAGGATGAAACTTACAATTATTGCGCGAAGCCGTGATGATTTTGGTGTGGTCTTCAATAGCGAGAAACTGCACCAGACTAAGCAATCAATTTTTAAGGTAAATATATCCGACGCCGATCTTCATGAGCTGACCAACAGCCGTGTTGATAAGGAGCACCTTATCGAATTTGCGTTTAATTTCCTGCTCGAACGCGAGCCTATTGAGAAAATTCAAGCCTCTTTCAACATCAAGACAATCACCCAATATTTTCCTGAATTCCCCGAACAGGTGCAAGCATGGGTTGACGAAAACGCAGAATAAGGTGCCACCCGATTATTATTCTGTTGGCGCTGGCTTTTGCGCGTCAGCATACTTGGCCATCGCCTGAATTAAGCCGGTACGAATACCACACTATATGGCATGAAAATTGCTGGGCTCTCATCAAGGTCAGCCCTCTAATCAGTCCAAAGCTTTGACAGATTAGCATTTGATGCTGATTAGCTTCCGGTTTGACCTCCGATGAGAACCCTCATCAGTCTAAACGACTGGTGGGGGTTTTTCTTTAATGAAAAGACCCAAATATCGTCATCAGAAATTGTTAGAAATCCTATCCCAGATGCTACAAAAGCAAAGGCCAAGCCAAGGTCGCCGTGCCAAATAACCCCCCTGACAGCTTGCATCCCATGACAAAGCCTGCAAACCTGGTAAGCTGATATCAGAGATACTCGTTCACCGAATTTCACATGAGGCAAGGATGGACCACCTAGCTGACTTTCTACTCTATGGCGGCATTTTTATTCTATGTCTTGCGCTTATTGGTAAGGCGATTACCGACGGTAAGCAGGACAATCATAAAAATTAAGCGGAATTATTGTGACGATCCAGCGTCAGACGGGCGTTAAAACCTTTGCCGGCCCTGCATTTGACGGAATACGTTAGTCGCCGCAAAATTCATCTGAATATCACGGCGCTGGCTAAAGCAGTACGCCACCAGAATAAACGGAGATTATCAAACAACGACCGAGACAAATCATGGCGCCATTCATTGCAAAATGAATCAAACGGGGCTGCGTTACAACGCATAGAGACTGTCCGGTTGATGATCTTATAGAGGTGCTTGCACAGCGGCACATTGATACAATTGTGGTGGTTAAAGCCGATCATCAGGTAGTAGGTATCGTGTCCGAACGTGACATCATCCTACATTTATCAACCGGCGGCCAAACCGCTGGTATCAAGGCTAAAGACATTATGACAAACAAGGTTGTCACGGTCGAAACTAATGTCACATCATCCCAGCTTATGCAGCTTATGACCGAAAACCACATTCGCCATGTACCCATCACCCGTGATGGCCAGCTGGTTGGCATTGTGTCGATTGGCGATGTGGTCAAACCGCTTTTGGAAAAAAATGTGCAAGAGGCAGAACAGCTTAAACAATTCATTAATTCCCAGTCATGCCAAAACCTAGCCAACAAATATAATCGCACCAACAAAGATCAAAACACCGCCCGTTATTCGATTTATCCGGCGCCGCAAAGGCAGCGAATTCAGCGTTTTTGAGACATGATCAACAAGCAACCCCATGCCAAGATTCCCTAGAAACGGCACCAGTGCCGACAGCCCGCCAATTATCGCAATATCAATCGGCTGTAATCTATCGACAGTAAAAAATCCGGGCAAAATACCTATATAGAACAAAATCGCCTTTGGATTGCCTAGGATCACCAAAAAGCCAGCAAGAAACCCTGCCAGAATACCGTGACGGGTCAATTGAGGTGGCGCGCTAATCGCCTCGATTGGTGACCGCAGCAGGCTAAACCCCATCGCAAAAAACACCAGAACCGCAACATATTTCAACCAGACCATCAGATCCGCATGAATGCCAGCCACCTGGCTTAACGTAAGCAGCGCTGCAACCGACCACGCTGTATCCCCAACCGCGACCCCAAGCGCAAGTGGCCAGACACCGGCAAAACCGCCTTTCAGACCACGAGCCAGCATGGCAACCCAGACTGGCCCGGGTGTCAGAAACAGCAAAAAAAGCGCGGCGCTGTAAAGCCAGATTTCACTGCCGGTTATCGTCATCACATAAGCCGTTTTTTCATGAGAGGGTGAGTTAGAAGTCAAAAAGGAGTCAATGATCAAGGGCGCGCATTTACAATGGTTGATCGGCGCGATTAATACTGTCTAACCCTCTTTGACATGCCGTTTTTCATATTGTTTTTTCATATACCCAACCAGATGAAATGCAAGCATAGTGATCAGGAAATAAGATGCAAATTGATCAACAAGATGTTCGGTCAATGGCTGTTCGGACTCATCCTGACGCATATCTGATCCTGTAATCACTGGTAAAGCACTCCACTGGCGTTACTCTAGCCGGACTGTAGAGGCAATTACCATGAAAACCCGCATGATTCAGCGATATGTTTTGAGACTTGCCACAGCCCAAAAGACAGGTCACTGTTTTATCCAATTATGATATTTTTGGATTTTGTTTTTAATAGATAGGCTTTTTGAGCCGTGGATGCGACAGGGAACCTGAGATGCTTGATAGTTTATCGCGCCCGTTCCGCGCCAAGGCGGTAGATGACATCTATATCAATATCAGTCATTTCCTTGACCATTTCATCATGCTGATTTTTGCCAAAGCGGCCTATGATGCGGGTCGGCATTTCGGTTTCACCTATGATGAAATCATCGTCTACGGCGCAATTGGCTTTGTGCTGTTTGGCGGCATGGCACCGGTCGCCGCCCAGCTCGCCGACCGTTTCTCGCGCTCGCTCTTGATGGTAATTTTCCATTTTGGCATCGGCATCGGAGCGATAATGGCCGGCCTGTCGCAAAGCATCTATCACCTTGCTGCGGCGATTGGCGTCATTGGTGTTTTTGCCGCCATTTATCATCCGGTTGGTATTCCGATGCTTGTCAAAAGCAACAAATTCATCGGTTATCGCCTCGGGGTTAATGGTGTTTTTGGAAATATGGGGGTCGCAGCAGCGCCGTTAATTACCGGGCTATTGCTAACCGTTGGCGACTGGCGGCTTTGCTTTATCCTGCCCGGTGTGTTTTGCCTTTTCTATGGGGTAGCCTTTGCCAAGGCTCTAAAACCAGATCAGGACGGCCCTGCAAAAGCGCGCACCAGCGCGGCTGATTCCTTTGCACCAAACTGGAAACGGGCGCTTGCCGCAATGGCGCTGTCAACCGCTAGTGGCGGCTTTATATTTGGCGCCATGACCTTCGTTGTGCCACGCTATTTTGAAATTTCAATGACCAATGTTTCAACATCAGTTGCCGTAACCGGCCTGTTGGCGTCGCTGGTCTATGCGGTAGCGTCATTTTCGCAAATTGCCATTGGCTGGCTGATTGATCGTTATTCGCCTAAAAACATTCTGTTCATTATGGCCGTTGGGCAGGTTCTTTTCATTTATCTGGCGGCGCAATTTAATGATTTTGCGCTGTTCATTGCGATGCTGCTGGCAATGAGTTTCGTGTTTGGTCAGATTCCCATTACCGATGCTATCTTGTCGCGCTATGTACCGGATGCGTGGCGGGGGCGCGTTTTCAGCGTGAAGTTTTTACTCAACCTCACAATTGGTGCCAGTGTTTTGCCAACCTGCGGATTGATATTGCAGGCCGGGTTTTCGATGACGACATTATTTACCATCATGAGTGTCGTCGCCATTCTGATCGTGCTAGCGGCGGTGATCCTGCCGCAACAGCAAACTGACCAACGCCTTGATCATGCGCCAGCCGAATAATGGCTGCTAAATAGTGGCAGGCCGGATAGAGTGCCTCAAATAAATTTCCCAAAATAATTTTTAACGGACAGACACTAGCCTAATGAGTGGCAAAAGCGGTTTTAGCTTCGCGGCGCAGCACCTTGCCCACCGGACTACGCGGCAACGCATCGGTAATGTGAATCCGTTTCGGGGCTTTGATCGAATCAAGCCGTGATTTAACAAAATCGATTAACTCTGCCTCATCACACTTGGCCAGTTTCGATAACTCAACAGCGGCGTGAACCGCCTCGCCCCATTTATCATCCGGCAGACCAAAGACGACACATTCGACAACGTCAGGATGCTGACCAAGCACCGCCTCAACATCGTTCGGATAAACATTGAACCCGCCAGTAACAACCACATCGCGAATCCGATCCTTGATAAACACAAAACCCCGTTCATCAATATAGCCAACATCGCCGGTATGCAGCCAACCATCACTAATAGTTTCGGCGGTCTTTTCCGGCATTTTGTAATAGCCCTTCATAACAAGATCACCAGCCAGCACCAACTCGCCAGTTTCGCCGGCGGGCAATAGATTGCCGGTTGCGTCCATAACCCCGACCTGCGTCATTAACGTGGCGCGGCCGGTTGAGGCATGATTTGCCGGATCTTGCCAGTCATCAGCACGCATACAGATAGCAATTTGCGGCACCTCAGTCTGACCAAAACAGGTTTCCATCGCATGATTGAAAATCGGCATTGCCCGCGCCACAACATCCGGCCTTATGCTCGCACCGCCAATGATAAAATGGCGCAAGGATGAAAGGTCAACATCATTTATCCGGTCATTCTCAAGCATCAAATAGCAAACCGTTGGCGGTACGAAAATCGTCGTCGCTCGCATCGACGAAATAGCCTCCAGAATGGCCCCGGGGCTTGGCTGATCCATGAATAATTGCGTGCCGCCAACTGCAAAAATTGGCAAAATCATCGTATTGGCGCCATGCGTCATCGGTGCCGCCAGTAAATGACGATCATTCATATCGAAGCCGAATGACGCAATCATCGAGGCAATGCAGCTATTGAATACACGGTATGTTTGCATCACACCTTTCGGCATTCCCGATGAGCCGCCGGTAAATTTAATCGCCTGTAGATCATCACCATCAGCCGGATAGCGGCGCGGCATCTTGCCCGCATTAACCGTCAGCAGATTTATCATCGAGCTATGCGCACGCACCGTATCCGCACAATCTTTTCCAGCAACGAGATGCGCTGAGGTTGGCCCGAATTTTTCACTGCAATCAGCATCAAAGATAATGATGCTTGGCGTGGTAAGATCGATAATCCGGTCAAGCTCATCGCGGCCATTGCGCGGGTTCAGCGGCACCCAAACCTTGCCAGCAGCATAGGCTGCAAGCCAGCCAAGAAGATGCTCAAAACTGTTATATGCGCAGATTCCAACGCGGCTTTGCGGAGCTGGGTCAATCGCCTGAAGCCCTGCCGCCAGCGCATTTACTGATGCGGCAAGCTCGGCATAGTTGATTTTACGCTGATCGGCACCAGCGCTTATTTCAACGGCAATCCGATCTGGCCAGCGTGCTGCGGACCTAAAAAAATTATCAACCGGCATCAAAACTTGAGACATTAAAACTTCCTTTAAACCAGCGCCAAAGCCGTTTTTAATTGGCAAAAAACATGAACAGATCAGGCAGGATTACCGACCATATTTAGGCATTTATGATAACAAAATATAGCCGCCTAACCCGCCAAGTGCGACCAAAAACAACCGCCTGAATAATTCCTGTGACAGACGGTGGCGCAGTAATAGACCGAGTTGCATACCAATTAATGCCGGCACCAATGCCGCGCCCGACATCAAGCCAATTTTGACCGGCATAAGACCATGCTGATATAGCGCCAGTCCCAATGACGCGGTTGATGCGGCAAACAACATTCCCATCGCCTGAACCAATGCATCACGCCGAAGGCCAATTGACTGCAGAAACATAACACCAGGTACAAATAATGTGCCAGTCAGACCGGTTAACAGCCCGTTTATCGCACCGCAAACTGGCCCCAGAAACATCTCTAGGTGCGGCGGCAATTCTATGGTTTTAGTGATGAGACCAGAGACGGCATAGACTAGTAATAACGCCCCAAGCCCGCGATGAAGCAAGGCAATATCGACATGGCTGAAAATCCACGCACCAAGGTGGACCATCATGACCGCCATCAGCAAAAACAACCATAATCGTCGCAGCAATGCCCAAAATTGGCCGCCAGCCAGCGCTTGCCAGATATTTGTTGCCAATGAGGGGATTACCAAAAGTGCCATCGCCGTCGGCAAATTAACCGCCAGAGACAACAGCCCAAGGCTGACCGTCGGCAAGCCCAGCCCGACAACGCCTTTGACAAACCCAGCAAAGCAAAAAGCCACGGCAACCAAAATCAGCAGACCCGGATCAGCCATGATTGACATCGTGTGATTGCGGATCAGGATTCGCCGCCAGACGGACGGCAATTACATCCTGACCAAAGATAATATTTGGAAAAAATAGCTGCATCGCCGAAGAGTGACAAGAAAGCCCCGAAACGGCAAGCCATCAAACAGCAACCGCCGTTTTGCCACGCCCCATTCGATCGCTGGGACAAAGGCTATCAGGCGGCCTAGTCGTGGTGCAGGCGAATCACGGTTCGGCGGTTTTTCGCCCAGGCCGCCGCTGTTGCGCCACGCACCGCTGGACGTTCCTTGCCATAGGATTTTGTCTTTATGCGGCGACGGTCAACACCCAATCTGGCAAGCTGCATCCGCACCGCATCAGCGCGCTTATGTCCAAGCGCAATGTTATAATCGCGTGTACCGCGCTGATCACAATGGCCTTCGATTAGAATCCGCAACGCCGGATTGGCCTTTAGATGATCAGCAACAAACAACAATCCAGACAGGGTCTCTTGGCTTAACACGGCGCTGTCATAATCAAAATAGCTGCGATAACCGTCAATACTAACGTCACTTTTAGCGTCTGATTGACCCGATAATGCTGGCGACGCAGACGGTGCCGCCGACTGAGATGATGCCGCCGACTGAGACGGTGATGGTTGTGGAGCTGGTTGTGGACTCTGCTCGGCCGGCACTGTAGCTGGATCAAGCGCGGTCACCCCAACTGGACAGGCGGTATCTGCAGGGCAAGCCGGCCCATCTTCAAACACGACGACGCTGCAGCCACCCAGCCACAGCCCGATCAGGGCGGCTCCCATTGCACGGCGGATCATCATCATGTTTCAGCCCGTTTTGCCTATTATATTTTGTCTTCTTGCATTCTTTGTAACGACCCTATTCAGGTTTTTGTAAGGCGGGTTCATCGATTTTTTAATGACGGCATTATCGGCGTCAGGATTGCAAAACCCTTGCGTAAAATAGTCTTGTCGTAGGGTAGCAAGGCCGATAACCTCAGGCTATGGCCATAATCTGGATGGCAAGCCCGATAAAAGAAGATACCGGAGCCGACAGCATGAACCTCTTTAGCAAACTTCAGCAGCGCGAGGCTAACCGGAACCCAATCCGCCTTGGCATGATCGGTGCCGGTAAATTTGGCAGTATGTTTCTGGCACAAGCCAACCGGTTGCCGGGCATTCATGTTGTAGGCATTGCCGATCTTAACCCGGCAAACGCCCGTTCAAATCTTGCCTATGTTGGCTGGTCTGCCGAGAAATACGGTGCCGCCTCGCTGGATGATGCGCTAACCACCGGTGCCAGCTTTGTTGGCGATGATTGGCAGTCAATGGTTGGACATCCGGCCATTGATCTAATTGTTGAATGTACCGGCGACCCGGTTGCCGCCGTGCATCATATCGTAACCGCTTATGCGCATGGTAAAGATGTTATCAATGTCACGGTTGAGGCTGATGCTTTTTGCGGCCCCGCTCTCAGCAAAGCCGCAATTGACGCTGGAGTGGTTTATTCGATGGCCTATGGCGACCAGCCTGCACTGACTTGTGAGCTTGTTGATTGGGCGCGCACCTGCGGCTTCAAGGTTACCGCCGCTGGGCGGGGGCATAAATGGCTTCCCGAATATCGGTTTTCAACACCCGAGACAATCTGGAACTATTGGGGGCTTACCGCTGAAAAGGCCGAAAGGGGCCGGTTGAATCCGAAAATGTTTAACTCGTTTCTCGATGGCTCAAAACCGGCGATTGAATCGGCCGCTATTGCGAATGCCACCGGTCTTGGCGTGCCAACAAACGGATTGGCATTTCCGCCGGGTGGCGTTGATGATATCCCCAATCTGATGCGGCCAAGATCAGTTGGCGGCATGCTTGAATGTGAGGGGCTTGTCGAAGTGATTTCCTGCCTTAACGAGAATGGCACCGAAATTCCGCATGATATCCGCAAGGGCGTCTGGGTGGCGATTGAGGCTGATAATGATTACATCCGCAATTGCTTTGAGGAATATAAGGTCGTTACCGATACAACTGGCCGCTATATGAGCCTCTATAAAAAATGGCATCTGATCGGGCTAGAGCTTGGCATGTCGGTAGCTTCGGTCGGACTGCGCCGCGAGGCGACTGGGGCAGCGACCTGCTTTAACGCTGATGTGCCGGCGATTGCCAAGGCCGATCTTGGTGCAGGCACTATGCTGGATGGCGAGGGCGGCTTTACCATTTATGGCGGAGTACGCCCGGCCGCCATATCAGTGGCCAATAACTATCTGCCATTGGGGCTTGCCAATCACGTCAAGCTGTTGCGTCCAGTAAAGAAAGATCAGCCAATCAGCCTTGATGATGTCGAGATTGAAACGACGTCGTCGGCCTATCAGATGCGCGAAAAAACCATTGCCATGCTGGTTGGTTAAACTCTGGCCGCACGATCTTGCCCGAAAGCGGCAATGCCATTACAACAGAAACTGAGCAAAGGGACAGCCTTCACCCAGTCAAACTGCATCCGGCCTAGACACAGATACGTCCAGTTTTTAAGCCTAAAACGATCAAAGGAGTTTCTTATGTCAATAACATTGGATCAAGCCAGTATCATCACCGAAGCCAGCCTCGCCAAGGGGCGTGAGCTTGGCCTCAAGCCAATTAGCGTCATTGTCCTCGACCCACGCACATCACTTGTTACCTGTTCATCAGAAGATGGTGTTAGCCAGATGCGCTGGCGCATCGCTCACGGCAAGGCAAATGCCGCGATCAAGATTGGCATGGGCACACGTGCATTGATGGCGCGGGCTGAACAGCAGGCCTATTTCATTCAGGCCATGAACGGCCTTGCAGATGGTGATTTTGTCCCGGTACCGGGCGGCGTTCTGATTCGTGATGCCGATGGCAATCTGCTTGGCGCCGTTGGCATTTCTGGCGACACGTCAGATAATGACGAAGCCGCCGCGCTAGCTGGTATATCTGCTGCTGGGCTGGTTGCCGAAACCGGCTAAGCTAAAGGCGTTACCGCCGATTAATTGCAAAGCTAGTCCAGCCGTAATTTGGCTCAGCTCTGAAAGGCTGCGCCAAACTCGTCACGCAGACTGTTCTTTTGAACCTTGCCCATTGTGTTTCGCGGTAAAGCATCGACTAAAATCAATTTGCGAGGCTGCTTAAAGCGTGCCAGCCTTTTGCCGAGCGATGCTTCAATTTCCTCAAGATCAACCGGTTGGCTGCCGTCAGCAACCAGAATGCCGATAACGCTCTCGCCAAAATCAGGATGCGGCGCCCCAATAACCGCGCTTTCCAGAATGCCAGGCTGTTCGTCAAGGATAAGTTCGATTTCCTTTGGATAGATATTATAACCGCCTGAAATGATCAGATCCTTATTCCGGCCAACAATCTGCAAATAGCCAAATTCATCAATTCGGCCTAAATCGCCGGTGATAAAGAACCCGTCCTCACGCAATTCTTCACGGGTTTTTTCCGGCATATTCCAATAGCCAACAAACACATTTGGCCCGCGCACTTCAATCTGACCAATTTCCCCATCTGCCAGGGTTTCGCCGGTATCGGTATTGGTGATTTTCATATCCACACCAGGGAGAGCCATACCGACCGTGCCCGCACGCCGCTCGCCATCATAGGGGTTCGATGTGTTCATATTGGTTTCGGTCATGCCATAACGCTCGAGGATACGGTGCCCGGTGCGGTTTTCAAACTGGATATGCGTTTCTGCCAGCAACGGCGCGCTTCCCGAAATAAACAGGCGCATATGGCCGGTCAGGTCGGGAGTCAGCCGCGGATCATCAAGCAACCGTGTATAGAATGTTGGCACGCCCATCATCGAGGTCGCCTTTGGCAGCGCGTCAATCACCATATCTGCAGAAAATTTTGGCAAAAAGATCATGCTTGCCTTGGCCAGAAGAATAATATTAGTCGCAACAAACAGGCCATGCGTGTGAAAGATCGGCAGCGCATGCAACAGCACATCATGCTCGTCAAACCGCCACTCACCGATAAGCGTTTCGGCATTCGACAGCAGGTTATTCTGCGTCAGCATCGCGCCCTTCGAGCGGCCGGTGGTGCCGGATGTGTAAAGAAACGCCGCCAGATCATCAGCTCCACGCGGCACAGTGGCAAAAGCCTCGCTGGCGGTTGCCGCACGCTCGGTAAAGCTGCCACTGCCGTCGGCGTTCAAACGCTCAAGCGCAGCACCATGTTCACGCGCTACCGACTCAAGATCAAAATTCTGATCACCAACAACCAGCTTTGCCCCCGAATCACCAACAAAATAGGACACTTCAGCAGGTGTGTAAGCCGTATTCAACGGCAGGAAAATCACCCCCGACTGGACACAAGCCGCATAGAGCGCCAACGCCTCGGCAGATTTTTCAACCTGCGCCGCAAGCCGGTCACCAACGTCAAGCCCGATAGCCCGGATCACATTCGCAAAACGCGCAGTTTGACGCAGAAAACTGTCATAGGATTGCTGCGAACCATCAGCAAAAATTAGAAACGGCTTTTCTTCACCCTGGTGGCACCCAAACAGTTGATCATACAGCAAATTCGACATAAAAAATTCCTACAAAATATCAAAGCCAAACCGCTAGGCGGCTGGATCGGTGATTTCAATTTCGGCCGCCAAAGCCTTTACCGTTTTTTCTGCGATCACGGTTTGTTGATTGGCAAAAGCTTCATGATTTTCGCTGATCCGGGACAGATCATAACGATAATTTACCATGACACCACAAGACTGCGCTATGCCATTTTTCGACTTGTCGGCATTTGCATGAACCGCCCCGACAAGCGCGCCATTTTTCAAATGGAAACGGGCCACAGGATCACGGGGCTGCCCGTTATGATGCTTTTCATTCAGCAAATAATACGCTGCCTGCTGGCGGTGGGTTTCAGCCGTGGCATCGACGTCAAACTGGCCAGTTTCACGAAGCCATTTCACCAATCCCGGGATCGGCGACAAGGTCACAAAATTGCGGATCTGCGGCACCTCGCGAAGCAAATGCTGAACTACCGTCTTAATCAATGAATTGCCAAAGGAAATGCCAGCAAGGCCAGCCTGACAGTTCGAGATCGAATAAAAGGCCGCCGTGTCGGCTTTTTCAGCCGGTATCACATCGCGATTTTCAAGCAGGATCGTCTGGATCGAGTTCGGTGTTCCCTTGGTCAGGGCAACCTCAACAAAAATCAGTGGTTCATCTGGCATTGCCGGATGGAAAAAAGCAAAACAACGTCGATCTTCGGGCTGTAACCGGCGGCGTAGATCGTCCCAATTTTCAATTTCATGGACCGATTCATAAGTAATGATTTTTTCCAGAATATGCGCCGGGCTTGACCAGCTTATTGGTCGCAACACCAGAAAACCCCGATTAAACCATGAGGCAAACAGATGTTTAAAATCGACATTCAATTTGCCAAGATGCGGATGCTCGGGAAGAAACTGGATCAGGTCTTCACGCATTTTCACCAGTTTTGCGGTAGCGTCATGCGTCTGATTCAACCGCCGGATCAGTTGTAATCTAGCCGGCTCAACCGTTGCAACCATAGTCTCATAGCTGTTTGCTGACGGGGTGGCTTTATAGGCTTTAATCGTGGCGATCGCCGCATCAATTGGTACATCCATATCATTTGCCAAAAGTGAAAACCACGCCAGCTTCCCGCTGTCATCAAGGTCGGCATACCGATCAAGGATAAGCTGCGCCAGTGACATTCCTGATACATCACCCCGGCTCGATAACAGCGCCTGACACAAAACATCAATTGGCTGATTATCATCTTTCGCGCGACTAGCCAGACCAAGTTTGCGGTCAAAAAGGCTAGACAGGATATCAGCAAAAAAACTCACGCGACTAACCCTCTAATAGCATCTGGAGAAAAGCGGTTTTAACACAAGAAAATTCAGCATTTGGACATTTTAAAGACTAAAAACCCACCACTGTTCATATAGGCAAGCCTGGACTGTATCACAAGGTAACGCGGCACTAAGGCAAATGCTAGCGGTCAGATCATCTATCGTCAAACTGGACAGCGCAGGGCTACAAAAACCTTAATCAACGGCCACTAGAGCCGCCTCAAGGTCGGCAATCAGATCAATTTTGTCCTCCAGCCCGACTGACAGCCTTACATGGCTTGGCGTAATATTCAGACTGGCGCGATCTTCGTCGCTTAGATTAGCATGCGTTGTGGTAAAAGGGTGACAAACAAGCGATTTTGAATCGCCAAGATTATTGGAGATATCGATCAGTTGCAGCCTATTTAAAAAGCGAAAGGTCGCGCCCTGATCGCCGTCAATTTCAAAAGCCAGCATATTGCCAAAGCCACTCATCTGACGTTTAGCAAGGTCATGCTGTGGGTGGCTTTCATGCCCCGGATAACTGATCGATTTTACCTTCGGGTGCGCATACAGAAACGCTGCCAGATGATACGCATTTTCGGTTTGTGCCGCCACCCGAAGCGGCAGTGTTTCCAGTGATTTTAGCATCACCCAAGCGTTAAAGGCACTAATTGCGGCACCGGTCTGCCGGTAAAAAGGCAAAAAGACATCTTCAACAAAATTGGCCTTGCCAAGCACCGCACCGCCAAGCAGCCGGCCCTGACCGTCAATATGTTTAGTCGTCGAATAAATAACAATATCAGCGCCAAGTTCCAGCGGCTTTTGATACAACGGCGAAGCAAACACATTATCGACGACAACAACCGCGCCAGCCTTGTGCGCAAGCGCGCTTACCGCAGCAATATCAACAAGTTCGAGAACCGGATTTGACGGGCTTTCCAAAAACACCAGCTTGGCCGGGGTTTTTAATGCGGCCTGCCATGCGACAAGATCAGTTCCGTCGACAAGCTCGGTTTTTACCCCCCATTTTGGCAGGATTTTGGTAACAATGGCGTGGCAGGCACCAAACAAGGCGCGGCTGGCGACAATACGATCGCCACTTTGCAGCTGACAGGCAAGCGCCCCGAATACAGCCGCCATACCGGTGCCCGTGGCTCGGCATGCCTCGGCCCCTTCAAGCAGTGCCAGACGTTGCTCGAACATCTTGACGGTCGGGTTGCCATAGCGCGAATAGACAAATGTATCAATCTCATCACGAAACGCCGCCGCCGCCTGCTCAGCCGAATCATAAACAAAGCCAGACGTCATATACAACGCTTCTGAGGTTTCGCGATTTTCTGAACGGTGCTGACCACCACGCACGAGCTTTGTGGCTATTTGATAATCCTTTTTAGTCACCGCTTTTGTTCCTGTTCGCTACATCCTGAATTTTTGCCAGATCTGGCAAGATAACCGCCTGACCAACAATCCGGCTGCCATTATCCATGACCATCACCGGATTACCATATAAAACATAGCCCTCAGCAAGAGCATTGGAAACGCGCTGACAAAACGCGGCATCATCGACGCCGCTCAAAAAGCGATATGATTTTTGCATTTTGATTATTCCCAAAACCATCCAGACGGCATCGCGATAAACCGCCAGCCTATCCCGTTGGTTTAATCGGATGGATGCCGAAGGTCAATCACGCGGTGCGTGCTTGCTTAAGATACGTTGCAATGTGCGGCGGTGCATTCTAAGGCGACGTGCCGTCTCAGACACATTGCGCCCGCATTGCTCATAAACCCGCTGAATATGCTCCCAGCGAACCCGGTCAGCACTCATTGGGTCTTGCGGCGGTGGTGGCATTTCATCGCCTGACTGCATAAGCGCGGCGTTAATCTGATCGGGATCAGCAGGTTTTGGCAAATAATCCAGTGCGCCCGCCTTTACCGCTGCCACAGCTGTGGCGATATTACCAAAGCCGGTTAGCATGACTATCCGGCAATCAGGGCGTTTTTTGCGCAATTCTTGAACCAGCGTCAAGCCAGTACCATCTTCAAGCTTCATATCAAGAATTGCAAAGGCAGGCGGGGTTTTGTGTACCATTTCAACACCCTCGTGAACTGTGCCAGCATCCATCACCTCAAAGCCGCGGACTTCCATCGCGCGGCGCAGCCGGCCCCGAAGTGGCGCATCATCGTCAAGAATCAGTAGCGTTTTATCCGTCACAACCATATCCACCTTGTGAAAATTCTCGTCAATTTAATGACTAACTTCCTGCCCATCCAACCATCTAAAAATGTGACTTTCAGTGCCATCATTACCCAGTGCCGTCATTTCAAT
>JADHOR010000001.1 GCA_016778895.1 Candidatus Puniceispirillum sp.
GCCATCAAATGACAGGGTGAAATTGCCAACTTGACCGCCGTCAGCATTAAGCCGTTTTGCGCGCAGGCTGCCCCTAACCTGGTCATTATCACGCGATTTCACATCAATATGAATATCAGCAAACGTTAGTTTTGGCAGGCGACCAGCCTCATCTGATAACGACAGACGGTCAGTTTCAACCGCAATGAGCTTTAGCCCACCCAGGCGGTTTTCAATCACGCCTGATTGCAGCAAATTTCGGTTATTTCGACCCGACTGTTTCACCAACTGATCAAGAAAAATTATCGCTGGTGACCCTGACCAGCCCGATGATTTTTTCACCAGATCAAGTTTGATCCCGCGTAACAAAACCGTTTCTGGCCCACCACTACGCAGGCTTTTTAAGCCAAAACTTATGTCGGCGCTTGGCAAATCAATCTGATCACGCTCGAGTTTGACAACGATATCTTCGGCTGCAAGATGAAGCGGCTGGCGTGATAGTGACAGTCTGAGACGCGCGCCGCCAACGGTTACCGACCCGTTGCCCACAATGCGGGTCAACTCACTCTCAAGCAGACGGCGCAGCCCTCCTGCCTCGTTTATATAAAGATAACCGGCGCCAAAAATCAGTGCCGCCATCAATATTGCAGTGATGATAAAGGTCTTGAAAACGCCCAATACCGTGATATGTCGAACAGCAGACACGCCGTATCCTTTAAAACTTTATAATTTGATCTTGTTTATCATGCCAGAACTGGGCTGTCTTGCGATCTTCATTAAACATATTATCTATCATTGGTAACAATTTAAACACCAAACAAACCGCGCATTATCCACGGCGTCAAAGTGAGAGTTAGGACATTTCATGCTTGCGATTGGCGACCTTGCCCCCACCTTATCAATTCCAACCGATACCGATCATTTTTCAATAGCCGAACAAGGTGGCAAAAAAGTGGTCGTGTTTTTCTTTCCGCGCGCTGATACGTCTGGCTGCACAAAGGAGGCCCAACAATTTTCGGCGCTTGAGGAGGAATTTGCTGCAGAAAATGCGATTGTAATCGGCGTTTCCAAAGACACCGCGGTAAAACAGGCAAAATTTCGCGCAAAATATGATCTGACCTGCCTTCTGGGCGCTGATAATGACACGAGTTTTTGTGAGGAATTTGGCGTCTGGGTTGAAAAATCAATGTATGGGAAAACCTATATGGGCATCCAGCGAGCTAGCTTTATTATTGATGCTGAGGGTAGGATTGTTGCCATATGGCCAAAGGTAAAGGTTGATGGTCACGCTGCCGAGGTTCTGAAGAGGTTAAAGGCGCTGTAATCATGCCAGACCCCACCAGAAAAACCCTGAGCGGCGCGATATCCGGCATAATTGCGATCAAGGACGCGCGACAAAAGGCTAGGGCAACCCGCGATCTTGTTACCGCATGGACGGCGAAAGCACTGCCACTTGGCAGGCAGATGCCGCCGGATCGTCCGGGTCGGCCTGGCCGCCCGCTATTGCGCCCGCCGCGCGAGGTACCGCGCCGCCGCATTACGCAATCGGTACACGGCCGGATCGCGCTGCTTCACGCAATCGCGCATATCGAGTTGAATGCTGTTGATTTGGCACTAGATATGGCAAGCCGTTTTACCGGGACATCGCTACCGCTTGATTTCTATCACGACTGGCTTAGGGTTGCCGATGATGAGGCGCGGCATTTTCTAATGCTCAGCGACCGGCTGGCCGATCTTGATGCCGCTTATGGCGACCTTGCCGCCCATGATGGGCTGTGGCAAGCAGCCGATGCAACCAAACATGACCTTCTGGCGCGGCTGGCAATCGCGCCGCTGGTGCTGGAGGCACGCGGTCTTGATGTTACCCCGACCATGATCGCGCGTCTGCAAGCGGTTGGTGATGCGGAAACCGCGGCGGCGCTAAACATCATAATGACAGATGAAATCACCCATGTTTTAGTGGGAAAACGCTGGTTCGATTATGTATGTGGCCTAGATCGTCTTGATCCGGTTAGCACATGGCATAACTTGGTAAAACGCTATTTTCATGGTGATCTAAAGCCGCCATTCAATATTGCTGCGCGCAATGCGGCGCGGTTTTCTGCGGCATTTTATGGCTCGCTTGCAGTTCGTGATGATCTAGTGGCATCCTCATCAAGACGCCATGACGCCTAACGCTGATTGCCGACGCGTGCTGCAAGGCTGGCTTCGATGAAATCGTCGAGATCACCATCTAGAACGCCCTGTGCATTACCCTTTTCAACGTTAGTGCGAAGGTCTTTTACCATTTGATAGGGATGCAGAACATAAGACCGGATCTGATTTCCCCAGCCAATATCAGTTTTGCTTGACGCCGCATCATTTGCCGCATCTTCACGGCGCTGCAACTCCAACTCATATAAACGCGCCTTTAGCATACTGAATGCAGTGGCACGGTTACGATGCTGCGAGCGATCATTTTGGCATTGCACAACAATATTCGTTGGCAAATGGGTAATCCGGATCGCCGAGTCTGTTTTATTGACATGCTGGCCGCCTGCGCCAGATGCGCGGTAAGTATCAATCCGTAAGTCCTTATCTTCAATCTCGATTTCGATATTTTCATCGACGACCGGATAGACCCAAACACTGGCAAAGCTGGTATGACGGCGTGCCGAACTATCATAGGGAGAGATTCGTACCAGACGATGCACGCCTGACTCGGTTTTCATCCAGCCATAGGCGTTCTCACCCTCAATTCGTATAGTGACTGATTTGATGCCAGCCTCTTCACCGGCACTCTCTTCGATGATCTGTAACTTAAAGCCACGCGCCTCGCTCCAGCGGCTATACATCCGCATCAGCATTAACGCCCAATCCTGCGCCTCGGTACCGCCAGCACCGGCATGAACCTCGATAAAGCAGTCATTACCATCAGCCTCGCCCGACAACAGGCTTTCGAGCTGGCGTTTTTCGGCAACGGTCACCAGTTTGCTGAGGATTTCCTCGGCATCAATGACGATTTCATCATCTCCCTCGGCTGCCCCCAGTTCCAGCAATTCCAGCGCATCATCCATTTCAGATTGCAAATTATCAATCACCGATAACTGGCGTTCAATCCGGTTTTTTTCGCGCATGGTTTCCTGCGCACTGGCCTGATCATTCCAGAAATCACCATCCGAGATGGCCGCCTCAAGGCTGGTCAGACGCGCCTTTGCATCATCATATTTGACGTGTTTGCGCAACAGGTCGATTGCCGTTTTGATGATCTCGATTTTTGCTGCGGTTTCGGCCTGCATGAAGTGATGATCCAGCGTAAAATTAGAATTTTATAACGCTTGTTCCTAACGCGCTGAAGGGGGCTGTGGCAAGTCCCCAATTATCATCGGCACGCAACAAGCATCCGTCGCCGCACGGCAAAACGCAGCGATAAAGACCTAATACAGGCCTTTTGTGTATATCTCTTGTGTTGTTATTGTCTGGCCGGTTGAACTGGCCTCGCCACTCATGCCGGGCGCCATATCAATTAGCACCCCGCCTGGCCGTTGCCCGGGTTTGAAAATTTCCAGAATGGCCTGTTGATCCTTTGGCAGAACACGTTCTCCGCTCTCGGCATGAACCGGAATAACCTGAACATTATTTGGCCGCCGGAACGGAATAATCGGCTTCCCGATTTGCGAGCGCATTACAAAATCACCAAAAACTGGTACCGCTACACTTGAGCCGGTTTCCCTCTTGCCAAGCGGTCGCGGCAGGTCATAACCGATGAAGACGCCAATCGCCAGATCCGGAGTAAAACCGATAAACCAGCCATTTGTATTGTCGTTGGTGGTGCCGGTCTTGCCCGCAACGACCAGCCCAAGATCATTGATCGAATTGCCGGTTCCGCGTTTAATCACACCTTCCAGCATCGACACCATCTGGAACGCCGATGCTGGATCGGTAAGCTGTTCACGCGCATCGCGCAATGCCGGAATTGACTGATTTGACCAGCCATCTGTTGCGATACAGGACGTGCATTGCCGCGCATCGTGCCGATAAATGGTTTGGCCATTCCGGTCTTGAATCCGGTCAATCAGGCTCGGGGTGATTTTCTTGCCACCATTTACCAACATGCCATAGGCCGCCGTCAGCCGAAGCAAAGTGGTCTCGCCAGCGCCAAGCGACATTGACAGCAACGGCGGCAAATTATCATTAAGGCCAAAGCGTTTTGCATAATCTTGAACACGGTCCATGCCGATTGTCATGGCCAATCGCGCCGTCATCAGGTTTCGTGATTTTTCTATCCCAACCCGCATGATAGATGGACCATAAAATCGCCGAGTGTAATTGGCCGGCTTCCATTTTGGCTTGCCCGGCCCCTGATCAACAACCAATGGCGCGTCGAGAATACGGGTCGTTGGGCTGTAGCCGGCATCCAGCGCCGCCAGATAAACAAAAGGCTTGAACGCCGATCCAGGCTGACGCATGGCCTGAACCGCACGGTTAAATTCTGACTCGGCGTAATTATAGCCTCCGCTCATCGCCAACAGGCGGCCGGTATGCGGATCAAGCGCGACAATCGCACCCTCTACATCCGGGCGTTGACCAAGTGCAAAATGATTAGGTGCTGGTTTAAAGTCATTGCGGATCAGATCCGGCGTAAAGCCGGGCGGCTGAACAATAACTATGTCACCTTTCGAGAGGGCATGGCGGAGATCCTGAAGCGGCGGCGGCCGCACCCCGTCATCACGGCGCGGCGGATAGGCCCAAAAAGCAAGCTCAAAAGGGATCATGGCCGGCCGCCCGTTGACATAGATTTCTGCACGTCGCTGTTCAACCTTTGTAACCAACGCGGCATAATGATTTGGACGTAATTTTGAAGTCTGATCGGCGAGCACTTTATCAATATCGGCACCAGCTTGCATTTCCCCCAGGGGGCCGCGCCACCCTTGCCGCCGATCAAGCGCCTCGAGCCCACGCTCAAGCGCATTATCGGCAATCTGCTGCAGAAAAGGATCCAGTGTCGTGCGCACCGATAAACCGCCATCATAAAGTGATGTCTCACCAAACTGGCGAATTAGCTGGCGGCGTACCTCTTCGGTAAAATACGGCGCTTCGGCTGCATCAAACCCGCTTTGCCCCCGCATCTCCAGCGGCATTGCCTTGGCCGTATCAGCTTCATCTTGAGTGATATAGCCATTCTGCTGCATTTCATCCAATACCCAGTTCCGCCGAATTGTGGCAGCCCTCAGATTACGGACCGGGTGGTAATTATTCGGAGCTTTTGGCAAGGCAGCAATGTAGGCAATTTCATGCAACTCAAGTTGTCCCAGCGATTTGTCGAAATAATTTAGTGCCGCCGCTGCAACCCCGTAACTGCCCCGACCAAGATAGATTTCGTTCAGATATAAAGACAAGATCTGGTCTTTGCTGAAAGCCCGCTCCATGCGCAGCGACAAGATTGCTTCCTTGATTTTTCGATCGATCGAAACCTCATTGGTCAACAAGAAGTTTTTCGTTACCTGCTGGGTAATTGTCGAGGCGCCGACTGGCCGGCGGCCACTACCATAATTCAAGATATTGGTTACCACCGCACGCGTCAACGCACGAAGATCAATGCCGAAATGGCTATAAAAAGCCTTATCCTCAGCCGAAATAAAGGCATGAATCAGCCGTGGCGGGATCGCCTCAACCGGCACGAAAAGCCGCTTTTCACTCGCATATTCGGCTAAAAGGGCACCGTTGCCAGCGTGAACACGGGTTACGACAGGCGGCTCGTAATTGGCCAGCTGCTGATAGTCGGGCAAGCCTTTTCCATAGGTCCAGAACACCCAAACTATGCCGGCTCCAGCGAGCATGAAAACCAAGAATACAAGAGATAATACGACTGAAACGAATCTTACCATGTGATCATTGGTAACGTCGAAATTTGGCGCAGATATGGCAGAGCGGTAATTTTATCAATTCGACACCAGCCTGTTTATCAATTTTTTACAGCACTTATCAAAATAGTTCCCATAACAGCCCTCGCACACTCATATTTTAGGCCCATATTCGCCAAGATAGGTCAGGATAGCCCGGGTCAGCCGCCTAGATAAATCCTTCCGGTAAGACTCTCTTTTGAGGTTGGCTTCATCCTTCCGGTTTGACAAAAACCCCATCTCGACCAAAACCGACGGCATATCAGGCGCTTTTAGAACAGCAAAACCGGCAAAGCGATGACCCCGTTTGTCACCGCCCGGCAGATCCTGAATTTCCGCCAGTATGGCCGCGGCGAAACGCGCTGACTGGTTCATCGACTCACGCTGGAACATCCGCACAAGCGCACCAGCCGCATCGGGGTCCTCGGTTGATAAATCCGGGCCGCCAATCAGATCGGCACTATTTTCTTGACGAGCCAATGCCGCTGCTTCCTTATCTGACGCCTTATCTGACAAGGTAAAGACTGAAATACCGTGTGCCGATGATGTGCGCGCCGAATCTGCATGAAGCGAGATAAACAGATCAGCCTGATTCTGGCGTGCCAGCCGGATGCGCTGGCGAAGTCGCAGATAACGGTCATCATCGCGCACCAAAATTGGCGTTATCTTGCCGGTGGCAGTCAATTGTCTGGCAAGCTCGCGTGCCGCCGCCAGTGTGATCGCCTTTTCTTGCGTGCCAGCCTTGCCAATGGCGCCCGGATCCTTGCCGCCATGTCCGGCATCGATAACCACAACCCATTTCCGCGGGCGTGGTTTTGGCAACGCCAATTGCGCTGGCGCCATTTTTCCCGCGGCCCGGGCCGGTTTCGATTTTGGCAATTGCATCGACAACGGCATTGCCAGGGGAGTATTATCGTCATCTCTGGCTAAATTCTGATTGGTCAAATTTTCTGACAAATCGATATTTGGGTTTTTTTCCAATGCTGATGAGGCCAACAGAAAGGCGGTTTTGCCGCGATCAAGCAAATCAATGACGAAACGGTTACTACCGTCCAACTGTGGCAGAGAAAAGGCGCGCACCGGTGCTGCCGGTTTTGCTAACTCGATTACTAATCGGCCGATATCAGTCTGTGGATTGCCAAAACGATAGGCTTTGCCCGGTGTTACATCCAGAGTGCCGCGCGGCGCCAATTGCGCGACCCTCCAGCTGGTTTCCGGCATATCAATGACCAGCCGATAGGGTGATTGCAGCAATAATAATCGCGCTCGCAGAGGTGATTTTGTTTCAATAACCAGCCGCAGACCATGACGATCATCCATCTTGATCGCGCCGAGCCGCATTCCGGTCACAGTATTTTCGGCAAAGGCCTGCCCACTTGCCACAAACATTAATGTTATCAACAATAAAGCGACCAAACGGCTAAAGGCAGCAAATCTTGCCGTCACGGTTTTTATCGATGGCATTGTTACCATGTTCGACCTTCTTTGCTATCGAGCATCACCCTCGCTGGAACCTAGCCCATGCGCTGCTCTGATCAAAGGCAAATTCATTCTAATTATCAAAACGGCATTACTTTGTTGGCAAAGATGCTTTTAAGGGTATATAAGGGATGTGTGTTCGGTAAAAAGAGCTGTTTACCTGCCTTGATTGGCGCTGAAGCGCGATTAACAGGGAATAAAACGACCCTTTGCCCGCCGAAGCTGAAACTGAATTATTCGCCTGATAGTGTCTGCCGCGACTATCATTGCCGAGCCGTTATTGAAAGAAATTTTGATTGACGAGCAACGTCACTGACCCCCAGCGAACTGCATGATCAGGCGCCGACAACGCTAATTGAAACCACCGGATTATTCCAAATGATACAGCTAAACCGACCATATGACCAAAGCAGCCACAACGGCCACAGCTTTTTAGGTGGTCGTGCGCGCGGATTTGGTCCGGATATACAATGCCTGCCATGCCTGATTTCCCTGCAGTCAATAGATGACGGCAGGACACAGATGGCCGGGGAAAGACAAATAAATGACAAAACGCCTTTTAATAGATGCACGCCAAGCCGAAGAAACGCGGGTGGTGCTGCTGAGCGGAACACGCATTGAAGACTTTGATTATGAAACGGAAAACCGGAAACAGCTAAAGGGAAATGTCTATCTAGCACGGGTCACACGGGTCGAACCGTCACTACAGGCAGCCTTTGTAGAATACGGCGGCAATCGCCAGGGTTTTCTGGCTTTTGGCGAAATTCATCCAGATTATTACCGCATCCCAGTGGAAGACCGCGAAGCACTGCTCGAGGCTGAAGACGCCGAAAACGACGATGAAAATGTCGAGACCAAGGCTGACGGCACACTAGAAACGCTTGGCGGTGAAGGTGCCGACGAAGAGGATATTCGGCCAAAGCGGCAGGTAAAGCGCTATAAGATTCAGGAAGTGATTTCCCGCAAACAGATCATGCTTGTGCAGGTGGTCAAGGAAGAGCGCGGCAACAAAGGCGCTGCGCTGACGACTTACCTGTCACTTGCGGGCCGCTATTGCGTATTGATGCCAAACAATAACCGTGGTGGTGGCGTCAGCAGGAAAATCACCAACGTGGCAGATCGTAAGCGACTAAAGACCGTTGTTGGCGGGCTGGACATCCAATCTGGCATGGCCGTGATTGTGCGCACTGCCGGCGCAAAACGCACCAAAACCGAAATTGCCCGCGATTTCACCTATTTGTCAAAACTATGGGATGATATCCGCACGCGTACACTGGAATCACAAGCGCCCTGCCTGATCCATGAAGAAGGCAATCTGATCAAACGGTCAATCCGTGACCTTTACACAAGCGAGGTTGATGAAGTGCTTGTTGAGGGAGAGCATGCCTATAAGATTGCCCGCAACCAGATGAAAATGCTGATCCCCAGCCATCTGAAAAAAGTGCAGAAATATGAAGGCTCTCAGCCGATTTTCCAGAATTTTAATGTCGAAAATCAGATGGGTACCATTCACAGCCCGCAAGTGACGTTGAAATCGGGCGGCTACCTTGTTATCAACCAGACCGAAGCATTGGTCGCGATTGATGTGAACTCGGGCAAATCGACCCGTGAGCGGAACATAGAAGAAACCGCGCTGAAGACCAATCTTGAGGCAGCGGATGAATTGGGCCGCCAGCTTCGTCTTCGCGATCTTTCCGGATTGATAGTTGTCGATTTCATCGATATGGAAGAAACCCGCAACCAGCACGCCGTTGAACGCCGGATGAAGGATGCGATGCGAAATGACCGTGCCCGTATCCAGATCGGCTCTATCAGCCATTTCGGCCTGCTGGAGATGTCACGTCAGCGCCTGCGGCTGAGCATTAACGAGTCAATCAGCAATCTCTGCCCGCATTGCGAGGGTACCGGCCGCGTGCGATCAATTGATACAGCTGCCTTGCAATTGCTGCGGTCAATCGAAGAAGAAGCGCAAAAAGGCAAGATGGATGAACTGCATATCACCGCCCATCGTGATGTGGTGCTGTTCATCTTGAACCATAAGCGCAGCGCCGTTGCCGAAATTGAAACCCGCTTTGGCCTGACCGTTATATTGCTATCAGATGACAGCCTGATTGCACCAGAATACCGGGTTGAACGCGTTGGATGGCAGGCCAAATCATCGGCCAAACAGCCACCGCGCCAGCCACAACGTCAGAATAACAAAGCGACTATCAACAACCTGGCCGTAGACATCGACGCCGAGCCTGACACCGATACCGAAACCGAAAAAAGTACGGCAGCGCACCCGGATAATGAAGAAAACGGCAGCGAGGACGGCAATACAAAACGTCGGCGGCGCGGACGGCGCGGCGGGCGGCGGCGGCGGCGCAACGGTGAAGATGGACAACCATCTGATCAGCAGGCCAATGATAATCAGTCCGACGCTCAAACTACTGATGCGAGCAGCCCGGCCGAGCATAGAGATGACAACGGCGAAACCGGTGATAACGCAGCAGCCAGCAACGCTGATAACGCAGCGCCAAAGGCCAAAACTGGCCGCGGCCATGGACGTGGCCGCAATGTCGCAAAGGTTGATCCCGCCAGTCCTGATGCTGCCGCTCGTGAAACTGCCCAACTCGCCACCGATGGGAATACCCCCAGGCCGACTGTGACTGAGGCAAATGGGGCTGAGGCAATTGCGGCTGACGTGACCGCAACTGCACCAGCGAAAAAGCCATCGCAAAGTCGAAAAAAGCCGGCTGGCAAGGCGCAAAAAGCTGCCATGAAAGCAGCTGAAGGCGCAGCTAAAATCATTGACGAGGCTGGCACTGGCGAAATAGTGGCCAAAAAGCCGACAAAAAGGCCAGCCCGCGGCCGCAAGCCAAAGAACAAGACTGCGGCCACTGCTGATAAGGATGACACATCTGCTACAACAGCCGCCAAAAAGCCAGCCCGTAAAGTAGCCAAAAAGGCAGCTGTCAAAGCGACTGGCAAAGCGTCTGATAATGCCGCGGCGAATAACGCCCCGGATGATGCAAAAGATGGTGCCGCCACATCATCAAGAGCGGCAATAAGCTCAGTCCCGTTGGATATTGTCGAAATCGGCAGCGGTGAGCCAAAATCACCACGTCGCGGGTGGTGGTCACGCAACTAGATAAAAGTAGCTAAAAAGACATAGCCAGAAACGCACTATGCCTGAAACTGCATGAATTAGGCTGGCGGCTGGTATTTCACGGTCGCTAGCGCTGCTGAATTGCCAGCCAATCATTTAGCCGTTGAACCGCCCGTTTGATATCTCCGGTGGCACCAGCATAAGACAACCGTAAATGCGTGCGACCTTCAGTTCCATCGAAATCAACACCCGGAGTGATGGCAACGCCGGTTTCAGCTAGAATACGATCAGCAAAGGCAATCGAGTCGTCAGTAAAGGCGCTGACATCGGCATAAAGATAGAATGCGCCGTCGGATGGCGCGTAATTGCCAAGAAACTCAGCAGGCAGACCCCGACAAAGAAGATCACGGTTTTCTTGATAGCGCGGAATATGCTGGTCCAGCTCGTCATAACAGTCAAAAGCAGCAATCGCACCAAGCTGGTTGATCGTCGCCGCCGAAATATACATATTCTGCGCCAATATCTCGGCGGTCGGCACCAGGTCTTCGGGCAAAACCATCCAGCCCAGCCGCCAGCCAGTCATACAGAAATATTTTGAAAATGAATTAATGATAATCGCACTGTTGGTGTAGGCCAGCGCAGTTTGGGTTCGCGCGCCAAAAGTCAGACCGTGATAGATTTCATCCATGATCAGGCGTACACCATGTTTGTCACACCAGCGGCAAACAGCCTCCAATTCATCATCACGCATCACAACACCGGTTGGATTGGCCGGGCTTGCAAGCAACAGCCCATCGGGAATATCGCCGCTCGCAACCAGCGCATCTAAATCGGGCATCCAGTTCTGCTCGGCGCGGGCTGGCAGCAATTGTGGCGTGATCCCAAGTGCCAGCATCAGGTTTAGATAAGCAGGGTAGCCCGGTGTCGCAATTGCAATGCGGTCACCCTTGTCAAAAGCCGATATAAAGGCAATGGCAAAGCCGAGTGATGATCCCGGCGTAATCGCAATGCGCTGCCAATCCACCGGCCGGTGATACCAGTCCTGATAATGCACAGAAACCCTTTGCCGCAGGTCAGGCAATCCCATTCCAACCGAATAGCCATGCGATGCTGTCTGTGGCAATGATGCCGCTAACGCCGTTAACACGGCGGCTGGTGGCGGGGTTGAGGGCTGGCCAATTTCAAGATGGACAAGATCGACCCCCTGTGCCTGCATCTCGTTCGCACGTTTCATAACCTGCATGGCGAGGAAAGCGGGGATTTCGCGTGCTTGACTTATTTTTAAGGCCATTGTTCATTCCCATGAATTAGTGCCATGATCGGATGGTTACGCCAAGGCAGCAGATGAATAAGCCTGCGAAAAGCACGCTTTAGGCAGAGGGCTATAGCAGAGCTGCCATAAACAGGCCATTATTTTGTCGGAAAATTTATAGCATGAAACCTGAATCACTCCTGCGACTTGCGCTTTCATCGGTGTTTTTAACGTTCATGATGCAGATTGCACAGGCCGGATTAATTCGCGACACCGAACTAGAAACGGGCCTTCAATCGCTCGCTGCACCGCTGGTAAAGGCCGCCAGTTTTTCGCCAAATAGCATTGATATTCGGATTATTATCGACAGCAGCTACAACGCATTTGTGGCTGGCGAACAGGTTATCTATGTCCATTCCGGCCTGCTATTAAACGCCCAATCTGCCGAGGAAATTCTCGGGGTCATTGCACATGAGCTTGGCCATTTGAAGGCTGGTCATGTACCGCGCCGTGATGCGGCACTCCGGGATGCCGGTACCGCTGGCGCGCTGGTGGCGATTGCAGCGATCGCGCTGGCGACGGTCGGCGCGCCAAATGATGCGGCGGTCGGGGTGATGGTTGGCGGCAACGATCAGGCCAAGCGCAAGATGTTGCAATCATTCCGCTTTGATGAGGCTGTCGCCGATGAGCTGGGGCTGGATTATCTTGCCGCCGCGGGCATCAGCTCGGCCGGTCTTGAGCAGATGATGCGCCGCATGGCCGCCCAGCGGGCATTGCCGGAAAATCGGCAAAGTCAATATTATCAAACCCACCCGGACTCGGCTCTACGGCTTGGCGTCTATCAGGATCATGTCCGTCAGGCTGGTCAATATGCCGCGCCACTGCCGGCCAAGGCCCAGCAATTGATGCAGCGCCTAATCACCAAGCTACGCGCCTATAGTGAACCTGCGCTGACCATTTTGCACCGTGACGGTGGGGACGTTACAGCTGATGGGCAATATAGCCGCGCCATTGCAGAATATCGGCGTGGTGACTTGCAAGCGGCAAAGACGTTGATGGATCAGCTTTCCACCGCCTATCCAGATGATGCGTTCTATCATGAGTTTCGCGGCGATATCCTGTTATCAATGGCCGATGCCAATGCCGCAGCGGCGGCCTATGAGGCGGCATTGGCCCGACGGCCTGAAAGCCCTCAAATTCTGGTGAGTCTGGGGCGCGCACTAATTGCAACAAATGATAAGTCACGCCTGCCCCGCGCAATTGAAGCAATAAGTAAGGCGAAAGACGGTGAACCGAAATGGACTTTTGTCCGGCGGCAATTGGCCATTGCCTACGGGCGTAGCGGCAATATTGCTGCTGCCGATCTAACGCTGGCAGAAGAGGCCATCCTGCTTGGCGATGAACGACAGGCGGTCCGTATGGCAAAACGGGTTTTGGCGCGTAATGATCTGGTGAGCGATATCCGTAATCGCGCCAATGACATCCTATTCCGCTTTGGCAAGACAACACCCTGATGACTTTGCAATAATCATATTAATCCGATATAAGGGTGAGAGCCAGACGGGCCGTTGGCGGGTATGCCGACCCGAAGCTATCGCCCCGCCATTATAGGATCCGGCATCAAAGGATAATCGGAATGATACGCTTGCTTGCCTCAACCTTCGCCCTATCCGTGATGATGATCGCAATATTGCACACGCCGTTAAAGGCGGATCTTGACGCGGATCAGCGCGACCAGATGCGCCAAATGATCGAACAATTTATCAAGGATAACCCCGAGTTGCTCCGTGATGCGCTAGTTTCGCTGGCCGCCCGCGAAGAGGCTGAAAGAATGCAAGCTGGTATTATGGCGGTACGGGACGATGCCGGCGATCCGGTGTTGGGCAACCCTGACGGCACCATAATTCTTTATGAATTTTCCGATTATAATTGCGGCTATTGCAAACGTATGTTTGCCACGGTTCAGCAAATGCTCGCGAAAAACAGCGATGTGCGGATGGTTATTAAGGAATTTCCGATTCTAAGCCAAACATCTGTTATCGCTGCAAAGGCGGGAATTGCCGCCCAGAAACAAGGAAAATTTGAGCTTTTCCACACTGAAATGATGACCTACCGCGGTCAGGTAAGCAACGACGCAATCATGGCAGCGGCGCGCAAAGCCGGGGTCGACCTCAATCAGTTTCAGCAAGATATAGACAGTCCCGAAACAACCGCTATTATTGGCCGAACACGACGCGCCGCGGCGGCCTTGAATATTAATGGCACGCCCGGTCTCGTAATTGGAAATAACGTGGTTCCGGGCGCCATCGGCATTGAGGAATTGCAAAAGCTGATTGATCAGGAACGCAGCAAGCAGGGCTAGGCTAATTGCTTGGCTGACGAAGCAGGGGTAAATTAACCGCACAATGGCAAAAGCAACCAACATTTGTGTACTCAATGGACCAAATCTTAACATGCTCGGCATGCGTGAGCCCGGCATTTATGGCCATGCAACACTTGCCGATATCGAAGCCAAATGCCGCCAATTAGCCGCCGAACAATCAATTGTTATCGACTGGTTTCAGTCAAACTCGGAAAGTGCCTTGATCGACAAGATCCAAAACGCCGTAGACAAGGTGGATTGGATCATTATCAATGCTGCCGGCCTTACCCATACATCAGTCGCACTGCGTGACGCGCTGTCGTTATTCCCGGGGGGTGTAATCGAGGTTCATCTCTCCAATATTCATACCCGCGAGGCATTCCGACATAATTCGCTGATCTCAGCCGTGGCCAAAGGCGTGATCGCCGGTTTTGGCCCAACATCCTATTACATGGCAATTAACGCCATTTTCAACCTGACTTCGGAGACATGATCAGAAATGGCAACGACACCTAAAAAACCAGCGGAAAAGACCGCTGCTCCAAACAATGACGTCGCCTTTGTCAGAGATCTTGCGGAGATTTTGGATAGGGCTGGACTTGCCGAGCTTGAATATGAGAGCGATGCGGTTGCAATCCGGCTTTCAAGGGTAACTTCGGCGGCGCCGGTTGCCGCTGTTGCCCCAGTTGCCGCCGCGCCGTTTGCTGCTGCGGCTCCTGCTGCGGCCGCCGTTGTGGACAACGCGGCTGACATAGCTGCCAATCCGGCCGACCACCCGGGCGCGGTTACCTCACCGATGGTTGGCACTATTTACACAGCGCCCGAGCCTGATGCGCCGGCATTTATCACCGAAGGGGTCAGCGTCACCGCAGGTCAGACCCTGTTCATTGTCGAGGCAATGAAGGTGATGAACCCGATTACCGCGCCAAAATCTGGAACGGTTGTCAAAATCTTTGTCCAGAACGCCCAGCCAGTTGAGTTTGGCGAAGCGCTTGTGATCGTCGAATAGTTGCTATGTTCAAAAAGATCCTGATAACCAATCGTGGTGATGTGGCATTGCGGGTGCTTCGCGCTTGTAAAGAGCTGAATATTCCAAGCGTGGTGGTGCATTCGACTGCCGACGCAGACTCGATGCCTGTACGCCTTGCCGATGAGTCTGTTTGTATTGGCCCGCCGAGCAGTGCCGAATCTTATCTGAACATTCCCTCGATCTTATCAGCGGTTGCGATTACCGGCGCAGATGCGGTGCATCCCGGGGTTGGCTTTTTATCGGAAAACGCCGATTTTGCCGAGATTGTCGCGGCGCATGGCTTGACCTTCATTGGCCCTGAATCCCGCCATATCAGGGCGATGGGTGATAAGGTCGAGGCCAAAATAACGGCAGCAGCAGCGGGTTTGCCTCTGGTTCCGGGATCACCGGGCGCGGTCCATACCCTTGCCGAGGCCACACTTATTGGTGATGAGGTTGGCTATCCGCTTTTGGTTAAAGCCGCATCAGGCGGTGGTGGCCGCGGAATGAAGGTGGCCGAAACAGCTGCGCAGCTGGGCGAGGCTTTTTCCGCCGCCCGCGCCGAAGCCAAAGCCGCGTTTGGTGATGATACGGTCTATCTGGAACGTTATCTTGGCCAGCCGCGCCATATCGAGGTGCAGATTATTGCCGACTCGCATGGTAATGTCGTTCATCTTGGCGAGCGTGAATGTTCGGTGCAACGACGGCATCAAAAGCTGTTTGAAGAAGCCCCCTCGCCAGCGTTAAGCGCCGAAGAGCGCGAACGTATTGGCACGATCGCCGCTGAAGCCACGCGCCAGATGGGATATCTTGGCGTTGGCACGATGGAATTTCTATATGAAGATGGCGAGTTTTTCTTCATTGAGATGAACACCCGCTTGCAGGTTGAACATCCAATCACTGAAGAGATCACCGGCATTGATCTGGTGCGCGAACAAATCCGTATCGCAGCTGGCTTAGCATTATCTTTCAGCCAAGAAGATGTCAAATTTACCGGCCATGCCATCGAATGCCGGATCAATGCCGAACATCCCGAGACTTTCATGCCAACGCCGGGCAAAGTCACTGCCTTTCACGCCGCTGGCGGGCCCGGTGTTCGCGTGGAGTCCTGCCTTTATTCAGGCTATTCGGTACCGCCCTATTATGACAGCCTGATTGCCAAGCTGATCGTCCATGGTGATGACCGTGAACATTGTCTGGCAAGGCTGCGGCGCGCCTTGCAGGAATTTATTGTCGAGCCGATTCCAACTACTCTGGCATTGCATAAGCGTCTGGTGGATGCCGAGGCGATCAAGGATGGAAGCTATAATATCCGCTGGCTTGAAGAAGTTTTTTTGAACGAGCAGTAAGCTTGTGCCCCGTTGCGGAGGCATTGCATGGCTGATCACTATATATATGCGCCTGAAACTATCATCAAAGCCTATTCGCTGGGCCTGTTTCCGATGGCTGATAGTCGTCACAGTGTCGAGATAAAATTCTACGAACCTGACCGGCGCGCATTGATCCCGATTAACAGCTCGCTTGGTGGGGGTGTGCATATTCCACGCCGCCTGCAGCGCCGTGTTCGCCAAGCCCCGTTTGAAGTGTCAATTAATCAGGATTTTACCGCAGTGATTGATGCCTGCGCGGCGCCAAGCGATCGGCGCACCGATACTTGGATAAATAAAGATATACGCCAGCTCTATATCGCCCTTCACAAGATGGGTTTTGCCCACTCGCTCGAGGTCTGGTCGCACGGTACCCTGATCGGCGGGCTTTACGGGGTTGCCTTACGGGCGGCTTTTTTTGGCGAGTCGATGTTTTCACGACAGCGTGATGCATCGAAAATTGCCCTTGTTCATTTGATGGCAAGACTATGGAATGGCGGGTTCTTGATGCTTGACGCCCAATTTACCAACGACCATCTGACCCAGTTTGGCGTGACCGAAATTGACCGCGCGGATTTCCAAGGCCACCTCGCCGCCGCGCTTGCCAGCAATGGCGACTTGCATTTTGAAACACCAAGCAGCGCCCTGATCGCGCCGT
Source organism: Candidatus Puniceispirillum sp. (assembly GCA_016778895.1). Lineage (GTDB taxonomy): Bacteria > Pseudomonadota > Alphaproteobacteria > Puniceispirillales > Puniceispirillaceae > UBA3439. The sequence continues at coordinate 17,080 of JADHOR010000001.1, forward strand.
TTCTCGACAGCCTTAAAAAACCCACCCTATAGGTGTCAGTCTTGCCGTGGCACAACGGCTATTTGTCGAAACAGGCGAGAAGCGTCAAATCATAAACCGGGTGTTCCAACGCCGAGACAGCGGGGCTGGATGAAAACACCCAGCCCGAAAATACCAGTTTCGGCTGGCGGCCATCATAGCCACGATCAAGCACCGTGATGAATGCAGCGTTTTCCGGCGGTTCTTCGGGCGGATGAAACGCACAGCGGTTGACCGTAATCTCCAACGTACCAAAAAATCGTGCCGCGCCGACCGGCGTTTCAAGCGTCGAAATCCGCGCAGTAATCTTATCAAGTGCCTGCAGCCGCGCATTGCCGCCGTCGATCCATGTAACCGCATTGGCAGGCGCGGCGCCGAAAGCGAAAAGAAGAATGGCCGCGGAAAATTGGGTTGATTTCACCGGTGGCCAGAACATCTGACAGAGGCTAAGAATTAATCGCCGGATCATCGCCAAGCGGGTTTGGCAATTTGCCATTGGCATTTTAATTCGCCGGATTATTTGATGAGAATACAGCCTTGCCAAGCAGGTCACTAAGGCTAACGGGATCACGGGTATCATAAATAACCCCGCCGGCAGACAGGGTTTCGGTGGCCGCGCCCGGCAATAATTCAAGATAGTTTCCGCCAAGCAGGGAGGCTGCGGTAATCCGCGCGCTGCTGTCACTGGGGATTTTAATTGCCGGATCAATCGCCATCGATATTTTGGCAACATAGGTCACCGGATCGAGATGCTGTGCGGTGATTTGGCCGACTTTTATACCCGAAATGCGAACATCATCACCAATGGAAAGCCCGCCAGTGCTGCCAAATTCAGCAGCGATTTCATAACCGCCACTGCCTTTCATGTCGGCCGCTTCATATGCCAGCGCAACAAATCCAGCCGCCGCTAGCAAAACGATGGCGCCCATAACGGTTTCCAAAGTATTGCGCTGCATGGCTGTTGTCTCCTCGCTACTGAATTTCAAATCAATGGGATCGCTATGCTGGAGCCTGACCCCAAATAATCAGATGAGTTACGCCGGGTTCCACGGCTCATAATCACCTGTTGCCGCCTTGCGCTTTCCGCCCTTTAGCATGTGGCCTTGCGGGCGATAAGCATGGGTTGTTCCGGTAACATTCGGCTGATGCTCTTGCTGCCAGTCATGTTTGTTATAGCCTCCTTCGGGCGGCGGAGTCGCTTCGGTGTGATGCAACCAGCCATGCCAGTCAGCCGGCACCTTTGACGCTTCGGCAATGCCATTATACCGGACATAGCGGCGCGGCGGCTTGCCCGGGCGGGCGCGGCGCTCTTCATAATAGCGATTGCCAAACTGATCAGTTCCAACCTGTTGTGCGGTCAGTTTCAACGTCATCAAAGTTACCAGATCCATTAAACGTCTGCCTTTTGTACGTTATAAGGTTAGGGTTTTCACCGTTCCCACTATAGGCGCAAGCAACCCAGCGCGTCCAGCCATCAACCGGCTAAAGCCAGAAATTATTTACGTCGATGCCGGTGGCTAGTTTGATCATATTTCCTGAATTATTAGAGGCCCATATTCTATCGATCATCACCATCTTTTTTTAACATTTTTTTGTCCTGATTTCTCTCCGCGGCGCCAGTGTAAAAACAATTTTTCATCAGATACTTACTATCAAGAGTCACACTTAACTTGGAAGAGCTAAGCCGCTAATTTAGTTTCTTTCATGGCGATTTTTAGCCGCACCGCCTTTTTGGCTATTGTCCACAACCAGCTAGATAATGTAGTTTAGTTCGCAGGCGCACCCTATATGTTGTGGCTTCACCCACTAAATTCGACGGTAAAGCCAAGTAATCAAACGAAATTCTCAGCCTAGTCGGTTGACCCAAAACACACGATGAAGGAATAGATAAATGCATTTTGAAAGACGGTTTACCACATCTGGCCAAGACGCCTATGCGAACATCGAGTTCAGATCAGCGACCAGTGAGATTCGCAACCCAGATGGTACAATCGTGTTTCGGGCTGAAAATATTACGGTTCCGGCTCAGTTTTCGCAGGTTGCAACAGATATTCTGGCGCAAAAATACTTCCGCAAAGCTGGCGTTCCGGCAGCGTTAAGGCGGGTTGAGGAAACCTCAATCCCCTCGTGGCTCTGGCGCAGCGAAGCTGATTCGCAGGCGCTGGCCAAACTGCCCGAAGATAAGCGCTATTCAGGTGAGGTGTCTGCCAAGCAAGTGTTTGATCGACTGGCCGGCACGTGGACATATTGGGGTTGGAAAGGCGGCTATTTTACCAGCGAGGAAGATGCACAAACCTATTTTGACGAGATGCGCTATATGCTGGCGACCCAGATGGCCGCGCCGAACTCACCGCAATGGTTTAACACCGGAATGCACTGGGCATATGGTATCGACGGCCCAAGTCAGGGGCATTTCTATGTTGATTACAAAACCGGCAAGCTGACCCGCTCAACCAGTGCCTATGAGCATCCGCAGCCCCATGCCTGCTTCATCCAGTCAGTCAGTGATGATCTGGTGAATGAAGGCGGCATCATGGATTTGTGGGTACGCGAAGCGCGCCTGTTCAAATATGGCTCAGGCACCGGGTCTAACTTTAGCCGCCTGCGCGGTGAAGGTGAGAGCCTTTCCGGCGGCGGCAAATCGTCTGGTCTGATGAGCTTTTTGCGCATTGGTGACCGTGCCGCTGGTGCAATCAAATCGGGTGGCACAACCCGCCGCGCTGCAAAAATGGTGACCGTTGATGTCGACCATCCGGACATCGAGGCCTATGTCGACTGGAAAGTCGTCGAAGAGCAAAAGGTTGCAGCCCTTGTTGCTGGCTCAAAGCTGGCGCAAAAACACATGGGTGCGGTGATGGCTGCCTGTCAGATTACCGAGAGTATGACCGATGATGAACGGTTCGATCCAAAGGTAAACAAGGCGCTGAAAAAGGCCATTTTGGCTGCCCGCAAATCGATGATTCCGGAAAATTATGTGCAACGTGTTATCCAGTTTGCACAGCAAGGTTTCACCGATATTGAATTCAAGACTTATGATACAGACTGGGACTCAGAGGCCTATCTGACAGTCGCCGGGCAAAATTCGAACAATTCAGTGCGGGTCAGCAACGAGTATTTGCAGGCGGTTCTGGATAATGGCGATTGGGAATTGATCAAGCGCCGTGATGGCGGCGTTGCCAAGCGTATCAAGGCAACCGATCTGTGGGAAAAAATTGCCCATGCGGCATGGGCTTGCGCCGATCCGGGCCTGCAATATGACACCACGATCAACGAATGGCACACCTGCCCTGAAGGCGGCCGGATCAACGCATCAAACCCTTGCTCGGAATATATGTTCCTCGATGATACGGCGTGTAATCTGGCGTCATTGAACCTGATGCAGTTCCGTAAAAAAGACAGGAGCTTTGATATTCCCGCGTTCGAACATGGTGTGCGATTCTGGACATTGACACTGGAAATCTCAGTTCTGATGGCCCAATTCCCATCAAAGGAGATTGCCCAGCTGTCATATGAGTACCGCACCCTTGGTCTGGGCTTTGCCAATATTGGCGGCTTGCTGATGGCAGAAGGTCATTCCTATGACAGTGCTGAAGGCCGCGCGATTTGTGGCTCAATCTCGGCGATCATGACCGGTATTGCCTATGCGACCTCGGCCGAGATTGCCAGCGAGGTTGGCGCGTTCCCGAATTATAAAAAGAACGCCAAGCATATGCTGCGGGTGATGAATAATCACCGGCTTGCCGCGCATGGCAAAATCAGTGGTTATGAAGGGCTGCAAATCTTGCCAGTACCGCTTGATATTAAATCCTGCCCTGATCAGAAGCTACCTGCCGCGGCAAAGGCGGCATGGGATCTGGCGGTTGAGCTTGGCAAAAAACATGGCTATCGCAACGCCCAAGCCACGGTTATTGCCCCAACCGGCACCATTGGCCTGGTGATGGATTGCGATACTACCGGCATCGAACCGGACTTTGCCATCGTCAAATTCAAAAAACTTGCTGGCGGTGGTTATTTCAAGATTATCAACCGTGTGGTTCCCGAGGCGTTACAGCGGCTTGGTTATCAGCAAAGCCAGATTGACGACATCATCGCCTATGCGGTTGGATCAGGCAGCCTCAAAAACTGCCAGTCAGTGTCGATTAATGCGCTGAAGGATAAAGGCTTTGGTGATGCAGAAATTGCTAAAATTGAAGCCGGCCTCAGCAGTGCTTTTGATGTGAAATTTGTATTCAATCAATTCACATTAGGAGCTGATTTCTGCAAGACCAAACTTGGCATGACCGATGCGCAGCTTAATGATTTCAGCTTTAATCTGCTAGAGCATATGGGCTTTAGCAAAGACGAGGTTGAAGCCGCTAATATCCATGTTTGTGGGGCGATGACCCTTGAAGGGGCACCGCACCTAAAAGATCAGCATCTGCCGATCTTTGATTGTGCAAATGTCTGCGGCCGGATTGGCAAGCGCTTCCTTTCCGTCGAAAGCCATATCACCATGATGGCTGCGGCACAGCCATTTATTTCCGGCGCCATTTCAAAAACCATTAATATGCCAAACTTGGCAACGGTTGAGGAATGTGGTGAGGCCTACATGCAATCATGGCGGCTTGGCCTGAAGGCCAATGCACTCTATCGCGATGGCTCAAAACTCAGCCAGCCTTTGTCATCGGGTTTGGTTGACGACATGGACGATGAAGAAGAAGATGCTGTCGATGCGCCAATCGTCGCAGTAGCGCCGCAAATCATCGAAAAAGTCGTCGAAAGGGTGATCCGCGCCGAACGCGAACGCCTGCCGCATCGCCGTAAAGGCTATACGCAAAAGGCCACTGTTGGCGGACACAAGGTGTATCTGCGCACCGGCGAATATGAAGATGGCCGTATTGGCGAAGTGTTCATTGATATGCATAAAGAGGGTGCTGCCTTCCGCTCGCTGATGAACAATTTTGCCATCGCGGTTTCGATTGGTCTGCAATATGGGGTGCCGCTGGAGGAGTTTGTCGAGGCCTATACCTTTACCCGGTTTGAGCCACAAGGCATCGTCACCGGCAATGATGCAATCAAGATGTCGACTTCGATCCTTGATTATACATTCCGCGAGCTGGCCATTTCCTATCTTGACCGCAGTGACCTTGGTCATGTGAATGTCGATGATTTGGACGTTACCACAACCGGCACTGGCGACAATCAGTCAGAATTGATGAATCGCGTTGCCAGCCACGGCTTTATTCGGCGGCAAGGGCTGGTCGTCTACTCGAATGACCGGGGTGCAGCGGTTGCAGCCGCGTCCGAAGATCAGGCCAAAACCATGCGGGTAAAACAGCCGGCTCCGGCAACAGCAGCAACCGAAATCGGACTTGCAAGCGACACCGCAAGCGAGGTTGCCAGCGGTGCCAATGTGATGAATGGCAATCAGAAAGCAGCAGATCTGGTACAGCAGGCCCGGATGCAGGGCTATGAGGGGGAGGCATGTCCCGAGTGTCAGAACTTTACCCTTGTGCGCAACGGAACCTGTTTGAAATGCAATACCTGTGGCGGAACCACAGGCTGCAGTTAAGCTCTCCCTGCAGTGCAACCTGCAGACCTGGCCCCACGTTTTCCGTGGGGCCTTTTTCTTGCGAAAACCAACCAAGGCAAAAACGATCATGCTCGCACTGATCCAGCTTGCCATACCGCATTGATTATGCCAGCTTCGCAATCAGGATATAAACGCCAGTTGACCGCCGAATTAGCAGTATGGTCAGCCGGCACGACCATCATGTGAGAGGAAGTATTATGACAAGTACGGTAGAACAGCGGTTAAAGGAAATCGACGTCAGCATTCCCAACGCGCCAACACCTGCGGCCAATTACTTGCCCTTTACCCGTACCGGCAATCTGGTTTTTGTTTCAGGACAGGTGCCTTTTGTGGATGGCAAGCTAAACGTTACCGGAACCGTTGGTGCCAGTGCCAGCATCGAGGATGCGCAAGGTCAGGCCAAAATCTGTGCAATCAATTTGCTGGCACAATTGAAGGTGGCCTGTGATGGCGACCTTGACCGGGTTGTGCAGGTGGTCAAGCTGGGCGCATTTGTCGCCTCGGCAGATGATTTCCACAGCCAGCCTGTTGTGGTGAATGCGGCCTCGGATTTGATGGTTGCCGCCTTTGGCGATGCCGGCCGTCACGCAAGGTTTGCGGTTGGCAGTAATGCTTTGCCGTTGAACTGTCTGGTCGAAATTGATGGTATTTTTGAAATTGCTTAAGAGCATTTCTTGACCCGACATTTTTTGCAACCAGCCACGCCCGACGGGGTGGCTTTGCCATTAGATATGTTGTTAAAGCCATATGGATGGTAGCGCGTTAAATCTTCACATAAGCGCCGCTATGGCGGCTATTGACGTCGACGAATGGGACGCCCTTACCGACGGCGGCAACCCGTTTGTGAGTCATGCGTTCTTGCTGGCACTAGAGGATGGCGGCGCCGTTGGCGGGGATAGTGGATGGGATCCGATGCATCTATTGCTGCGCAATGATGACGGTCAGTTGCTCGGCGCCGTGCCCACTTATCTAAAGCATCATTCATATGGCGAATATATTTTTGATCATGGCTGGGCCAATGCGTTTGAACGCGCCGGCGGTGCCTATTACCCCAAATTGCTGGTTGCAATACCCTTTACACCGGCAACCGGCCCACGTCTGCTTGTGAAAGATAATCGCGATGATCTGAAAATTGCGCTCGCCAGAGGTTTGGAGAGCCTACTGGAAAAATACCAGTTATCCTCTGCGCATGTAAATTTTCTGCCCAGTGGTGACGCCGATATTCTTAGTGCCGCCGGCTGGTTGCAACGCAGCAGCATTCAGTTTCACTGGCATAATCGGGGCTATGCTGATTTTGATGATTTTCTGGCCAGCCTATCCTCACGCAAGCGCAAGAATATTCGAAAAGAACGCGCCGCTATTGCCGCGGCCGGGGTGACCATGCGGCCGTTGACGGGGTCTGCAATCAACCAAGATCATATCGATTATTTTTACCGGTTTTACCTGTCAACGATCGACCGGAAATGGGGTGGGGCATATTTGACGCATGCGGTCTTTAGTCAGCTTCGCCGCACCATGGCAGACCGTATGCTTTTGGTTATGGCCGAATATAACGGACAGATTATTGGCGGTGCGTTGAATTTCATCGGGCATGATGCGCTTTATGGCCGTAATTGGGGGGCGGACATCGACATCCCCAATCTGCATTTCGAGGCCTGCTATTATCAGGCAATCGAGTTTGCTATCGCCACTGGCCTGTCGCGGGTTGAGGCCGGTGCCCAGGGTATTCACAAGGTACAGCGCGGCTATTTGCCAGTCACAACCCATTCAGTGCATCATATCGCGCATGATGGTTTTCGTGAGGCAGTATCCCGTTTCCTTGCATCCGAAACGCGCGGCGTCGAAGCCGAAAAAAACCATATAGCGATGACAAGCCCGTTTAAAGCCAGCTAGTCTGCACCTAAAGACCTTAATTTTCCTGCGGCGCCGGCAATGCGGGACGTTTGCTTCCACCGGTAATCGCCTTTTGTGGCGGTGCCTTTACCGATACCAACAGGCCATCATCGACAACATCAACAAAGACCAATCCGCCGCCAACTAGCCCGCCAAACAGCATTTCATCTGCCAGCGGCTTTTTAATATGTTCTTGCACGACACGCGCCAATGGCCGCGCGCCATATTTTGAGTCGTAACCGCGCTCGGCAAGCCAGTCCAATGCCGCATCGCTCAATTCAATCTCGACATCACGATCAGCAAGCTGTGCATCCAGCTGCATAATAAATTTATTAACCACCAAACGGATCACGTCCTTGCCAAGCGGCGCGAACGGAATAATCGCATCCAGCCGGTTGCGGAATTCCGGCGTAAACATCTTTTCAATGGCTTCGATATCGGCCCCCTCATTATGCTCGCGATTGAATCCAATGGCGGATTTTGACAATTCCTGAGCCCCGGCATTTGTCGTCATAATCAGGATTACATTTCTGAAATCAACAACCTTGCCGTTATTGTCAGTTAATTTGCCATGATCCATAACCTGCAACAAAATATTAAAAAGGTCAGGATGTGCCTTTTCAATCTCGTCAAGCAACAACACCGCATGTGGTGTCTGATCAACCGCATCGGTCAACAGCCCGCCCTGATCAAAGCCGACATAGCCCGGAGGGGCACCAATCAGGCGCGATACAGTATGACGCTCCATATATTCCGACATATCAAAGCGCATGAGCTTGATCCCAAGCGCCTCGGCCAGTTGGCGTGCAACTTCGGTTTTACCAACCCCTGTTGGCCCGGAAAACAGGTAATTGCCGACCGGCTTTTCCGCGTCGCGCAAGCCAGCCCGCGAGAGTTTTATCGCAGATGCCAGCGCGATAATCGCTTGATCCTGACCAAACACCATGCGCTTTAAATCACCCTCAAGCGAGGCCAGCACCGCCTTATCATCACGGCTAACATGTTTTGAGGGGATCCGCGCCATCGTTGCCACAGTCGCCTCAATTTCCTTTTGTCCGATGGTTTGCCGGCGCCGTGACGGCGGCACCAGATTCTGCGCGGCGGCCGCTTCGTCAATCACATCAATGGCCTTGTCCGGCAATTTCCGGTCGTTGATATAGCGCGCCGACAAATCAACTGCAGTTTTTAATGCGGCACCGGTGAAGCGTACCTTATGGTGATCTTCATAGCGACTTTTCAATCCGTTCAAAATCTTGATCGTATCGGCTATCGTTGGCTCGGCAACATCGATTTTCTGAAACCGGCGCACCAGTGCACGATCCTTTTCGAAATGGCCACGATATTCCTTATAGGTTGTTGATCCGATACAGCGAAGCGTGCCTTCCTGCAACGCGGGTTTCAACAGGTTCGACGCATCCATGGCTCCACCAGATGTCGCACCCGCACCAATCACCGTGTGAATCTCGTCAATAAACAGAATCGCATTTTCATCATTTGCCACGGCTTTCATCACTGCCTTTAGCCGTTCTTCGAAATCACCACGATAGCGTGTTCCGGCAAGAAGCTGGCCCATATCCAGGGCATAGATCACTGCCGTGGACAGCACCTCGGGGATATTGCCCTCATAAATACGCAGAGCCAGCCCTTCAGCGATCGCGGTTTTCCCAACCCCAGGGTCGCCAACATAAAGCGGATTATTTTTGGTGCGCCGGCATAAAACCTGAATTGTGCGATCTAATTCACGGTCACGGCCGATCAGCGGATCAATTCTACCTGCCGCCGCCTTACTGATCAAATTCACCGCAAACTGGCTCAGCGGATCTTTTTCATCATCGCCACCTGTTTCAGCATTCTGCTCGTCGCCAGTGCTTTTTGCCACGCTGCTTTCGGCACCGTGACTAAGGTAGGACACCGCGTCAAGGCGGGTCATATTCAGTGATTTAAGGAACCAGACAGCGTGGCTTTCACGTTCGGAAAAGATCGACACAAGCACATTCGCACCGGTGGCAACTTCGCGCCCCGATGATTGCGTATGGATAATCGCCCGTTGGATAACCCGCTGAAAACTTGCAGTTGGCTGGACATCGACATTGCCATTCGGATCGATGATTGACGCCAGTTCGACCTTGATAAATTCACTCAGCTTTGCAACCAACTTCTCGATGTCTACATTGCAGGCGTGCAAGACTTCCACTGCGTCACTATCTTCCGTTAGCGCCAACAAAAGATGTTCCAGAGTGGCGAATTCATGCGAACGCGTTGCCGCATTTGACATGGCGCGGCGCAATGTTTCTTCGAGTTCGCGTGACAGCATCGTGGCTATTCCTTTTCCAGTTGCAATTGCAGCGGATGATCATTCTTCCGCGCATAATCAATGGTTTTTTGCGCCTTGCTCTCGGCAATTTCAAAACTATAGACACCGCAAACCCCGACCCCGCGCTGATGGACATTCAGCATGATCTGGGTTGCCTCGCCTGATGAACGGCCAAAAAACTTTTGTAAGACATGCACAACGAATTCCATCGGCGTGTAATCATCATTTAGCATAATGACCTTATACATTGATGGCTTTTTCGTCTTGGTTCGGCTGTCGAGGACTAGCTGGCCATTACCATTTTTATCGTCATCATTCTCCATGGACTATCAACCAACCCTTCGATCAGATGGATCATATATATTCATAACACCATAGCATATAATGAGGAACTCTGCCCCTTCTTTTGATATTGGTATTACGGCCAAGTGGTAAAAGAGGTTAGGGCGGAAAAATATCATCGGATTTTGCGATATTACGCCGCAATATCGGTTAATCGTCCAAAATTGGGCAAGATTCTTGAATAGATTCATAATTGCGTTATGCTTCGCCCAGCAACGTTATGAGTATTATGTTTAATTTGTTATGGGGCAGGCGTTAATGGCACGATTAAGCCCAGCCAAACCGCCGCCAATCACGCAATCACCCCACCCAGCCAACCACTGGCTTGAGGGCGCAGCTTTACTGTTGATAGGGTGCTGTCGCTTGGTGCTGTCATATCTGCGGCTATCCGGAACCATAAAGCCCTCGCTGGTGATCGCCTTAACCGTATTAACAATGGCGAATTTTGGCTTAACTGCAACCCCCGCCAAAGCCAGCAAATACGCGTCGATCGTTATTGAAGAGGCAAGTGGTAAAGTACTATTTTCGCGAAATGCCGACAATCTGCGTTATCCGGCGTCGCTTACCAAAATCATGACACTTTATCTGCTATTCGAGGATATCGAAGCCGAGCGTATAACGCTGAAGAGCCGCATTCCGGTATCGAGAAAAGCCGCTGGCCGTTCGCCATCAAAACTATATTTAAAACCGGGCCAGTCGATCAGCGTCGAGCAGGCCATCTATGCGCTGGTAACAAAATCAGCCAATGATGTTGCTACAGCGGTTGCCGAAAAACTGTCAGGCACCGAGCGTAAATTTGCCAAACGCATGACCCGTAAGGCCAGATCGCTTGGAATGAACCGCACCACATTTATGAACGCGTCTGGCCTGCCTAACAGCCGACAGAAATCAACCGCACGTGACATGGCCGTTCTGGCGATTGCAATGCGGCGTGATTTTCCGCAATTCTATAAATATTTTAGCGCTCAGAGCTTTAACTGGAAGGGTCAGAAATATCGTAATCACAATAGATTACTGGCAAACTATCGTGGTACAGACGGCGTCAAGACCGGTTACATCAACGCATCGGGGTTCAACCTTGTTGCCACGGTCGAGCGCAATGGCGTTCGGCTGATCGGCGTAGTATTTGGCGGCAAAACCTCAAAAAGTCGTGACCGCCACATGATGCAAATTCTGGATGATCAATTCAAACGGGCAAAGAGCATTCGGGTACGCCGCGCCGCCCTTGCGCCGCCTCCGACACTGCCGTTGGCGCCGCCTGATCGCGGCCTTAAACTGCCCGAATCCTTGCCGAGCAATAAAGCCAAACTCACGCCCGAACCAGCCCCAGAATTTATAGATCTTAATGTTGCCAGCGCCACCAGCCCCGACACTATTAGCAAAACTAGCTGGAGCGTACAGATCGGTAATTTTACCCAGCGCGTTACTGCGCATCGTGCCGCCATTGTGACGCGGCGAATAGCAGATGATGTGCTTGGCATGACGCCAGCCAATCTGCATCTCGTAACCAGCGGCGCGATACCATTATGGCGGGTTCGATTTGATGATTTAGAAGAAGATCAGGCACGTGCAGCTTGCGCCGCTCTTTTTGCTGCGGACCGGCCTTGCATCGCGATTGCAGTCAACGCCGCATCGCGCGGTTAGCGTTGCGCCTCGCATCATTGCTGATCGGCATCATTGGTGACTCATTCGATCAGCCGTAATTATCCGCAATCACGAGATTAAGCATCAATGAAAATCGCGGCTTTTCATCCGAACCGCACCCTTAGTGCCCGTGCTGGCATCAATATGACGCAGAAACCCATTCAGATTAAACAGTGACTCGGCAATGAAATGTACCACCGCTTGTTGGCGTTGTACGCGGCCAACCAATCCCAAAATCTGTGCGCGCAACAACGCCTCGCGGTAAGTTTCGGTTAGTTTGGGCCAGATAATCACATTGGCTGTGCCCTGCCCGTCCTCAAGCGTTATGAACACAGTGCCACTGGCCGTACCAGGTCGTTGGCGCATAGTTACAAGACCAGCGATTCGAAGCCGTTTGCCGTCGGGCGCTTGTTGCACATTGCTACAAAGCTGCCACCCCGCCACACCAAGCGGTTTTACCAACAGGTCAAGCGGATGCGCCTTTAATGACAGGCCGAGACTACGGTAATCTTCAGCCACTGCCTCGCCAAGCGGGGTCTTTGGTAAGGCAATCACCGGCTCGTCGCCGGCAAGCCGTTCATGCTGACGGCCAGCATGGGCAAATAGTGGCATATCATGCAGCCGGTGCCGGGCCAGCCCACGCGCCGCCCAAAATGCCTGTCGCCGGTCAATGCCCAGACTGGAAAACCCATCAGCATTTGCAATCGCTTGTAATGATTTAGCCGACACATCGGCTTTTCGCATCACATCATCTAGGCTGGAAAATGTCAGACCCTGCCGCCCTTTAACGGCATCATTGCCGATAACCTGACTGGCAGCAATCCTCTCACCTTCACCGCGTGCCAGCCCTTTGACCAGCCGCAGCCCAAGCCGCAAGGCATGATGCCCGGTTTTATTATCGGGGTCGGTTTCAAGACGGTGATCCCAGCCAGAAAAATTCACATCAACCGCCCGAATTGCAATACCGCTTCGCTTCGCCTCGGCAATCAATTGTGACGGTGCATAAAATCCCATTGGCTGGGCGTTCAGCAATGCACAGATGAAAATATCGGGATAATGGCATTTCAACCATGCCGAAACATATACCAAAAGAGCAAAACTCGCCGCATGGGATTCTGGAAATCCATATTTGCCAAAGCCCTCAATCTGGCGAAAACAGCGCAAAGCAAAATCTTCATCATAACCACGCTCGATCATGCCGGTAACCACCTTCTGGCGGAAATGACTGATATCAAACTGTTTTTTAAAGGTCGCCATGGCGCGGCGTAATTGATCGGCCTCACTTCCCGAAAATCCTGCGCCAACAATGGCAATTTGCATTGCCTGTTCCTGAAAAAGTGGTACGCCAAGAGTACGCTCTAGCACCTTGCGCAGGGCTGGTGACGGATAGTCAACCTTTTCCAGACCGGCGCGCCGCCGCAAATAGGGGTGTACCATATCGCCCTGAATTGGCCCCGGACGGACAATCGCCACCTGCACAACAAGATCATGAAAACATCGTGGCTGTAACCGCGGCAACATCGCCATTTGTGCCCGCGATTCCACCTGAAAGACGCCAACCGATTGGCCCCGGCATAGCATATCATAGGTTGCTGCATCTTCAGGCGGCACCGAGGCCAGTGTCAGCGTCTGGTTATAATGAACCCGCAACAGATCAAAACCGCGTCGAATACAGCTAAGCATGCCAAGCGCCAGCACATCGACCTTTAGCAATCCCAGCGCGTCGAGATCATCTTTATCCCACTCAATGACCGTCCGTCCGGCCATTGCGGCAGGGCTGATCGGGCACAGATGATCAAGCCGCCCCCGGGTAATCACAAAACCGCCAGCATGCTGCGATAAATGTCGCGGAAACCGGCTAATTTCAGCGACTAATTGCAGCACCAGCCGGAGGCGGCGATCATGTGCATCCAGCCCTGCCGCCGTCAACGCATTATCATCAAGACCGGTTTTTTCACGCCCCCATACTTCGCTGGCCAAAGCCGCTTGCACATCACGGCTAAGACCAAACACCTTGGCAACTTCACGAAAGGCACTACGCCGCCGATAGGTGATAACGCTTGCGGCAAGTCCGGCACGATTACGACCATATTTCGCATAGATATACTGAATGACCTCTTCGCGGCGCTCATGTTCAAAATCAACATCAATATCCGGTGGCTCGCCACGCGCCTCACTGACAAACCTCTCAAATAAAGGCCGCGAGCGCGCCGGATCAACCGCGGTGATGCCAAGACAGTAACAAACGGCTGAATTAGCCGCCGAACCGCGCCCCTGACATAGAATACCGCGCCCCCGGGCAAAGCGCACAATATCGAACACAGTTAGAAAATAAGGCGCGATATTCAATCGTTCGATCAATATCAATTCATGTTTTAAATAGGCACTCACCTGATCAGGGATTGCGTCGGGATAACGTTTTTCTGCCCCACGCCAAGTCTGAAAAGCAAGCTCCTGCATGGCGGTTCGCCCACCAGGCTTTAGCTCGTCTGGATATTCATAAGACAGATCATCCATTGAGAAATGACACAGGTCAGCCAGCGCCCTTGCCCCATCAAGCGCCTCTGGCACCTGCCGCCAACGCCGAACCGCCTCATCACAATCAATCAAATGACGTTCAGCATTACGCGATAAAAGATAGCCCGCATTATCAAGCTGTTTTTTCTCGCGGATACAGGTCAGCACGTCAGCCAGCGGGCGACGATCGGGACTGTGATACAGCGCATCTGCCGCCGCTGCGATACGCAGCTTTAACGACGCTGCTGCTGCCATCAACATCTGGCACCGTGCCTCATCAGCCCCATCACGATAAAGACATAAACCGGCAAATAAGTGCCCCTTGGCAATTTGCTGAATGCTTTGCAAATGCGCCTGATACTGCGCATCGGGATGGCGCGGCGGCATGACCAGCAATGTGGTGCTTGCCGGCAGACGGGCAATATCAGCAAGATACAGAATTGGTGCTGCCTTACTGCCGCGCATATTGGCCTCGCTTAGCAGCATAGACAGCCCTTCATACCCAGCACGGTCTAACGGATGCACCAGAATATCAGGCCCATCGACAGGCCGCAATCTAGCCCCTACAACCAGCCTGATCTGATGATCACGCGCCACAACATGCGCGCGCACAATACCGGCTAGTGAATTCACATCAGCAATGCCAATCGCCGCCCATCCAAGCGCGGCCGCCTTTGCCACCATTTCATCAGGATGCGAGGCGCCTTTTAAAAAGGTAAAATTGCTATAACAGCCAAGCGCCACGTGCCGTTTGGGCTGTGCCGATGATCGCGCCGGTATCATCAGGCAAAAAACCCATGCAGAAACCAGACTGGCGTTTCATGGCGTTCTGGCAAGCCCTCACGGTACAGCCAAAAGCCAGCCCCCTGATCATCCCGCAACCGGAAATAATCACGCGTACGGGTCCCCGCCGGTGCCTGCCACCATGCAGGGGCAATCCGTTCCGGCCCCGTTGCATGAATGACCTTATGGACACGCCGCCGCCAGATGAATTGAGCTGGGGGATGGTCGGGCAAAAGTGCCACAACATCAACCGACTGCGGATAGGCAAGCAGGCGTATAGGGCGCGGCGCGGCGGTTCTCGACGCCGGATCACCAAGCCAGCCAGATTTCTGCGCGCAATCAGACAAAGCCCGGTCCAGATCAGGCAAATCAAATGATTGTGCTGCCTCAGGTTGCCAACAGCTTTGCGGCGCCAGACGAACCACCGCACCATAACCAAGACGCGCTACCAACCGGTCAACAAGGCTGGCATAAACTTCGTCAGCCGCATCATAAATGGCATCATTCTGACGCTCTATCGTCAGGCGCGGCAATGCCGTATCAAGCGGGGCAAGCGGGCTGCAATCAAGCGATTCCATCCACCCCATTTCAAGACCAAATTCCGGATTGATCTTATCGCTCACATTCGCCAGCAACCGGTGAAACAGACGCACATCGCGGCTTGGCCGTGAGAGATGAACATCATGGGCAAACACCATCCCATCAACCAGTTGCCAGCCAAGCCGCAAACGACGTGTCGCTAGTCCGGTTTGCTCAAGCAAGGCCGCAACATCTTTTGCCAGCTGGCGGATCATCGCCTTGATATCATCAGGGGCGCCGATTGGCTCGGCAAATTGACGGCATATATAAAGCGGCTTGGGCGGGCTGATCGGGGTAAAGCTTTCATCCTGATCACCAAGCGCCTGATCAAGCCGAAGCAGTAAATCACGCCCAAAACGCGCCGCTAATGGCGCGCGGGCAAGGCCGATAATATCGCCAATAACCCTTAAACCTGCCCGTTGCATATGACCCGTTATCGCGGCATCTAGGCGTAATGCGGCGATTGGTAATGGCGCCAAATGGCGGCGCAAGCGGGCGCGGCTAAAGCTGGATCGTGTTATTTCCGGCGCCGTTTTTGCAGCTGTCATCAGGCGCTGCGATGGACGCCCATAATGCGCTAACGCCCATGCCGCACCGCAAGTTGGCGCCGCGGCCATGATCACGCGAAGACGGCTTTTATGAAGGCGTTTTGCACAATCGGCGAGCAACCCCCGCATCCCGCCAAAAATATGCTCAGCCCCAGCAACATCAATCCATATTCCATGAGACTGATGATCAACAGCGGTAAGCGGGCTATAGCGGCGCGCCCATAATGCCAGATGCTGCAGATCGGCATGATCAGCCGCCGGATCGCATATCTCGGTTCTGACTTGTGGAAATAACGCACGAGCATCGGCAAGCCGCATACCAGCGTTAAGACCAAGCGTCGCCGCCTTGGCACAGCCTGCCACCACAATATCAGCCCCATTGATTTTCTGGATCAGCAAAAGCGGTACATCCAGCCGGTTTGTCCGCTGAAAACGCGATGCCGCCAGATAGGGAAACCGAATATAGAGAATATGACGATAAGCTGCTGGCATAGTCACACGCCTATTGGGCAATAGCATGCGGCGGCGTTTGATCTGTCACGACTGGCCACCCCTGCGCCAACAAAGGCTTTACCGAAATTTGCTTTGATCCGGCAGCCTTTGCCGGCCATTGATTGATTGCTAATTCGGCCTGTACTGGCGCACTGGTCGATATATCGACATGATCAAGAGCATATAAATGATTACCACCTGCCTGCCAGCCAACTCGGCATATATAGGGCCGGCCGCCCCGCGCACGTTGCAGGCTTAAATCCCAAATATGATGCTGCAGGCCGTTAGAATTTGACCATATATTAAGATCAGCCGCCGGTTTGATCTGCCATGCTGTCTCAAACCCAGACCCGCCAATCGGTGCGCCAAGCAAAAAGGCTGTTGCGCCACTTTCCTCGGCTGCAAGCTGTGCCCGCCTAGCCAGGCGCATCCAGTAATCAGCGGATTTCTGTACCCCGTCATATTCCATCACGACCGCAGCCACGCCTTCGGTGCGCAGAATATCATCAAGCGCCGCCAGCCGGCGTGATGGGCTTGGCGTATCAACAATCAGCAGGCGCGCCGGATCCAGTCCAGCCGCCGCCAGCCCATGCCCATATAGCATACCATTGCCGCCGCGTTGGCTAGCCGGACACCATACAATCAGGCCATTATCACCTGCACCTGCTGTTTTGGGTGGGCTGGTTGTTGCGACCTGTTGGCAGGCATGATGCTGCAGCACAGCAAGAAGCGCTATGGTAAAGCCGCTAACCGCCCCATGCGCCTGCATCGCCCCTGATAAAAGATGCACCCGACCAAGCGCCAATCCACCGGCTAACGCCTGATCCAGCGAATCGATACCAAGCGGTAAACGCGCACCACCCTTATGCCCGTCAACCAGCGCCATTTCCTGGCGCAAGCGAGCCAAATCATATATCTTTTTTTCTTTTTTAATCTGATGATTAGATGGCATTAGGCCAGATTCTCCTGCTGTTTATATAGGCTGATTCAGCCTCTGCATATCGCCTACACCTCGCCTTATATATGCATATTTTGTTCATGTTTTGTTCTAGTTTAGAACAACATATAAGTCAAGATTTTCCAGCGCCGGAAAGAGGCAAGGCAGCGCGGCCGGACAACATCGCAGCCACGGACGCTAGCAGCTCCCAAATTGCCCAAAAAGACTGGCTCATAAAACCGGTGATTATTTGGGCAGCTCGCTCTCGACCAGTCGCGCCCAATAGCTCGCACCGGTTGCAAGCACATCATCATTAAAATCATACCTGTCATTATGCAGCATCGCGCCATTTTTAGCTGGTCCAGCACCAAGCCAGATATAGGATCCGGGCTTTTCGGCCAGCATATAGGCAAAATCTTCCGCCCCCATTGATGGCGGAAGATCAGTAATGATATTTTCTGCTCCCAGAATATCAGCCGCAACCGCCCCAGCGCGGGTTGATTCATCAGCATGATTGACCGTTGGTGGATAGCCCGGTTGCCAGTCAACCTCGATTGCGCACCTGTAGGCCAAAGCTGTTGATGTCGCAACCTCACGGATTGAGTCTTCCAGTAATTTTCGGATATGTGGAGAAAATGACCGCGCTGTACCGCCAAGCCTCGCAGTACCGGGAATCACATTCAGCGCACTACCAGATTCAAAAATTGTTACTGAAACAACAGCAGGCTCCAACGCTGCGACGCGCCGTGAGACGATTGATTGCAGCGATTGCACAATTGCCGCCCCACACGGGATCGGGTCAATTGCCAGATCGGGGATCGCCGCATGACCGCCAGATCCAGTGATGTGAATTTCAAACATATCCGCCGCCGCCATACAGGCACCACTATGCACGCCAATTTTACCAACATCCATCCCTGGCCAGTTATGCATTCCCCACACGGTCTGCATGTCGAACTGATCAAACAGCCCGTCTTTAATCATCGCCTCACCACCCTTGCCACCTTCTTCGGCTGGCTGAAAGATGAAATAGACAGTGCCGTCAAAATTCTGTGTTTCCGCAAGATATTGCGCTGCACCAAGAAGCATTGTGCTGTGCCCATCATGACCACAAGCATGCATCCGGCCCGGGGTTTTCGACGCATGGGTAAACTCGTTCATTTCCTGCATTGGCAACGCGTCCATATCCGCACGAAGACCAATGGCAGCAGGGCTATTACCAGTACCACGCAACACCCCGACAACGCCGGTTTTGCCCATTCCGCGATGGATTTCAATCCCAAATGACTGCAGCTTTTCAGCAATGAAATTAGATGTCCAAACTTCTTCGTAACTCGTCTCGGGATGTTGATGCAATAAATGCCGCCACGCCTTCATATCCTGCTCACGGTCTGCAATCGAATTAATTACCGCCATAATGACTGTCCTGACTTGATGTTGAAGGTGGCTCTGGATCCGGAATTGATTGCCGCCTAAACCCTGCAGGTAACAGTGCCGCAACTAAGCCCCCAAGGTCAAGCAGCAGCCACTGAAAAGACCGGATTAGGGACACTCTTTAGCGCCAATGAATCAGCTTATTATCGGCGAATTGACAAGCACCGCGCTTGCAGCCTAAAACCGAAGGCTGTCATGTCGACTGGACTATACCCGATGTCGTTGTTGGGCTAGGGATTTATTGCGAAATGCGCAGCATGGCGGGGCAAAAATTAGTGACGATGTTTACGCGGTCATTTTGGCTGCTTTTACAAAGATCAAAGGGTGAGGTACATGGCACAAAATCAGCCAGATCGTGGTCAACGCGGATTGCCGGGCGGCACCCCGCGCTATTCGGCTTTTGCACTTGCCAAAAAGGCGATGAATTATCATCAGGACTGGCAGCGCGCCTGGCGAGACCCCGCGCCCAAGGCTGAATATGATGCGGTGATCATCGGCGGCGGCGGCCATGGGCTTGCCACGGCTTATTACCTTGCCGCGGTGCATGGCATGACTAATATTGCGGTGATCGAAAAAGGCTGGATTGGCGGCGGTAATACGGGCCGCAATACCACAATTATTCGCTCTAACTATCTTTGGGACGAGTCTGCAGCGATTTACGAGCATTCGATGAAACTGTGGGAAGGCATGTCGCAGGATCTGAATTTTAATGTCATGTTCAGCCAGCGCGGGGTTTTGACCATTGCGCATAGCGAGCATGAATTGCGGGAAATGTCACGGCGCGTTCATGCGATCCGGTTAAACGGCATTGACTCAGAAATCCTTGGCCCTGCCGAAATCAAAAAATTCGTGCCGACAATTAATATCGACCAGTCGATTCGCTATCCGGTAATGGGCGGTTTCCTTCAGCGCCGCGGCGGTACCGCGCGCCATGATGCAGTTGCATGGGGGTACGCGCGTGCCGCTGATGATCTGGGGGTTGACATCATCCAGAAATGCGAAGTCACCGGACTGCGCCGTCAAGGCCGCAAGATTGTTGGCGTTGAGACCAGTCAGGGCTTTATCAAAACCAAAAAGGTTGGCTGTGTTGTTGCAGGTCACTCCAGCGTTGTCGCGGCGATGGCCGGTATCCGTCTGCCGATTGCCAGCCGCCCGTTACAGGCGCTTGTATCCGAACCGATCAAGCCAATCCTCGATACGGTGATTATGTCGAACGCGGTGCATATGTATATAAGCCAGTCCGACAAGGGCGAAATGGTGCTAGGTGCAGGTGTTGATAAATATAATTCATACGCCCAGCGCGGTTCTTTCCCGGTTCCAGAACATATGCTGGCGGCTGCGGTTGAACTGTTTCCGGTGCTGTCACGCCTGCGGATGCTGCGCCATTGGGGCGGCATTGTTGACACTTGCCCTGACGCCTCGCCGATCATTTCCAAAACCGATATTGAGGGGCTGTATTTTGATTGTGGCTGGGGCACTGGCGGGTTCAAGGCAACCCCTGGTTCGGGTCATGTATTTGCCGATCTTATTGCCAATGACCGGCCAAACAAGATTGCCGCGCCTTACACATTGGATCGGTTCCGAACAGGTTTGCTGATTGATGAACATGGCGCGGCTGGCGTTGCGCATTAAACCGGGTCCAAGGAGACTATTATGTTGATTATCACCTGCCCGTTTTGTGGGCCTCGTGACGAAGCTGAATTTGCCTGTGGTGGTGAGGCGCATATTGCCCGCCCGCTTGCCGAAAACAAAATTTCCGACGCGCATTTTGCCGATTACCTCTTTATGCGGGATAATCCAAAAGGGCTGTTTCTGGAGCGCTGGCGGCACAGTGCCGGATGCCGGCGCTGGTTTAATGTGGCGCGTGATACAGTTAGTCACGAAATCATAGAAATCTATCCAATGGGCAGCTTGCCCAAAAAGGCCTCCCCAAAAGCCGCTTATAAAGCGAGCTGGCGCCGCGATACGGCTGCAGAAAAAGCCGCAGTTCGATCACCCAACAAAGCTGGAGGATCGAAATAATGGCATTTCGCACTAACGCATCCAGCGCCCAGCCTATGACACGTTCAAACACAGCCGCAAGAATTGACCGGAACAAGCCGATAGAATTCACCTTTGATGGCCGCAGTTACACCGGATTTGCCGGTGATACTCTGGCATCGGCATTGCTTGCCAATGATGTTCACCTTGTTGGCCGATCGTTTAAATATCACCGCCCACGCGGCATTCTATCGGCTGGTTCTGAAGAGCCGAACGCCCTAATCAGGCTTGGCAAAGGGGCTTATGCAGAGCCAAATTTGCGCGCCACGCAAATTGAGATTTTTGATGGTCTATATGCAGAAAGCCAAAACCGCACCCCATCATTGAAGTTTGACATTGGCGCGATTAATTCAGTGCTTGGCCGGTTTTTCCCTGCTGGTTTTTATTACAAAACCTTTATGTGGCCAGCCGCTATGTGGATGAGCTACGAGCATGTTATTCGCCATGCCGCCGGTCTTGGCAAGGCAGCTGAGGATCATAATGATCCTGACCGCTATGAAAAAACCCACGCGCATTGCGATATTCTTGTCGCCGGTGGTGGGGCGGCCGGATTGATGGCCGCGATGCAGGCCGCCCAGAGCGGTGCCCGGGTTATTCTGGCTGATGAGCAAAATGAATTTGGCGGCTGGCTGCTTGGTGAGGCTAATATCTCGATCGGTGGTGTTCCGGCGTTAGTCTGGGTCAGCGCGATGCTGACTGATTTAGCCGCATTGCCAAATGTGACCTTACTGCCCCGCACCACGGTTTTTGGCTATATGGATCACAATTACCTAACCTTAAATGAGCGGGTTACCGACCATCTGCCAACCCGTCCGGCGCATTTGCCGCGTCAACGGCTGTGGAAAGTGCGGGCAAAGCAGGTCATCATTGCACAAGGCGCGCATGAGCGGCCATTGGTATTTGCCGGCAATGATCTTCCGGGCGTTATGCTGGCTGGTGCGGTGCGGACCTATATCAACCGATATGGAGTCTGCCCGGGGCGGCGCGCCATCGTGGTCTGTAATAATGACGATGCCTATCGTACCGCCCTTGATCTTTATAACGCCGGCGCCGACGTGGTGATTACCGATCTTCGCAACGACGCAAAAGGCCCGCTGATCACTGCAGCGCGGAACGCTGGCATTGAAATTCTGCGCGGTCATGCAATCATTGCCGCCTATGGTAACCAACGGGTTGCGCGCGTTGAAATTGCACCGGTTGACGACAGTGTTACCGCAATTTCTGGCGATATTCTGCACCGGGATTGCGATCTGATTTCAATGTCAGGGGGTCTGTCACCTGCGGTTCACCTGCATTCACAGGCACGCGGTAAATTGCAGTGGGATGGCGCCAAATTATGTTTCCGCCCGTCAGCCACGCATGAACCCAGCTTTAATATCGGCGCCTGTAACGCCAGCTTTGACCTTGCCACCGCCCTGAAAGAGGCAATTCGCGCTGGCACCAAGGCAGCCGCAGCCACTAATCACCAAACAATCGCCCTTACCGCGCCTGATGTTGTCAGTGCGAACCAAAACTGGAAGCCGCTTGCCGCGTGGAAAATTCCAAATGGGCATGGGGCAGGACGCGGGCCAAAGGCGTTTGTCGATTTCCAGAATGACGTGACGGCCAGCGATGTATCGCTTGCCGCGCGTGAGGGCTATCAGTCAGTTGAGCATCTCAAACGCTACACCACAACCGGCATGGGAACCGATCAGGGAAAAACGTCTAATATCAACGCATTAGCTATTCTTGCTGATGCGCTTGGCAATGAAATTCCCGAGGTTGGCACAACCACCTTCCGAATGCCCTATACCCCATCCAGTATTGGCGCCATTGCTGGTCGCGATATCGGCGATCTTTTTGATCCGGTTCGCCTGACCCGCATGGATGCATGGCATCGCGCAAATGGCGCAAAATTTGAACATGTCGGGCAATGGATGCGCGCTTGGTATTACCCCAAAGGCGATGAGACCATCCATGAAGCGGTTAACCGCGAGGTCAAGGCCGCGCGCACGACCGCCGGCCTGCTTGATGCCTCAACACTTGGCAAGATTGATATTCGTGGACGCGACGCAGCAGAATTCCTCAACCGCCTTTACACAAACGCGTGGAGCAAGCTTGGCGTTGGTAAATGCCGCTATGGATTGATGCTGAAAGATGACGGCATGGTCATGGATGACGGGGTCACAACCCGACTTGGCGAAAACCATTTCCATATGACCACAACCACTGGCGGTGCCGCCGGAGTTCTGGACTGGATGGAAGAATGGCTGCAAACCGAATGGCCCGATTTAGAGGTTTACCTGACATCAGTAACCGAGCAATGGGCAGTGGCAACCTTATCCGGACCGAATGCCGGTAAAATTCTGCAGGATGCCGGTATCGACTTTGATCTTTCACCGGCAGAATTTCCCTTCATGTCAATGAAGGAAGGACATATTGGCGGCCTACCAGCGCGTATTTTCCGCATTTCCTTCACCGGCGAGCTGTCTTATGAAATCAATGTGGCGGCACGACATGGTCTGGCGTTATGGACGCATCTGATGACGGCCGGTAAACCGCACGGCATTACCCCTTACGGTACCGAAGCCATGCATGTTCTGCGGGCCGAAAAAGGCTTTATCATCGTTGGGCAGGAAACCGATGGATCGGTCACACCTCATGACCTTGGCATGGATTGGATCGTCTCAAAGGCCAAATCCGACTTCATCGGCAAACGTGCATTGGCGCGTGAAACTATGGCATATGACAACCGCAAGCAGCTTGTCGGGCTGCTATGCAGCGAGCCATCAACTGTTATTCCTGAGGGGGCTCATGCGGTTCTTGACCCTGATCAGCCGATGCCGATGGAAATGTTAGGACAGGTCACTTCATCCTATTTTTCACCAAATTGCGGGCGCTCGATTGCCATGGCCATGCTAAAGGGTGGCCATGCGCGAAAAGGTCAGACTGTATTCTTCCCCATGCTTGACGGCACGGTGCTGAAGGCCGAAATCGTTGACCCAGTATTTTTTGATCCAAAGGGGGAGCGTATCGATGGCTAATTCATCTAACAGCAGACCTGATTTTTCCGGCCAGGCCGCTCTGGCAGGTATTGCCGGCAGCAGCAGCGACAACCCAAATGGTGGTGACGCCGGGCTGGTGTTTCGGGAAATCTCCCATCTTGGCAAGCTGAACCTGCGCGGGGATAAAAACCTTGCCGCCGCGATCAAAGCAGCGACCGGTTGCCCCTTCCCGCCAAAGGCAAATCAGTTTCAATCGGCTGGCGAACGGCACGTGCTGTGGCTTGGCCCGGATGAATATTTAATATTGTGCGAGGCCGGCAAGGAAAAGCAATTAGAGGACACTCTTGCGAGCACGACCAAATCATCACAGCGTTATGCCATAACGGATGTCAGCGACAGCCTATGCGCGCTGGCACTCAGTGGGCCAAAGACCCGCGCCGTTCTTGCCAAGGGCTGTGGGCTGGATCTGCACCCGTCATATTTTCCATCTGGCGATTGTGCGCAAACTCTGCTGGCGCTTGCTGGCGTTACCTTGATGGCACTGGCAGATGATGAATTTATCGTGATTTGCCGGACCAGCTTTGCGCCCTATATCCAGCGCTGGCTGGCTGATGCAGCGTTGGAATATGGCTATCAATTTGTCGCCTAACTTCAGGTGACCAAGCTCTGTTGCCCAACCTTTTATCGTCAGCTAAACCCTAGGACTAGTAATCTGTGTCGGGTAATTCTGCCATGCGCCGGTCAATAAAGGCGCGTAAAGCCTCATCGATTGCCGGATCAATTGGCGGCGCTTCATAAGCCGCCAACATTTCACCAGCGCGTTTACGTGCTCGTGCACTGCTCTCAACACTGCCCTCGGATGACCATTGCTCGAACGTGGTGTTATCAGCCATTTGCGATCGCCAGAAAGCGTCCTCAAAATTTGCCTGCGTATGGGCAGATCCCAGAAAATGCTGACCAGGGCCAGTTTCCCGAAGCGCGTCCATCGCCTGCCCATTCTCACTGAGATCGATACCATTGACCAGCTTTGGCGTCATCGTCAACTGATCGGCATCAAGCATCAGCTTGGCGTAATCGGCAACCAGCCCACCTTCCATCCAGCCGGCTGAGTGCAGCACAAAATTGGTGCCGGCCATGATTGTCGGGATCAGCGTGTGGGTGGATTCGTAAGCAGCCTGGGCGTCGGCGGTTTTGGACCCAGTCAGGGATCCACCAGACCGGAACGGCACCTCAAGACGACGTGCTAGCTTGGCGCAAGCATAAAGCACTTTTGCCGGTTCCGGCGTGCCGAATGTAGGCGCACCTGTTTGCATCGACATCGAGCTGGCAAAACTGCCGAAGATAACCGGCGCACCCGGAGTAATCGCCTGCGCAAAAGCAATTCCGCTCATCGCCTCGGCAAGGGTCTGCGCCAACGTGCCGGCAACCGAAACCGGCGACATCGCACCAGCCAGAATGAACGGCGAGATTACGGTCGCCTGATTATGCCGCGCATAAACCTTTAACGCCCCAAGCATGGTATCATCCCAAGTCATCGGAGAATTGGCGTTGATCAGGCTTGTCAGTACCGTGTTATTGGCAACAAAATCATCGCCAAACAGGATTTTTGACATATCGATCGTGTCTTGGGCACGGCTTGGCGCCGTGACTGACCCCATATAGGGCTTGTCAGAAAACCGTTGATGCGCATAGACCATTTCGAGATGGCGTTTGGTCACTGGCAAATCAACCGGCTCGCAGATAGTGCCGCCAGAATGATGCAGACCCGGATGCATGTAGGCCAGCTTTACCAAATTTTGAAAATCCTCCATCGTGGCATAGCGGCGCTCATTATTCAGGTCGCGCACGAATGGCGGGCCGTAAACCGGGGCAAAAACTGTGTTCATCCCGCCAATCTCAACCGAACGCTCGGGGTTACGGGCATGCTGGGTATAGGTAGATGGTGCGGCTGCGCAAAGCTGGCGCGCCAGGCCACGCGGGAAATGTACGCGCTCGCCCTGAACGTCACAGCCAACATCACGTAAAATGGTCAAGGCTTCGGGATCATCGCGAAAATCAATACCAATTTCCTCGAGGATGATTTCGGCATTGTTTTCAATGATCTCGGCGCCTTCATCGCTGAGGATATCAACTGGCGCGATGTTCCGGGTAATAAAGGGAGTTGCAGCTTCCTGGTTACCCGATGACCGCGCGCTTCGGCGTGCATCGCGGCCGCCACCACGGCGGCTTTTGCGATCTGGTGAATTTATCTCAGTCATTTAACACATCCTCGTTCGGTGTTGTTTTAAAACGCTAGGCCCGCAGCCGCGAATTATCTGGGTCGAAGGGTGAGTCCTCAAGCACGGTAACCGGCAAACGCTGATCAAGGATATCAATCATCAATTTGGTTCCGGGAACGGCCAAATCCGGCCGTACCATTGCAAGGGCAAGTGATTTTTTAAGCCGGAAGCCATAGCCGCCGCTGGTGGCACGGCCAACTACAGTGCCACCCTCGATCAAGATTGGATTACCGCCAATTGCATCAGCGTCAGTTGTATCATGCACCTCAAGCGTAACCATCGAATTGGCAAAACCGCGTTCCTGCCATTCGGTCAATTGCCGCTGACCTTTAAAGTCACCCTTATTAAGATGCACAAAACGGTGCAAACCGCTCTCCAACGCCGAATATTCAATAGATAATTCAGTGCCAACAAGCCGATAAGATTTTTCCAGCCGCATCGCATCCATCGCGCGAATACCAAATGGTTTCAGACCGAACTCGGCACCATCCGTCATCAATGCATCGAAAATATGGTTCTGATATTCAATCGGGTGATGCAGTTCCCAGCCTAATTCACCAACAAAATTCACCCGGATTGCCATCGCCGGTGCCAAATTTACATCAATCATCTGGCCTGAAAGCCATGGAAACGACGCATTCGATAGATCTGCACGGGAAATCTTTGCCAGAATTTCCCGCGCTTTCGGGCCTGCCAGAACCAGAACGCCAATCGAATTGGTTAAATTGTCAAACCGAACCGAACCATCATCCGGCATATGTTTTTTGATCCAGTCATGGTCAAGCCGCTGCCCCGCCCCGGCAGAAACCAGGTAAAAGCTCGTCGCGCTCTCGCGCTGAATGGTAAATTCAGAATGTACTCCGCCGCGTTCGGTCAGCGCATGGCACAGCGCCACCCGTCCAACTTTCTTGGGCAGTTTATTGGCAACAAGATAATCGAGAAACGCCTCGGCACCCGGGCCAGAAATGCGCGCTTTGGCAAATGCCGACATATCGAGCAAACCAGCATTAGTGGTCACATTGCGGACTTCATTGCCAACATGTTCGAAATAGCTTGACCGACGAAAGGACCAATGATCCTCCTGCGGCACACCTTCGGGCGCGAACCAGTTAGCCCGCTCCCAGCCAAATTTCTGTCCGAAGACGGCGCCTAGCGCCTTTAACCGGTCATAACAGGGTGCGGTGCGAAGCGGCCGGCCCTCAGTGCGTTCTTCATCCGGGAAATGCGTAACAAAGACATTCGCGTAGGCTTCTTCGTTTTTCACCTTTAAATAGGACTGCGTGGCGTAGCTGCCGTAACGGCGCGGATCAACCCCCAGCATATCAATCGTCGGTTCGCCTTCAACAATCCATTCGGCAAGCTGCCAACCGGCACCACCAGCTGCGGTAATGCCGAAACTATGTCCCTCATTCAGCCAGAAATTCGGCAGATCCCACGCTGGCCCGACAATCGGATTACCGTCAGGCGTATAGGCAATTGCACCATTATAAACCTTTTTCACCCCGCATTCGCCAAAGGCAGGAACACGCTGCATCGCCGACTCAATATGCGGCTCAAGCCGTTCTAGATCTTCCTGAAACAACTCATATTCTGAATCGTCACTCGGCCCATCCATATAACAAACTGGCGCGCCTTTTTCATATGGGCCGAGGATCAGCCCACCAGCTTCTTCACGCATATACCACTGCCCTTCGGAGTCGCGAAGGACGCCCATCTCATGCTTGCCGTCACGATGACGTGCCTGAATATCGGGATGCGCTTCGGTAACGATATATTGATGTTCAACCGGAATAACCGGAATATTCAGCCCCACCATCGCACCAGTCTTCCGAGCAAAGTTACCGGTTGCGCTGACCACATGCTCGCAGGTGATGTCGCCTTTTTCGGTGGTGATTTTCCACAAGCCATCATCGGTTCGTGAAATCGCCGTTACCGCCGTATTTCGGTATATTTCCGCACCACGATCACGCGCCCCCCGCGCCAGCGCTTGGGTCAGGTCGGCTGGCTGAATATACCCATCTTCGGGATGACGAATGGCCCCGACAAGCCCTTCGATATTTGCCAATGGCCAATAATCAAGAACCTGTTCCGGGGTCAGAAAATCAACCTTGACCCCGATGGTGCTGGCAACACCGGCATATTGGCGATATTCATCCATCCGGTCCCGATTGCTGGCCAGACGGATATTGGAAACATTGCGGAAACCAACATTCATGCCGGTTTCTTCCTGCAGTTCCTGATAGAACTTGACCGAATATTTGTGAATCTGGCCGACTGAGTATGACATATTAAACAGCGGCAATAGACCGGCAGCGTGCCATGTTGAGCCTGACGTTAATTCCTTGCGTTCAACCAGAACGACGTCACTCCAGCCTTTTTTCGCCAGATGATAAAGCGTACTAACACCAACAACGCCACCACCAATAACAACAACACGCGCATGCGACTTCATGCCAGGTCTCCCGCAAAGAGTTAGCTAAATTTACGGCGTGCCAAGGAAAGCTACCCCGCAATCGCGCCAAGTTTACGAGAAAAAACTGGCGAAAAGCGTCTAACAAACGACCGTATTTTGACAAAAATAGGCGCAGCATACCGCAATCAGACAAAAACCCACCCGGCTAGGCCTTTTTAGCTCT
Organism: Candidatus Puniceispirillum sp.; assembly: GCA_016778895.1. Lineage (GTDB taxonomy): Bacteria > Pseudomonadota > Alphaproteobacteria > Puniceispirillales > Puniceispirillaceae > UBA3439. The sequence goes on from JADHOR010000001.1 coordinate 46,092, forward strand.
ATACCAAAACCTGCAATCAGCCGATTACGGGTTTAACCGCTTGATATCCCAGCTGCCGTCGTTTTGAAGCAGAAAGCGGAAACGGTCATGCAACCGGTGTTCACCATCATGCCAGAATTCAATTTCCTGCGGCTTCAGACAAAAGCCACCCCAATGCGGCGGGCGGTCAACTGCGGCGGGGAATTTTGCCTCATAGCGTTTAACCTCGGCCGCAAGTGCACTGCGGCTCGCCAGCGGGCGCGACTGTGCCGACGCCCAGGCGCCAATCTGGCTTCCGCGCCCACGACTGTTAAAATATTCATCAGACTGCGCAGTAGTCGCCTTGCCTACATCGCCGATAACCCGAACTTGACGCCGCTGGCTTTTCCAATGGATGCAAAAGGCTGCCTTGCCAGTGGCAAGTAATTCATCAGCCTTCCGGCTTTCATAATTGGTAAAAAACAGAAACCCGTCGGGCGACCAACGCCGCAACAGAACCATCCGCACCGAGGGCACACCGGCAGCATTCACCGAGGCTAGTGCGATAGCGTCAGGATCATTGATCTCAGTTTTGACAGCGCCGTCATACCAATCTTGGAACAGGGCGAAAGGGTCGGTTTCGGCAATAATGTCCATTGGGGCTGTCTCCAGTTAAACTATCTTAAATTAAACCATCTACAAGATGCAGCGGCAATGAGCGAGGCAGATAAATATCAGACGCATAGCAGCCCGCGTCACCTAGATGTAGGATGCCGCCCTGCAACGTGCAACGGAGGCTCGCCCGAATTTTGATCTTTCTTTCAATCGAATGACGAAAGCAACCATAGATTTGCCATAATCGTTCCAGATGATATTCTAACAACAAGTAGTAAAATCGCTTCGGCGTGACGCACGTGATTACCAGCTAAGGCTTTATCTGCGCCAACGCTGTCAGCGAAAAAAGAAAACAGAAAGACTGGCCGAAACATCAGGCCAGAATATTAGCCCGAAACCCAAGAGGTGTAACATGACCAAAATGACAATCAAAATGCCAGTTTGCAGTTGCTTTGCGCCCGCCATGGCGATTTTAGCCGGATCACTCGCAATAAGCAGCGCGGTCGCTGAAACACGCATTGAAACGGTGGTTGGTACAGTGGTTGATAATATTACACTAACATCAACCTACATTCGCAAAACACCAACTGATCAGCGTAGTTGCCGTACTGTCGATGTGCCGATTTATGCCGAGAGCGAGGGCAAGTCAGAGCTTGGCTCAATGATTATAGGCGGCCTGATCGGCTCGGCCGTTGGCAATAAATTTTCCGACAATGATGGGGCTGGTGCCGCTGGAACGGTTGCTGGTGCGTTGCTTGGACGTGAACATGCCAAAAACCAGAAAAATGGCCGTGTGGTCGGTTATAAGCAGCAGGAGTCTTGCAGCGTAACCACAGTGATGCTTGAGGAAAATGTCAGCGAAATCACCGGTTACCGCAACCATATCGAACTTGATGGCAAGATCGTCAAGCTGGAAAGCAAAACCCCATTGACTGTTGGTTCACGCGTCGAGGTGGTACGCCGTACCAGCTATTCGCTTCGCTAATTCAAGAACCAGCCCTTTTAACAAAAAACAGACCAGAAACATAGAAGTGATGATCCGTGATTCTCACGGCATCACTTGTATGTTTGGCATGTGTTGGAGTAAACTCCGGCGACCAGTGTAGATTATTATCTTGTGTAACCATCTTTCGATGAAAAGGGCAGTCACTTATGTCAAACACAGCATCATCATCTGGCGTCATGGCGGGCAAAAAAGGCCTGATCATGGGCGTTGCCAATGACCGCTCAATTGCTTGGGGTATTGCAGCCAAGCTTGCCGAACAGGGAGCTGAGCTTGCTTTCACCTTTCAGGGTGAGGCTTTAGAAAAGCGTGTTGGACCGCTTGCTGCCTCGGTTGGCAGCGATCTTGTGATGCCATGCGATGTAACCGATGAAGCCAGCATGGATGCGACTTTTGCTAGATTGAAGGAAAAATGGGGTACGCTGGATTTTGTGCTTCACGCGATTGCCTATTCGGACAAGGAAGAGCTGAAGGGCGGCTATGTCGATACAAGCCGCGATAATTTTGCCCGCACAATGGATATTTCGGTCTATTCCTTCACCGCGGTTGCACGCCGCGCCGCCGCCATGATGAATGATGGCGGCTCGATGCTAACCCTGACCTATTATGGCGCCGAGCGGGTGATGCCACATTACAATGTCATGGGTGTTGCCAAGGCCGCGTTGGAGGCGTCGATCCGCTATCTGGCGGTTGACCTTGGCGGGCGTAATATTCGGGTGAACGGCCTGTCAGCTGGCCCGATGAAAACGCTTGCGGCATCGGGCATTGGCGATTTCCGCTATATCCTGAAATGGAACCAGTATAACTCACCACTCAAACGCAATGTTACGCTTGCGGATGTTGGTGGGGCCGGCATGTATCTTTTGTCTGACCTCGCGTCAGGCGTCACCGGCGAAACTCATCACGTCGATTGCGGCTATCATGTTGTTGGCATGAAAGCTGTCGACGCCCCTGATATTTCAGTTGTCTAAGATGGCAGATAATAGCTTTGGCACGCTATTTAATGTAACCAGCTTTGGCGAAAGCCATGGGCCGGGCATTGGCTGTATTGTTGACGGTGTGCCACCAAATCTGCCGCTAAGCGAGGCGCTGATCCAGCCCTATCTCGATCGCCGCCGCCCCGGCACCTCTAAATTTGTTACTCAGCGGCAGGAAGATGATCAGGTCGAGATTCTATCCGGGATTTTTGACGGCAAAACCACCGGCACCCCGATCGCTCTTTTGATCCGTAACAAGGATCAGCGCTCGAAAGATTATGGCGAGATCGCTAACCAATTCCGTCCCGGGCACGCTGATTACACCTATCAGATGAAATATCGCAATCGCGATTATCGCGGGGGCGGCCGTTCATCTGCGCGTGAAACCGCTGTCAGAGTTGCGGCCGGCGCAATTGCCGATCTGTTTCTAAAGGCTGTTCTTGGTGATGCATATCAGGTTCGTGGCATGGTAACCCAGATTGGACCTCATGCCATTGACCGTAGCAAGATCGATTGGGACGAACGGCAGAATAACCCGTTTTTCTGTGCCGATGCAGCAACGGCCAAAGAGTGGGAGACCTATCTTGACGGCGTGCGCAAATCCGGATCTTCAGCCGGGGCGATTCTTGAGATTGTTGCAGACGGTGTTCCCGTCGGCCTTGGACAACCAATTTATGGCAAGCTGGACGGCGAATTGGCCGCAGCGATGATGAGCATTAACGCAGCCAAAGGTGTTGAAATTGGCGGCGGCTTTGCCCTTTCGGCCATTGATGGCAGCGTTGCCAGTGATGAGATGCGGGCTGGCGACAACCTGGAGACACCAAGGTTTCTAAGCAATCAGGCTGGTGGTATTCTTGGCGGTATTTCCACCAGCCAGCAAATTGTAGTGCGTGTTGCAATCAAGCCGACATCTTCAATCCTAACGCCGCGGCGCTCGATTGATCGTGATAACCAGAATGTCGTTGTTGTTACCAAAGGGCGGCATGACCCTTGTGTTGGCATTCGCGGCGTGCCGGTTGCCGAAGCGATGATGTCATTGGTACTTGCTGATCTGTTGATGCGGCACAAAGCACAGTGCGGGTTTAACCTCTGATCACGTCAGGAAACCCCTGGATTAAGCCGGGAAGTGCTCGCGAGGTCAGGCTTATCCATTGTGCCTAGTCAGGCTTTTTGCCAGCCAGCAGAAATTCGCGATTCCCGTCAGGCCCATCAATCGATGACGGAACAGTGCCGATATGTTGCCAGCCCATTTCAGTGATCAGCCAGCCTTCGATATCGGCGATTACCATGTCATGCAGATGTGGCTCGCGGACAATCCCGCCCTTGCCGACAAGTCCTTTGCCAACTTCGAATTGCGGTTTAATCAGCGCCAATAGATGCGCACCGGCAGTCGCCATATCCATCGCTGCCACAAGCACTTTTTTTACCGAAATGAAGGATGCGTCACAAACCATTAGCTGGGGCGGCTGATCCAGCATTTCAGGCCGAAGATAACGCGCATTTGTCGCATCCAGCACGGTGACGCGGGCATCGGCGGCCAATCCGGCAGCCAATTGCCCAGTGCCAACATCAATCGCCACCACATGACCCACATCATGCGACAACAAAACCTCGGTAAAGCCCCCCGTACTGGCACCGATATCAAGCGCATAACGACCCTTTACCTTGATCATCGGAAATGCTGCCAGCCCACCCGCCAGCTTCATGCCCGCACGGCTAACCCACGGATTACCCGTCGATGTCACCACCAGATTACAATCCATTTCCAGCAGCTTTGAGGCTTTGCGAACCGGTTGACCATCAACCAGAACCGCACCTTCGGCAATAAGGTCGCGGGCACGGTCACGCGATCGGGCAAGTCCACGCGCCAACAACAGCGCATCAGCGCGCAGCTTTGATGCCAGCCCGACCTCAGCTGGCATCCTACGCGCATTTGGCTTTCGTGATTTTCCCACGCCCGATAAACCCTTATACCCGATATGACGCAAAAAATAATTGGGCCGGTAATTACCGCATTATGCAGTGGTGCCTTTGCGGCTCTGGCTACCGGTCTTTATTGTTGGCCGCGGCATTAACTTTGTTGCCGCCGCACAGATGCCATCAGCATCAAGACCGGCCATGGCCAGTTGCCCTTGCTGGCTGTCATGGTCGATAAACGCATCCGGCAAGGTCAGGGTGCGCGCCCTCAGCCCCCCGTCAAGATGGCCCTTATTCGCAAGATAGCTCATCACGTGGGCAGAAAATCCACCCGGACTTCCCTCTTCGACGATTAATAACGCTTTATGTTGCAGCGCCAATTTATCAATCAAGTCAGTGTCCAGCGGCTTGGCAAACCGCGCATCGGCAACGGTGACATTAACACCCCCGGCAGCAAGCCGATCGGCCGCATCAAGTGCCGCAGCAGCCCTCGTGCCCAATGACAAAATCGCTAGACCAATACCCTCGCGCAAAATCCGTCCCTTGCCAATTTCCAGCGGCTTACCCGCCTCTGGCATGGCGCATCCAACCCCTTCACCGCGTGGGTAACGTAATGCCGACGGTCCATCATCATAAGCAGCCGCGGTCGCAACCATATGCGCCAATTCCCCCTCATCAGACGGGCACATAATGACCAGATTGGGCAGACAAGACAAATAGGCCAGATCATAAACACCAGCATGGGTTGCCCCATCGGCCCCAACCAGCCCGGCCCGATCAATGGCAAAACGCACTGGCAGATTCTGCACCGCAACATCATGCACAAGCTGATCATAGCCGCGCTGTAGGAAGGTCGAATAAAGTGCGCAAAATGGTTTCATGCCCTCGCATGCCAGTCCCGCGGCAAACGTCACCGCATGCTGCTCGGCGATACCGACATCAAAAACACGGCTGGGAAAACGGGTTTTAACCTTATCAAGACCGGTACCTGACGGCATTGCCGCGGTAATCGCCACAATTTTTGGATCAGCCTCGGCGGCGGCGATAAGGCTATTGGCAAAAACCGAGGTATAGCTGGGCAGGTTTCCGCCAGATTTTTGCTGGGTACCGGTGATAAGGTCAAATTTCGGTACCGCGTGATATTTTTCGGAAGACGGACCGGCAAATGGATGCCCATGGCCTTTTTCTGTGACCACATGAACTAGCACCGGCCCGTGCGAGGTCGAGTCACGCAGATTTTTGAGAACTGGCAGCAAATGCCCCATATCATGCCCGTCAATCGGTCCAATATGGGTGAAACCCAACTGGCTGAATACCGAATTGCCGCCCATCAGATCACGCGCTGCATCTTTAGCACGCCGTGCGGTGCGTTCAATCTCGGCCGGGAAATGACTCGCCACTTCACGCATCAAGTCACGGATTGAATGATAGGGCTGCGACGTAATCAGCCGGGAAAGATAGCTGCTCATCGCGCCAACCGGCTGCGAAATCGACATATCATTATCGTTCAAGATAACAATAAGCCGATTATTCATCGTGCCGGCATTGTTCATCGCCTCATAGGCCATGCCAGCGCTCATTGCGCCATCGCCGATCACCGCAATAACATTGCGCGAGACCCCCTGCAATTCACTGGCAACCGCCATACCGAGGCCAGCCGAAATTGATGTCGAGGAATGCCCCGCACCAAAGGGATCAAATTCAGACTCGCTGCGCTTGGTAAAACCGGATAGGCCGCCCTTTTGCCGCAAGCTGTTGATGCGATCACGCCGACCGGTAAGGATTTTATGGGGGTAGGCCTGATGTCCAACATCCCAGATCAAACGGTCTTCGGGGGTCGAAAACACATAATGCAGCGCCACCGTCAGCTCAACAACGCCAAGCCCTGCTCCAAGATGACCGCCAGTTTTCGACACAGCCGAGATCGTCGCCGACCGCAATTCATTTGCCAGCTGCGGTAAATCGGCCTCATTAAGACGCCGAACATCATCAATCTTGGTTATGTGATCAAGCAATGGTGTCCGCATCAACCCTAATATCCCGTAATCCTAAACTCGGTAATCTTAAAACCAGCAATTGATGGTTTCGTTTCGGGGCGTTGTATCGCACCTTGCAATCACTTATTCATGTTCCCAGACTTGACCGTTCATACGGCCTTGAGCACCACCATATATATGGTCTCGTAGATTGCCTTGGTCAACCGCAAGCACGTCCGACCTGATTATATATAGACGTCTAATTTTATCACGTTTTGCGCGTAATGGCGAATAAAGCAAGATTTTTCATATAGTCACCCGCGCCTTGCCATGGGACAAGAGCCTGGTTTGCCTCATCAATCAGTCGCCTCGCCTCAGCTGCGGCCGCCTGCGCCCCCATCAGTGCAACAAATCCGGCCTTGCCGCGTGCCTCATCCTGCCCGACAGGCTTGCCAACCAGTGCGGCATCACCGTCATGATCCAGCAAATCATCAGCAATCTGAAACGCCAGCCCAAGATTTTTGGCATAGGCAGCTTGCGCGGCCAATAACGCACTGTCCGCACCACCAACAATGCCGCCAGATTTGACTGCGCATGAGATTAATGCGCCAGTTTTCATCATTTGCATTTCGCTGGTTTGAGCAAGGTTAAAAGGCCGGGTTTCGGCCTCTAAATCCAGCATCTGTCCACCAGCCATACCGGCCAACCCAGATGACTTTGCCAATTCGGTGATCAGCCACACTCGCACTGCCGGATCTGCGTGTGTTGCATCATCGGCCAGAATCTCGAACGCCATTGTTTGCAAAGCATCACCAGCCAGAATAGCGGTGGCTTCATCAAATTTCTGATGACAGCTTGGCTGCCCACGCCGCATATCAGCATCATCCATCGCCGGAAGATCATCATGCACAAGCGAATAGGCGTGCAGACATTCAATCGCAGCTGCGGTGCGAAGCGGGCCATTCGTGCGATTCACACCAGCCGCGTCAGCGGCATCGTCAGCGGCGTCACTGGTCTTCACGACATCTTTAGCGGCGTCACTGGCGTCACCGGCCATTCGCGCCGCGCCAAGAACCATCGCCGCACGCATCCTCTTGCCACCATTCAGAACTGCATAATTCATCGCCGCATTCAGCCGGCTGGCTGGCCCAGCCATATTTATAATCATTTGCTTTAACAGCGCCTCACAGGCTGCAGCATCACGCTGTAATTGTTTTTGAAATTCAGCCATGCGCGGGAATCAGGCCTCGCCAAGGTCGAAATCACTGGCGCTCTCGGCTGCATCGCCAGTCGCCGGCACTTTAATTTTTTCAACTTTCATCCGGGCTTCTTCAAGGCGCGCCTGACAATGCGACTTTAGTTCAGTGCCTCTCTCAAAAGCGGCAATCGCATCTTCTAATGACACCTCGCCGCGTTCAAGCGACGCGACAATGGTTTCGAGTTCACGAAGCGCATCTTCAAAGCTCAGCTTTTCCAAAGCGGAAGGTTTGGCTGGCGTGTCATTCATTATATTTATCCCATCAAGATTGTAGGATTAGATTATTCGCCAGCCAGCGTTGTGGCAATTGATTTTACCATTTCAGCTACGCGTTTGCGGACCACCAGCTTTTCAATCGTGTAGTAAGCGCGTGCCAATTCCAGCGTTTCACGCCGTGCCATTTGGTCTTTGAGTGGTTGTCTGGTCATCGTATCGATAGCGTCACTGCGGCTGAGCCAGCGCGACGAGCTACGCATCGTATTTTCTGATATATCATCGAAAAAATAGCTTATTGGCACATCAAGAATCTGGCTGATGTCCCACAAGCGTGACGCACTGATCCGATTGGCGCCGCGCTCATATTTATGCACCTGTTGGAAAGTGATGTTCAATTCGACACCAAGCTGTTCCTGACTCACTCCAAGCAGTGTCCGCCGGAGCCGCACACGTTTGCCAACATGCATATCTTTGCATTATTATCAGTGATACGAAAATCGCGCTCAACGACATCATCACTTGAGACCGCCATCTACACCTACCCCTGTTCCAGAATTGACACAAACTAAGTTTCACGAACAGGCCATTTGCTCTGGCAGGAACCAACAATTGCCATATGATATGTCGCTTTAATGAATTCGTGACAGTATAGCGATTTGAATTTATCTAGATTTCATCCAACGCCGCCATCAAGGCGTGTGCAATCCCACTTTCAAACGTCGAATGCCCAGCTGCATCAATAATTTGCAGCTTGGCATTAAGGCCCCACTTTGCTGCTAGGCGTTTAGCTGTAACCGGGGGGCAGATAACATCATGCCTCCCTTGAACGATCGTCGCTGGCAAGTGGCAGATACGCCCGACATTCTCGATAATATGATCGGCGGGCATAAAACAGTCATTCATAAAATAATGCGCTTCAATACGCGCCATTGTTAGCGCACCAGCACCACCCATATGCCGGTTTCCTGCCCGTAAAGTTGAGCAGGAGGTCTCGTAGGACGCCCAGAATTCCGCAGCCTTCTGGTGAATTGCCGGATCGGGGTCGATAAGCCGTCGGTAATAGCTGGTCAGAACATCATCACGTTCGCCCACATCAAGATGGCTGATGAACCTGTCATGAGCCTCGGGGAAAAACCGCCCCATATCATGCAGGAACCAGTCAACTTCGGCACGCGTGCCAAGGAAAATACCACGTAAGATCAGCCTTGCGACATTTTCCGGATAGGCAATAGCATAAGCCAGTGCCAGCGTGCTGCCCCATGAGCCGCCAAACAAAATAAATTTATCGATCCCAAGCGACTGGCGTAACGCCTCAATATCACCGATCAGAGCATCAGTCTGGTTGCTGTCAAGGCTGGCATGGGGACGCGACTGCCCACAGCCCCGCTGATCAAATAGTACCAAGTGAAATCGGTCTGGATCAAACAGGCGGCGATGCGCCGGCGCTGTTCCCGCACCCGGACCACCATGCAAAAACAGCAAGGGCTGGCCGTCGCGGCTGCCACATTGTTCATAATAAATTTCGTGATTGTCACGCTGAAGAAAGCCGCTACGGAATGGCATCGACGGGGGAAATAATTCACGCTCTTGAATAAACGCATTTACCATATAAAGAACCCACTCCAAGCAAGCATAGCCGGCCTCCCATCACGCTTGATGAGCGCAAAATTCCAAGGGGGCCACCGCGGCAAAACGGGCAGCCGAGCTGCCCGTAAATAATGGGACTTATATAATCCCTTAACACCTATGGTCGCCGTTGCAGCCCTTAACCGCCTGACGCTGGCAAACGCCAGCATATTTTCGCAAACCAGCGGTTGCCAATCCTGCCGGCTAGGCAGCGTCCATAAGATCTTCAAGACGAAGCGCAGCAGCATCCTGATCAATCTTTTCAATTGCGGCGAACTCACGAGCCAAACGCTCAAGCGCGGCCTGATACATCTGGCGCTCAGAATAAGATTGCTCTGACTGGTTACCACGGCGGTGAAGGTCACGGACGACTTCGGCGATTGAAACCGGATCACCTGATTTGATCTTTGTTTCATATTCCTGTGCACGGCGTGACCACATGGTGCGACGCACTTTGGCCTTGCCTTGCAATGTTGTAATGGCCTGTTCCATCTGTTTTTTTGAACTAAGGGTTCGCAAGCCCAAGCTGCGCGCTTTTTCCATCGGCACCCGTAATGTCATCCGGTCATGCTCAAACCGCACGACGAGCATTTCGAGCTTAATCCCTGCAACTTCACGGTTTTCTGTGCCTAATATACGGCCAACACCATGTGTTGGATAAACAACAAAATCGCCCTCTTCAAACGAACTCTCACTTTTCCGTGCCATTTTTCCCTCAGCGCTGCGACTTGCAAACCCGTTTTGCGTCTCACCAGCCTTAAAAATAAACCATGACGAAGATGATGCGTCGACCAAAGCATTGATCAGCAAAACAGCATAGTCTGGACGCACGCCCAAAAGTCCGTGCGCACCGGCTTCATCTCTAATTTCTGAAAAAAACCATAGCTTAATTTTGCGGAAAAATCAATCACCTGACAAGCAAAGCAATCTAGGCCACGCCCACAGCATAGGGATGCAAAGGGGATAAGGATTTATTCAAGCGCCCTTACCCGCAGCTTTGCTGAAATATTTGTCGAATTTTCCGGTTTCGTCCTGCATTTTTTCGGCGTCAGGCATCGCCTCAATCTTTTGGCCAATATTCGGCCAGATTTCAGACATTTCGCGGTTAAGCTCTAGCCATTTTTCCGCTTCAGGTTCAGAGTCTGGCAAAATCGCCTCAGGCGGGCATTCAGGTTCACAGACACCGCAATCAATACATTCATCAGGGTGGATAACGAGCATATTCTCGCCCTCATAAAAACAATCTACCGGGCACACCTCAACGCAATCGGTATATTTGCAATTAATGCAGTTATCATTGACGATGTAGGTCATCTGTGGCCTTGCTCCTCTAATTTTATTTTTTGAAAAAGCCGCGACGAAGCCCTTTCATCCCAGCTCTTTTACCTATCTATCGCAGATGCGGCTAATCAGCAAGACCAAGACGTTTTTGTGCCCGCTTTGCAGCCAAGCCTGAGGCAACATCATCAATAAAGAGCAGACCTGCAAGCCGCCGCATCAATTGCTTTTCGTGCTGGTCAATCTGGTTGTCGGCAAGCACTACCATCCAGATCATTTCCAGAATAATAATCCGGTCTTCCATTTCAGTATCGCTACGGATCTGGCGAATAAGACTGTGTATCTCAATCCGCGATTCATGCGCCTCAACTGCCTCATTTAAACGGGCATTCGCAGTATCCGCATCAAGCTCCAGCTGTTCCGTCATCAAATGCAGAATGCGGCTACGTTCACGCTCGTCAAGCGTGCCATCTGCCATGCCTGCCTCGACCAAAAGCGCAGTAATGGTGGCCGCAAATTCTGCGTCCTCGCAAGGCACAATAGCCTCATCACTGGCAAAACCTTTAACCCATTCGGAAACTCGATTTAGCATTTAACTCTCATCACTTTCTAATCCTGTTTTCAGCCGGTCAGTTTCCCGACGCTGGCGTTTCGTTGGTCGTCCACTGCCTTTACCGCGCGCCTCAAATTCCAGCGGTTTAGGGGCCAATTTTTCTGGCACTGCCGGTGCCGGTGCCAAATCTTCGTAGAGCAGCGCGGCCTCAGTTGCCGGCCCCCGGCGACTGCCAAGTGCAACAATTTTTATAACCCGAACCCTTGTTCCTTGCACAAAGGTCAACACCTGCCCACAAATCGCTTGTCGGTGCGGCTTTGCCATAACCTGCCCATCCAGCCGAAACCGCCCACCGGAAATGGCTTTGCTGGCGGCACTACGGGTCTTAAAAAACCGCGCATACCAAAGCCATTTATCAAGCCGCAAGACCGCTTCCGGCGCCGCAGCGTTCATCGTCTCAGACTTTTGTTTTCAGCGCAGCCAGAACCGCAAAGGGTGAATTCGGATCAGGCTGTTTTTCGGCCGGCCGGCGGGAGGCCGACTGCGGTTTGTTGCCAGCCGGTTTGTTGCCAGCCAGTTTGTTGCCAGCCGGTTTGTGGCGCCGTTTATCGGCGTTGCGGTCAGTCTTTATCTTGCCTGAACGGGGCTGGTTTGGCGCTCCCGCTTTATCATTACGCGGCGGCCTCGCTTTCCGCTTTCGCTCAAAAATCTGCAAGGCGGGCTTATCTGCATCTTCGGCTGGCTCTTCACCAACCACAGCACAGCCAAGATCAAGCAGCATCTGCCCCATCTGTTCGCGGGTTGCCCCGGCCAAAGACAGCATATCTTCGGTAATCTTAAACGGCCCTTCACGCGCGGCAGTGCGAACCAGCATGGCCACACGCTCTACCATATCAACGCGCATTACCCGCTGACCCAGCCGCCGATACCCAACTGCCAGCCAATAGGCATCCGGAACGTCAGCCACCGAGTCAATCGCAACCCGGCCCGCAGGTGGCGGGGTAGCGTCATAGAACTGGCCATTAGCAAGACTGAATAACAGGCTACGCAATTCGATCTGCGCCGGCTTCAATAATTCGGGCATATAGACCGTTTCGACGCCAAACCGCAGCCCCAACTGCGCCAAACGCGGCTTGTCACTCTCATGCATCGCTCGTAATAGATGCCCGATCTCGGCAGTCGGTACTGATCCAAGGCGCTCAAACAGGATAAAGGCAATGCCCTTAGCCGCCCCACTTAACCCAGCCGGCGCCTGATCAGCAGCGATCGCACCAGCATTTTTTTCTGGCGCATTGACAGGCATATTGTCGGACGTTGCAGCAGGCGCACCCGCATCCGTACCCGCATCCGTACCAGCATCCTTGGGTGTTTCCGCATTTGACGCCGCATTTGGCGCCGCATCGGGCTTGATCTTTGGCTCGCTAACCCACGCTGCATCAGGCGTTTCCAGAATGGTCAGCCGGCCAAGAACTGTCTCGACATGCGTGGCGACAAAGGCGGCCAGCCGCTGGACCATACGCTGGGTTTGGTCGATCGACAGCAGATCACTGGTCACAAGTTCGGGGCGCGGCACATAAAGCCCGTCGCCTTTAACCAGCCGCGCAACCTCGGCCTCGCGCCATTTTACCACCCCATCAGCACCAAGGCGAAACGCCGGATCAGCCGACGCCACAAAGGCCCGAACCCGGCGTTCTATTTCATCGGGTAACCCGCGTCTCGCAGCAGCTAGAATAGGGGCTTTATCTTCACCATCGGCCAGTGTCGGATGAAAGATAAAACCGTCAAGCCGTCCGACCTCCTCACCTTCAACAAGAACCGTGCCATCATCTTTTACAGAGGCAATCAAATTTTTCGTTTCCTTCAATCTTCGACTCAAATGCGCGGCACGTCTATCAACAAAGCGCTCCGATAGCCGACTATGCAGACAGTCAGACAGCCTGTCTTCAATTAACCTAGCGCGATTCTGCCACTCGTTGGGGTTATCTGTCCAGTCAGAACGATGCGTGATGTATGTCCAAGTTCTAATATATGCAAGGCGCGTCATTAATGTATCAATATCGCCGTCAATCCGATCGAGCTGGGTCATGGCCTTGGCAACCATGTCATTGCCAAGAACCCCCTGTGCCACAAGCGTTTTGAAGATGTTGGCAAGCATTTCATAATGGTTTTCATGGAGGCTTTGCCGGAAATCGGGAATCGACGCCACCGCCCATAAAAGCCGCACATCACGCGCGCCAGAGACCGCAGCGCGGAGTTCTGGACGGGCGGCAAGTGCTGTAAGCGCCTGATGATCCAAAGCATCACCTTTGCGAAACAGAAACGGCAATGGCGGCGGCGCCTCAAGCGAGGCAAGCAACTGATCAATTGATGCAAAGCCAAGATCACGGCTTCGCCAGTAAAAGGCGCGAAGCGGGGCAAATCGGTGCTGTTCGATCGCATCAATCATCTCTGGCTCTAATGGCCGGCATCCATCAGTTACACCAAAACTGCCATCATTCATGTGCCGGCCAGCACGGCCAGCGATCTGCGCCATTTCAGATGGCAACAGCTTGCGCATCCGCCGCCCATCAAACTTGACGTCAGCAGACAAGGCAACATGGCCAAGATCAAGATTAAGCCCCATGCCAATGGCGTCAGTCGCAATCAGGAAATCGACATCACCGTTCTGGTATAATTCGACCTGTGCGTTGCGGGTACGCGGGCTAAGCCGCCCCATAACCACCGCAGCGCCGCCGCGTTGACGCTTGATGAATTCGGCAATCTGATAAACATCCGCGGCGCTAAAGGCGACAACGGCACTGCGGCGCGGAAGGCGTGTCAGCTTTTTCGATCCAGCATAGCTTAGCCGCGACATCCGGTCACGGAATTCAAATTTCGCATCTGGCAATAATGCCTTTAACAGCGGAGCGGCAGTTTCTGCCCCCATGAACATCGTTTCAAACGCGCCTCTTGCATGCAGGATACGGTCAGTAAAAATATGGCCACGCTCACGGTCACCGGCAAGCTGCACCTCGTCAACGGCGATGAAATCAAACCGGCGCTTGGCAAGCTCGGCATCGGCATTGACATCCAGCGGCATCGATTCAACCGTGCAGCAAAGATAGCGCGCACCAGCAGGCAAAATACGCTCCTCGCCAGTGATAAGCCCGACCTTATCAGCACCGATCTTGGCAACCAGCCGATCATAATTTTCACGCGCCAGTAGCCGCAGCGGAAAGCCGATCATGCCGCTAGCATAGCCGGTCATTCGTTCAAGCGCGAGATGGGTTTTACCCGTGTTGGTCGGGCCAAGAACCAGCGTCAGATTTTGAGATGAATGGATCGACATTTGACGCTAACTTTTCCATATCACTAAAGCAGAATATATCCCGCCACTATAGGCAGCCTCGCCAGCGAAAATCCAGCCCAATAGCCCCGTATAAGGCAATAAGAAAGTGCCGACACGAAAAACCCCGCACCATATACAACCATAGCGCGGGGCAATCTTAGCCAATCCGTCAGACAACGGCGTTACCGCCGCGTGGACTGGATATTTCTTGTTTCCTGTTTAAGCGGCGAGCTGGCGAAGCACATATTGAAGGATGCCCCCATTCTTGAAATAGGTGGCTTCACCATCAGTGTCAATCCGTGCCAGCAGATCAACGGTTTCGCTGCGCCCATCGGCAAAGGTAAAGGTGGCTTTCACCGTCATGCTCGGCGAGACACCATCGGCAAGCCCGGTGAGGTTAATCACCTCGTCACCAGTCAAACCAAGAGTTTCACGCGTAACACCGGCCAGGAACTGCAACGGCAACACACCCATACCGATCAGGTTAGAACGGTGGATCCGCTCAAAGCTCTCGACGATGACCGCCTTAATGCCAAGCAAGCAAGTGCCTTTGGCCGCCCAGTCACGGCTGGAACCAGTCCCATATTCCTTGCCACCAACAATCACCAATGGCGTCCCCTCATCCGCATAGCGTGACGCTACATCAAACAGGGGCGCAATATCACCCGATGGCACATGGCGTGCAAATCCGCCTGTGGTACCGGCGGCTGCCATATTTTTCAGGCGGATATTGGCAAAGGTTCCACGCATCATCACCTGATGATTACCGCGGCGCGCACCAAATGAGTTGAAATCAACTGGCCGAACCTGATGGCTTGTCAGGAAATCGGCAGCCGGTGTATCGCGGGCAATACCACCAGCAGGCGAGATATGATCGGTTGTAATCGAATCACCCAAAAGTGCCAGAACACGCGCACCAGTAATGTTACTTGCGGTTTCTGGAATTTCGCGAGTCATGCCCGCGAAATAAGGCGGGTTCTGCACATAGGTTGATCCATCATTCCAATTATAGGTTAGGCCGCCAGATGTCTGGATTGCCTGCCATTCCTTGGTGCCTTTAAACACATCGGCATAGCGTGACCGGAACATTTCAGCGGAAATAACCGCATCAACCACCGCGCGGATTTGCTCATTGCTCGGCCACAGATCCTTTAGATAGACATCATTACCGTCACTATCAGTGCCAAGCGGCTCATCACTCAAAACCTTGGTAACCGACCCTGCCAATGCATAGGCCACAACCAGTGGCGGCGATGCCAGATAATTAGCCGCAGCGTGCGGGCTGACCCGGCCCTCAAAGTTACGGTTCCCCGAAAGCACCGCGCTAACCACGAGTTCATTTTCGTCAATAGCCGAAACGATTGCCTCATCAAGCGGGCCAGAATTACCGATACAGGTGGTGCATCCATAACCAACCGTGTTGAACCCAAGCGCATCAAGATGCTGGGTAAGACCTGCCGCATCAAGATAGGCCGATACAACTTGGCTGCCGGGCGCAAGCGAGGTTTTCACCCATGGCTTGACTTTCATCCCTTTTTCATGTGCGGCCTTTGCCACCAGACCAGCCGCCACCAGAACCGACGGGTTCGAGGTGTTGGTACATGAGGTGATCGCTGCAATCATTACATCACCATCGGCGATTTCATAATTGGCACCATCGACGGCCACAGATTTTGCCTGAGTTCGGCCAGTGCTTTCGGCCAATGTGCTTGCAAATGACGCAGCAACGTCAGGCAATGTCACACGGTCTTGCGGGCGTTTTGGTCCGGCAAGTGACGGCACCACAGACCCAAGATCCAATGACAAGCTATCGGTGAAATGCGGATCAGCCGCGTTTGATTCGCGCCACATACCTTGTGCCTTGGCATAGGCCTCGACAAGCGCAACCCGGTCATCATCACGGCCGGTTAGCCGCAGGTAATTCAACGCTTCTTGGTCAATCGGGAAAAAGCCGCAGGTCGCGCCATATTCCGGTGCCATATTGGCGATCGTTGCGCGGTCGGCCAACGACAATTGATCAAGCCCAGGGCCAAAGAATTCAACGAATTTTCCAACAACGCCGCGTTTACGAAGCGCTTCAACGATCATCAGCACCAGATCGGTTGCCGTTGCGCCTTCGGGCAATTTGCCATCAAGACGGAACCCGATTACATCTGGCACCAGCATTGAAATTGGCTGGCCGAGCATCGCTGCTTCGGCTTCAATACCGCCAACACCCCAGCCAAGAACAGCAAGGCCATTGACCATTGTTGTATGACTGTCAGTACCAACAACCGAGTCAGGATAGGCAAAGGTTTTGCCATCCTCTTCGCGCGTCCAGACGGTTTGCGACAGAAACTCGAGATTGACCTGATGGCAGATGCCCGTTCCGGGCGGCACAACGCGGAAATTATCGAACGCACCTGCGCCCCAGCGTAAGAATTCGTAGCGTTCCTGATTGCGCGAGAATTCAAGTGCAACATTCTTTGCAGCTGCATCCTCGCCGCCCGAATGATCAACCATAACCGAATGGTCAATCACCAGATCGACAGGTGACAGCGGGTTAATTTTCTCAGGGTTGCCGCCAATTGCCTGCATCGCGTCACGCATTGCGGCCAAATCGACAACGGCTGGAACACCCGTAAAATCTTGCAAAAGAATACGCGATGGGCGAAACGCGATCTCGCCTTTTTCACCATTTTCGGACCAGTTTGCCAAGGCTTCAATATCCGCCTTCGTGACCGAACTGCCATCTTCATTACGCAGCAGGTTTTCCAACAGAACTTTCAAAGAGTAAGGCAGCTTATCCAGCGCTGGATAGGTCTTAGCCAATTCGGCTAGCGAATAATAATGATATGTTTTTCCGGCCGCATCTAGGCTGGCACGGCATGCATCGCGCAATGTCTCTGACATGGCGTTCTCCTTTTCCAGGTCGAACCCTACAATAAATTGAAACGGCCAACTCGAGGGGTGCCTCAAAGCGGTCAGGCATTGTTATAGCCAAAACAGGCAGAACTTGCCAGAGGGTATTTGCCGCCACTCATGCGGCTAAAACGCCATTGCGACACCAAAGCCCCTAGACCAGCACGGCCAAGCACGGCTAGAAATGGATAATGGATAATCAGACCCAAACCAGAAACGCCATGACGCCCACCAACACGGCCGGTGAAGATGGTCTGCGCATTGACCAGTTAAGCGTGCTTCGTGGCATGGCGCTGGTCATCAGCAAATTATCGTTCCGGCAACAGGCTGGCGAAATTTGCTGCCTTACCGGGCCTAATGGCGCCGGTAAATCAACGTTACTGCGCACCATTGCTGGACGGCTTAGCGCTGCCGAGGGCACAATCACCTGTTCGGTGCCATTGGTTTATGTTGGCCATACTGACGGGTTGTCCGGCGCCATTACTGGCCGCGAAAACCTTGTCGGTTGGGCCAAGGTTAACGGGCTTTTGGCACCCGAGAGCGACATTGACACAGCGCTTGCCGGTTTTGCCGCAAACCGATTCTCCGACCTGCCGGTAAGGGTTTTATCACGCGGCCAGCGACGCCGGCTTGCGCTTGCCAGATTGGCGCTTGCCCCGTCAAATAGCCTGTGGCTTTTGGACGAGCCGAATGCCGGCCTTGATCGGGCTTCAAATGACAGTCTTGACCAGCTTGTAACCGGTCATGCAGATCGCGGCGGTATGGTGATGGCGGCAACCCATCTCGATTTTGCGGCAGCAGCAACACCGCGCTCGCTCCACCTTGCCGGGATAATGCCCGAAACCTCGTCAGCGTCGGCGCAAGGGAAAATTGGATGAGCCCGTTCCTAGCACAAATTGAACGCGATTTGATGATTGCGTGGCAAAACCGGCAAGACCTCGGGGTCATGCTGATCTTTTTTGTAATCATTATCGCCTTATTTCCGCTGGCGATTGGCGCAAATTCAGCAATTCTTGATCCACTTGGGATACAGGTTGTTTGGATTGCTGCATTGCTAGCTATTCTGGCTGGATTTGACAGGCTGTTTGCCCAAGATGTGCGCGATGGCTGGCTTGATCAGGTTAGCCTAAGCCCCCTTGGGCTGGGCTGGTATGCCTTGGCAAAGGCAATCTCGCACTGGCTGACCGCCGGATTGCCGCTGTTAATCATGACACCAGTTATGGCGATTATGCTAAATATTCCAACCATCCAATGGCCGCCATTATTGATCGCATTGTTGATCGGCAGTATGGGATTAACCCTGCTAGGGGTGATCGGCGCGGCACTGGCCGAGGGCGCACGGCGCGGCGGTGCCTTAATGGCGCTGTTAATCCTGCCGCTAGCGGTGCCATTGCTGATTTTCGGCACGCTAGCCTCGCAAAGCGAGGATGGCATCATCAGCCCGCATCTGATGCTTTTAGGCGCAGTTTTTGCCGTGCTATTGGCTTTGGCTCCTTTGGTAGCAGCAAGCGCTCTTGAAATTGGCGAAACTGAAACCGGGTTGTAGAGTGATGAGATCTACATCCCAAATTTCCGGTATCTTTCCAGCCTCCGAAAAACAAGGTATATGTCGGCACCATGTTTGATTATCTTGCGAATCCGTCACGATTTATGCGCATTGCCAACCGGCTCTTGTGGCCGCTGGTCGCCGCTGCGGTGATTACTGGTACCATCGGATTATATTTGGGCCTGTTTGTTGCGCCCGCCGATTACCAACAAGGCGATACGGTGCGAATCATCTATATTCATGTACCCGCGGCATGGCTGGCGTTGTTTGGCTATGTCGGACTCGGTCTTTGCGGCCTGTTCTATGTTGTGTGGCGACACCCGCTGGCCGATGTTGCGGCGCGAGCCATTGCACCAGTCGGTGCAGTTTTTGCGCTGTTAACGCTGGTCACTGGCGCATTATGGGGAAAGCCAATGTGGGGTGCATGGTGGGTATGGGACGCCCGCTTAACCTCGATGCTGATCCTGTTCTTTTTCTATCTGGGGTTTATCGCGCTTGCCAATGGCTTTGACCGGGCGGAACGTGGCAGCCGGCCAGCCGCTTTATTGGCGCTTGTCGGGATGATTAATGTGCCGATTGTAAAATTCTCTGTCGATTGGTGGAACACGTTGCATCAGCCAGCCAGCTTGCTGCGTCGCGGCGGTCCGGCGATTGACCCATCGATGCTGACCCCGTTAGTGCTGATGCTTGTCGCCGCCCATGCCTATTTTGCGGTTTTGGTAATCTTGCGGATGCGCAGCTTGTTAGCAGAGCGCCGCATTGCCGCGCTGATGCTGCGCTCGGGAGGGGGTGAATAATGGCCGAATTTTTTGATATGGGCGGCTTTGGGGGCTATATTTGGACAAGCTATGGCTTTGCCGTGATCTGCCTTGGCTGGCTGAATTACGCAAGCTGGCGAAACGCCAAGCAAGCCGCTGCGCATCTTGCCAAATTACAAGACACCAACCGGTCTATATCTGACTAAACAGATAATCGCCGGTCATACCCTGACCGCGATCGTTTAACCGCCATCGTTTAGAGGCCTAGCGCCGCCGGCCGCCGCGCCGCCGCCCGCCTGCGAGCGCTGGTGCATCCTCATCGGTCAAAATCCGTTCAGGCAGGTCAACCGCCGCGGCAAGATTTGCATAGGGGTCGCTTTTATGCGGGATCGCCATCGCCTTCACAAAATGATCCTGAAACGATGGCTCGACGGCGGTTTCAATCTTTTCAATCTGCCGAACAACAGCCTCAATTTCGCGTCGCGCTGCCTGATTCAACAAGGCTAGGCGCGCACCAGCACCAGCCGAATTACCAGCGGCTCTTACATTCTCCAGCAAACAATCCGGGATCATCCCCAGTATCATCGCGTATTTCGGGTCAATATGCGTTCCAAATGCACCTGCCAGCACAACACGATCGACCTTGCGAATGTTGATTTTATCCATCAGCAAACGAAAGCCTGCATAAAGCGCGGCTTTGGCCAGCTGGATTGCACGAACATCGTTCTGGGTAACGCTAATCGTATCAGTAATACGATAGGTAAATGTGCGATCGTCCGCCTCAATCCGGCTATTTACCGCCGCTTTAGTGCCGTCAATCACCCCGTCCATCGTGATAATTCCAGCCAGATACATCTCGCCAAGCACCTCGATAATCCCCGACCCGCAGATGCCGGTGACACCGGTTTTCGCAACTGCAGCGTCAAACCCGTCCTCATCCGACCACAGATCAACGCCGATGACGCGGAATTTCGGCTCAAGCGTCGCCTTATCAATGCGGATACGCTCAATCGCACCGGGGGCAGCGCGCTGGCCTGATGAGATTTGCGCCCCTTCAAAGGCCGGTCCGGTTGGTGATGACGCCGCTAACAGCCGGTTCTGGTTGCCAACAACAATCTCGGCATTCGTTCCAACATCGACAATCAGGGTCATTTCATCAACTTTTTGTGGCGCCTCGGCAAGCACTACCGCCGCCGCATCGGCGCCGACATGACCCGCAATACATGGCAGGATATAAACCCGCCCACCCGGATTTGTCGAAAGACCCAATTCGTGCGCCCGCACATCTAATGCCGCATCAACTGCCAGCGCAAATGGCGCCCCGCCAAGCTCAACCGGATCAATCCCCAACAATAAATGATGCATTACCGGATTTCCGACCAGCACCAGCTCGACAATATCATCACTGCTAAGACCCGCCTGCTTTGCCGCACCATCAATCAAGCCTTGCAGTCCGTTAATAACCGCCGTGGTCATTTCCGCCGCACCGCCCGGATTCATGATGCCATAGGAAACGCGGCTCATTAAATCTTCGCCAAACCTGATTTGCGGGTTCATCGCACCGGTTGAGGCCAAAACGGTTCCGGTTACCATATCGCATAGATGCGCCGACATGGTGGTCGACCCCACATCAATCGCAACACCAGCAATCTGTTCTTTTAACCCCGGCCAGATCGCGACAATCTGGTGCCCATCACGAAGCGCAACGGTAATATGCCATTTACCTTGGCGCAAAACCGGCTGCAGCTGTCGCAGGACGTGCAAATCACAGGCAATTTCACCCTTAACGCGATCCGGCCATTGTGCCATTAGGGCTTCGATTACGCGCCGCAGATCACCGGACGGCTCATGCATATCGGGTTCACGCACCTCGATGAAACACAAGCGTACAATGGGGTCCATCTCGATCGACCGCCCATCGGCCTCTTTGCGGATCAGCTGATTATGCACCTGACTTTCAGGCGGCACATCAATCACCGCATCCTTTAACAATTTTGCCTGACACGATAGCCGCCGCCCATTGATAAGGCCGCGTTTATCAGCATAACGAGTCTCGACAGCGGTTACCTCAGCCAGATGATCAGCCGCCGATTTCAGCCCATGCTTGGCAAACTCACCAACGCCAACGTCAATCTGACAGCGACCACACATCGCCCGCCCGCCGCAAACCGAGTCAATATCAACACCCAGCTGGCGCGCCGCGGTTAATACCGGCGTTCCAACCGGCACAAATCCCTGACGACCCGATGGCGTAAAGACAATCTTCACCTGATTAGCTGGCACGACCTGATCAGCCTCGATCGGGCCGGTCATTTGATTAGCCTCATCATTGCTCTCGATCATCGGATTATCACCAAAACGCGCGTTAATTAGGCATTGCGACGGCGGCGGGTCTGGCGTCGTTCGCGCCCGCCTTCACCCGGCACAACCGGTTCCCGGAATTTTTGAATCCAGCGGCGGCACTCTGGATCATTTCCGTTCATCACATTGGCCCCCATGATCGACGTCATTTCCTCGGCATGAAGCGGGTTCATAATGGCCGAAGTCATGCCAGCACCGGCTGCCATCGACAAGAACGCGGCGTTCATACCGTGCCTGTTCGGCAACCCAAAGGATATATTGGACGCACCGCAGGTGGTATTGACCTTTAGTTCATTGCGAAGCCGGATGATCAAATCCAACGCCGAGCGGCCAGCAAGGTTAATCGCCCCAACCGGCATGATCAGCGGGTCAACAACCACATCTTCACGCGGAATACCGTAATCTGCAGCCCGTTCGACAATTTTCTTGGCAACCTCATAACGCACATCAGGGTCTTCGGAAATACCGGTTTCGTCATTCGAAATCGCCACAACAGCCGCGCCGTATTTCTTTACCAATGGCAACACAACTTCTAGGCGCTCTTCTTCACCAGTGACCGAATTGACCAGCGGCTTGCCTTTGTAAACCGCCAGCCCCGCCTCAAGTGCGGCAACAATTGAGCTATCAATCGCCAGTGGTACGTCAACCGTATCTTGGACAAGCTGGATCGCCTTGGCGAGAATCGCTGGCTCATCTACCATCGGAATCCCAGCATTCACATCCAACATCGTGGCACCCGCCTCGACCTGGGCAACGGCATCGGACAGCACGCGCGAATAATCGCCCGCAGCCATTTCCGCCGCTAGCAGCTTGCGCCCTGTAGGGTTAATGCGCTCACCAATCACGCAAAAAGGCGAGTCAAAGCCAATGGTGATTTCCTGTTTATGCGACGAAATAAGGGTCTTAGTCATAAATATCTCCTGAAAATGCCGCCACCTTAGGCCGCCGATCCAACAACGTCAAACCCGCCTTTTGGCAAAAGCTGAATATGACCTGCCGCAATTGCATTTGCATAGGCAGCGGTCTTGGCAAAGCCGCCGAATGGGTAGAAATGAAAATGTTCGATCAGGCAATCAGGATCACTTGCCATGCCCTGCGCCAGATCAGACAGCAACAGATGCGGCGATTGCACTGTCATCAGTTTCGCCACGTTGCGCGCCTGTTTCGAGATAAAACGCATAGACGGCCCGATACCAGAGATTTGCGCAAAACGAAACAGCGTCTTGATCGTGGCTGGCCCCGGAATGCCAATGCGAATTGGCAGTTCATTTCCGGCAGCCCGAACCCGCTTTTCCCATTCCAGCACAATTGGTGCCTCAAAACAGAATTGCGTTTCGATATAGAGCGTCATGCCTTCGCGCTTGGCAAAGGCATTTTTTGCCGCCAGCGCATCGGCAATTTCTGCCTCGCTGATATAGGGGCTGCCCTCTGGATGGCCAGCGACACCGGCCGTCATGATACCATGTTTCTGCAAAAGACCAGTTTCTAGGATCTGCATCGAATTATCAAACGCACCAACCGGCTTGTCGACACCGCCGCCAATTACCAGCATCTCATCAACACCAGCCTCGGCGCGATACGCCGCAAGCAGCGTATCAAGCTGATCGGCATCGCGTAGCGAACGCGCCGCCAGATGCGGCACCGCCTTCATACCCTCATTGTGAAGCCGCTTTGTGACCGCCACCGTTTCCAGCGGGTCAGACCCCGGCAGAAAGGTAACATTGACCGTTGTTCCGGGGGCAAGACAGGCAGCGAAACTGTCGATTTTAGTCGCGCCTGCTGGGGTTACCTCGATTGACCAGCCCTCGGCCGCTTGCCGGATTTGTTGGATACTGGCCGCCATATTAAACCTCACATTTTCAGCTATCATTCTATCCCCCCAAATACCGCAGTTTGTCTTCATCTCGCAAGTTGTCTTGATGCCACTGGTCATCTAATTCCCAAAAGACCGACAATCGCCATCGGCAAAACAGGCAGTTAGCATCGACTTGATTTTCGGCAGAATGGCCGCTTGGCCTAAACCAAGATGGCTTGCTAGCGTCTTTCAGTTTGCCGATTACGACATCAATTGAAATATCGCCTATGCTGGGGCCTTGCCGCCATTTTCCACCAAGGCCCGCACCCTTTCGGGCGTATATTCTATATCCAATGCCGCTGCTCTGGCCGCTGCCTCAGCGTCGAGATCCTCGCCACATTCCTCAGGTGCCGAGCGCCGCCATTCGGCAAGATAATCATCGGTCGAGTCGGCACCATCGCGCATCGCCGCCGCATCAATCGCAATCGCAAAGCGTCGCGGCAATTCGATTTTGGCCTGCTCACGCTGTCGGCCGCGGCCACGTTCAGCAATCACCTGCGCCGGAATATCACGCCAAAAAAGGGTAATCAAATTTGCCATCAGGCGCTCCTTTTTGTATTTCGGGTAAAATTACCTGCCATACCTAAATGGGCGCGGCCATTATGCAGATCTACGCCCATGGTCAAACTTAAATTCAACTTTAAGCAAATTGTTTCAAAAAGCGGCTAAATTCGCCATAGCCGGTATAACGATATTCGTAATCAAGCCCTAGCTCACACGCTGCCTTTTGCGCCTTTTCCTGCAATGTTTTGGACCTTGTCTGCGCGATGTAGAGAACCCGCGTGTAATGCGCAAAATACAAATCGCGCAATTGCGGATACTGGCGCAACGCCATGCCCTTCATTACAATCCTTTCAAAATGGCGTACCATGTAATCAGTTAGAAAAAACGTGCCAAGTGCCTTGTCCATTTCAGCGTCAAAATCTGGCTTGCCGAGAAACATCTCATAACAATGCGGGCCAGCAATCCGGGCAATGTTTTCAGCCTCTAAAAGCGCGTCAATCTCACCACCAGTGCCGCAATCACCATAGGCAACGGCAATCTCCATCCCATCACGACGAGCCGCCGCAATTTTTTTCTTTAATCCGGGAACAATTTTTTCAGGGTGATTATGCCATGATGCCGGAAGACAGGTTAATTCAACCGCGCCTTCTGGCAATTGATTTATTAGCACAAGCAGTTCACGCGCCAGCGCCCCGCACGCAATTAAGTGCAGATGCGCTGGCTTAACAGCTTTAGCCTGCTGCTTGTTCACGTTCCAATTTAGCCTTGATCATTTCCTTGGCGGTTTCGACGGCCACCGCCGCATCACGGCAATAAGCATCGGCACCAACCGATTCGGCAAAGGCTTCGTTCAATGGCGCACCACCAACAAGAACGATATAATCGTCACGTATGCCCTTTTCGACCAACGCATCCACAACCACTTTCATATAGGGCATAGTGGTGGTTAAAAGTGCCGACATCCCAAGAATGTCAGGCTTATGCTTTTCCAGCGCGTCAAGATAGTTTTCTACCGGGTTATTGATGCCAAGATCAATCACATCAAAACCGGCACCCTCAAGCATCATCGATACAAGGTTTTTGCCGATATCATGGATGTCGCCCTTGACCGTGCCGATTACCATGGTTCCAACGCGCGGCGCACCGGTTTCTGCCAGCAATGGACGCAGAATACCCATGCCAGCCTTCATCGCATTCGCCGCCATCAAAACTTCGGGCACAAACAAGATGCCATCACGGAAATCGATGCCAACAATGGTCATCCCTTCGACCAGAGCCTTGGTCAGGACATCATAAGGTGTCCATCCCCGCCCGAGTAGAATTTCGACACCTTCGACAATTTCATCCTGCATACCGTCATAAAGGTCGTCATGCATCTGCTGGACAAGTTCATCATCATCCAAATCAGCTAGAATAATTTCATCTTCATCAGCCATGATCATTTCCTTTTTTACCGGCAGCTCTCTGCCGTGACCATTTAGCCCTAATGCAACTCTTGGCTGGACGCTGGGCGTCCGCGCAGTTTAGCCTCGAATTTCATTCCGGCAACCCAAAATGTAACACATCCTAAAACTTGGTTAGTAGTGACGCTGACCCTCTTCATTCTCATCTCAAATTATGTGAAGAAACTAAACTTGACCATGTAAGGTCAGGCCGACCGAATATGTACTTGGATCGACAAAAGCGCGTATTTTACGACATTTCACCCGGCAAAATGCTGCCACATTGCCATCATGGCGTCGCGTTGGTGATTAATCCACAATTTGGTGCTTATGAATAATTGGCAAGCTAATCACGATAAAGGCCAGCGAAATACCGGTAAGACCAAACACCTTAAAGGTCACCCATGCATCAGTGCTGAGCGTCCGCCAAGCAATTTCATTGGCAAGCGCTGAACAGCCAAACATCGCCACCCACAGCCAGCTCATCATGCGCCAACCCGCATCGGTCAACTTGATCTGCGTCCCCATGATCGCGGCAAGCGGGTTCCGGCCGAGCGCACGCCCTCCGGCAATCGCTGCGGCAAACATCAAGGTCAGGATGGTCGGCTTGATCTTGATGAACAGCTCATTGTCAAAATACAGCGTCAATCCGGCGAAAAACACCAGCGCGCCACAGCCAAACGCGGCCATCATCGGTATTCGCCGCTCAGAAACCCAGCTTATGCCCAGCGAAACCACAGTTGCCGCCACCAGGACCTTCACACTAAACATCAGATCGCTATAGAGGTAATTGGCACCAAAAAACAGCAGCAGAGGGCCAAAATCCAGCACCATACGCCGCCCATTTGACGGCGGGCTAGCCGCGTTATCAGGTTTAACCGACGGGGTTTGATCGTTCATATTTTTAACCATTCCATCATTTCAAACATCGACATTATTCGGCAAGTCCGGCATCGACCGCAGAGGCCATCACCACATATAAATCGTCCAACCTTTATGCAGCCAACCTCTATGCTGCCAATCTTGCAGCCAAGATTTCGCATTCTTCAACAGTCTGGCGAATAAAGCCGCCGCCATCTTGGGCAAGGCGCGCCTGCTCGCCTAGTTGCCGGCGCCAATGTTTGGCACCGCGCTGCCCTGCATAAAGCCCAAGCATATGACGCGTAATAGCATGAAGCGGAACATTATTTGCCGTCATTTTGTCGGCATAGTCGGCCATGGCCTCGGCCACTTGTTGCCGACTTGGCGGCGTTGCGGCAAAAAAATCATCGGCAATTGCAGTTAAAAGATACGGCGTCCGGTAGGCTGCACGCCCAAGCATGACACCAGCAAACCCCTCCCGCTCAACAGCGATTTGGTCAGTCGTTTCCAAGCCGCCATTCAAAATAATTGCTAGATCATCGCGGCGCAATGCAAGGCGGCGGGCACGATCATAATCAAGCGGCGGAATATTCCGGTTTTCCTTGGGGCTCAATCCTTTTAGCCACGCTTTGCGGGCATGGAGATAGAACACCCCAACCCCGGCCCCTGCGACCAGATCTATAAACCGATCCAGTCCAGCCTCGGCGTCCATATCGTCGATGCCAATCCGGCATTTGACCGTGATCGGCAGCGCGCTTGCCCCCATCATCGCCGCACAGCACTCCGCCACTAATTCGGGCTCGGCCATCAAGCAGGCACCAAACCTGCCCGATTGCACACGATCAGATGGGCAACCAACATTCAGGTTAATCTCGGCAAAACCCCATTCCGCTGCCCGCTGAACCGCCAGCGCTAGCCGTTCCGGCTGACTGCCACCCAGCTGCAGAACCAGCGGATGCTCGATCAAATCATGACCAAGCATTCTTTCAAGATCGCCATGGATAATCGCCTCCGCCGTAACCATTTCAGTAAATAACAGCGCATTCGGCGCAAGATGCCGATGAAAGACGCGGCAATGCCGATCAGTCCAATCCATCATCGGGGCCACACAAAGGCGGCGGTCAATGGCATCTGTTTTCTGGTGCTTGGTCATGAGGGCTTTATACGCATACTTGCAGCAATTGCCAACTCACAGCAGATCAAACGGGTTTCGCGCCTTTGCGTCACATATGCCAACGATAAACGCATCATTATCCATTTTCATTTCAGCAGCAAGCCTGTCCTCGGCGGCTTGAGCATCGACCCATTCTGTGCTGGTGATAACCCGCCACACATAATTGCCATCGAAATCAAGGCTGCGTGCCAGCAGTTTATGCCGTCCATCCAGCGTATCAATATGCACAAAAATCGCGCCAGCATCAGAATCACCGCGGCGCGTCAGAACACAATCGATCAGGTTAGCGCTTGCATAGCGTAATGCCGCACTTACCAAAATACCCGATTTTACCCGTGTCATCGCTTCATCTTACCTACTGGTCAGGCAAATAGCCAAACGCCTAAAAATCGGTACAGCGTCCCTTTTGTTCCCAATCACCATAGCGCGTTGGCTCAGGACCTTTTGGGCCATTAATTTCGGGCGGCATTTCACCAGCATCGTTCTGTTTGACCGTATCATTTGTATTTTGCACCAGCTCTGGCTGCATCTCGGCGGCCGGCGATGGCGTGTTTTTCTTGTCTCTTTCCATATTTGGGTATATGCCCCTTTAAACTGCCAAAAACAAGATATCAGCGATATTGTGCGGCTGATCCAGCGGAATTTCCAATGCCTGATCGAAAAACCCCATCGACCCCGACACGCCTCGACAAACCTTTGCTGCGTTTGGAAACGTCCGGGCGCGCCAGCAAACCGCAACCATCAGACAATAGCGAAAACCGCGCATCAAAGGTGCCGCCTTCAAGCCAGCCAGCATCGAAAAACGACGCGAATAGGCCGCGCAGAAATACCGCTGATGCCACAGGCAAGGGTAAAGCCAAGAGTTCTGAGAAGAGTTTTGACAAGAGTTCTGGCAAAGCAGGACAAGAACCATCCAAAAAACCGGCGGCAAAGAAGCCAGATGCTGCGGCAAAAAAACCGACCCCACCCAGCCTAGCTAGTCGCCGTATTGTTTATGATCTGCTGGTCGCCGTCGACGAGGGTGTGCAGCTGGATAAGGCGCTGTCATCCAACCCTGATCTGCCGAAACTTGAGGATCGCGACCGCCGTTTTGTTCGGTTGTTGGCAACAACTAGCCTGCGGCATCGCGGGCAATTGGAAAAGGTGCTTGCCCCGCTGGTTTCGCGCAAACCGTTCGGTGCGCAGGCCAATGCCAATTTTGTTCTGCTGATGGGCGCGGCACAGATCCTATTGCTAAAAACCGGCGCGCACGCCGCCGTTGACAGCACTGTTGAATTAATGCGCCAAACCGGATTTGACCGGCTATGCGGACTAGCCAATGCGGTGATGCGCCGCCTCACCCGCGAGGGTGAAGCCCTGTTTGATGCGACCAGCCATATGGATAATCTGCCGGGCTGGCTGCAACAAAGCTGGCGGCATTATTGGGGCGTTGAAAAAGCAACGGCAATCGCCGGCCTTGCGATGCTGCCGCCACCGCTTGATATTTCAGTCAAGGCCGATGCCCAGGGCTGGGCGGCAAAGCTGGAGGCCCGCGTCATTGACCATCATACGCTGCGCCGTGAATTTGATGGCGACCCGTCATTACTGGTCGGGTTTGAGGATGGTGCATGGTGGGTACAAGATGCCGCCGCAGCGCTGCCAGCGCGCTTGCTTGGAGAGATTACCGATAAAGATGTTATTGATTTATGTGCGGCACCTGGCGGCAAAACTGCACAGTTGATTGCGGCTGGCGCAAAGGTTACCGCGATTGATAATAGCCGCAAACGCCTTGACCGTCTGCGCCGCAATCTGAAACGATTGAAACTTTCGGCCAATCTAGTGCTTGCCGATGGCACTGCCTACCGCCCCGAAGCGCCTGTTGATGCGGTGCTAGTCGATGCCCCCTGCTCGGCAACCGGAACCGTGCGGCGGCGACCAGACATCTTGAATCAGCGTGAAGCCCACGATATAGTTGCATTGCAGCAAATACAGTGGGATCTTTCGACCACAGCGCTTGGCTGGCTTCGGGCTGGCGGCCGTTTGGTTTATGCCACCTGCTCGCTGCAACCAGAAGAAGGCGAAGACATCATCGACGCCGTTATGGATGCGGCCGAGGGACGCTTTGCCATTGACCCGATCAAGCCCGACGAGGCTGGCATTTTTGCGCGTTCGATAACTGATCAGGGGTATGTTCGCATTCTACCGAGTGACTATGAAGACATTGGCGGAGTTGATGGGTTTTTTATCGTACGATTAATATCGTTAGAATAGGGTAAAAAATTAGTCACCTCAGGCGGGGCGTAACGACAGGGGCGTAACGACAGGGGCGCAACAACGGGCGGTTATGGTAAAGCTCAGCAAAAAACCGGATAGATGGCGTGTCGGCAGGCTTGAACAACTGTTTCGACATTCGGGCCTTTTTTTGTGGAGTTTACGCCCCGCCAAACCGGTCGGAATCATCACCGGCTTTGCCGATCACTGGCGAGGGTCGGCCAGCAAAGGCTCTCAAATCATGACCAGCGGATCAAGCCGGCAGGTTAGCGGCGAGGGATTTGACAATTTTGAATGGCTTCGCAACCTGCGCAGCTTTGGCGGCAGTCAGGCACGCAGCCGTGCAAGAAGTCTGATCACCAATTGGCTTAAGCTAAACAGTCGCTGGACTGCCAAAAGCTGGCAGCCTGATATCATGGGACAACGGCTTGCCACTCTGGTGTTTTGTTATGATTGGTATGGCCGGTCTGGTGACGAGGCGTTCCAGCAACAGATCAGCCTGTCTATCCGATTGCAAGCAAACTGTTTGGCGATTGACTGGAAGCGGCTGCATGACCATGATGCCCGTGTAACTGCATTGCGCGGATTAATTATTGCCGAGGCTGCCCTTGGTGCTGATGATGACGATCTCGACAATCTGATGGAGTTTTTGGTGCCGTTGGTTGATGGCATGCTCTATGCCGATGGCGGCCATAAAAGCCGGATGGCGGATAAGCATCTGGCGGTCATGCGTGACCTGATCGAAATTCGGAATACCGGCCTTGCCAATCAGCTCGAACAATTGGTGTGGCTTGATCAAACAATTGCCAAAATGGGCGCAATCTGCCGGATGTGGCGTCATGCCGATGGCCAGTTTGCACGGTTTAATGGGGCCGGCGTTTCCAATCCAGACATAATCGAAGAAACATTGGCGCGAGCCGGCCAGAAAGGCAAGCTGTTGCAACAAGCGCCGCACAGCGGCTTTTTGCGCTTTTCGTCAGGTCGCTCGACAATCATTATGGATGTCGGCAAGCCCGAAGCCAATGCCGAGGTGGCTGGGCTTGGCACCTTGGCATTTGAATTTGCTGTTGGGCAAAATTTACTAGTGATCAATCCGGGACAGGCCAGCGGTGATCCAAATTTGCAACGCCTGCTCTGTTCAACCAAGGCCCATTCCACCCTGACCCTTGATGGGCAAAACTCGTCTGATTTTGCCGCTGGCCGGCTTGCTGAAGTTGACGATATTGAATTGGGGCCGGCCGAGGGCGGATTACTGGCAATTGCCAGCCACACCGGTTATGAGCAATCACACGGCATTACCCACCATCGTAAAGTTTATCTGTCGACCGGCGGCGGAAATCTGCGTGGTGCTGACCGACTGGAATATACCGGCGCACCGGGCGAAATTGCCCGTATGGCGGTCATCCGGTTTCATTTGCACCCGAGGGTAACCGCGGCAATGCTTGGTGATCAACGGATTTTGATAAAAATTCGTGGTAACCGGGCTGGCTGGGTATTCCGTTCCAGCGCATCGGTATCATTGGATACATCGCTGTTTTTTGATACACACGGACGGATGAACTGCCAACAGATCTTGATAAATGCGCCGCTTGCAGATATCCGGTCAATTGGCGCGGTTACTGTGAAATGGGCATTTCAACGCAATGACCCGCTTTGAAATATTGTCTGACCGCTGCCAGTGACAGTGATGGAAAGTTTATACCTTTGACCAAAGCCTCATCCAAAGCCTCGGCTAAAATCTCGGCCAAGCCACTATCAACAACCCCACCGCTCCTTCAGGCCAGTGCGATCTGGGGCAAAATCGGTTTGCTGTCCTTTGGCGGGCCGACGGCGCAGATTGCGTTGATGCATCGAATGATTGTTGCCGAGCGCCGCTGGCTTAGCGAAGCCCAGTTTTTAAACGGTTTGAGTTTTTGTATGCTGCTTCCCGGGCCCGAGGCCATGCAGCTTGCCACCTATGCGGGATGGCGCATGCATGGGGTTCTTGGCGGCCTGATTGCTGGGTTGTTATTTGTCTTGCCCGGCGCATTCATCATGCTTGGTCTTGGGCTGGTCTATGTCTATTTCGGCAGCCTTGGTCTTGTTGATGCGGTTTTCTTCGGGCTAAAGGCGGCGATTGTGGTGGTTGTGGCACAAGCCCTGATCCGCCTTGCCCAAAAGACTCTAAGTGCATCGCATCAATGGGTCATTGCGACGGTTGGGTTCTCCTGTATTTTCGTCCTTTCCCTGCCATTTCCGCTGATTATTGCGCTGGCGGCACTTTATGGATTTGCCAGCACCAACCAAAGCCGTTCACTTCCACCGCCACCATTACCAAAGACGCATGACACGATCCAGATCATGCTGATTTGGACCGTCATATGGTGGGCACCTCTGTTCGCGATTGATATTTTTTTCGAGGCGCCATTGCTGGCCGAAATTGGTTATTTCTTCAGCAAGTTAGCGGTGGTGACATTTGGTGGTGCCTATGCTGTGCTTGCCTATATGGCGCAGGCAGCTGTCGAACAGCTTGGCTGGCTAAAGCCAAGCGAAATGATGGATGGGCTTAGCCTTGCCGAGACCACGCCTGGACCGCTGATCCTCGTGACCGAATTTGTCGGCTTTCTGGCAGCGTTCAAACAGGCTGGAATTCTAGCTGGCATTGCCGGTGCCATGATTGCCCTATGGGCAACATTTATTCCGTGTTTTTTATGGATTTTTGCTGGCGCGCCCTATCTTGACTGGTTAACCCATCAGCCACGACTAGAAGGCGCATTAGCCAGCATCATGGCTGCTGTTGTAGGGGTAATTGCCAATTTATTTGTCTGGTTCACGCTGCATCTGTTGTTTGCCAAGATTGATATTTTGCAGGTTGGGATGATCCGGCTTTTGCTGCCGGATCTGGCCAGTTTTGACCTTCGCGTCATCGGAATTACCTTGCTTTGCGCATGGCTTGCCTTTGGCCGCGGCATTGGGCTGTTCTGGCTGCTTGGCATTGCGGCACTGGCTGGCGCCGCAACCAGCTCTATATTACCGTGATCAGAGCCCGGATAGCATGGCCAGCTGTTTTATCAAGATCGGCAATTGCCTTTCGCGCTTGGCTCGGCCATAAAGGCGGCGTTAAATCCGCAAACTCTGCCAAACAGGACTGGCACCCCATATCATGACATCTGCCGCCTCTATTCCTATTCGCCGCGCTCTTCTGTCGGTTTCTGATAAAACCGGCCTTATCGAATTTGCCACGCGGCTTACCGCGGCGAAAATTGATCTTCTGTCAACCGGCGGTACTGCCAGCCTGCTCCGTGATGCCGGCCTAAACGTTACCGATGTTGCCGAGGTAACCGGCTTTCCCGAGATCATGGGCGGGCGCGTGAAAACACTGCATCCCAAGATTCATGGCAGTCTGCTGGCGCGCCGCGACCTCGATGATCATGTTGCGGCAATGAGTGCGCAAGGCATCGAGTGCATCGACCTGCTGGTGGTCAATCTTTATCCATTCGAGGAGACGCTTCGGCAAACCAGTGACCGGCAGGCGCTTGTTGAGAAAATTGATATTGGCGGGCCGGCAATGCTGCGGGCGGCAGCAAAGAATCATGATTTCCTGACCGTCATTTGCGACCCTGCCGACTATGCCAGCGTTGCCGACGCCATTGAGAAAAATGGTGGGACTGAGCTTGAGCTTCGACGGCGTCTTGCCGCCAAAACATTTGCCCGCACCGCCGCCTATGACAGTGCGATCTCGGGCTGGATGGCATCAAGCCTTGGCGAAGAGCTGCCGGAGATTACCACAACCACAGGCCGTAAAATCATTGATTTGCGCTATGGTGAAAACCCGCACCAACAGGCAGCACTCTATAAAACCGGTCAAGACCGGCCGGGCGTCGCCTCGGCAGTGCAGATACAGGGCAAGCCATTATCCTACAACAACATTAACGATACCGACGCCGCGTTTGAGCTGGTTGCCGAATTTGACCAGCCAACGATTGCCATCATCAAACACTCGAACCCTTGCGGCGTTGCCAGCGGCGATAATCTTGGGGCCGCATGGCGGCACGCATTGGCCGCCGATCCGGTCAGTGCTTTTGGTGGCATTGTCGCGATGAACCGGCCGCTTGACGCTGAAACTGCCACCGCTGTTGCCAGTATTTTCACCGAAGTTTTGATCGCACCCGAGGCAAGCGATGAGGCCAGGGCCATCATGGCAGCAAAACCTAATCTGCGGCTATTGATCACCGACGCATTGCCAGATCCCAGCAGCAGAGCAATCAAGATCAAATCGGTGGCTGGCGGTTTTCTGGCGCAATCTCGTGACGCCGGCATAATCGGCGTGAATGATCTTAAAATCGTCACCAAACGTGCCCCGACCGAGGCCGAGATTTCCGATATGCTATTCGCGTGGAAGGTCACCAAACATGTGAAATCAAATGCCATTGTTTTTGTGAATAACGCCAGCACCGCAGGCATTGGCGCCGGTCAGATGAGCCGGGTAGATGCGGCGCGTATAGCGGTTCACAAGGCCGCAGATATCGCCGCAATTCACGGCTGGTCAGACCCGCGTACAATTGGCTCGGTCGTAGCATCGGACGCTTTTTTCCCGTTTGCTGACGGTCTGGAAGCCCTCATCACAGCCGGCGCAACCGCTGTTATTCAGCCCGGTGGATCGGTCAAGGATAATGAAGTGATTGCTGCAGCGGATGCTGCCGGTATCGCGATGGTCTTTACCGGTATGCGGCATTTCAATCATTAATCAGACCACCAGCCGTCTAAATCTGATCGCCGCGGTGACGCTCTGATCGCGGCAAGCTGGCAACCGCGGCTTTCCAGACTTTGCGCATCAGGCTTGGCAGATCAGCTGGCCGTGGCGATGCCCAATGACCAGGATTGCCAGTATTGCTGGCATTACTGGCGTTGCCAAGGGAGATGTTTTTCACGCGGGCGACACAGATTTTCATCTCAAGCGCAAAATGCGTGAATATGTGTAGAACCGGCTCATCAAGCAAAACCCAATCAGCCGGAAATGGCGCATTATCCTGATTAAGGCCGAGATCGGCCTGTGAGGAGGCAAGACCTGTCTCGGGGAATGCCAGCATACCGCCAAGCAACCCTTTTTCCGGACGGCGCTGCAAAAACACCTCCCCCCGGTCATTGATCGCGACAAAAGCGATGGCACGGCGAACTGGCTTTACCGCTTTTGCCGGCTTAACCGGCAATTTATCGACAATCCCTTGTGCCAGCGCCTGACAGGAACCGGCAAAACAGCAGGCCGCACAGGCCGGCTGCCGCGGCGTACAGACCGCATTGGCAAAATCCATCAGGGCTTGTGGCCAGTCGGATGGGCGTTCCACCGGCAAAATCCCTTGATAGGCATCGGCAATTTCAGCTTTCGCCGTGGGCAAGGGCGTTTCGATAGCAAAATAGCGACTGAAAAGACGCTCGATATTACCGTCAACAACCACCGTTTGCTGTCCAAAGCCGATCGCCGCAATCGCACCAGCAGTATAGGGGCCAACCCCTGGGAGCCGGCGCAGACCGGTAACAATATCCACCAGATTAGCCTGCGGCGTGTCTGGATTAGTTTGCGGCTGGTAAAAATTGGCAAAATCGCCGCCCCACTCATCCGCCACCATAATTGCAGCTTTGTGGAGATTCCGCGCGCGTGCGTAATAGCCAAGACCCGCCCAAGCGGACAGCACATCTTCCAATGGTGCTGCGGCAAGATCGCCAATCGTTGGCCAGCGACGAGTAAAATCAAGAAAATACGGGATCACCGTCGCCACAACGGTTTGCTGAAGCATAATTTCAGACAGCCACACATGGTAGGCTGGGGCCAGATCAGGCCAGCGTCGTCGCCACGGCAGATCGCGCCCGTACCGGTCGTACCAGCGAAACAGGGCGGCGCTTGGAAATATATCCTGGTTTGTCTTTACCACGCGATGTGCTGCCCTAGTTGTTCATGTCGTTTGGGTTCATGTCGTTTGGGTTCAT
Organism: Candidatus Puniceispirillum sp.; assembly: GCA_016778895.1. Taxonomy (GTDB): domain Bacteria; phylum Pseudomonadota; class Alphaproteobacteria; order Puniceispirillales; family Puniceispirillaceae; genus UBA3439. The sequence continues at coordinate 82,413 of JADHOR010000001.1, forward strand.
GTCGTTTGGGTTCATATTTTGATCGGCTGTTGCGATGATCCGGCAATCACCATTATTTGCTTCAAAGATTGGCCATGCTAGAGTATCACACGCGCGGGTCAAGCCACCCGAGGCCGACGTCTAGTTAAGTTCAACCAATAGCGAAACCGACGCAATATTATGGTTAAAACGCCTAAAAACCGATCGAATAAAATGCGGCGGCTATCCACGATGATTGACCCTATGATCGCTCCATCCGCGCAGGAACGCGGCTTTGCGATCAGCCGCCTGATTTCACATTGGACCGAAATCGTTGGCAATACTGCCGAATGGTGCCGACCAGCAGATATTCACTTTCCACGCGGCAGCAGGAACAATGGAACGCTGAAACTGCAAATCGCATCGGGCCGCGGGCCACAGGCCCAAGCCCTGACCGCCCAGATCATTGATCAGGTGAATGCCGCCTTCGGCTATCAGGCGGTTAGCCGTATCACCCTTGTGCAAAGCCTTGTTCCGGCTCAGGCTCCAGCCTCATCGGTCAGCGAGCCAGCAAAGCGAAAACCGTCGGCAATTTCTGATGTGGCAAATATCTGGGCACTTGATGAAAAGCTGAAAGATATCAAATCGCCGGAATTACGCGCCGCCCTGCGGCGTCTTGGCGGGCCGGTTACTGATGATGACAATTGACCGGGACGAGGCTTTACGGTAACAGCCATAGAAAATAGCGAGATTAGCCCACGCCAGCATCCAAATTAATTGGCGCTGCTACGAAATCGCGCATTGCCCCGATTTTACCCTTGGATTATGATTGGTCCATGATGACAGAAAACCTCACAGATTCCCTCACCAACCGCCGTTCGCTCCTGCTTGGAGGCGCGGCGATGATACTTTTGCCGACCGCAGTATTTGCCGCCGAGGTAACGATTGAGCATGTCACATCGCCCCGCATTCTCGGCAAAGCAGATGCATCGATCAAGGTTGTCGAATTATTTTCCATGACCTGCCCGCATTGCGCCAACTTTCACAACAAGACGTTTCCAGATGTGAAAACGCGACTGATCGACACTGGTATGGTTAGTTTTGAGATGCAACCTTTCCCGCTGGACCAGATCGCGTTGCGCGCTCATGCATTGGCGCGCGCCCTGCCCAAGAGCAAATATTTTCCAATGATTTCAATGCTTTTGAAGGATATTGATCGTTGGGCTCGCAATCCAGATCCGCTGTCGGCACTGGCGCAGATAGCAAAGCTGGCTGGAATGGGAAAGGCAGACTTTGACGCGGTCATGGGCAACCGGCCGCTTCTCGAAGCGATCGTTGAAATGCGTCAAAACGCATATAAAAGCTGGAGCATAAAATCGACTCCATCCTTTGTGGTGAATGGTAAAACCATCATTTCCGGCGATCTGTCATATGAGGATTTTGCTGCCAAGATAAATGCAACGGACGCCTGATCCAGGGTTTCCAAAATGACAGGTTGTTAATGTGATTTTTCGAAGCCTGAAAATGGCCGGGTTCAAATCCTTTGCAGAATCAGCAGAGGTTGAGATTGATTCCGGCCTGACTGGCATCGTTGGACCAAACGGCTGTGGCAAATCGAATATCGTAGAAGGCCTGCGCTGGGTCATGGGCGAAAGCTCGGCTCGCCAAATGCGTGGCGGCGAAATGGATGATGTGATTTTCGGCGGCACCGAGCAACGACCAGCGCGCAATCTTGCCGAAATCACCCTGCAAATAGATAATCATCTGCGAAAGGCACCGGCCGAATTCAACAATAGTGATGAGCTGGAAATCACCCGTAAAATCGAACGTGGGAAAGGCAGCAGCTATTATGTAAATACAAAACCGGCGCGGGCGCGTGACGTGCAATTAATGTTTGCCGATACCGCCACCGGCGCCAGATCGTCTGGGATCGTCAGCCAAGGGCGGATTGGCGCGATTGTCGGTGCCAAGCCAGTCGACCGCCGTACGCTAATCGAAGAAGCGGCAAACATTCGGGGCCTGCACGCCCGCCGGCATGAGGCTGAATTACGCCTTCGTGCTGCCGAAACAAATCTTGAGCGCTTAGATGATGTTATTGCCGGCCTAAGTGAGCAGCGTGACTCGCTTCACAAACAGGCGCGCCAAGCGGCGCGGTACCGGTCGGTTGCCGATCGCATTCGTAAAGCCGAGGCGCAATTCCTTCTTGCCCGTTGGCGCGCTGGTGAAAAAGACCTAGAGGCGGCAACAGCCGCGTTGGCAGCAGCCAGACTGGATGTTGGCGCGCGCGCCGAAATTGCCGCACGAAGGGCCGGTGCACGCAGCGAGATTGCCGCGTCACTGCCGCCCCTGCGGGCTGCCGAGGCGGAAAAGGCGGCGGAATATCAGCGCCTCGCCCTTGGCCGTGAAGAGCTCGACCGTGAAGAAGCGCGGGTGACTGATGCGCTGGCCCAGCTTGCCAGCCGCCAGGCCCAGCTAAGCCAAGATATCGTCCGTGAAACCAGTCTTCTTGATGATGCAAAATCTGCTGTTGCGCGGCTTGCCGAGGAGGCCGAAGCGTTGGCGATCCAGATTGCCGAAGCGGCCCCAAAACAGGCAGCTGCCAGCGATATTCTGAACACTGCCCGCGTTACCGCCAGCCAAAATGAGACCAATCTTGCCGAGGCGAGCGCCGCGCTTCGGGCAGCCGCGACCACCCGTAACAGCCTAACCAGCCGAAAACAGGATTTAGAGGCACACATCCAGTTGGCAACGACCGCGTTATCACAATTATCACTGGAGGTTATGCTAAAGGCAGCCGGCCAGTCAGATCGGGAAAAACAGGAAGCCGAAGCCGATTTCATGGCAGCGCAATCAGCATTGGAAGCGGCTGAACAGGCGCTGACCGATGCCACCGCCGCCACCGAGTCTGCGCTCAACGCCAAGCGCGACAGCGAATCACTGATGACCCGTCTGCAGGCTGAAATTGACGCTTTGCAATATCTGCTGGCCGATCTTGGTGACCAGGCATCAGCCCCGATCGCCGATCAATTATCCGTTCGCGACGGCATGGAAACGGCGCTAGCCGGTTATTTGGCGGATGAATTATCGGCACCGATCGACAGCGGCAATCAGGGGTTCTGGCGAAATGGCAGCCAGCCGCGCCTGTTGCCGCCTGATGGCACAATCCCGCTTGCCAATTTTGTTATCGGCGCATCGGCGCTGGCAGCATCGCTTGCTGGCGTTGGCGTCGTTGATGATGCGGCCAGTGGGGAGAGATTGCAATTTAGCCTGCTTCCGGGGCAAGCCGTAGTGACAAAATCAGGCAGCCTATGGCGCTGGGACGGCTTTGTGCGTCATGCCAATCAATCTGACAAGGGCGCCGAGCGGATTCGCCAGAGACGCCGACTCGAATCCCTTCAAAGCGACGCCGCCAAGGCCGCAAAAAAACTCGATCAAAGCGACACACTTGCCCGATCCAGCGAAACCGCGCTTAGCACGGCACGAGAGACTTTTCAAAGCTGCCGCAGCATCAGCATGCAGGCAGAACAGACCTTTGGTGACAGCCGCCGCCGCGCAGAGTCTGATGCGTTGAAACTAGCCGCCGGGCGGGAGCGTGCCAGCGAATTAAACACCAGCTTGGATCAATTAACCGCGGCTCTCGCCAGCTGCGATGTGGAAATATCGGCGCTTGCCGATGATGCTGCGCTTGGCGTTGCAGAAACCGATGCCAGAGCAGCTGCCGAGGCGTCAAGAGCCGCACTTGCCGACGCGATGCAGGCGGAAGCACGCCTTGCCGATGTCATCGTAACCGCCACCCGCCGTGAGGCCAGCTGCGGGCAGGAAACCAGCGCCTGGCAACAGCGCCTCGATGGTGCCAGTAGCCGGATTGCCGAGCTGGAAGCGCGGCTTGCTGATAGCAATCAGGAACAGCAGCGGCTGCAGGCCCTTCCCGAGACAATCGCAAAACAGCGACTTAACATTGGTGATCTGCTGGAAATTGCCGAGGCAAACCGGCAAAGCGCCGCCGACGCGCTGCGCCTTGCCGAAACCAACCTGAACGAGGCCGAGTCACTGCAGCGCGATGCTGATAATGCGATGGCGACTGCCCGCGAAACCCAAATCCGCGCCGAGGCCAGCGAGGAACGCTGCAATGCCGCACTTGCCGAATTAAAAGAGCGGATTCGGGATAAATTGAACTGCGCGCCGGATGCGGTCGCCAAAATTGCCGGCGCTGAAGACGGAGCGGCGCTAGGCGGTCTGGACGTTCTGGAGGAGCGCGTGCATCGTCTGATCCGTGAACGCGATAACATTGGACCAGTCAACCTTCGGGCTGAGGCCGAGATGGAAGATGTTGCGACGCGCGTCAACAGTATGGAAACCGAACGCGATGATCTGATCGCGGCGATTGGTAAATTACGCACCGCGATCAGCCAGTTGAACCGGGAAGGGCGTGAACGCCTGCTCAAAAGTTTTGGCGAGGTGAATGATCATTTCAAGCGGCTGTTTAAGAAACTGTTTGGCGGCGGTACTGCTGAACTACAACTGATTAATGCCGACGATCCGCTGGAGGCGGGGCTGGAGATTCTGGCAAGTCCGCCCGGCAAACGGCTGCAATCACTATCGCTTTTATCTGGCGGTGAGCAGGCACTAACTGCATTGGCTATTATTTTTGCGGTGTTTTTGACCAATCCAGCGCCAATTTGTGTACTTGACGAGGTGGATGCGCCGCTTGACGATTCGAATGTCGTGCGGTTCTGTGATCTTTTGCGTGATATTTGTGATCAGACCAACACCCAATTCCTTGTCATTACCCATCACCGTATGACAATGGCTCGCATGGACAGGCTTTTTGGCATCACGATGGAACAGCGCGGCATTTCCAAGCTGGTGTCGGTTGACCTGCAGACTGCCGAGAGAATTCCTAACACTGCGGTCGCTTAGCGGCTGCTTTTGGCTGATTCAAACAACCCATTTTCCCAAGCCAGCTAATCCGCAGAAATCTGCGGCAAAAGAACACCCATTGAAGGCTTGACAAAGACCGGCCCACCCCCCTATTTTGAGCGCGATTTGGGTAGGGGCGGTAGCTGGGCATTCTAGCGCCAAAATTCCTGACTAATTCGGTAGAGGAAAAGCAGAGGTACAGCTTCGTAAAAAGCGCCATATCCGGCCGTGGTTAAAACGGCAAATCAGGATTGGATAACCAGATGAACGAAAAAGACACGCAAAAAGACAATCAACGTCTTGCGGATATTGACCGTCGTCTGGATAAGCTGCAGGCGCAGCGGGAAGAAAAAGACCGGCCCGGCCGATCTGCCCTTCCCGAGGGTATGGCAGCGATAATGGGACGCGTTGCGACCGAGCTTGTGGCCGGTGTTGTGGTTGGTGCTTTTATCGGGTGGTCGCTGGATAGATGGCTTGAGACATCGCCGCTTTTTATGCTGGTGCTGTTCTTTATGGGAGCGATCGCCGGCATGTTGAATGTATGGCGTGTATTCACCGGCCGTGGATTGGCCGCTGGTTATTTCGATGAGCATAAAAACTCATCAGACAAAGACGATTAAGGGAGCTGACAGGCAATGAGCAATTCTGAAGGAATGCATTCACCAGTCGCACAGTTCGAGATCAAGCCATTGGTCGAACTGTCGCTTGGTGGTTACGATGTCTCATTTACCAATTCCAGCCTGTTCATGCTGCTTGCAATTGGTGTCAGCTCGATCTTCTTGATCAGCGCGATGCGCCGCGCCGACATGGTTCCGGGCCGCATGCAGGGCATGGCCGAAATGATATATGAATTTGTGGCCGAAATGGTGCGCAGCAACGTTGGCAGTGAGGGGCGCCCCTACTTTCCGTTCATCTTCACGCTGTTTGTGTTTCTGCTGTTCGGGAATATGCTTGGGCTGATTCCGTATTCCTACACCTTTACCTCGCAGATCATTGTAACCTTTGCGATGGCCGCGTTTGTTTTCGTTGGCGTGACGATAATCGCTTTGTACAAACATGGCCTTCATTTCTTCAGCTTTTTCGTGCCAGCCGGTGCGCCAAAAGTGCTGATCCCGTTTTTGATTGTAATTGAAGTGATTTCATATTTTGTCCGCCCAGTCAGCCTGTCTGTTCGACTGTTTGCCAATATGCTGGCAGGGCACACAATGCTGAAAGTCTTTGCTGGCCTTGCCGTGATGATTTCCGGTGCAGGCGGTCTTGCCATGGCTGGCTCGCTACTGCCATTTGTTGCTTTGATTGGCCTGACTGGGCTGGAAGTTCTGGTGGCGGCGTTACAAGCCTATGTCTTCACCATCCTCACTTGCATGTATTTGAACGACGCTCTGCACCTGCACTAGGCGCAGAGGCCTAACCGGATCCGCTGGTAAATCACCGCGGTGTGAATTTGAACGAAACTGTGTAAAAACTAATGGAAGGACTATGATTATGGAAGTAGAAGCTGCAAAAATGATCGGTGCCGGTTTGGCCGTTATCGCTCTTGCTGGTGTTGGTGTTGGTATTGGTAACATCTTCTCTGCACTTGTAACCTCTATCGCACGCAACCCTGCGGCTCGCGGCGAAGTTTTCGGCATTGGCATTCTTGGATTTGCCTTGACTGAAGCCATTGCGCTGTTCGCACTTGTTGTTGCCCTGTTGCTATTGTTCGCTCTTTAGTAAAGACCCGAATTCGCAACAAACATTCCATGACTTGCTTGCCGGCTTTACGGTTCGTTCACGAACCAAGTCCGGCAGGCGGGCAAGGGGATAAAAATGACGGAAAATAGAAGATACCGGCTAACCGCAATTGCAGTCACCCTTCCGACTTTAATGTCGGCAACAGCTTTTGAAGCTGGTGCGAGTGAACCGGGCCTGCCCCAGCTTGATATCGCCACATGGCCATCACAGCTGTTTTGGCTAGTGGTGCTATTCGGTGTGGGCTATCTGGTTATGGCCAAAATGGTAACACCGCGCATTGGTGCAGTGCTCGAAAAGCGTCGCCAGACTTTGGATGGCGACCTTGAAAAAGCGCGTACCGCCAGTTCTGATGCTGCCAAAACCCGTGCTGAATATGAAAGCGACCTTGAAAAAGCCCGCAATAACGCGGCTGAATTTGCCAAGCAAGCCGCCATGGAAGCCACGAAAAAAGCCGAGGCCGCAGACGCCAAAGTTGCACGAAAGCTAGCCGATAAGGTTGCATCCGCTGAAGCTGCATTGGCGAAAGCGAAAACTGAAGCTTTGGCAAACCTGAATGATGTTGCTGCCGAAGCTGCTATTGACGCAGTCGCCGCACTCGCAGGGATCAAAACCACCAGTTCACAGGCCAGCAAAACCGCGTCATCAATTGCCACAAAACTAGCCAAACAGGGAGCAAACTGATGGAACAGGGAATAGTTCTTGAATCGGTATGGGTGCTTGTTGGCTTTTTGGTTTTTGTCGCACTTGTCTGGCGTAAGGTTGGGGCTGCACTGGGCGGTATGCTTGACGAACGCTCGGCAAAAATCAGTGAAGAGCTGAAAGAAGCGTCGGCGCTGCGCGATGCGGCTCTTGAGGAGTTGCAATCCTATAAGCGTCTGCACCGCGAAGCGGCAAAAGAGGCAGAGGCCATTTTGCAGTCGGCCGAAGCGACCGCACAGCGGATTCGTGAAACAGCCGAGAAAAACGCTATTGCCGCGGTCAAACGCCGGGAACAGCAGGCTGATGCAAAGATTAAGGCGGCCGAAGCCAGCGTGGTTGCAGAGTTACGGGAACGGGCAGCCGCTCTCGCCATCGCTACGGCAACCGAGATTATCACCAGTAAACTCGACGAAAAAGCCAGCCTTGCGCTGGTCGATAATGCTGCTGCCGAGATCGGAAAGCTGAATTAATACGTGCCTTTAAAAAAGCCAATTAGAAAAACGCCAGCTCGCTAGAACTGGCGTTTTTTTATGGCGTGTTTTATGGCGCAATTTAGCCGCCGTTAAGACCGCCTAATAAGCCGGCTTTAGGCTTATCACCAGACGCGCCTCAGCGGGAACAATCTGTTCAAACTCGGCCACCGGATATTTCACTGCATCATCCTTGCTAAAGCCTACCAGATAGCCGAAATCTTCATTCGCCGTAACAACGTCGTTATTATCAACAATTGCCGTCATCATTGGCACCGACAGCGTGTCACGATCAGTCCCGGCAGTAAGGTCACGCATGATCTTTAACCCGACCCCCAGCGCAACCTTCGTGCCACCCGACTTGTGCCGCGTGCAGACCGCATTCACGCCGTTCAAGCGAACATCAAACAGCTGATTTATCTCGTCCGAGCGCACATAGGCGCGCGTACCTAGTTCTGGCGCACTGATCGCGGGACAAGAGACAATGTCATCTGTGCTGGAACAACCAGCAAGAAAAACCGAGCAGCCAATCAAGGCCAGAAAAGATATCTGTTTCATAATCCCAACATAAAGCTTTTTTTCCCGAACAGCAATTGACCTAAACACAGGAAACGGGCAACAACAATAGTTATGAAAACAAGTCGCAAAAAACTTACAATTGCAGCCCCGCGTGGGTTTTGTGCCGGCGTTGATCGGGCTGTTCGCATCGTCGAAGTCGCGCTGGAGAAGTTCGGCGCTCCGGTCTATGTGCGCCATGAAATTGTCCATAATAAAACTGTTGTTGACGGGCTGGCAGCCAAGGGCGCAGTATTTGTTGACGAGCTGGATGAAGTGCCAGCCGATGCACCGGTTGTCTTTTCCGCGCACGGGGTTGCCCGCGCCGTTGTCGATGAAGCCGCCCGCCGAAATATGATCGCGGTAGATGCCACCTGCCCGCTGGTGACCAAAGTCCATATTGAAACCCGTCGCCATGTCAATAATCACCGTCATATTCTGCTGATCGGTCATGCTGGCCATCCCGAGGTTGAAGGCACAATGGGACAGGTTGACCCCAAAGATGTGACCCTGATCGAAACGGTTGAGGATGCACGAACGGTAACCCCGCCCGAGGGCGCTGCGCTGGCTTTTGCGACGCAGACAACCTTGTCGGTCGATGACACTGCCGAGATTATTTCAGTATTGCAATTCCGCTTTCCAGAGATTTCTGGCCCGCGCGGAGAGGATATCTGCTATGCCACCACAAACCGGCAAAAGGCGGTCAAAGATATTGCCGGCGCGGTTGATCTGATGCTGGTGATCGGTGCAGAAAATTCATCAAATTCCAAGCGGCTTGTCGAGGTTGCAAAACTGGCCGGCGCAAAAGCCGCAGTTCTGATCGCGGATAAGCAGGCGATTGACTGGTCGCTTGTTGATGCGGCCGATCACATCGGATTATCGGCTGGCGCGTCAGCGCCTGAAAGTCTGGTTGAGGAGGTTGTTGCAGCGCTTCGCCAGCGTTACCAGATTGACTTTAGTGAGCATGGCAAAATTCGGGAAACAGTGAATTTCAAGCTGCCATCTATTTTAGTAGGCTAGTGATTTTATGGCGGTTTACACGACAGTAGATGACCTGACTTTAGCTGAGTTCCTATCAGCCTACGATCTTGGGAACGTGCTCAGCTTTGCCGGCATTGCGGAGGGGGTGGAAAACTCCAACTATCTTCTGCGTACCGATAAAGCGCATTATATTCTGACGCTTTATGAAAAACGGGTTGATGCGGATGATTTGCCATTCTTCATGGAATTGATGACGCATCTTGCTGGCATGGGAATGAGCTGCCCTTTGCCAGTTGCCGCAGTTGATGGCAGCATTTTGCAGGAATTGATGGGGCGGCCTTGTGCGGTTTTCTCATTTCTTGACGGTACCTCGTCGCGTTACCCGAACCGCGAGAAATGCCGTGCGCTTGGGGCCAGCCTTGCGACAATGCATCTTCACGCTAGTGGCATTACCCGTTGCCGGGCGAACGCGCTGGGCCCTGCATCATGGCAGCCACTGCTTGACAGCATTGGCGCTGGTGCCGATGAAATTGCCCCCGCAATGCAGGAAATGGCGCAACACCGCCTTGGCTCAATCCTTGCTGCCTGGCCGCAAGATTTACCGCAAGGCATTATCCATGCAGATTTATTCCCTAATAATGTGCTTTTCATCGGTGATAAGCTGACCGGACTGATTGATTTCTATTTCGCTTGTGAAGATATTTTTGCCTATGACATTGGCATCTGCCTGAATTCATGGTGTTTTGATGCTGATGGCAGTTTTAATCTAACAAAATCACGCTCGCTGATTCGCGGCTATCAGTCGGTACGCCCGCTTAGCGAGGCCGAGATTAACGCCATTCCGGTTTTGGCCGCTGGTTCTGCAATGCGATTTTTCCTAACACGCGCCTATGACTGGCTTCACACCCCAAAAAACGCGCTGGTCAGCCCGAAAGACCCAATGGAATATTGGTCGATCCTACGGTTTCATCAGTCTGTGTCCGGCGTCAGTGCCTACGGCTTCGATTGATTAGTCGCGTCATGGTTGATTATCGTGCCTTGCCCACCCCCGATCCCCAGAGGAGCCGTTAAATGCCGCAGGATGCCCCAGAACCGGTTGTAATCCATACGGATGGGTCATGCTTGTCAAATCCGGGCCCGGGCGGCTGGGCGGCGATTTTGCGATGGCAGGGCAATGAGCGTGAGATCACCGGATCACAGGCCGATACAACAAATAACCGGATGGAATTGATGGCGGCGATCATGGGATTGAATGCGCTCACCCGGCCGATGCTGGTCGAGCTGCATACCGATAGCCGCTATGTGATGAACGGGGTTCAGGATTGGCTGCCTCGGTGGAAGGCGAACGGCTGGAAGACAGCAGCAAAGAAGCCAGTCGCAAATCAGGATTTATGGCAGCAGTTAGAGCAGGCTGTCGCGCGTCATCAGGTGCACTGGCATTGGGTCAAAGGCCATGCTGGCAATCCATTGAATGAACGTTGCGACGCCCTTGCGCGTAGTGCCGCCGAGACCATCGCCTAAGACCGGCAACAACCACGCTTTGCAAAAAAAGGGGGCGATACACCCCTATGGTCCAAAGGTTAGCGATTTAGATATTCGCCAGAACATGCTCGGCGCTCGAGACTTCAAACGCCGCTGGCTCTTCCATGAAGATATGGGTCAGGATGCCCTTGTCAATTACCATTGCACAGCGAGTTGCACGTGCGCCCAATACTGGTCCATGGAAACGAATAATCCCAAGAGCGGTAGAGAACTCATGCAGCGGATCCGACAGCATATCAATAATGCCTTCAGCCTTATTTTCCAACCCCCACGCCCGCATAACATGGGCATCATTAACCGCCAGACAGGCAATTTTGTCAAAGCCAGCTGCTTTTAATCTCTCTGCATTTTGAATATAGCCAGGCAAATGTTTAGCTGAACATGTTGACGTGAAAGCGCCCGGAAGTGCAAACATCACCACTCGGCAATCCTTGAAATAGTCGCTAGTTTCGATGGCATCAATACCATCTTCAGATTTTATTTGGATCGTTGCAGCTGGGATCTCTAGGCCAGGCTGAATGGTAGGCTTTTCGTCAGTCATCAGATCGCCTTTTTTGGGAATATTAGGAACGTTTAAGAATCTATCCCGTTATTTATACCGCAGACCTCAATCATGCAAGCCCAACAAGGTATCAGCGCACCATGCCCGCCTTTATCAGCGCCGTCTCAACCATATCGGCATTGAGCAGTTCACCCAGCAAGATGCCGTCAGCTGCGTTGGGGCCGTAGATAATATTAAACGGAATGCCAAACCGGTCATGACTTGCCAGAAACCTGGCGATCGCCGGATCAGGGCGCGTCCAGTCGGCCTTCAGCATCACTAGCTTGTCTTCACTGGCCAGTGTTTTGAGCAACGGACCAATTGGCGCTGCCTCAAGCACCAGTGTTTTATTCGCCTTACAGGTAATGCACCAATCTGCAGTCACATCAACCAGCACCAGTTTGCCCTGTTCGCGCGCCGTGGCACTCGCCGCAGACGACCAGGGCTGCCAGTCAATTCCCGCTGTCTGCTGTTTAACCGCCGCCGGCGCGGGCAAGAACATCAGCCCCAGAACCAAGCCAAAACTGGCTAGCACCATCACCAGCCTATGACGGAGCAGGATCGCCGTAAGCAGCAATACCAGCAGACCAAGCACCAGCAGTGCGGCTGTGCCGCCTTGCACGGTTAATAAAAGCAAGCCAAGCCAAATCATCGTCACGATCAGCAATCCGGCAAGCCCGCGCTTTAACCAGACCATCCAATGACCCGGGCGCGGCAATAATCCAACCAGAGCCGGAAATAACACAACCAGCCCCCACGGCGCGGCAAGCCCTGCGCCCATCGCCATAAAGACCGCAAATAGCTGAACCATATCGCCGGTCAGCGCCACCGTGACCGCGCTGCCAACAAACGGCGCTGAACAAGGCGTCGCCAGCAAGGTCGCCAGCATACCAGCCAGGAAATCACCAAATAGCAGTGTGCCAAGGCCTGATCCACCAGCATTATGCCCACTGCGCACCGCGCCAGCCGATAGAAAAGCTGGCATTGGCAAAAAGAACCGGTCGAGCATATTGAGGGTAAATAGCCCAAGAACCAGCAGCATGACCGACAGGAATACCGGACTTTGGAACTGAATGCCCCAGCCGATTTGCCCGCCAGCAAGCCGTAACACCGCTAATCCCATTGCCAGCAGGGCAAAGCTAGTCATGATGCCGATCGCCCCCGCACCAAATCGCAGCCTGACAAAACCGCGGCTTTGACCGGAGGACTCGACAATCGCCGCCAGCTTGATTGCCAATACCGGCAGAACACATGGCATCAGGTTCAAGATCAATCCACCCAGAAACGCCAGCGCAATGATGGTCCAGACTTTACCGGACATGACGCCAATATTGACAGATGATGACCCGGCAGAGCTGCTGACAACCATCCGGCGCATTAAAAAATCATCACCGGCAACCACAGTCAGATCAAGCGTTTGCCCAGCCAGCGAGGCGCTTAAATCACCTTCAATTGCAATCACCGCAACATTGCCGGCAAAGACCGGTTTTTTAAAGGCGATGCCGGGCGCGCCCTCGATAAAAATATCGTCAATCGGCGGGTGCGATGCGCGAAAGGCGGCCTTCAGCTGGGTGCCTTCCTGCCATAGCGACGTGATCTCGATAGAGGAGGCCGCACCAAGGCGCGGCACTTTTGCCTGAAACTGCGCAATCGGCATCGCCATCGCCGAGGGCTCAGCCGGCCAGTCAGCCAGATTAAGCTGGACGTCACCGGCAAGCGGAACACAAATATCAGCGCAAACCAACGCTTCGAGCTGACCGCTGATCTGCAGCGCCGCTCCCGGCATATAACCGCTTACCCCAACGGGCAGAATTACCGTTTCCGCATACCCAAAATTATCAAACCCAAACGCATTAAACCGCTTTGGCACTGGCCATTCGATCTCGGTTTGCAGCACCTCACCACTTGCCAGCCGCAGATCTAGATCTGGCGCTAATCCGGCCTCACCGGGGGTACGCCAGTATATTTTCCATCCAGGAGCCAGACGAAACTCCAACCCTAATGGCAAGCGTTCCAGCGCACCCGTTCCGGTTACCGCACTGATCAGCCGCGCTTCACCAAACGCTGGATCGCCAACCCAAGGGCCAGCCGCATTACCAGATTCTCCAGCCGCTGGTAACGGCGCCGCCAAGAAGCCCGCCAGAAAGATAATGCCAAAAAACCGTAGAAGCGATGAGACGCGCAACGGGCCTGCTGTAAGCCAGCTCTGGGGCAAATAAGGCCATCGCGATAATGACTGAAATGACTGCGGAGTGATCATATTTCAATCCAGATCCATATCAGCTGCGGCCAAAGGCGTAATCTGGTGTGACATGGTTTTGCTTTACCTGTGAAGGGATTGCTGTCTAGTGTAGATAATGACAGCGAGAAAAGATACAAGCCAGAAAGGCGATCCTTTGCATTATGCGGCGCGGTTTAGTACTGCAGCCAGCCTGCAGGGTCAGCTTCTCCTTGCAAGCCCCCATATCGACGATACCCGCTTTCAACATAGCGTGATCATGATGTGTCAGCATGATCAAAGCGCGGCTATGGGCGTCGTGATCAATCGGAAAACAGACCAGCTTGACCTTGCGCGCCTGTGCGAAACACTGGAAATGGAGGCGCCACGCTTTCATGGCGACCAGCCAGTCTATATTGGCGGGCCGGTCGATGGTACCCGCGGGTTTGTGCTGCATTCCCAGGACCATATGCGCCCAGAAAGCGTTGCCGTGACACATGATATTGGCCTGACCTCGAGTGTGAATATCCTGCGCGACATCATCAGCGGCACTGGCCCGCAGCATTCTATCGTTTCACTTGGCTATGCTGGATGGCACCCCGGCCAGCTGGAACAGGAAATGGCAGCAAATATCTGGCTAAACCTGCCAGCCAGCAGCCACCTCCTATTCTGCACAAAGAGTGATGATTTGTGGGACAAGGCCTATGCGATGCTGGGCGTTGATCCTGCGCACTATGTCAGCGACACTGGCAACGCCTAGGCGGCAAGCCGCGCCGCCAGATCAGCATTTGACATAACTTTTGAAGACGGGCCGACACAGGCTATCGCTGGCGCACCGCCAGTAATAAGACCGGCTGCCATTGCGGCAATCTGCGCAGCATCAATGCGGTCAATCGCCTCCAGCAACTCCGCATCAGATTGAGGGCGTCCAAACAGCATGATCTGACGCGCAAGCGCATCCCCACAGCCCGAAACAGACTCGCGGCTCATCAACAGATTGGCGCGAATCTGGGCTTTCGCCCGCGCCACCTCCTCGTTACCCACGCCACCTGCCACCGAGGCTAGTTCATCCGCACATACAGCTAGCATCTCATCAACCTGACTAGCTGAGGTGCCTGCATAAACAGAGAAGCTGCCACCGTCTGAATGCAGTTGAGAAAATGAGAAAATCGAATAGCACAGCCCACGCTTTTCACGCACCTGCTGAAATAACCGCGACGACATTCCGCCGCCATAAAGGGTTGATAGCGCCATCAGTGAAAACCGGTCGGCCATTGTGTCAATTTTAGCAGGCAGACCAAAGACGATATGTGACTGCTCAAGCTCGCGCCTTGCCAGCTTGCGGCCACCACCCCAAGGCGCGGCGTGGCGAACCGCCGATGTGGCATTACCGATATGACCAAACCGTTGTTCAATCCGGCGCACAAGATCATCATGATCAACCGCCCCAGCAGCGCAAACCAGCATTTGCCCGGCACCATAATGACGGCGCAAAAATGCGTCTAAATCCTGCTGCCGAAATGCCGAGACACTATCAACCGTTCCCAGAATGGGGCGTCCCAATGTATGGCCTTCGTAACAGGCCGCGGCAAACAAATCGAACACCAGATCATCCGGTGTATCAAGCGATTGCCCTATTTCCTGAATGATGACACCGCGCTCGCGTTCAATTTCCAATTCGGGCAGGGTCGATTCGGTCAGGATATCGGCAAGAATATCGACACCCAGTTCGAGATGCTCGGGCAGCAGCCGTAAATAATAAGCGGTTTCCTCGCGGCTTGTGTGGGCGTTCATATAACCGCCGACATTTTCGACCTCGGTCGCGATCATCTGCGCGTCACGCCGTTTGGTGCCTTTAAAAGCCATATGTTCCAGCATATGGGCAATACCCTGTTCGTTATCGCCCTCATCGCGCGCACCGGCATTAACCCATATCCCAACTGACAAGGTGGCAGTGTGCGGCATTGCCCGTGTGGCGATTTTCAGACCGTTACCAAGTACCGTTACTGTTGTTGTCATGCGCTTCGCTTTCGTGCCAGCACCAGTGCCTTTACCGCATCTGCATCGGCGGCGACGGTCTGCATCTGTTCGGGTCTTGTCATCAGGTCAGCCATATGCGGCGGCAAAACAGGCTTTTCGCCGGTGGCGGTTTCAACCGCAGTTTCAAATTTTGCCGGATGCGCACAAGCGAGGCTGATAATCGGTATATCTGTTGGCACCGTGCCATCCGCATGAGCGCGCCGCGCCGCCGACAGCCCCACCGCACTATGGGGGTCAAGAACCATGCCATCATTTTTCGCGGTCGTGGCAATCTCGGCAATTGTGCCAGCATCATCCAACCGATAGGCAGAAAAAAGGCGATGAGCCCCGGCCATAACATCATTATTAAGGCTGAACTGGCCAGTCGTCGCAAAGTCATGCATCACCGATGCTGTCCTGCTGCCGTCACGGCCGAGCAGTTCGAACAACAACCGCTCAAAATTGCTCGAAACCTGAATATCCATTGATGGGCTCAGCGACGGCACAACGGCCTCACGCGCCATTGTTCCGGCCTCGAAAAACCGTGGCAGAATGTCGTTTTGGTTTGACGCGACGATCAGACGTTCGATCGGCAGCCCCATTTGCACCGCAGCATAGCCCGCAAAGACATTGCCAAAATTGCCGGTCGGCACCGAAAATGCGACTTTCTGTTCGGGCGCACCCAGAGCCAATGCCGATGAGAAATAATAGACAATCTGCGGCATTAACCGCGCCCAGTTAATCGAATTGACCGCTGACAGGTTAACCGCATCACGGAATTGATGATCGTTAAACAGGGTTTTGACAAGTGCCTGACAATCGTCAAAATCACCTTTTACCGAAACCGCAAAAGCGCCATCAGCAATCACCGATGTCATCTGGCGTTGTTGTACCGGCGATACGCGGCCATCGGGAAACAGAATAAACACATCTACCGATTTGCGCCCCTGAAATGCCTCAAGTGCGGCCGAACCAGTATCGCCACTGGTTGCGCCGAGAATGACCGCATGCTGGTTCATCTTGGCCAATGCCCGGTCAAAAGCACGCGCCAAAAACTGCATCGCATAATCTTTAAAGGCAATCGTTGGGCCGTGAAACAGCTCTAATATGTGAATATTGTCATTTAGCTGCACCAATGGTGCGATTGCCGGATGATCAAACGCCGCATAGGCATCAGCGGCCATCGCACTTAATTCTGCTGCGCTGATTTCGCCATCGCAAAATGGTGCCATGATCCTGCCCGCAAGATCGGCATAAGAAAGGCCTCTCATCGCGGCGATTTCGTCCGAACTGAAACGCGGCCATTCCACCGGCAGATAAAGACCACCATCGCGGGCCAGACCGCTTAATAGCGCCTGCTCAAACCCTAGGGGGCCATCTTGTCCACGCGTGCTGATATAATCCATTTCTAATCCTTTTGGCCGCGTTTGAATTGCAACCGTCCCGCCTGATAATGGAACGCGATGTATACCCCGATTAAGGCCAGCGCAATACCATACCAAGTTAACGCATAACTGAGGTGGGCATTCCTCAAATTCAGCTTTGTCTTGGCCGCAATTGGCAATGTCACAACGTCTGAGGTGCGCACAGCATCGGCATAAAATGCGTTGATAGCGACAGCGTCCAGCCCCAGATGCTGGTTGATCTGGCCGGGGATCAGGGTAAACCAAAAGCCGTTATCAGGCTCGTTTTCCGGAACAAAATAGCCTTTAACCCCCGGACGGCGCAAAATCCCGGCAACCGAAGTTTTTCCATTAATTTGCGAAAAGCTGCGTTTGGCCGGATCACGGTAATCTTCAGATACCCAACCACGATTGATCAGGATCAACCGTCCATCATCCAGTTTAAATGGTGTTACAACATGAAAGCCGGCATTGCCTTCATAGGTGCGACCGGTCAGGAATATTTCCCGATCATGCAGAAACGCGCCCTCAAGTGACAGCCGCCGAAATTCAACATCGTCAAGGTCGGCATCTGCCGCCGGAACCGCGATGGCGGGGGCGGCCGCACGTGCCTCAAAGCTGGAAATTAGGTCATTTTTCCACTGCAGTCGCTGCAACTGCCATGATCCAAGCCCAACTAACACCAACAATGCTGGCAGGGATACAATCGTCAACCATAGAAACGGGCGGAATTTCATTGTCATACCTTCATGGCATCGCCATGTCAAAAAGGGCGCCAGCGCGTATTTACCCTAGCGCCGACACCCCGATTTTTTAAAATTCTAGCTGCAGACATTATGCCTGAAGCGGTTGATGATCAACCACCCCACCAGTAAACGGCGGCAAACAGGAACAGCCAAACAACGTCGACAAAGTGCCAGTACCATGCCGCAGCCTCAAATCCAAAATGCTGATCAGCAGTAAAATGACCAGCACGGCCACGGAACCAGCAGACTGCCAGAAACAACGTACCAACAAGAACATGAAAGCCATGAAATCCAGTCGCCATGTAAAAGACTGACGGATAAATACCATCGGTAAACCCAAACTCTGCATGGCTGTATTCAAGCGCCTGCAAGCCGGTGAAAAGCGCGCCCAGCACAATGGTCATAGCAAGGCCAGTCATGAAATCCTTACGGTTGCCATGCTGTAACGCATGATGCGCCCATGTGACTGTACACCCTGATAAAAGCAAAACCAATGTGTTGATCAATGGCAGGTCAAACGGATCAAAAGTGATGATGCCTTCTGGCGGCCATACCCCGTCATTCGGATAAATGGCGCGATCAAAGAACGCCCAGAAAAACGCGACAAAGAACATCACTTCTGACGCGATGAACAGCATCATGCCGTAACGCATACCAATCTGAACGATCGGCGTATGGTGTCCCTGATATTCGGCCTCGCGGATAATGTCGCGCCACCACATGAACATGGTTGCCAAAACCAGCGCAAATCCAAGTCCCAAAACAGCAACTCCATAGGCCACTTCATGCATATACATGACACCGCCAACTGCCGCGGTAAAGGCTGCGGCCGACCCGACCGCTGGCCATGGGCTTGCTTCTACTAGATGATAGGGGTGTTTATTTGCACCACTCATGTCCGTCTCCTCAAAATCTGGCTGGTAATGTTTTATCCAGCCACCTCTCCTCGATTATTGCGTGCGACTCTTAGCCGAGTTGCTCTCAAGTGCCGGGAAAAATGTGTATGACAGGGTTATTTCCCTTATGTCATTAGCATTTTCATCCGTCACAATTTCTGGGTCGACAAAAAACCGTACTGGCATGTCGACAGATTCTCCAGGCTGTAATGTCTGTTCGATAAAACAAAAACAATCCAGCTTCATAAAAAATGGGCCCGCTTTGACCGGCGTTACATTGAATGTAGAGGTGCCGGTGCTGGGCACATCGCCCATATTTGTGGCGCGGTAATTAATGACCACTTCCTCACCCGGATTTAACGTTACTTTCCGATCAACTGGAACAAATTTCCAGTTCAATGACGGGTTCACATTCGCATCAAAGCGCACATCAACCGGATAGTCAGCCACAATCTGACTAGAGCTTTGATCGGCAACCTGCGTCGTGCCGCCATAGCCGGTCACTTTGCAAAACAGCTCATAAAGCGGCACTGATGCATAGGATAGGCCAACCATACCCGCCACCAGAATACCCAAAATGGCCAAGGTGCGGCGATTACCGTTCGGCGCGGCCATGCTGGATGGCGCGATCATGTTGCACCGCCAATCTTTACCAAGGTCAGCACATAAAACAGCAGAACCAATCCGCCAATTACCGCAAGCAGCGCTAGATTACGCTTTTTGCGCATCTGCTGCATTTCGGTTGCGGTTTTTGGCTGGCGGCGACGTTCCATCAGGCCGCTCCCGCCAGATAGCCAAGAATAGCATGGTCAATCACCAGCCCTAAGAACAGCAGGAACAGATACAAGATTGAATAGGCAAATAGGCGCATTGCGTGTTTGTGATCGCCGGTTTTATATAGGTGCACGCTCATCCCAACAAACAGCGCTCCAGCGATGCTGGCAATAACGCCATAACCGACAGACGCCATACCAATAAATGACGGCACAACGGCCAGTGGTGCCAGCAGAACCGCATAGATTACAATCTGACGACGCGTTTCCAAGGCCCCCGCCACGACCGGCAGCATCGGCACATTAGCGGCCTTATAATCGTCATTTTTAACCAGTGCCAGCGCCCAGAAATGCGGCGGTGTCCACATAAAGATAATGGCAAATAGTAATAATGGCTCGATTGACAGGCTGCCGGTAACCGCGGCCCAGCCAATCACGGGTGGCAAGGCGCCCGCCGCACCGCCGATAACGATGTTTTGCGGTGTACTGCGCTTTAGCCAGACAGTATAGACAACAGCATAAAAGAAAATGGTAAAGGCAAGCAGCCCCGCGGCCAGCCAATTTGCCGCAAGACCAAGCAACAAAACAGATAGCGCCGAGATAACCAAACCCATGGTCAGCGCTTCGGCAGGCGCCATAACACCGGCTGGAATAGGCCGGGTTTTGGTGCGGGTCATGATCGCGTCGATATCACGGTCATACCATTGATTGATTGCACCCGACGCACCCGCCCCGGCGGCAATCGCAAACAGCGAGATCGCAAACACCAACGGATGCACGGCACCCGGTGCCACATACATGCCAGCAAAGCCTGTGAAAATGACCAGGCTCATCACCCGTGGTTTCAACAGTGACCAAAAATCGGCAACCGACGGCTCAAACAAGCCGTCGGTGTCGTTGATCATGTGCTGGTTTGATGTAACAGCCATCAAAATGCCTTTCAAAAACGGGCTATTCCCTACCTTACTTGACCTTCGGCAATTCGTCGAAGGTGTGGTACGGCGGAGGTGACGCAACTTGCCATTCCAGTGTTGTTGCCCCTTCACCATAGGGGTTCGCTTCGGCCCGGCGCTTTGCCATGAAGGCCTCAACAATCACCACAAGGAACAGGATCGCGCCAAAAGCACCGATGTATGAGCCAATTGACGCCACCATGTTCCAGCCAGCAAACGCGTCCGGATAGTCAATATAGCGACGCGGCATACCAGCAAGGCCAAGGAAGTGCATTGGGAAGAAGGTCAGGTTGACGCCGATAAAGGTGACATAGAAATGCAGCTTGGCAAGACCTTCTGAATATTCGTAACCAGTCATTTTTGAGAACCAGTAATAGAATCCAGCAAAAAGACCAAACACTGCGCCAAGCGACAAGACGTAGTGGAAGTGGGCAATCACATAATAGGTGTTATGCAAAACTACATCCAGACCGGCGTTTGACAAGACCACGCCTGTCACACCACCAACGGTAAACAGGAAGATAAAGCCAATCGCCCATAGCATCGGAACGCGGAAGGTGATTGAACCACCCCACATGGTCGCAATCCATGAGAAGATTTTCACCCCTGTTGGCACCGCAATAACCATGGTCGCAGCGGTGAAATAGGCACGCGTATCGACGCTAAGGCCAACCGTATACATGTGGTGCGCCCAGACCACAAACCCGACGACACCAATTGCCACCATTGCATAGGCCATACCGAGATAGCCAAAGACCGGCTTTTTCGAAAAGGTCGAGATGATATGGCTGACGATGCCAAACGCTGGCAAAATCATAATGTAAACTTCGGGGTGACCAAAGAACCAGAACAGGTGCAAGAACAGGATCGGATCACCGCCACCTTCAGGGATAAAGAAGGTTGTGCCAAAGTTACGGTCGGTCAACAGCATAGTGATCGCACCAGCAAGAACCGGGACCGCCAACAGCAGCAAGAATGCCGTGATTAGCATTGCCCATGCGAACAATGGCATCTTATGCAATGTCATGCCCGGAGTACGCATGTTAAAGATCGTAGTGATAAAGTTCGCCGCGCCCAGAATTGAGGACACACCAGCAAGGTGAAGCGAGAAAATCGCCAGATCCATCGACATACCCGGCGTGCCGGCTGTTGATGACAATGGTGGATAGATTGTCCAGCCAACACCAGCACCGCCATCCATCACCGCTGATAACAACAAGAGGATAAATGCCGGTGGCAACAGCCAGAAGCTGATATTGTTCATCCGCGGAAACGCCATGTCCGGCGCGCCAATCATAATCGGCACGAACCAGTTACCAAAGCCGCCAATCAGGCCCGGCATCACCACAAAGAAGACCATGATCAGGCCATGTGCAGTGGTAAACACGTTCCAAACATGGCCACTATCCATATATTGAACGCCCGGATTCATAAGCTCCATGCGCATATAGACAGACAGGCCACCACCGATAAAGGCCGCCAGAATAGCGAAGACCAAATACATGGTACCAATATCTTTGTGGTTAGTTGAATAAAGCCAACGACGCACAAAACTTGAAGGGGCGCCGTGATCAGCGTGGGCTTGAGCACTCATTTGTAAATCCTCTTCGCTTAATTATTTGGCTGATGCCAAAGTAACTTCTGTTTGCGCAGGAACGACCTCGTTCGACGCAAATTCTTTTTTGGCATTGGCCAGCCAAGCGGCGTATTCAGCCTTTGGCAGGGCCTTTACCTCAATCGGCATATAGGCGTGGTTTACGCCGCAAATCTGGTTGCATTGGCCGTAATAGGTCTGGCCGCCAACCGGCACGTCAATCCAAGCTTCGTTCGTGCGGCCGATAAAGGCGTAAATCTGCACTGCAAGTGACGGCACAAAGAACGAATGCATCACGTCATTACCGGTGATCAGCAGTTTGATCCGGGTGCCTTCTGGCACGACCATCGGGTTGTCGACGGTCAATAGGCGCGGCTGGCCGGGCTTTAGATTAGCCTCATCCACCATATAGCTGTCAAAGGCGATGCCTTCGTCGGGGTAGCTGTAGTTCCAGTACCACTGATTCCCAGTAACCTTGATCACCATATCGGTTTCGTTGGTGCGGTCCATGTAATAAAGCAAACGGAATGACGGAACCGCAATGCCAACAAGGATCAGAACCGGAATGACCGTCCACAGGATTTCGATCACGGTGTGATGCGATGTCTTCGACGGGTTTGGGTTACGGCTCGCACGGAAACGCACACCGACATAAATCAGTAAAGCGAGGACAAACAGCGAAATGAGTGTTATGACCACCAGCAACAGATTATGCAGGTCAGTCGCCATCTCAGCGAGTGATCCCGCCGGTGGCTGTAGATCCATCTGCCACGGCACGGGCGCTGCTGCCATAGCCGCGCCAGTCGCACTCAAAGCCAGCGCAACACCACCACATAAAACACCGGCGAGTTTAGCTGCCTTGCGTCCCGAAAGAAACTGCGCGAGTAGCGCATTGAATTTGGCCAAAATTGGCATGGATTCCTCTCCCAAAATTCGTAATCTGTCGTTCAAAATCATCTGGTCAGGTGGCACAGGCGACAGACCTGTCCACCGAACCGAATTTGTTTAGACTGTTTGGGCTGAATAGAAAAGCCCCATGCGGCAGCCTGTCGCTATAATTTTTAACTTTTTTCCCTTTTTCGCCATAAAATCTGACTTGCCACCGGCCATGACTGAAATGAAGCCAAGCTCAAGCCTTGAATTTCATCGCAAACAAGCCCATCATCTCTATCATCAAAGGATTGGTCGGGTGCATCCACCCGAGTCATATCATTTACGTTAACCTGTCTGGTCAGGATGGATCATGGATCTGCTTCAGCAAACCGACGAACTGTTTTTTACCCGCACCAATCTAGATTTGCAGCGCACTGGCAAAATTGTCCGTGATGCGCTGTCTGGTGGTGATGATGGCGAATTATTTCTCGAAATGCGTCATGCAGAAATGCTGGCCTTTGATGATGGCCGCCTGAAAACAGCCAGTTACGACCAGTCAAGCGGGTTTGGCCTTCGTGCGGTGGCTGGTGAGGCGCATGGCTATGCTCATGCTGGCGAATTGTCTGAAGCTGCGCTGAAACGCGCTGCCGACAGTGTATCAGCCGTCACCAAGGGCTATAGCGGGAACGCGGCACTGGCCCCTAGCGCGGGTGCAAACAATCCACTTTATTCAGATCAAAACCCGCTGAATGCGACGTCGTTTGACACTAAAATCAAACTTTTGCAGAAAATTGACGCCTATGCTCGCGACTCAGATTCGCGGGTCAAGCAGGTCAGCGCCAGCCTTGCCGGATCATGGCAGGCCGTCCAGATCATGCGTGCCGACGGTATTCGGGTTGCTGATATCCGCCCCTTGGTGCGGATCAATATCTGGGTTGCCATCGAACAGAACGGCCGGATGGAATCTGGCGGTGCTGGTGCTGGTGGTCGGGTTATGCTCGATCAGTGGCTAACGCCGGAAAGCTGGCAATCTCAGGTCGATGAGGCATTGCGGATTGCCGTTTTAAATTTACAATCCGTGCCGACACCTGCCGGGGAAATGGAAGTTGTGCTTGGCGCAGGCTGGCCGGGCGTGATGCTGCATGAGGCCGTTGGCCACGGGCTTGAAGGCGATTTCAACCGCAAAGGCACCTCGGTGTTCAGTGGCCGGATTGGCCAACAGGTTGCCTCAAAGGGCGTGACAGTCATTGATGACGGCACCATTGCCGACCGGCGCGGCTCGATCACCGTCGATGATGAGGGCACCCCAAGCCGGCGCAATGTGTTGATCGAAGATGGTATCTTGAAAGGCTATATGCAGGATCGTCAGAACGCCCGCCTCATGGGCGTTGACGCAACTGGCAATGGACGGCGCGAATCATATGCACACGCGCCAATGCCGCGGATGACCAACACCTATATGGAAAATGGCGATGCTGATCCGCAAGAGATTGTTGCCTCAATGAAAAAGGGCATTTACGCGGTCAATTTTGGCGGCGGTCAGGTCGATATCACCTCTGGCAAATTCGTCTTTTCGGCGGCCGAGGCCTATCTTGTTGAAAATGGCAAGATCGGTGCGCCGGTGAAAGGGGCGACGCTAATCGGCAATGGCCCTGACGCCATGTCAAAGATTACCATGATCGGCAATGACACCGAGCTGGATAGTGGCATTGGCACGTGCGGCAAGGCGGGACAGAGCGTTCCGGTCGGGGTCGGCCAGCCAACGGTGAAAATGGGCGGCGTTACGGTCGGTGGCACCGAAGCCGCTTAAGCGCAACAGCACCGAACCGCTGACGCCCGATTTAGGCTGAACGTACCTGTGGACGCCGCTTAAGCACGAAAACAACGCCTAACAAAACCGCGGTGATGCCAGCGCCAAAAGCGAACGGGTAATGCGATCCACCCAGCTGGTATAACGGGCCAGCCAGAACCAGACCGGCGACCTGCCCAAGCGAAGCAAACCCCTGAACCGTGCCAAGCGCGCCGCCCATGGTAGTTTTACCGGCGGCATTACTCGCCGCGGCTGATAATGCCGGATTGCTAAAGCCAAAGCCAAAACAGACCGCGGTTGTTGTCAAGACGATCTGCGCCAGCGGATAGGCGTTACCAAGCATGAAACCAAGTGACAAAAGCACCGTGATCACCTGCCCAAACACCAGCATGCTGGCACCAAATCCAACCGTGCCAACCTCGCCTAAATAGCGTACCGCAACATTGATTAATCCGGCCTGAACTAGAACAATGCAGACACCAATATAGGTAAACAGCCAGCCGGTTTGCTTTGCCCCAAAGCCAAGATAGTCACGAAGCAGCAGGATGTAGCTGGCCTCTACCTGCGCAAATGACAGGTTCAGACAGAAAAACGCCAGCGCATAGAGCGCCAATTCACTGCGAAGAACCGTTCTTAACCGCGCTCCAAGCGGCGCTGTTGGTGCTTTTTGTGCTGGGGCAGCCGCCGCACTCTCGCTCAATCGCATCGACAGTATGAACGCAATCACACCAAACCCGGCAGCCAGCAAAAATGGTGCCTGATGAAGTGGCCCATCGCCTAATCCGCTAAACAGCCCGCCAAGCGCTGGTCCAGCAACAAAGCCAGTTCCGATTGCCGCCCCAAACAGCCCCATATAGCGGGCCCGATCCTTGGCCTCGACGCGGTCGGCAATCATTGCCTGAATGACGCCTGTATTGCCCGCTGCAAGACCAGCCAGAATTCGCGCCGCAAACATATGGACAATATCATCCGACAAGGCAAACCAGATATGCGCCATAACATTCACCGCGAGGCTGAACATTAGAACCGGTCGCCGCCCAACATGATCAGACAAACGACCAAGAAGCGGATTTGATAAAAACATCGCAAAGGCAAATGATGCCAACAGCAATGTCATCACCGTTGCCGACAGGCCAAGGGTTTCAATTACCGTGTAGGGCAAAACCGGAATAAGCGCGCCAATACCAACAAAATTGATGAACACCACAAGCAATAAAACAGGCATATGAAAGATCCTTATGGTGCGGCCAAGACTATCTTCAGCACGCTGTTTTAAGGCACCGATCGTTGCCGGGCGCTAATACTGGTTTGATGTGAAAACCTGATCAATATCTTCTGCCCAGTCACCATCATAGAGGTCAAGCATGACTTCGGCTGGGGTCTTTTGCGTTGCGATCACCTGGCGTAAAGGCTGAAGGAAGCCACTTTCATCATTGCCGCCATCATCGAAAATACCGCGATTACGCAAACCCATTGATGAGATATCAACCGTCCTTTTGGCCAGATCATAGACATCATGCGCGCCAAGCTTACCGCCAAGTCCATCCTTTGCCACAGACAGCCGCGCCGCCATCACATCATCAGGGCCAATATCACCGATGAGTGCCTCGGCCTCGGCCAACGCATCGTCGCAATATAATAGTCCAACCCAATAAGCCGGAAGCGCGCAAATATTCGCCCAAGACCCGCTATCTGCGCCCCGCATTTCAAGATATTGCTTTAGCCGCGCCTCGGGAAAGGCCGTGGTGATATGATCTTCAAAATCGGCCATTACTGGCGGCTCACCCTCAAATCCAGCAAGCGTTCCCGCCAGATAATCTCGGAAAGATTTGCCCGCTACATCAATATAATCTTCGCCGCGATGCAGAAAATACATCGGCACATCAAGAATGTAGTCAATCCATTGTTCATAGCCAAAATTGGCATCAAAAACACACGCTGGCACACCGCAGCGCGCATTATCAGTATCAGTCCAGACATGGGCCCGGCTCGACAAAAAGCCAGACGGCTTGCCATCTTTGAATGGTGAATTGGCAAATAGCGCCGTTGCCACCGGTTGCAGTGCAAGCGAGGTGCGGAATTTGCGCCGCATATCGGCCTCATCCGCATAGTCGAGATTAACCTGAACCGTACAGGACCGAAGCATCATATCCAGCCCCATCGTACCAACCTTGGGCATATAATCGCGCATAATCCGGTATCGGCCCTTTGGCATCCATGAAATATCGTCACGGCCCCATTTTGGCTGAAACCCGATGCCAAGCATTCCAACTTCAAGCGCCGACGAAACTGCCCGCATATGACGCAAATGCCGCCCGGTCTCGGCACAGGTCTGGTGCAGATTGGCCAAGGGCGCGCCAGATAATTCTAGTTGCCCCCCCGGTTCCAACGAAACCGATCCACCATCGCCATCTTTCAGGCCAATGATTTTACCCTTTTCGATGATTGGCGTGGCCTTGTCGCCAATGCGTTTGCACAGCGCGTGAAGCATTGCCTCGACGCCGCTATCACCCTCATAGGCAACCGGCCGCAGGCTATCGCGGTGAAACAGGAATTTCTCATGCTCGGTTCCGATGCGCCAATCAGCAGACGGTTTTGCGCCTTTGGCGATCCAGTCAACAAGCTGTCCGACATCTGTGATGATCGTGCTATTGTTTGCCATGCGGTATCCCCCCTGCATTCAAGCCATCGTGAAACAAATCACCCTAGCCGGTTTCAGCCAGACAAAATTCCTAGCTTTGCCAATCTCCACAAATTGACTGGTAACAAGAAAGCGCCGAAATAGCGGCGGTATCGGCCCGCAATATGCGCGGCCCCAGAGAAATTTTCAAACAATTATTTCGCGCTTGCAAATAGGCTCGCTCGGCCGCGGAAAACCCACCCTCGGGCCCAATCAGAATAGCCGCCTTATCATGCGGCGGTGCGGCGGCAAGCGCGGCAGTGATGTTTAATGATGGATGTCCGGCGCTGGCCTCGTCACACCAGATCAACAGCCGGTCATCCTCGCAGCTTGCAAGCGCTTCATCAAGACCGGTAAAGGGCCAGATTTCGGCAATATCCAGCCGCTCAGTCTGTTCGGCAGCCTCGATTGCATTTGCCGCCAGCCGGTCGTCATTGACCCGACTGATCTGGCAATAATCAGTTCGAACAGGCCAGATAACCCGGACGCCCAATTCACTGGCTTTTTGCGCGATAAAATCCAGCCTTGCCTTTTTGACCGGCGCGAATAACAGCCATAAATCGCGGCAATAAACCTGCTCTCGCCGCTGGGCGCCAATGGTAATCGAACATTGTTTTTTCGCCGCCTGCGAAATAACCGCCGCAAATTCGCCATCTGCACCGTTAAAAACAGCGATCAACGCGCCAACACCAAGACGAAGCACAGTCAACAAATAGTGCATTTGATCGGATGGCAGCTCGATGATGGCGCCGTCTGCAAGCGGCGCATCCACAAAAAGACGCGCTTTGATGTCTGTTTGACCCATGCTGCGATATGTACTGCTCATTATCCGCCGTGACAAGCTATCTCGTGATAGGCAATCTCATGACGAATCACTTTTGCTTTTTACCGTTCAATTCGCTAATGACTAATGGCATGGTTAACAACTCAGTGAAAACTCATACCGATATCCGGTCACATGGCTGGTGGCGTTGGCTGCCCCCAATATCGCACCCTTATATCTATATATCACGGCTTGACCGTCCAATTGGCTGGTGGCTGTTATTACTGCCGGGCTGGTGGGCCATTGCTCTTGGCGCGCCCGGCTTTACCAGCATGGTTTGGTTCATGCTGTTGTTTTTGATTGGCGCGATTGTCGCGCGGGCAGCTGGCTGCATCATCAATGATATGTGGGATCGCAACCTTGACCAGATGGTCGCCCGCACAAGCGCACGCCCGTTGGCCGCCGGCACCATGTCGATGCAGCAAGCCAGCCTTTTTTTGATCGCGCTTGGGCTGACTGGCCTGCTGGTTTTAGTTCAATTACCCATTCTGGCGGTTTATGTCGGCTTAGCGGCAACGCCGCTGGTGATACTCTACCCGCTTGCCAAACGCGTGACATGGTTTCCGCAATTCGTTCTGGGGCTGACATTTTCATGGGGCGTTTTTCTGGGCTGGACCGCCGTTACCAACAGCCTGCCAGATTTATCCCTAATCCTGATCTATGCGGGCTGTGCTGCTTGGGTGTTCGGCTATGACACCATCTACGCAGTTCAGGACATGGATGATGATAAAAAGGTCGGGGTGAAATCATCCGCCCTCGCGCTTGCCAGCAACATAAAGGCCGGTGTCGGGGCGGCCTATTGTTTGGCCGTCCTGCTGATTGCGGCTGGCCTGTTATTGCATGACCCGCAACCGGTTTTTACCGGATGGCTGGGTCTTGCTGCAATGGCGCTGCATCTTGGCAACCAGATACGAATGGTGCGGATTGATGATGCTGTGCTGGCACTCGCTTTATTCAAATCAAATCGTAATGCCGGGCTGTGGCTCGTTGCTGGTCTTATGCTTGACCGGCTGTTTGTGAGTTAATTGACGAGGCGCTGGCAAAGGCGCTGGCAAAGGCGCTGGCAAAGGCACTGGCAAAGGCACTGGCAAAGTCACTGGCAAAGGCACTGGCAAAGTCACTGGCAAAGGCACCGGCAAAGGCACCGGCAAAGATAGCGCTAAAGATAAGCGTCGATCCCATCAATCGTGACTGTTTGCAGGTGCCAAGGCGGCTTTTGCGGCTGGATAGCATAGGGACGCAGCCGTTCGATAACCGCATCACGAGCAGGTTTATCTGCCTGCATATCAGCGATAAACTGCGCCATTGTCCGATTATCATCAATCTTGGCGAGCTGGCGTAATCTAGTTGCTGCCTGATGCTGATCTAGGGTTTGAAACCGCCGCCCTTCGGCTGGAATTGCTGCCAGACCGGCAGGCTCTCCCCCGCCGCAATCCAAAACACCAGCGCGAGCTGCATAGCCAAATACCGGCAACACGGGCAGGTTAAACTGATGCGTGACGCCCTGCATCTGAACGAAATCATAGGCAACGCCAATACCTTCGGTGCGATGCATCTGCACCAATTGTTCGGCATCTAGCCAAGCGACATTAAGCGTCACCACGGTACCAGGTGATGGAAAGGCGGTGCAGGGTACGGCCGCGTAATAGCCCAGAATCGCCGCATGGACGATATCGCAATCATGCAGCCTAGCAGGCGTCACCGGCACCGTCGCCACCATCCCAAACTTACGCAGCAACTGGACCGGCGCACGGTTTGAGCCAACCGACAAAACCGGCGTTCGTCCCGCCAAAATTCCATCGGCATGATCATTGCTGAGCTGGGCCTCATCAAGATGAAATAGCCGCCCATTTGCCAGAACATAGCCGCCCTCGGGCGCAAGATAGGGGTATTTGCGGGCACGATCAATTTCACTGATCGGCGCAAGATAGGCGGCCGCATCAGCAATTTCTGTCAGGGTAACGTTACCGTTCAACCGCATCGTGATCCGATCCCTATTTTGGAGTGAGGTCCCAAACCGGAGACGCTGGCACGGCCCCTTTATAAAAGTCCCAGACCTTCATCAAGCCCAAGCGCAATATTCATATTCTGCACGGCCGCACCCGACGCGCCTTTGCCAAGGTTATCCAGCCGTGCGGTTAACCAAAAACGCCGCTCACCGGTATCACTAAACACGAATAGCTCCATATCATTGCGGCCAGCCAGCGCATCAGCCGCAAGCATCGACGGCGTGTCTTGATGATTGGCAGCACCTGCCCCCATCCGCACAAAGTTCGACTGGCCATACCAATCGGCAAAGCAATCATAAATCTTTGCCGCGGTAACCGGCCCGGCAAACTGATCGGCATGAAGCGGCATATGAACCAGCATACCAGCAAAGAAATCACCAACCGACGGCATGAAAATAGGCGGCGTCTTGAGGCCGGAATAAACCGTCATTTCACCAAGATGCTTGTGCTGCAAATTCGTTCCATAACTAAATGCAGGGTCAAGCTCGCCAGCATCATGCCGCGCAATCATCGCCTTGCCGCCACCGCTAAAGCCGCTAACCGCTGGCACATTGATCAGCGCTGTATCAGCCACCAACCCACTGGCAACCAACGGCCGCGCCAATGCCAGAAATCCGGTCGGATAACAGCCCGGATTCGTGATTAGTCTCGCTGTGGCTATTGCGTCCCGCTGGCCCGGCTGTAATTCGGCAAAACCATAGACCCAGTTAGAATTGGTGCGATGCGCCGATGAGGCGTCAATCAGCCGCGTTTTTGACGGTTCTGCCAACGTCACCGCCTCCAGCGCTGCGTCATCCGGCAGGCATAGGATGGTAATATCACTTGCCGCCATAATATCGGCACGCGCCGCCGCATCCTTGCGATATGCCTCGTCAACGCGCAGGATTTGCACCAGCGGATGCTGTTGCAGACGCTCCGCCACTTTCAGACCGGTCGTTCCAGCCTCACCATCAATAAAGACTTTACATTCCATAGGGCATTCATAAACCTAATCAGCCAGCGCGACAAGCGGTTGAATTATCCGATCATGCAGGGTATCAGATAAGGCATGGACACAAATCATCAAACCCTCATCGCCCAATTGCTTGACGCCGCCCAAACCGCAGGGGCAGACGGTGCTGACGCCATGTTGGCCCGTGGTCAGAGCAATAGTATCAGCCTGCGGCTTGGCAAGGTCGAAGCCAGCGAAAGATCAGAAGATTTTGATGTTGGTTTGCGGGTTTTTGTCGGCCAGCGCACCGCGTCAATCTCGACAAGCCAGCTTGATCCGGAAAATATTAAAAATCTCGCCGAACGCGCTGTCGCAATGGCCAAGCTCGCCCCCGAAGATCCGTATGTCCGGCTTGCCACTGATGCCGAAATTGCCAAAGTCATTCCCGATCTTGATATGTATGACGAGACCATGCCGGACGCCGAAAGCCTGTGCCAACGCGCCGCCGCCGCCGAGGATGCCGCCCTATCGCATAAAGGCATAAAAACCTCGGATGGCGCCGATGCTGGCCACAGTATCGTCGATGTGCTGATCGGGACATCTAATGGCTTTTTAGCTGGCTATAAACGGTCATCGCACGGTGTTTCAACCGTGGTCATTGCCGAACAAAACGGGCACATGGAACGCGACTATGATTACAGTGCCGCCGTCTATGAAAGCGACTTGCAGCCCGCTGATGAGGTTGGGCATAATGCCGCTAGCCGGACAGTGGCAAGGCTTGGCGCCAAAAAGGCCAAAACCGGCAAATTTCCAGTGATTTATGACCGGCGCGTGGCGGCATCACTTGTCGGCACGATGGCCGGCGCAATTAATGGCGCCGCGATCGCCCGCGGTACCAGCTTTTTAAAAGACCGGCTTGGTAAGCAGGTCACGCGCAGCGGGCTTAATTTTATCGATGATCCGTTGCGCTCACGCGGGCTTGGCTCGCGCCTGTTCGACGCAGAGGGCCTGCCAGTTAGCCGGCGCGTGATGATTGATGACGGTGTTTTGACCGGCTGGTTTCTCGATCTTGCCTCAGCCGCCAAACTGGAAATGACACCAACCGGCAATGCACGGCGGGGCCTTGGCAGCGCCCCATCACCCGGTGCCAGTAATTTCTTCATCGAAAATTCGTCGATCAGCCGAGATGCGCTGATTGCCGAGATTGAGGAAGGCTTTTTGATCACTGAAATGATTGGTAGCTCAGTTGATATGATCACCGGTGACTACAGCCGTGGCGCTGGAGGATTTTGGATCTCCCAGGGCGAGATTACCCATCCGATTACTGAAGCCACCATTGCCGGTAATCTTCGTGAGATGTTCATGCAAATAACTGCGGCAAATGACATTGATCTTCGTGACAGCGTTGCATCACCATCACTCCGCCTTGACAGCATTATGGTTGCCGGATCATGAAATGGCTCGCCCCGCCAGGCCAGCGGCGCGGGGTTGTCGACTGGCTTGATCTGATCTTCAAGGATCACGGGTTTTTGCGTCTTTGCTGGCATAATCAGCACATTGTCAGTGACGGGGTCTGGCGCAGCAACCAGCCCGGGCCATCACGCATTGCCGCGCTTGGACAGGCTGGCATCAAAACCATTATCAATTTGCGGGGGCCTCGCCAAGATGGTGGCTGGCAGCTTGAAGCCGAGGCCTGTGCCAAAGCGGGAATCACTCTTCTGGACTTTACCGCCCGATCACGCGCCGCCCCCTCCAAAGAGATGCTATATGAAGCGCGCGACCTGTTTGCCACGATAAAAACACCGGTATTAATGCATTGTAAATCGGGGTCCGATCGCGCCGGTTTTATGTCGGCGCTTTATCTGCTGCTTGCCAAACAGCAGCCTGCCCGTGGTGCCATGACCCAACTCGCCTGGAAATATGGTCATGTTAAAGCTGCCAGAACCGGTCTTCTTGATGCGTTTTTTGCCGCCTATATCCCCTACGAGGATGCTGGGATGGATTTTTTCGACTGGGTTGACAATGTTTACGACCCTGACGCACTTGCCGCCAACTTTATCGCGCAAGGCTGGGCCGTCAGGCTGACCGACAGCATTCTTCGCCGCGAATAGACGCGCCAGTCAAACTGGTCAGTCTAGGAAAATCAGCCAGCCAGATTAGGCGGTCGCATCATCATCAAAAAACTGTAGCTGGCATAATTTGCTGTAGAGACCATTTTTCGCCATCAGCGAGTCATGCGTGCCCTGCTCGGTAATCCGTCCGGCTTCCAAAACGAGGATTAGATCGGCGCTGCGAACCGTTGCCAGCCGATGCGCGACCACCAGTGTCGTGCGCCCGGCCTGTAATTTTTGCAAAGCAGCTTGAACCTGCTGTTCGGACTCGGCATCGAGCGCGGCTGTCGCCTCATCCAGCAGCAAAATCGGGGCATCCTTCAGCATTGCCCGTGCAATCGCGATACGTTGGCGTTGCCCGCCGGACAACCGATTCCCCATTGCCCCGACCATCGTCTCATAGCCATTTGGCAGCGCCTCAATAAAGCTGTCAGCCGCCGCAGCGCGGGCTGCTGCCTCGATGTCTCCGCGGCTGGCATCAGCGCGGCCAAACCCGATATTGGCTGCAACCGTATCATCAAACAGCACCGATTCCTGACTGACCAGCGCCACAGCGCGGCGCAGACTGGCAATCTGCACATCATTGATCGGCTGATCATCAATCTTTATCACCCCGCTGCTTGCCTCAAAAAAGCGCGGCAAAAGATTAATCACCGTGGTTTTACCAGCACCGCTCGGGCCTACCAGTGCGATTGTCTGCCCAGCCTTTGCGGTAAAGCTGATGCCATCAAGCGCAACCGCGCTGCCTTCATTGTAGGTAAAGCTGACATTATCAAAGACCAGATGCCCCTTTTTCACGATCAGCGGCGGCGCGTGCGGCCGATCGGTAATCCGGCGCGGCGTATCCAAGAGGGTCAAGATCCGCTCACACGCAGCGAGCCCTTCTTGGGTCACCGCATTTAAGGTGCCGATCGCCCGCACCGGCTGCACCAAAAGAATCAGCGTGGTGATAAAGGCGATCACATCACCAACCTGCATATCACCATTCGCCACGCGCCAGCTTGCTAGCGCGACGACGCCGCCAACCGCAACACCGCCAACAACCTCAAGGATAGGATCAATCTTGGCACGGCCGGTTAACAGCCCAACTAGCCGGCTATAAAGCCCATCAAACGCCTCATGCGTTCGCCCAGTTTCAGCATCTTCGCGTTGATAGGCCTTGACCATCCGCGCCCCGTTCAGGGTTTCAGCAAGCAACGAGGTAACGCTTTCCATATGGGTTTGCAGGTTACCTGATGCCTTGCGCTGGCGGTTTCCGATGCGGATAATCGGGCCCATTGCCAATGGATAAACGCCGATCACAACAAGCGCCATCACCCAATCAAGCCAGATCATCGCACCGATTAAAACAACGATGGTCAGGCTATCGCGAACCAGATTATTAGCCAGTCGAACAAGCGCTTCACGCACCAGATTCAGATCATTCATAATGCGCGACATAAACACCCCGGCCGGCTCACGGCTAATCGTCGCAAGATCCGCCTCGATCAGTGTTTTTGCCATGTCTTTTTGCAGATCGGTGCTGACCCGCAAGGCCAGCGCGTTGACCATGACTGTTTGGGCAAATAACGCGGTGCCTTTTACCAGCGCAAATAAAATGATTACCGGCGGTGCCATCCAGATGATCTGGCTAGCCCTGCCCTCTGCAAGCCCGTTAAAAATATATTTGGTCAATAACGGATAGGCTGATGCGCTGGCGGCAACGACGATCATCAATAAAAACGCGACAATCAAGCGCGGTAAGTAGCCTGCAATCCAGCCCTGCCATATCCGCCTGATGATGTCATGATTGACCTGTTTTGAGCGTTTCATTTCGGTCAAGCCGATAATCCTATCAATCAACGGGCCTATCAGACACAGCGTTGCCCCATCAAGATAGTAGCAATTTGGCGCCCAATCCAAAAGCATTGATCTTTGTTTGGGAGAAATTTGTAAAAAGACGATTGCCTGATGGCCATGTGATGAATGATCAGATAGTTTTACATCAGCCTATTCCGCAATTACCCCATTCCGAAAATAACCTGTTGCGTGCTAAGGTTTTGTCAGTGGATGATTTAACCGCAAAGCAGTTTCAGGCGCATGATAAAAAAATTAATACGATCGCCATTTGGCAACGCCCTCGTCGGCTGGACAATTGGCAGCATCATCGCGCTTTTAATGTTAACCGTCCGGTGGCGCACGGTTAATAAGGAAAAATCTGATCAATTTATGTCAAGTCAGGATGGTATAATCATGGTGTTCTGGCATGAGCGGGTAATGGCAATGCCGTGGCTTTGGCCGTCTGGCTATACACTTCACGCGCTGCAATCACCGCACGCAGATGGCCGGATGATGTCGCACGCGATTGGCTGTTTCGGGGTAAAAACCGTTTGGGGTAGCTCAAACCGCAATCCGCTTTCGGGCTTGCGCGGGCTAAAGCGGGTGCTGGATCGCGGTGAATCGGTCGCAATCACTCCAGATGGGCCGCGGGGCCCAGCCCGCAAATCAGCGCTAGGACCTGTGGCGATTGCCCAAATTGCTGGCAAACCGATCGTGCCAATGTGTTGGGCTGTTGACCGCTATTGGCGCGCCAGTGGATGGGATCGCCTGATTATTCCCAAGCCCTTTGCTCGTGGGCGGTTCATCATCGGCGATCCGATTTACCTTGATGACATCGGCAAAGACCAGCTCGAGCAGGCACGCAGTCAGCTTGAAACCGCGCTGAACCATCAGGCCGATG
Source organism: Candidatus Puniceispirillum sp. (assembly GCA_016778895.1). GTDB lineage: Bacteria > Pseudomonadota > Alphaproteobacteria > Puniceispirillales > Puniceispirillaceae > UBA3439. Next base: position 118,371 of record JADHOR010000001.1, read on the forward strand.
CATTGGACCGGCTGATGGCCGAACTGCCATGATGAGATTTACAATCTACAATCTATTCTGGCATCTGCTTCGTCCGGTCATTCCTCTTTTGCTGCGCTGGCGTGCATGGCGCGGCAAGGAGATGATTACCTGCCTTCAAGACCGCTATGGCTTGCCTAATTTTGATCAATTGCCATCCGGCGGTCAGTCCAAGGGTGACCTTATCTGGATTCATGCTGTCAGCGTTGGTGAGACCGTTGCCGCGATTGGTCTGGCCAAGGCACTTATCGGCAAATTACCAACAGCCAGATTACTAATCACCACCAACACGGTTAGCGCCGCCGCGATGGTCGAAAAGGAAGTAGCCAGTGGCGTTTGCCTGTCGCACGCGTTTCAGCCACTTGACCATCCGCATTTTGTCGACCAGTTTTTAGCGATCACCCGTCCCATGTTGGCTATTTTTATCGAGTCCGATTTCTGGCCCAATCTTATTACCCGCACCGCCGCCAGATCTATTCCAATAGTTTTTGCCTCATCACAATTATCCGATGTCGCCTTTCAGCGTTGGCAGCGACAGTCTGTCATGGCAAAGGCCATTTTTACCGCACCAAAGCACATATTTGCCGTCAATGAACAGCAGGCTTGCCAGTTTGAACGTCTCGGCGCAGACGCGGGGCGTATTACTGTTCTGGGATCTTTAAAGCTAGGCTCGCTCGTGGCAGTTGATCCGGTGCTTTGCAAACAGCTGAAAACCGCGATTGGCAACCGCCATGTCTTGCTAGCCGCCTCAACGCATGAAGGTGAAGATGCCAGCATAATTGCCGCCGCAAACGCGCTAGACAATCACCGGCAGGATAAAAAATGGCTAACCATAATCGCGCCGCGACATCCAACCCGGGGGGGCAGGATTGCAGCGGCCAGCGATAACGCACCACAACGCAGTCGCGGCGACTGGCCATCGACTGATCACAATATCTATATCATGGACAGTTTCGGTGAGTTGGGCAACCTTTTCAGCCTCGCTGATCTGGTGGTTCTTGGCGGCGCCTTTGTGCCAAAGGGCGGGCATAACCCGCTAGAACCAGCCGCTTTCGGCTTGCCGATTTTCACCGGCCCGCATATCTTCAAAAACGCCGCTGAGTTTGCTGGTCTTCGTGATGCGGGGGTAGTGTTTGATATCACCAAAGATGCTGATTTGCGCGATGCAACGGCAACAGGGCAAGCGCTGGCCAGATTGGCGCGCGACTTAATTGATGATAAGAATAAACGCCGACATATTGCCGGCGCCGCCAAAGCTTACGCCGCCGCTGCCTCCCTGCGGTGCGAGATAGCCGCAAGAAAAATTCTGGAGCACCGGCTGCTGGACAAAAGCTAGCTGGTCAAAACATAACCATTTGATGAGATAATGAAACAGCCACTCGTGATTAACCGATGATAAAAACACCCGACTTCTGGACAAGCCGCGGCGTTATTGCGGCGTTATTGTTGCCAGCGGCTGGCCTATGGGCCGCGGCGACCGCCATTCGTAACCGAATGACGCACGAAACAGTGGCGGCATTACCGGTGATCTGTATCGGGAATTTCAGTGCTGGCGGTACCGGCAAAACCCCGGTTTCATCATTTCTCTATGACCAGCTAACAGGTCGCGGCTACAAACCGGCAATCCTGATCCGTGGCTATGGTGGCACGGCGCGACAGCCGCTATGGGTTGATCACAGCCTGCATCATGCCGACGATGTCGGCGATGAAGCGCTAATGCTGGCCGAAAGCCGGGATGTTCTGGTGGCACGTGATCGCGTCGCTGGCGCCGCATTGATTGCGGCGACTGGTCACCATGATTTAATCTTGATGGATGATGGCCTGCAAAACCCTTATATCGCCAAGGATTTTGCGATTGGTGTCTTTGACGGCAATGTCGGTATTGGGAATGGCTGGCTGCTTCCAGCAGGGCCGCTTCGGATAGGGTTTCATGCCGGGCTTAAGACCATTCAGGCTGCTATTGTAAATGGGCGGGATGACACCGCGATTGGCGCTTCAATTCGGCCACATTTGCCGGTTTTTAACGGCAACCTATCCCCGGATCAGAGCATTATTGACGTATTCGACGGCAACCCGATGCTGGCCTTTGCCGGTATTGGCAGACCAAAGCGGTTCTTTGCCACCTTACGTGACGCCGGTGTAAACATCGTTCGCGAGCTGGCCTTTGCCGATCATCACCCCTATAGCGAGACCGATCTGGTTAGGTTGCAAGAAGATGCAAACAGGTTTGGGGCGACCCTTATAACCACCAAAAAGGATTGGGTGCGCCTGCCCGCTGAGTGGCGCGAGCGCGTTGGCTTTTTACCAGTGACACTCAATCTTGAAAGGGCTGATGACTTACTGGATAGCATTGTCTCGACGATCGCAAGAAAGAGAACCTAACCCCGATGACGCGCTTGGCAAGCCATGTGCATAAACGCTTTTGGCAAATGATCCGCTGGCCAATAGAGGCTATATTCGGCTTTGCACTGTTTTATTTTGCGCGGCTGTTGCCGGCGCGCTTTGCGAGTGCTGCGATGGGGTTTTTTCTGCGGCTTTTGGCACCATTAACCCCGTGGCACAAACGCGCCCTACAGAATATCAAACATGCCATGCCCGAGCTTGATCAACTGGAAAGAGACCGGATTCTGCGCGCGATGTGGGGTAATTTTGGCCGCGTCATTGGCGAGTTTCCACATATCAATTCGATCGTTGACAAGGGCTGGGTTGAATTTGTCGGGCTTGAGCATCTGCGGGCAATTGATCAGGGGGGATTTTTGATTGGCGCACATATTGGCAATTGGGAATTTGGCCCGTTTGCAGCGCTGTCCACGGGCAAGAAAGTGGCCGCCATCTACCGGCCATTGAACAATCCGCTGTTATCCGGCCTTTTAAATCGCCGCCAGCGAACCTACGGCGGTGATATCTACCGCAAAGGCCGCGAAGCCGCGCTTGGAATGATGACGTCACTGCGAAAAGGCCAGATGATGTGCCTGCTTGTCGACCAGCAGCTTCGTGAGGGCAGGTCAGTGCGATTTTTTGGTCATCCGGCGCGCACCTCAATCAGTCATATCAAAGTCGCCATCAAGAAGCAGGCACCATTACTGTATATGCGGACCGAACGGCTTGGTGTTTGCCGGTTCCGCGTTACCATTTCACCGCCAATCGCACTGCCAGCGACGGCTGACGATGCCGCCATTCTGGCTGTAGCAACCGCAATCAATGCAGAAATTGAGGGCTGGATTCGCGCCACACCTGAGCAATGGTTCTGGCCGCATCGGCGGTGGGGGAAAAAAATCTAGCTAGAACAGCCTGTCTTGACGGTCATCGGCTTTGGGTTTTTTGGACGATTTTGGCTTAGTGGCTGGGGCGCTACGTATTTCTGGATCTTGGCCCGACAGAACGTCTGATCGGGTTTTTCGAGATTTTGCTCGCGCCTCATCTTGATCCAAAATTGCGGCGCGCGTTCCATCGGCAAACCGGATCATAACCGCCGCATGATCTGGTGCGACTGCGGCGCGTTTTATGGGCATTCCAATTTTGTCCGTTATCAGCGCAAAACCGCGATCAAGCACCCGCTCAAAAGAATTGGCATCCAGCAGCTTGACTAGATTATCAAGCTTTTGCTGACGCTGGCTAAAGCTGTTTTCAAGGTGCTGACCAAAGCGCTGGCTAATCTGTGACAGGCGGCCATTTGCAGCGACAAGTTTGGTTTCGGGGGGGTGCAGGCGGCCAGCCAATCCCGACAGCCGCACGGCACGCACCGACAACCACCGGTCAAGCCCCCGCACCAGCCCCCCTAGCGCATAATCCAAAGTTTCTGCCCGCCGCTGGATCAGATCAGCCGGATCAATCAGGCCGCGTGCCGCCATCGTCGCGCGTTGCCCTGAATCCTTCAGCTTATGAGCAGCCGCGCGCATCAGGCGTGCGTCAATTTCACTTAACTGGACGGCAAGATCAGTTTTCACCGGTACTGCAAGTTCCGCGGCCGCCGTCGGGGTTGGGGCACGCAAATCAGCGGCATAATCAATAAGGGTAGTGTCAGTTTCATGCCCAATTGCCGAAATTACCGGTATCCGGCATTCGGCAACAGCGCGCACGACGGCCTCTTCATTAAAGGCCCATAAATCTTCCAGCGCACCGCCGCCACGCGCGACAATCAATAAATCTGGTCTTGGCAGAGAGCCATCCTCGGGCATTGCGTCAAAGCCGCGAATAGCGGCGGCGACTTGTCCGGCGGCCTCGCGCCCTTGAACCAGCGTTCCCCAAATCAATACCCTTACCCCAAAACGGTCATGGAGCCGGTGCAAAATATCACGGATAACCGCGCCTGTCGGGCTTGTAACCACACCAATCACGGCTGGCATTTTTGGGATTTTCTTTTTGCGATCCGCATTGAACAGCCCCTCAGCGGCAAGCATTCGGCGGCGATCCTCTAATTGTTTGAGCAAAGCACCCTCACCAGCAATTTCCATCTGGCTAACGATGATCTGATATTTCGACTGACCCGCAAAAGTTGTCAGCCGGCCAGTGACAATCACCTCAAGTCCCTCTTCGGGCTGAACCGCCAAATTGCCTGCCATAGTTTTCCAACAGACCGCGGCAAGGGTGGATTTCTCATCTTTCAGGGTGAAATAAAAATGACCGGACGGGGCTTTATTGGGACGCGATATTTCAGCCCGAACCCGCACAAACTCGAACGCGGTCTCAACGGTAGTCTTTACCGCCCGCGATAGCTCACTAATCGTCAAATAGGGCGCGTTATCGCCGCTGATTTGCTGTTCGCCCTCTTCCATGAGGATCCCATCATATGCCATATTGAATGCGCCGCAACACCAAAGGATTATCTGATGAACATTTTACTGATTGGCAGCGGTGGGCGTGAACACGCGCTTGCCTGGTCCCTTGCAGACTCGCCGCTAACCACCCGCCTTGTGATTGCCCCCGGCAACCCCGGCATGGCACCTCACGGCGAATTGAGACCAATCGCTGCCGATGATCTAGATGGGTTATGTTCACTTGCCAGTGAAATCGCTGCCGACCTTGTCGTGATCGGCCCTGAGGTACCGCTTGTTGAGGGTCTGGCTGACCGGCTTGCTGAGCTGGATATTGCCGCATTCGGGCCTAGTGCCGCCGCTGCCCAGCTTGAAGGTTCCAAGGAATTTGCGCGCGCCTTTTGCGCGCGTCACAACGTGCCTCAACCAGCCTATTATCCGGTCAGCGACTATGCCGCTGCCTGTCAGCATATTGACCAGCTTGGTGGCATTTGCGTGATCAAGGCAGACGGGCTGGCCGCCGGCAAAGGCGTCGTGGTTGCAGATGACGCCGAAACTGCCAAAGTGGCGGCAAAATCAATGCTGGACGGCCAGTTTGGCGATTCGGGCAAACGCATTGTCATTGAACAGCGGATCAGCGGCCCTGAAGCCTCGCTATTTGCCCTTCTGGACGGCGATACGGCAATTTTAATGGCGACCGCCCAAGACCATAAACGCGCCTATGACAATGATATTGGGCCAAACACTGGCGGCATGGGAGCGATTTCGCCATCACCACGGCTGGACAAAGTGCTTGAAGATCAGGTGATGCAGCAAATTGTCCATCCGGTTGTGCGCGGCATGGCAGCCGAAGGCACGCCCTATCGCGGGGTTCTGTATGTTGGGTTGATGCTTACCGATGACGGCCCGCAGGTCATCGAATTTAACTGCCGCTTTGGCGATCCCGAGGCGCAGGTAATCCTGCCACGGCTAAAAACTGACATCGTCAGTGCGATGCTTGCGACAACAACCGCCAGCCTGCATCATTTTGATATGCGTTGGGATGCGCGTGCAGCAGTCACTGTGGTAATGGCTAATAAGGGCTATCCAGGTAGCTATGAAAAAGGCAGTGTGATCATGGACGTAGACGCGGCTGAAACGGTTGCCGATTGCCACGTCTTTCATGCCGGAACCGCGCTTGCGGATAATGGTGATCTGATTGCTGTTGGCGGGCGGGTGCTTGCTGTTACCGCGCTTGGTGATGATGCGGCATCGGCACGCCGCCATGCCTATGAGGCGGTCGCAAAGATCGATTGGCAAAACGGCTTTTACCGAAACGACATTGCCAAAATCTAGCGGCGCACCGTAAAAAACGCCTTTAGCATTTTACGCGCCTTAGCCGCACCAATACCGCCATAAATCTCTGGTCGGTGATGACAGGAAGCACTATTGAAAAACCGCACGCCGGATTCAACCGCCCCGGCCTTTTCATCATGCGCGGCAAAATAGACCCGCCGCAGCCTTGCTTGTGCAATCGCTCCAGCACACATCGTGCAAGGCTCCAACGAAACCCAAAGATCATAACCATCAAGCCGCGCACGTCCGGTTGCTGCCATTGCGGCTTCAATTGCCAAAATTTCGGCATGATGAAGTGCATTGCCATCACGGATCATTCGGTTTTCAGCAAGCGCGACAAGCACTCCATCAGCATCGGTAATTGCCGCTGCAACCGGCACTTCACCCACAGCAGCAGCAGCAGCAGCAGCAGCCAAAACCTGATCCATATAGCCTTTCATTTTCATGCTTTCCTTGTTGGCATAGATGGCAGGCTTTACCAAGCAAAAATACTGCTCATACCCGGCCCAATCAATCGAGTGACGCTTGCCGATTTAGCCCAGCCTGCAGATTGGCATTTGCCAAGCGCCGGATTTCCGGCTACATCCAAGTGCATGACAAATCAAAGTTTTACTCTTGATCAGTTGGCCGAGTCCGAGCGCATTGCCAAACGCATTGCCCGGGCAGGCATCTGCTCGCGCCGTGAGGCCGAGGCCCGAATTCTTGATGGGCGCGTTAGCGTAAATGGCACGGCGATCACCAGCCCGGCGCTAAATGTCAGCGCCAGTGATAAAATCACGATCGATGGTAAGCCGTTGCCCGCACGCGAGCCGGCTGGGTTGTGGCGTTACTATAAACCGCGCGGCCTTGTCGTTAGTGACCGCGACGAGGAGAACCGCGAGACGATCTTTGATCATTTACCAAGAAATTTACCGCGTCTGATGACGGTTGGACGACTTGATCTGGATTCAGAAGGCTTGTTGCTGATGACTAATGATGGCGACCTCGCTCGCCATTTGGAATTGCCATCAACTGGCTGGAGCCGGAAATATCGTGTGCGTATTCAAGGCCATGTCAATGAAGACCAGCTTACCGCTCTTGCCAAAGGCGTGACCATTGAGGGGATTCGCTATGGAGAGGTTGTTGCGCGGTTGGATCGCCAGATGGCCAGCAATGCATGGCTTACTGTTGCCATTCGTGAGGGCAAAAACCGCGAAATTCGCCGCATCATGGAATATCTCGGACATAAAGTCAGCCGCCTGATCCGCATTTCTTATGGCCCGTTCCAGCTTGGCGACCTTGAAGATGGCGCAATTGAACAGATTAAACCAAGGGTTCTGGCCGACCAGCTTGGCCTTGGCGATGCAGCCCTTGCCGCCAGTGAAAAGCCAAAGCTTTCAATTAATAAACCAGCCCATAAATCAGGCCCAAAAAGAGGCAGATATGCGAATCATAGCGGGAAGCCGTCGCGGGGCAGTCCTCACAAAACTGGACGCCATTAACACCCGGCCAACAGCAAATCGGGTTCGCGAGTCATTATTTAACATTCTACAGTCAGGCCGGTTCAGTGGTTTGCTGGCTGGCAGTCAGGTTATTGATGCTTTTGCAGGCACCGGTGCGCTTGGGCTTGAGGCAATTTCGCGCGGGGCTGCCTTTGCAAGCTTTATCGAAAACGAGCCTGCCGCGCTTTCTGTTTTGCGCGCCAATATCAACAAATTGCGGTTTCAATCAGCAAGCGCGGTGCTGGCGGCTGATGCGTTGGGGCTGGTACATTGGCGTGGTGCGCCGGCTAATCTCGTTTTCGCTGATGCGCCTTATAAAACCGGCGGTGGTCAGACGGCGATTACCGCGTTGGCAAAAATTGGTGCGCTTGCAAATGACGCGATTGCCATTATCGAAACTGATAAAAAAGAAACCTTGGCGAGCGCAGATCTTGCCAACGGTCTTCGCCTTATTGACCAGCGCAGCTACGGTAAAGCCCTCTTGCATTTTCTAGCCTACGAAGTGGTCTAGCTGCGCCCGAACAGCCGTTCAATATCGGCCAGCGATAACTTCACCCATGTCGGCCGCCCATGATTGCATTGCCCTGATCGCGGCGTTATCTCCATGTCACGCAGCAACGCGTTCATCTCGCTGGCATTCAGCTGCCGGCCCGCGCGAACCGATCCATGACACGAGACAGTTGCCAAAACATGATTGATCCGGTCTTCAAGGCTGGTACTGCTTCCCAATTCAAACAGCTCTTCGGCAATGTCAGAGATCAGTGCCTTGACATCCGGCGTGCCAAGCAATGCTGGAACCGCCCGCACGACTACCGCACCAGCGCCAAAACCTTCAACCACCAGCCCCATATCCTCGAGAAGTTCCGCCTCCGCTACCACCGCCGCCGCCTGATCATCGGCAAGCGTAACAACTTCTGGCAATAGAAGGTTCTGCGATGGGACGGCGCGCGCCGCCAGCGCCGCCTTCATCCGTTCCATCACCAGCCGCTCATGTGCAGCATGCTGGTCTATAATGGTCAAGCCGTCTTCGGTTTCGGCAACAATATAGGTTTTATGAAGTTGCGCCTTGGCCGCCCCAAGTAAATGCCGGCGCTGGGCTTGTTCGGCTGTATCATCCTGATGCGCCTCAACGCGCGCCTGCGGCACCGCGTCATCACCCAGTAATGCCGCACTCGTCTCCAAACCCGAAGACCGGCTATGGGGATGTTCACCTCCACCTGGTTGATCAGGCCGGTAATAGTCATGGGCAGAGGCTAGTTTCTGGCGTGACGGCGGCGCCAAATAGGGGCGTTGCAGCCCGCTGGCAACATTGTGGCTGACAGCTTCATGCAGCAGATTGCCTGGATCGATCGAAAATTTGCCTATCGCGGCCGCACCGCCAGCACTGGTCGCGTGAATACTGCCTTCGCGCAAACGCGCCATCAACCCACCAACCAAGAGGCTTCGCACTGCCGTTGCATCTTTAAACCTCACCTCCGCCTTTGCTGGATGCACATTCACATCAACATAGGCCGAAGGCATATCTAAAAACAGCACCGCCATCGGGTGTCTGCCGCGCGGCAACGTATCGCCATAACCGGCCCGAACTGCGCCCAAAAGGCTTCGGTCATGGATCGGGCGTCCATTCACAAACAGATAAATATTGGCCGGCGTTGGACGGTTCATGGTTGGTAAACCAACAAGGCCGGTCAAATGCACCTCATCTCGCGCCGCATCCAGCGCAATGGCCTCGGCGGCAAAACCCTGCCCCATAATCGTCCCGATGCGCGTTTGCACACCCCCATGCCCGGGAAGACAGGCCGGCAAATCTAGTAACGACCGGTCATCTGCGTTCAGATGAAAGCCAACCTCGGGCCAGGCCATCGCCAGCCGTTTGATTATATCAACACATTGCCCTTGCTCGGTACGCTCGGTCTTCAGAAATTTCAGGCGCGCCGGGACCGCCTTAAATAACTGGGTGACCGAAATCATCGAGCCTTTTGCCAACGCTGCCGGATCAGGGCCGCTGCGACGCCCAGCATCAAGGACCAGCCGCCAGGCATGGCCGAAATCAGCGGTAATCGACGTCAGCGCGAGACGCGAAACAGCGCCAATCGACGGTAGCGCCTCGCCGCGGAACCCAAGTGAATTGATCTGATCAAGTGTATCGTGCGGCAGCTTGGAGGTTGCATGACGCTCAACAGCAAGCACCATGTCATCGGGACTCATGCCGCAGCCATCATCGGTTACGGTAATCTCGTCAATGCCGCCACGCCGCAAAGTTATGCTGATTCGGCGTGCCCCTGCATCCAGCGCATTTTCAACAAGTTCTTTTAGCGCACTGGCGGGCCGTTCAACAACTTCACCAGCCGCAATCTGGTTAATCAGTCGGTCTGGAAGCTGGCGAATAACGGCCATAATTGCGGTCTAATTTATCGTAAGTGGCTGATTACTAGCAGGGTCAATGGCTTTACTGCCACCTTCGGTTGGCGCTTTTCCTTCGAGACGCGCTTTGCGAAGCCGCATGTCTTCTTCCATTTTATCAAGCACCGGCCCAACATCCGGCAGGCCACCAAACAGGACTTGCAATGGCAACCTGCTCTCAAGCTTAATCCCGTAGGTCTCTTCATCAACCTTGCTGCGGATATCTTCAGGAACGCCAGAAAAATCAAACAGGCCGGCAAATCCAGATCCATCCGCCGTTGCCGAACCAATCAAGTTAGCTGTTCTGGACTTTGCGTCACTGCCACTGGTTTGTGCCTGTTTCAGGACATCTTCAGGGCTATCGGAAAACCCGGGGGGAAGGGACAGCGGCGCCCGCACCACAACCTGAAACTCATCCGGCGTCGATTTTTCATCACCAATGGCGCGGCGGAAATCAGAACAGGCAGTCAGCCCGGTCAACAGCAAGACTATCATGCTGATCTTCATAAATTGTCTGGTCATGTCTCGTTTGTCTCCTGTCCAAACAAAATGCTATAGGCCCAAAGCCCCGCGCCAATAGTAATCGCCGCATCTGCGACATTAAATGCTGGCCAATGCCACGCGCCGATATGCAGATCTATAAAATCAACAACCCGTCCAAAACGCAACCGGTCAATTGCATTTCCGATTGCACCGCCCGCAATCGCTGCACCAGCAAACCACTGCATCCGGTCAAGTTTAGGCAGCATCCAGACAAGCCAACCACTGACCAGAAACGCCAATATAGTCAGGCCAATCCGAACAGTCATCCCGCCATCGGCAAGCAATCCAAAACTCATCCCGCTATTCCAAACTGGAACAATATTTAACAGAAAGCCAATTTCGATAAAACGCGGCGGATTAAACACCAGATCCAGCATAATTTCTTTACTGACCTGATCGGCAAACAGCACGGCGGAAAATACCGGCAAAAATACACTTAACCCCTGCCATTTCTGTAACGGGGATAAACCGCTCATGAGCCTGCCGAAATCGCATCATGGCAGCGTCTGCAAATATCACGCTCGGCAGTCACTTCTGGGGTAATTTTCCAGCAGCGGGCGCATTTCTCACCATCAGCCACTGCGACAACGACCGCCACATCGACCACCGCCTCAAGCCGGAAAGCATCAGCTGGCGCTGGCGCGTCACTGAGGCTGGCAGCTGAGGTAATAAACAAGCTGGCGGCATCCTGTTCGGCAAATTGAGACAACATCTCAGGCGGCATATATACCGTCGGCGTTGCCTGTAATGAGGCACCAATCTTACTGTCATTACGGGCAGCCTCAAGGGCACTCATCACCACCTGACGCACTTTGCGGATCTGTGACCATTTTTCGGCAACTGCCGCATTATGCCAATGAGCCGGCACCGGATCATAGCTTCGTAGATGCACCGAATTATTGATGTCAGCATGGCGTGATTGCCACGCTTCTTCGGCTGTAAAGCATAAAATTGGCGCAAGCCATGCGGTCAGCCGGTTAAAGATTTCATCCATCACCGTCCGGCAGGCACGACGCGCAATATCATCCGGGCGATCACAATAGAGTGTATCTTTACGAATCTCGAAATAGAACGCTGATAGATCAGTATTACAAAACTGATGAAGCTCGGAAAAAATACCATGGAAATCATAGGTTTCCGTCATTTTCCGAATGGCCATATCAATCGAAGCTAAACGGTGAAGAACCCATTTTTCCAGTTCGGGCATATCCGCATAGGCGGTTTTTTCGGCGGCATCAAACCCATCAAGCGCGCCAAGCAGATACCGAAGAGTGTTGCGGAACCGCCGGTAATTATCGGTTGTACGCTTGATGATTTCCGGCCCAATCCGAAGATCATTATAATAGTCTGAGCTTACCACCCACAGGCGCAGAATATCGGCACCGTTCTGTTCCATTACCTTTTGCGGCGTCACAACATTGCCAAGTGATTTCGACATTTTACGGCCCTGTTCATCCAGCACAAATCCATGTGTCAGAACGGCTTTATAAGGGGCTCTTGCGCGTGTTGCACATGATTGCAGCAATGATGAATGAAACCAGCCGCGATGCTGATCCGAGCCTTCAAGATACATATCTGCCGGGCTATCAAGGTCATCACGGTCTTCAAGTACGAAGGAATGTGTTGATCCAGAATCAAACCAGACATCCAGAATATCGGTGATTTTTTCATAATCATCCGCATTGTAGGCATCCCCAAGGAAAAGCGCATTTTCAGACGCAAACCAGCAATCCGCACCTTCAACCTTCATCGCTGCGACAATCCGGGCATGAACCGCCGGATCGCGTAACGGCTCACCCGTTTCCTTATGCACAAAAATGGTCAGTGGCACGCCCCATGCCCGTTGCCGGCTAAGACACCAGTCTGGGCGTTGGGCAATCATCGAGGTCAGGCGCTTTTGGCCGGCAGCCGGATAGAACTTCGTCTTGGCAAGCTCGGCAAGCGCCGTATCGCGCAGACCGTGCGATTCCATCGAGACAAACCATTGCGCCGTGTTGCGGTAAATCACCGGCGCTTTTGAGCGCCATGAATGCGGATAAGAATGCACCAGTTTGCCAATCCCGATCACACCTTTATGCGCTGCCATAATCTCGGCAATCTTGGCATTGTCGCGCAGCACGTGCATACCACCAAAAACCGGCAAATGTGGCAAAATCACGCCATCTTCACCAACCGTGTCAGGAACCGCGATACCATGTTTCAAATGAGCAAGCTCGTAATCCTCGACCCCGTGACCGGGGGCAATATGAACAAAACCAGTGCCCTGTTCGGTTGTCACATGGCTGCCAGCCAATAGAGGCACCTCATAATCATAGCCATGTCCGGCCATTGGGTGCACAGCGATCGAGCCCGCAATATCACGGCCTTTGATCTGCGCCCTTAGCTTGCTCTGGCTGGCACCAATTGCCGCCATGACACCAGACGCCAAATCATCGGCAATGACAATGACATCACCGACCGCACATAATGCGCCCTCGTCAGTGCCAAGCACCTCGGTTACCTGATAGCTGATGTCATCACCATAAGCGACAGCGCGGTTGCCCGGCATCGTCCAAGGTGTTGTTGTCCAGATGATGATGCTGGCCCCATCCAGCGACGGGTGCGCCGCCTTGATCACCGGAAAGCGGGCGTAAATGGTAACTGAAGTGTGATCTTCATATTCGATTTCCGCCTCGGCCAGTGCGGTCTTCTCAACCGGTGACCACATCACCGGCTTGGCCCCGCGGTAAAGGCTACCATCCATCAGAATCCGGCCCAGCTCCTCGGCGATTTTAGCTTCGGCGGCATAGGCCATTGTGGTGTAGGGGTTTTGCCAGTCGCCCAACACCCCAAGGCGCTGAAACTCCTCGGATTGCACACCCAGCCAATACGCCGCAAAATCGCGGCATTCCTGACGAAATTCGGCAACCGGAATGGCGTCTTTATCTTTGCCTTTTTTACGATACTGCTCTTCGATTTTCCATTCGATCGGCAACCCATGACAATCCCAGCCCGGAACATAATTTGCATTTTTCCCGAGCATTGATTGCGACCGGTTGACCACATCCTTCAAAATCTTATTCAGAGCATGGCCAATATGAAGCTGGCCGTTGGCATAGGGCGGGCCGTCATGCAGGGTAAAGCTTGGTGCGTCTTTACGGGCATCGCGCAGCTTTTGATAGATATCAATATCACGCCAGTTTTGCAGAATTTGCGGCTCTTTTGTGGGCAAGCCACCCCGCATCGGGAAATCTGTTCGCGGCAGGAAAACTGTATCTTTGTAATTCATCTTTGGCTCGATCTATTATCTCGAATGAGGAGGCTGGTTAGTGAATCTAAAAGGTCACATCTGACCAAGGGCAAAAGGTGGCAAAAGCTGGCGCGCGGCTTCGGCATCCAGCGAAATCTGTTGTAGCAGTTCTTCAATACCAGAAAATTTCTGCTCCGGCCGCAAAAACGCCTTTAACCTGACCAATAAACGCCGGTCATAAAGGTCGATATCATGGTCAAACAGATGCGCCTCGCAGAGAACGCCACGGTTCTGCACTGTAGGCCTTACGCCGATATTGGCAACACCGTTGCCGATTTGGCGAACACGACCATCGTCCTCAATCAGGTCAATCTCGACCGCGTAAACACCAAAGGCCGGATGCTGCAGCGGCCCAAGCGCGATATTTGCTGTCGGGAAACCGAGGGTGCGGCCGCGCTGATCACCCTTGATCACGGTACCGGTTACCGCCCAGTCACGGCCAAGCATCGCCGCCGCCGCTTCAGGCGCGCCTGCCTGCAGCGCGGCACGAATACGGCTTGAGGAGATTACCGCACTGTTCGCATCGACAAGCAACGGGACCGCGGTGGCACTAATGCCAATATTATTGCCAACCTGATTAATCGTCTGAATATCGCCGCCGCGCCCCTTGCCAAAAGCAAAATCGGTGCCGGCATAAAGTTGGCGCACTCCAAGTCTGGTAAGAATTTCCGAAACAAATTGGCTGGCATCCGTGCTACGCAGCGCATTATCAAACCTGATATGGATTACCCTCGCTGGCCCTATCTTGCAGAGAAGGTTGGCAAGCAGCCGATCTTTTTCGCGCCGGTCTGCAAGGTGGAATGGCGCCTCATCTTGGCGAAAAAACTCGCGCGGATGCGGGTCAAAACTGATCACCGCGGGCAGCAGGCCATCACGTCTGGCCGCGGCACAGGCAGTCGCCACCACCTTTTGGTGACCGCGATGTACGCCATCAAAATTACCAATCGCCGCCGCCAGACCAGGCCCGGCAAATTCACTGCCTGCCAACGGCTTGTCGCCGACGGCCCAATCACTCAATTTGACCATATTTATCTGTTGGTTTTTCATAGCGCGGCACTATATCGCCGAACGCCCCTCAATATCAATCGTTGATCACGAAATAAGATATGCAGCGCTGACCATGGAGAGTTGGCCAGAATAGCACGCTAAAGGCAGCGCGGCTTTTTATGGTTCGGATAACGCGAATAGAATGTTTTTACATAACCAAGCGTATTTGGTACGGTTAACGCTGATCGCATGAAACCGCCAGCAGATGGCACCAGCCGACAAAATCCGCGCCAATCATGCGCTTTTTTGACATCAACCATGATTGAAGATGATAGACACAATATGGAAACCCTAACAGACAGCCTGTTTTCATTGACCATGTTTGGCCCGGCAAGTGCCGATCTTTTTTTGGGTTTTGCCACACAGATCCTTGCTGGCATCGTTACAATCATTGCGGGCTTTTGGCTAGCCGGAAAAGCCAGCCGCCTGGTTGTTGACTCAATCTCAAAAATAGAGCGGATCGATATCACCATTGTGCCGATGATTGGCGCGCTTATCCGCTATGCCGGAATGACGCTTACATTGGTCGTTGCACTTGGCAAATTCGGCGTTGAGACAACCTCGATCATTGCGGTTCTGGGTGCTGCCGGCCTTGCCATTGGCCTCGCCCTGCAAGGGACATTATCAAACGTTGCCGCCGGCTTGATGCTGGTGTTCCTGCGCCCGTTCAAGATTGGTGACTGGATTGAGGCCGCAGGCATGTCTGGCACGGTTCGTGAGATTGGCCTTTTCACGACGATCATTGACACTTTCGACCGGGTTTATATCAGCGTTCCCAATTCGGCGATTTGGTCGGCAAATATTATCAATCATTCACGTTACGAACAGCGGCGGCTAGACCTCGACATTGGCATCGCCTACGAGAGCAATCTGGACGACGCCGAAGCCGCTCTGATGAGCCTTGCGCAAGACCCGCGCATCCTGCCCGATCCGGCACCGCGTTTTCTGGTGGTAAGCTATGCTGACTCGGCGATTATCGTAAGGCTACGCGTCTATGCGAAATATGCAGATTTCTTTGATCTGGGCCATGATCTGCATCGCCAGTTAAAAGACGTCATGGCGGCGCACAACGTCTCAATTCCCTATCCACAGCGCGTTATTCGTTATGCCGATGATGACGGCTCGGACCAGGTTGATGGCGGGGTATGATCAGCGAGCTCAAGACGACCAGGATCACCCGTGAGGCATTGCAAGACTGGCGTGTTGCAACAATGGCGCGCGAACAATACGGGGCTGATGCGCGTGTTGCCACCGAAGACCAATTGCTCGAATCGCGGCGCGCCATGGTACCTGATGATGCCGATTGCCGCGATTTATGGGTGTTTGGCTATGGCAGCCTGATTTTTAATCCAATTATCGCCCATGACCAGCGCCTGCTTGCCCGCACCCATGGCTATCACCGCCGGTTCTGTCTCTGGACAAAAATTGGTCGCGGTTCGCCGGAATGTCCGGGACTGGTACTTTCGCTCGATCACGGCGGATCATGTGTTGGTGTTGGCTTTAGACTAAACCCTGAAACAGCAATTGCCGAGCTTGATTTATTGTGGCGACGAGAGATGCTGACACTTGCCTATAATGCGCGCTGGCTGCGGCTCCATACGGCCGAGGGAATTAAGCGCGGCCTGGCCTTTGTCGCCAATCCGGAGCGACCTGCTTATGCCCCACCAATGCCGTTTGAAGACACCGTAACAACAATCTCAACGGCCGCTGGCTTCAATGGTTATTGCCGTGATTACCTGTTTGAAACGCTTGCCGGCATGTACGAGTGCGGTATCCGTGACCGTGCGATGGAGAAACTCGCTAAAGCTGTATCCGAGAGGCTTGCGTCATCCGCATAATTTGGGTAGGAACTGTTGTCTTGTTGGTAACGCGGCTGTGGCGGAATGGTAGACGCGGCGGATTCAAAATCCGCTTCTGGTGACAGAGTGGGGGTTCAAGTCCCTTCAGCCGTACCAACAAAAGACCTAATTGCGGCCTTGGTGCGCGAGGCCGAGCCATAGAGGCAAAAACCGCAAGGCCTGATCAACGGTGACCGATGCCGCTTTGGCGATTTTTAAAACAGCAATATGACTTTATCATCCGTGCCGCCGCGACAACACTGGCGGTTCGCGCGATGTATTTATTTGCCGCACTGGAATCAATTATCATTCCGGTACCGGTCGACCCGCTGCTGGTTGCGACGGTTCTGGCACGCCCTGCGCGCTGGCGACAACTCACCATTGGCTGCACGGCGGCATCAGTCATTGGCGGGGTTGGCGGCTGGGCCATCGGCGCATATTTCAGCGCGCACATCCAAGATTTACTTGCGCTATTGCCAGCCAAACTGGCGGCACCAGCTGCCTTTATGGCGGTTGAAGCAGGTTTTGCCGAATTTGGTATTTTCCTGGTTTTTTTGGGGGCTTTCTCGCCGCTTCCCTATAAGGTGATCGCTGTCAGCGCCGGCCTTGGCGGCTTCGGCTTGTTCCCGTTTATTCTGACCTCTATCATTGGTCGCGGACTGCGTTTTGCGATAGTCGCGGGTATTGCAAGACATAATGGCAACCCGAAAATAGTCATTATGCTGATAACCGTATTAGTCTGCTTGTTTGCCATTGCGATCAGGATGACACGATGAAAAATTATTTAATTCCGCCGATAAGCCAGCGCCTTGGTCTTTATCTTACGGGAGGCATTTCAACCAGTTTGCTTGGCGGCGCATTGTTGTTTCAATATGTCGGCGGACTGGCACCATGCAGCCTTTGCATCTGGCAACGCTGGCCGCATCTAGCTGTTATGATCCTTGCTGTTATTGGGCTTCGCGGCATTATGCCGCGGCTGATGCTGGGGTTAATCCTGATTGCCGGTCTAATCAGTGCAGTCCTTGGCAGTTATCATGCCGGTATCGAATGGGGCTTTTGGGCTGGGCCAAGTGGTTGCACATCAAACCTCGCCCTTGATGGTGATATTACCCAGATGACGCAGCAGCTGCTGGACACACCGCTGGTGCGTTGTGATGACGTCGCTTGGTCGCTGTTTGGCCTGTCGATGGCGGGGTGGAATGCGCTTATCAGCCTTGACATTATTGCTGCGGCTCTTATCTCGTTAAGACGTATCTGAACCTTATTTTGTCAGTGACCGTCAAAGGATTTTCTATGACTCCGTCAAAAGACACCACTAACCGGCGTGACCTTGAACGCTATATTCGTGTTGATCATGCTGGCGAACGTGCCGCCCAGCAAATCTATCGCGGGCAGCTTGTGGTTCTGGACAAACATCCGATGGGTGACGAAATCCGCCATATGATGGCACAAGAGGTCGAGCATCTTGAAGCTTTTGATAGCCTGATCAATGAACGCCGGGTACGCCCGTCTTTGCTGGATCCGCTGTGGGGCGCTGCCGGCTTTGCGCTTGGTGTTGTCACCGCGGCAATGGGGCCAAAGGCTGCGATGGCCTGCACGATCGCGGTTGAAGAGGTGATCGGCGAGCATTACCAAAAACAGGCCGAAAACCTTGGCAGTGACGAGGCCGCGCTGAAAGAAAAAATCGAACGGTTCCGGGATGAAGAGCTGGAACATCGGGATATTGCGGTGGATTACAAGGGGCGCGAGGCACGCCACTATAAATTGCTTCATGATGTTATTCAGACCGGATGCCGCACTGCCATCAAGATTGCCGAGAAAATTTAACTGCCAGCGTCTCTCAAACAGCCATCCTATGGCCTTGGCCGGTTATCATCACCGGTTAATCATCGCTTTGCAGCTCACTATCCCAATAAAGATAATCACGCCAAGACTCGTGCAGATAATTCGGCGCGAAGGCGCGGCCATTTTCCTGTAACTGCCATACGTTCGGCGCTGATGGTCGCGACAGCGGCTGCATATTACACTGACTTGGCAGCTTGTTGGCTTTGCGCAAGTTACACGGGCTACACGCCGCTACGACATTTGTCCAGTTCGTTCGCCCGCCCTTGGACCGCGGCACGACATGATCAAACGTCAGATCCGATGCTGAAAAACCATTGCCGCAATATTGACAAGAGAAACGATCCCGCAAGAACACATTAAAACGGGTAAATGCAGGATTGCGATTTTGCGGCACATATTCCTTTAAAGCAATGACCGAGGGCAGATTGATAACCGTCGTTGGTGACGAGATTGATTGCTCATATTCCGAGATGATCGTGACCCGATCCAGACAGACAGCTTTGATCGCGTCCTGCCACGACCACAGCGATAGCGGAAAATAGTTCAACGGCCGAAAATCTGCATTCAAAACCAAAGCCGGTGCGAAACTACCTGCATTCATCAATGTCTCCCTGTCCTAAGACGAAAAGCCCTGCCAAATCTCAAATAAGATCTGTTCACTTTAACCAAAGAAAATCAGAACACGCCAGAGACCCAAAAACAACCCTCTGAAATCAATATATGGACAGATACTTTGACGCACCCCCTAAATATAGATTCTGCAACATGACGTCAGTGTTTTGACCAGTGCGCCTTGCTAGGCTGGCAGGTACTTGGCTAGAAACGCAATCGCTGCCGACAGGCCGTCAGGGTCAATGCCATGACCAAGCCGGTGACAGGCAATTGTCTCCACTCCGATTGACCGGCTTTGCATCACATCTCGCGACGCCGCCTGCAGCGAGAATGGTACAACCTGATCATCCGTGCCATGAACCAGCAGCACCGGCGGGTAGGCCGACCCATTGGCAAGGTCGTCATGCAATAAAAGCGCTCCAGAGAAACTGATGATCGCCGCCGCCGGTACCGGATGACGCAGCCCGCAATGAAGGCTCATCATGCCGCCTTGGGAAAATCCGGCCAAAGCAAATGCCGATGCGGGCAAATTTAAATCTGCCAGAGCCGCCGCAATCGCCGCATCAATTACCGGAGCAGCTGCAACCGGCCCGTTCACCCGATCATCAATATCGAACCATTCGCGTCCGGCTGGGTTCATTCTGCATGGCGCTGGCCCGTTGGGCACAAAAAACGCTGCCCCGGGAAACCGCACCGCAATTGGACGGGCCAGATCAGCCAGATCATTACCATCTGCTCCCCAACCATGCAGTAGCACGATAAGACTGCTGGCAAGCCCACCTCTGGCAGGCGGGATAAAAGGTCCAGACAGATCAGCATAACGACGAATTTCCATTTTATCTCTCCTGTTGGGCGGTGTTTACGCAGCCGGCGCCTTATCCTAAACGCGCCTTATCCTGATTGACGAAATTGTTGCAAAGCGATAGGTCTGGGGCAAGTAGAACAGCGAGATTACCGAAATGAATCGTCCGTTTATCACCAGGTTTGCGCCAAGCCCTACCGGGCTTCTGCATCTCGGCCATGCTTATGCGGCAAAGGTGGCGCATGATTTGGCGGTGCAATCGGGTGGGAAAATGATCCTGCGGATTGATGATATTGATCACACGCGTTGCCGCGACAATTTCACAACAGAGATTTTTACCGATTTAGACTGGCTTGGGCTGGCATGGCATGGCTCACCTACGGCCGATACAACCGGCCGCGATGCCCCACGCCAATCGCGGCGTATGCCCGCCTATCAAGCCGCACTGGAGACACTTCAGGATATGGGTCTTGTCTACCCATGCTATCTCAGTCGCCAGGAATTGAACGCGCTGCTTAGCGCGCCGCACACACCGCCAACGTCGTCAGATAGAACTGAGCCAGATGGAGCTTTACCAAATGGAACCGGGCGCCCGTATGTTGACCCGCCGGCTCTATCAAGTGGCGACATCATCAGCAATACCGACCAGCTGTTGAGTGAGGCTGAAATTAATCGTCGCCGTGCAGCTGGCAATGGTGCCGCCTGGCGGTTGCGGATGGATGCCGCGCTTGAAATGGCGTCTAGCGGGCCAACTGACGGCACAATTGGCTGGTTTGACTATCTGGCCGGATACCAAACTGCCAATCCGGCGCCATTTGGTGATGTGGTTATTGCTCGCGCCGATATTGCCGTCTCATATCATCTGTCAGTTGTGGTTGATGATATGCTTGACGGGGTAACGCTTGTAACCCGCGGCAATGATCTGGCGCCGTCAACACATCTTCACCGGCTTTTACAGGCGCTTTTGGGGCTTCACACGCCCGATTACTGCCATCACGCACTCATTCTTGACCAGACCGGCAACCGCCTTGCCAAGCGCGATTCTGCCCATAGTCTCCAGTCGATGCGGCTAATTAATAACGATCCAGCACGAATTTTTTCCAAAATGCCGCCAATTCCAGTTATTCAGCCGCGCGAAAATCCTCAAAAAACCTGATTTTTTCAGTCCTTATCACGTCTAGCTGCGCCCAGCATCCATTTTTATATCATTTAAATTAGTCAGTGGGGTTGACTTAAATTAGTATTAATTCCATATACTGCATTGCACCAAACGCGAGTTTGTGTGTTTCCTCCCTAGACTCGGTCGTGAGCTTGCTCACGACCTTTTTTTTGGCTTGTTTCTTTATAAAATCTGATTTGAAAATTTATTGTTTCCATTTCGTGTTTAATTAAATCAGTCATTTTCTTATGCTGCAACGCAATATTAGTGTTTTTGCAGAAAAATAATCACGCCATTCATCGCAGCAAGTCTTCAGCCCAGATGAGTTTTATGATGACGCAGCACGCCCGATGCCTGCCTTCATGCCAGCACTTATGCCTACGCGGAGCGGCGTGATAAAATCAGCCAAGCGAGTGATATGGCGATGATCAGAACCGGTCCTAATGCTGATAAAACCATGGCCTCCCAGCCGAACTGGCTGTGCAGCGCACCAGCCACCAGCGACGCTGTTGCAACTGAGGCTGTTGTGACCAGATCAGCGATGCCCTGCACCCGCCCACGTTCCTCGGGGCTGGCGACACTCGCGATCAAGGAGCTACCGCCGATATAAAGAAAATTCCAGCCCAGTCCCATCAGTGCCAGCGAGACAAAATACCACCAAAAACCCATGCCTAGCACTGCACTGGCAATTGCCACAAGATAAGTTAGAACACCTGAGGTTAAAATCACCGGCGCCCCAAATCGGCTGATCAGGTTACTGGTGAAAAAAGCGGGCGCAAACATCGCAACAACATGCCACTGGATAATCGTCGCATTTGCTGACGTGCCAAGCTTGGCGACATTTACCACCTGAAGCGGTGTTGCTGTCATCATATAGCTCATCATCGCATAGCCAATAGCCGCGCTGATCGTCCCCACCACAAAAACTGGCATCTTAAAAAAAGCGCCAATCGGGCGCCCACCTGACCCGGTCAGCGTTGGCTTTGGAATTTTAACCCCAGATAAAAATCCAAGCGAAACAAGCTGCACTGCAGCAACGCTGAAAAAACATCCGGCATAGAGGTGTCCCGGCACAAAATCGACCATATTTCGTGCAATTTCCGGCCCCATGAAGGCAGCGAGCAACCCGCCCGCCAGCACATAGGAGATAGCCTTTGGTTTTTGCGATTCGTCGGCGCTGTCAGCCGCGGCATAACGATAAAAACCAGCACATCCATGCGCAATGCCAAGCGCCATTGATGCCGCGCAAAACAAATAGAAGTTTGAAATAAGAATAGCGACACCTTGGGTAAATGCAGACATTGCGGCAATCATCACCCCGCCCATGAAGACCGGACGCCGGCCAAAGCGCACCATCAGCAATGAAGCCGGCAATGTTGTTAACATTGATGTAACAAATTGCAGTGATAGCCCAAGGGTTGCCAACCATGGAACTGGCGATAAAAGACTGCCAACAAGCGCAGTATTGATGATATTGACGTTCATCGTCGTCATCGACAGGGCCTGCGCCGCCGCAAGCCTGATCACATTGCCGGTGTTGCTTGTCGCCTGCATCGAGGTGATTTCCAGAATAATGGCCAGCTGCCCTGTCAAAAGCCAGCTAGACACATGAAGGTCAATAGTTTCAATTTCTATAACTAGTTTCTGGCAAGAGTACAATCAGCGCGACGCTAACGGCCAAAAACAACAGCAGCATCCAGCAAAGAGACACGCCCAACCAATTACTGGGCGCGTCAGGAGCGGCTTATTTCTATCAACTTTCTTTTTAACCTAGGATTTCAGCTTTCGGCCGAATAGCTCAAGCCGGTGATCAACCAGCTCATACCCCATCTCGCGGGCAATCTGCTCCTTCAGGGCCTCTAACTCGGCATGGTAAAACTCGGTTACCTCACCGGTTTCAACATCAACAAGATGCTCATGATGCTCGCCGGACTCCTCATAGCGAGCGCGGCCATCGCCAAATTCCAAACGGTCAATAACCCCCGCTTCTTCGAGCAATTTCACCGTACGATAAACAGTCGCAATCGAGATTGTATGGTCTTGCTCAACCGCACGCCGGTATAGCTGATCAACATCGGGATGGTCTTCCGACCCTTCAATAACGCCCAGAATAATCTGCCGTTGGCTGGTCATGCGAATACCATTATTAAGGCATTTTTCAATCAGCCCGCTTGTCATGGCACCGCCCGTTTGAACTGTTGGTTGTAACTTTCCCCAACTATAAGCCGGATGAGAAAAGCAATCTAGCCCCCAGCATTATTTTCGTCTCACCGATCGCCATCGACGAATTCACCATCACCGAATTCAATTGACCTTTGGGCTTATTGCAGGAACTGTTTTGGCCATGATACCGGCAGCTTCAAATCATCATCGCACAAGCAGCAAAAGCACAACAACAGGCATCCTGCAACTTTGCGCTGCGATGCTGTTCATTCCGGGGCTTGATGTTTTTGCCAAGCTTCTAGGCCAGGGCCTTGACCCGGTAGAAGTAACCTTTATGCGGTTTGTCATGCAGATTTTACTGATGGCACCGCTGGTCATCTGGGCGCGTCAATGGCATGTCCCGACAGGCACCCTGATGATGCAATTCGCCCGCGGCATTCTTTTGGCAATTGCCACGGTCTGCTTCTTTGCCGCGCTTCAGCATTTACCAATGGCCGAGGCTATTTCGATCTATTTTGTCCAGCCGCTGATCCTGACCGCCCTGTCGGCAATTTTTCTTGGCGAACAAATTCGCCAGCGCAGGATCATCGCGATTATCATCGGGCTATTTGGTGTGATGGTAATTTTGCAACCAAGCCTGGTGATTTTTGGCACGCCCGCCCTCTACCCACTGGCAACGGCGCTTGCAATGGCTGGTTATGTAACCATTACCCGACAGCTTGCGGGCAAGGCGCACCCCTATCAGATGCAGTTTATCGTCGGCGTAACGGCCGCGTTCGCTCTTGGCATGACAATGATTATCGGACAGATGTTCAATATTGTCGGCACCGGTTTCATTATGCCGGATACACAGCAGTTTGAATGGATCATCTATATGGGATTAATCGCCACGATCGGACATATTTTCATCGTCTGGGCAGCAAATAATGCACCGGCAAGTGTACTCGCACCGTTTCAATATATGGAAATCATTTCATCGGTAATTCTTGGCTATCTGGTCTTTGGTGATCTTCCTGCCAAAAGCACAGTTCTTGGTGTCATTATCATTGTTGCTTGTGGGATTTATCTGTTTCATCGTGAGCGTATCGCCGCCCAGAAAGATAATGAACAAGACCGCTAGCTATCGCTAAATTCATATTGGCGGCGTTCACGCATGAAGCGCAATGCCGATAATGGCAGGCTCAGGGCATAAATCACTACCACCGCCATGTAGGTCAGCCACGGTTCGGTTACGACCGCCGCGCCAAGCAAACCGATGACAGCCAACACCGGCAATACCGATTCAACCGGTAATTTCAGTCGTTTTCCAGCAAAGGTTGGCAACGCACTGACCGCCCCCGCGCCAACGAGCACAAGCCATGCTGAAACCCATTTTGCATCACGCGCGATTTCCAGGCCAAATTGCAAATCGATAACAATCGGCAGCAATACCAGAAAGCCTGACGCTGGTGCCGGAATGCCGGTGAAATAAGCTCGCGCAAATTCAGGCGGATCGGGCAGTTCCGAGTCAAATCGCGCCAGACGCAAAGCGATAGAGACTGCATAAAACAAGGTTGCCCACCAGGCGATCGTGCCAGCCCCCTGCAGCGCCCATATATAAAGACATAACGCGGGAACCACACCAAACACAACCAGATCGGACAGGCTATCAAGCGCTGCACCAAAGGCACTGGATGTTTGGAACCGGCGCGCCGTGCGGCCGTCCAGCGCGTCAAACACTGCTGCTACACTGATTAGCACGATAACACCGGCCCAACGCCCATCCATAGCAAACCGCAGTGCAGTCAACCCTGACACAAAACCGGCGACGGTCAATATATTCGGCAAAAGCCAGTAAATAGAAACCGACCGGAACCGCCGTTTCCTTTGCGGGCGTTCGCCCATTATCGGCAAATCCCGTCGGTGATTTCAGTCAAAGCGCCAGAAAAATCAGCCAGAATTGTCTCGCCAGCTACCGCGGTTTGGCCCGCCAGAACCGCCACCGGGATTGACGCCGGAAGCCAAACATCAACCCGGCTTCCAAAACGAATAATACCATATTGCTGCCCAATATTCAGGTGGTCACCAACAGCAGCTTCCAGCAAGATACGGCGTGCCACCAGACCGGCAATCTGCACAACCCCGACAGCCTGACCTGAAGCCATTTCCAGAACCATATTCTGTCGCTCATTCTGCTCGGACGCCTTATCCAGGCTTGCGTTCAAAAACGCGCCTTTATGATAGGATGTGGCAATAACCTTGCCAGCAACCGGTGCCCGGTTCACATGAACATCAAACACATTCATAAAAATCGAGATACGCCGCCACTTCCCTTTTGGTAGATCAAGATCATCCGGTACCGGCATAATTCCGGTAGACAGAACCCGCCCATCCGCGGGCGAGATCACCAGATGGTCGCTTACCGGCGTTGTGCGCTTGGGATTGCGGAAAAAATAGATGCACCACAGGCTCAAGAAGCTACCGGGCAAGACAAACCATGACCAGAAATAGGTCGCAACCGCCGATACAAGAATGAACAGAAAAATAAACGGCCAACCAGCAGGATGGATTGGCACCAAAACTTCATCCTTGACGCTCTTATAGATATTCATGGTTTAAACCTATTTCACGACGACCCTTGCCAGTGGCCAGATGGAATCTGCGAGAGGGCTCAGATCAATTGCGTTCAACCATATCCATTTGCAGCGCAAAGGTCATCAAATAATTCATAATCAAAGAATTCAATGCCGGATAATTCAGCCACGCAAGAGCCGTATCTCAATTGAGTCAGGCTGCGCCAGGCTATGGCTTGCGACGATAACGATCATCAGCAAGGCGCATTGCGGCTCGGGCGGACTCTCTGGCGATAAGGCCGCGCTCCAGAAGGTCATTCAGCTTGCCATGAAAGGCACCGCTATTCAGCCGCCGCGCCATACCAAGTGCCGGCACGTCAACAAAAATGACAAATTCTGCCGTCTGTGGCGGATCAACCGGCACAATGGCCGCAGCGGGTGGCTGTGCGGGCAGCAACTGCCGACCGTGCTCGACCATATCGTCATTGCTCGCCGTAGCCTGATCACGTGCCGGATGATTTGGTGCCGGATGATTTGGCGCCTGACTATGTAACGCCGCAAATTCGGCCAGTTGCAACACCGGATCAGACCCGTTAGCTGTCACCGGATCAACGCGCGAGGCGCGCAATGCTGGTGCGTCCTCTGCCGCTGGCGACCATGCCGCATCATCGATTTGATCACCCCACCCCTGCTGATCAACCCAGACCTGGCTCGAAGCCGGCATCACAATTCTGGCTGGGCGCACCCGATATAGGCCGATTTTATTGCCTTTGGGACGTTGGCGGGGAACCGTTTGAATACGGCCAGATGACCAGGCCAAAAACTCCCCAACCAGCTGTTGCGCGATCATTTCGGCCTCAGCCACCCATGCCCGTTCTGCCTTTGGCACGGTATCTATAAATACCGCCCGACTGCCTAGCCAGCGGGACTTTAATGCGATCTCACGCTGGCCGTCAATTTTGCGTTTTTTGGCAAAGATTTGCAGACGCCGACTCATTAGCTGCGTAATGTAAACCATCTCAACAGCAACTGCCTCCAGCGCCGCGCGCATCCCCGCAGCCGATGAGACCGTCATCTCAAATAGACGCGGTGGACGAAATCCGAACAAGCCTAATTTGCCAGCCATCATCTCAAGATTGATTGGCCCCCGAACGGGATAAGCGGTAAATTCGATCAGAAAAGTCAGCTGTCTCTGCTGCTTGCGCGTCAATAGACGATTTGCAAAGAAATCTGTCGCTGCAACCAATAATTCCACCTTTCCAGCAGATGTCCCGGCATCAGATCCGCTGTTGCCCTGTTTGGTTTGTGGGGCTGGAATTACTTCGATCATCTTCGCATCATTACCTTTGTCACATCCTGTGTTATTTCCGGTGTTTTATCCGGCACATTTTCCTAGGTTTTGACAAATCCCAAGCAAAACATGGCCTTAATTATACCCTGCTGTCAGGTTAAGGCCAATTTGCTAATTAAAGTTTTTTGAATTTAAAAAAACTGGGCATAATCCTTCATCAGGGCGGTGAATCCTACCAGGCGGTAAAGTTACCGGATAAACCCTATTGACTGGTTGGCGCGCGATCCGCAGTCTTGACCGATTGTCATGTCCGACAATACACGAACGAAATAACAAAATACGGCTTTTTTACGCCGTTAACCTTTGAGAACAGAATGGAAATCCCATGGATAAAGATCTATTTGAAACTGGCCTAAAAAAGCGCAAAGCAACTCTAGGTGACGAATATGTTCAAAAGTCACTGGACGGCGCGGATGATTTCTCGCGCCCGTTCCAAGAGGCAATTACCGCTTGGTGCTGGGGCTTTGGCTGGGGTGATGAGGCGATTGACGTTAAGACACGATCAATGATGAATTTAAGCATGATTGGCGCGCTTGGCAAAATGACCGAGTGGGAATTACATTGCCGCGGCGCAATCAAAAACGGTGTCACACGCGAAGAGTTGCGTGCGATCATCCATGTTATCGGCATTTATTGTGGTGTGCCGCAGGCGCTGGAATGTATGCGTGCTGCCCGCAAGGTGCTGGACGAGGCTGAATAAACCCCATTACTGGTTCGACGGCATGAATTAATCCGGGCTGCGCAAGGGCAGAACCGCCTTGTGCAGCCTTCCTCAAAGGCACAAATCACCGGTAGAATTGCTGCGGGCCTCAGGCTAAAATCATCACCAGCATTCAAAAATTTTGCGTTTTTCGCGTTTTTCGCATTTTTCACTTTCCCCATAGCGAAAATCAAGACACACTATATCTCGTATGGAACAGGCAAGATTAGATCAATTTGTTGATTCACGGCGTGAGCAACGCCCATCCCAATATTTAACTCTTGACCAACCCAGCAACCACCCACCCCAACAACATTCCTTCGCCAATGGAGTATTGTCATGCGCATGACCGATCATGACTCACGGCAAGATTGCCGCGTCATTCCTTTCGTAAGGCCTGCCAGTAATGAGGATAATGTCGCCACAAGTAGCATCGCTGCAGTTATCGCGGTCACGATCCTGCATCATGAGGGGGAGTCGCCCGAAGAGCGCCTGCTCGAAATTATTGAAGCATCTGGTGAAGCAGAGGTTCTCGATATTGCTGACGCGCTGGATGAGTTTGAGACGCTAGGCCATGCGCCGCTGCCTTGTGAGGGTCCGGCAAATGACAATAAGTTTCTGACCAGCCTGTGATAAAAAAGCTCTGGCAAACGCCGGGGCTTTTTCTTTTGTCCTTGAGCGCATTAGTGACGCTTTTAGAGTCCTACTTCTGGGCACCTTTCACAAACCGCCACGCGGCCGGCATCATGCAGGCCGCCACAGCCAGCTTTAACGCATCACCATAGAGAAATGGCAACACACCTGCTGCCACTGCTTTTTCAAAACCGATGAAAGTCGTCAACCAAGAGACCCCCATCGCATAAATGACCGCATTACCGATCAGCATTGCAGCAATGGTGCTAATCATGCCGCGACCCATACCGCGCTCAGCCAGAAAGCCCATAACAACCGCTGCAACCAAAAATCCTGCCAAATAACCGCCGGTTGGTCCCAGCAATGCGGCCATGCCAATGGCACTACCCGCAAACACTGGCAGCCCCATCGCTCCTTGCAATAGATAGGCGGCAACAGTAGCACCGCCAAGCCGCATGCCATAGGTCATGCCAATCAGCAGCACCACTAGCGTCTGACCTGTTACCGGTACAGGATAAAACGGGATTTTAACCTGTGCCGATACCGCCAATAGCAGGCTGCCGACCACAATGAGAAAGGCCTTTGCCACGGGTATAGACATCGCCTTTGACGCAAACGGGCCATAAAGGATGGCGTCGGTTAGCACGTCCTGGCGCATAGTTGCTGCAACTGATGACGATGGTCTGTGCATTGAATGTCTCCTGCAAGTAAATCTCAACAGGTCAGACTATAGGGCCAGCACTAGCACAAAGCAATAAAGACAATCTGAAATCAAACGACGACGCGCCTGCCGGTGATTACGTCCTAAAAGGCAACAGGATTGATGATGACATCATCACCGCGTTACCGCAGCAATCCGCATTGCGGCATCCAACATTAGAGCAAACACTTCAAAAGGGGCAATAACCGCATAGCCATCGCCATTAGCCGGCTGAATTGAAACCGATTGATCGATCACCCTGTTTGAGGTGCCGGTGCGCGTGCCAACCGCCATGGTAATATCATCAAGCGGCCATTCAAGCCCGGCCGAGGCCTGAAAATGCTGGCGTCCAAGCGGCCAGACCGACAACCGGCTAGCAAGTGGCAAAGTTGCGGTAAAATCACCTCGCAGCCTCAGGAGCACGTCGTGATCGCCAATCAGCAATACTGGCCGGTCATCGGGTAGCCGCGCCAGCGTATCAAGCACTGCCAGCGCATGGTCAAACCGGCCGCCTAAAAAGCCGATACCAACAATCAATGGCGCTGAGATGATGTGAAGTGACTTTTCAAAATCAGTGTCATCTTGTCCAGTCAGTAAAATCCGGTGAACCGAGGCTGGCAGCTGATCCAGATCGCTTGCCGAGTCCATATCACCGATTACTACCTCTGGAAGCAAACCGCAATTACGAGCGTTTGCCAGTCCACCATCCGCCGCCAGAACCGGCCAGCCTGCCATGTGTTCGACCGACTCCATTGTTGACTGCATTACCGGCGCCGCACCAAACAACAGAACCGGTGAGGCAAATGCCAGTTGATTATCTTGCTGTTGCGTCATGCTGACCCCTTAATCTTGTCACCGGCGCCGCTAAAGTCATCTTGAGGCAGGCCAATGTAGCGCCTGCAGTGGGAGATAACATAACGCCACAGTTCTTTATAGCAGCTTGCTGCATGGTTGGCGTGACGTAAAGTACCATCCCGCAGCGTCGGAGCTAACCCATTTGACCAGCAAACAATTATCAATTGCGATATTAGGCATTGTGAGTAAAGTTAGAAAGTGCTAAATTTATATAATGGAGCAGAATATTTCACCAGCGACGGACCAGGGAATGGCAACGGGCGGCCTACAAAGCCGCGCGAATATTAAACATTGCCTGTTTATTATGGTGCCAGTTTTGCTTGCTGGCTATCTGATGACTAATACCGAGTCGAAACTTGCCGATATTCTGTTCACGGCAATTGCCGACTCATACCTCCAGGTCAGCACATTTGTTGCGGCCACGTTTTTACTTTTCTACGGTGTTGAAAAGCTGCTCAACATCGATGCAACAGCCGCGCTTCGCAAAGCAACTGTCTGGCAAGTTCCTGTGGCGGCGGCGCTTGGCGCGATGCCGGGTTGTGGCGGTGCGATTATCGTTGTGACACAATATGTTTCGGGGCGGCTTAGTTTTGGCAGCGTTGTCGCCGTCTTGACAGCAACGATGGGTGATGCCGCATTCCTGCTAATCGCGCAGGAACCAATGACCGGCCTTGCGATGGTACTACTCGGCTTTGTTATCGGAACGGTAAGTGGCTGGATCGTCAATTTTATCCACGGTCGCGATTTCCTACGCGGAGAAACCGGCAAAGAGACCGATATCGAACATATCAACGAAGATGCCAGCACACCGTTTTTGGATGGTATCTGGCTTGTTATAATGCTTCCAGGTTTTATTCTGGCTGGGTTGCTGGCATTTCAGATTGATGCTGACGCGCTGTTGGCTAATGACTATTTAGATAAACCAGCGAGCTTGCTTGGTGTATTAGGCGGCGTTCTGGCGATTACAATGCGGCTTGCACCACAATTTGGTATTAAGGGTGATCTGGCTTTTAGCGGCTGCGGCTCGATTTTGCGGCGCACGATTGCCGATACTAATTTCGTCACAGTCTGGGTTGTTGGGGCGTATCTGGCGTTTGATTTATCAGTCTATTTCTTTGCAATTGATCTCAAACAGGTCTTTAGCGGCTATACGATTTTTAGCCCAATGATCGCTATTCTGATCGGGTTTTTGCCCGGGTGCGGCCCGCAAGTTCTAGTTACAACCATGTATCTTGCCGGTATTCTGCCACTATCCGCACAAATCGGTAATGCCATTAGCAATGACGGTGATGCGCTATTTCCTGCGATTGCGATTGCCCCAAAAGTGGCGGTGGTCGCCACCCTCTATTCTGCAGTGCCTGCGGTCATTGTTTCATATGGCTGGATGTTTCTGGTCGAATAATCTGCCATATCAACCCGCCACAGGGATTGTCTCGCAATCACAACTTCTGGTATCGGGTTATGGCTACTGCCGGCCTATTTTTCACGAAGCGCGGCTTTCCACAATTTTTCAATCGGCTTAATAAAGTAACTCATCACCGTGCGTTTATCGCCCAAAATATGGATAGTTGACGGCATTCCAGTCGAAACATTGGGCGTTATATTCGGCTTGGTTCGCGGGCTTGGTTCGCCAGTGCTAATCCCTTATGATTTGAACCATGCGGTGTTCCGCCATCATTAACCCCAAGCTCACGTCGAAGGCTTTCATCTGATGTTCGAGATCATCCTTTTTGCGCCGCAGATTCCGCCGAATACTGGCAATATAATCCGGCTTTCGGCAAATAGCGGTAACCGCCTGCATTTGATCGAGCCGCTTGGGTTTAGCTTGGATGAAAAATCCTGTCGGCGCGCCGGACTGGATTATCACGCCTTAAGCGATGTTCACATACACAAGGATTTGAGCGCCTGCCTCGGCTGGCTGGGACAGCCACGTCTATTTGCCATCACCACACGCGGCAAGAACAGTCTTTTTGAACGCGCCTTTTTACCCGGCGACGCTTTTTTATTTGGTTCAGAGATATCTGGTTTGCCAGCAAATATTCATGCTAGCATTGCTGAAACTCAAAAACTGCGACTGCCAATGATGGCTGATAATCGCTCGCTAAACCTTGCCAATGCCGTTTCAATCGTGATTTATGAAGCATGGCGCCAGCACGGATTTACCGGTGCCAACCAATAGGCGACCATTATAACAGAGCCAATCCCATGTCAGACAGATTTATGCCCCCTCACGCCGTGCCCCCTCATGCCACAGATGAAGTCATGACCCCACTTGCAATTGATCCACCCAAAGCAGGCGAGATGGTGGCGCTGGCCGATGATCTCTACTGGATGCGCTTTGCCTTACCGTTCCGGCTAAATCATATCAATCTCTATGCTTTTGACACGCGAGATGGCTGGCTATTGCTTGATTGCGGTATCAACAGCGAGGCGATTGCCAATCAATGGCAGGCCATGCTGGACGGGCCGCTATCTGGAAAGCCAGTTTGTGGCATCATCGTATCGCATTATCATGCTGATCATGTTGGGTATGCGGGCATGCTCGCAGAAATCACCGGTGCTCCGGTTTATATGGGAGCGATTGAATATGGTCAAGCAAGCTGGAGCTTGGCACAAACTGATGCCGGTTATGGGGACATCATGGGTAACACCTATGCCCGCTTTGGGCTGCCCGACGGCGTGGTGGCGCGAATCAGGGCACAAGGCAATTATTTCCGCAAGTTATCACGCGACCTGCCGGCGGTGACGATTATCGACGAAAATCACCAGTTTTACACTAAATCAGGTGTCTGGACGCCACGCTTTGATACTGGTCATTCACCCGGCCATATGAGCCTCTTCGATGCTGATCGCAAACTATATGTTTGTGTTGATTTCCTGTTGCCACGCATATCTCCGAATATCTCCGTCAGCCTGCGCGCGATGGAGGTGGATATGCTTGGGCATTATTACCAGTATCTTGAGGAGATGCGTCAGCTTGATAATCGCTGGCTGGTAATCCCCGGACATGACTGGCCGTATTTTGGCGGCGGCATTCGGGCTGCTGATTTGATCGAACATCATAATGCAAGGCTGCAGCAATTGCGGGATGCGGCAACAACCGGGCCAATGACAACCGCCAATGCCATGGCAACGCTGTTTGCCTTTGAGCTAACTGACCATGAATTATTCTTTGCCAGCTGCGAGGCGCGCGCGCATTTAAACCATCTTGCAGCGCGCGGCGAAATGCGTATCGTGCAAAAGGCGGAGATTGATTATTTCAACCTGTGCTGACCGCGGCAGCATCAGCGATCGTGCATCCCAACACCCGCCCATCTAGCTTCTGCCAGACATCGGCCAGTGGCTTTATTGACTTGGTTTCATGAAGCAGGCAGAAAGGGGTATTGGGACAAGCAATAAAAGGCAAAAGACAATGAGCGGTGATTATAAATTCGATACGCTAAGTCTGCATGCAGGGCACGTTCCCGACGAGCGTCATGGTTCGCGCGCAGTGCCCATCCACCAGACGACATCCTATGTTTTTCAAAATACTGAACACGCTGCCGCGCTCTATAATCAGGAACTTGGCGGGCATCTCTATACGCGCATTTCAAACCCTACTGTTGCCGTATTAGAACAGCGCATTGCCGCCCTTGAAGGCGGGGTTGCTGCAACGGCAACCGCATCTGGCATGGCCGCGCTTGCAACCGCTGTTCTGGTGTTATGCTCACAAGACGACCATATCGTTTCATCATCGCGGATGTATGGCGCCAATATTAATTTACTGGAAAACACCCTGCCGCGCTTTGGCATCACCACAAGTTTTGTTGACCCGTCAGATCTCGCCGGTATCGAAAAGGCAATCAAGCCCAACACCAAGATGATCTTCGGCGAGGTTATCGGTAATCCGGGCCTTGATATTATGGATGTCGAGGCGGTCGCAAAGATTGCTGACAAGGCCGGTATCCCGCTAATGCTGGACTGTACTTTTAATACGCCCTGGCTGCTAAAGCCCTTTACGCTTGGTGCCAATATCATCATCCATTCCCTAACCAAATGGATTGGCGGCCATGGTGTTGCCATTGGCGGCGCTGTAGTTGATGGTGGCAATTTTGATTGGGGACAGAACGATAAATTCCCCACCATCGCGGGGCCGCATTACGCCATGGACGGGATTAATTTTTACGAAGAATTTGGTCCAGCCGCCTTTACCGCCAAGTTTCGCGCTGAAGGAATGTATAATTTTGGCCCCTCACTATCACCAACAAATGCGTTTCATATTCTTCAAGGCATGGAAACCCTGCCATTGAGGATGCAGCGTCACATGGACAATACCGCCAAGATGCTCGCGTTTTTGAGCGGGCATGATCAAGTCGCATGGGTTCGCCATCCAAGCCTTGCTGATCATCCAGGACATGAACTGGCAAAACGCATGATGCCGCGCGGTGCCGGCTCAATCATCGTCTTTGGACTAAAGGGAGGCCGCGATGCTGGTCGCACCTTTATTGAGTCGGTTGAACTTGCCTCGCATCTTGCCAATGTTGGCGATGCAAAAACCCTTGTCATCCATCCGGCAAGCACGACCCATTCGCATATTTCCGCCGAGGCCATGATCGAGGGCGGCCTGTCTGACGACATGATCCGGCTGTCGGTCGGGCTGGAAGATTTTGACGATATCAAAGCTGATTTCGAGATGGCATTCCGCGCCGCGGCCAAACAGCAAAAAGCCAGGGGATAATGCAAGAGTTGGTCCGAGGGATATGATCAAAGGATAATTGTTATGAAACATCAGCTATTTGACACATCGATCCATATCGCCACCGGTGGGCGCCCGTTTGCGAATGACGGCCAGGCTCTTGTTCTCCTTCATGGCAGCGGCCAAAACCATCTGACATGGGTATTACAAAGCCGGTATTTTGCCTATCGCGGCTTTCCAGTCCTGGCGCCTGATTTTCCCGGACATGGTCTTTCTGGCGGCACCCCTTTAGACTCGATTGAGGCGATGGCTGCCTGGCTGATTGCGTTACTGGATAGCCTTGAGGTCAAAACCGCCTGTCTTGTCGGCCATTCACAAGGCTGTCTCGTCGCAATCGATGCGGCGGCACGATATCCAAGCCGCATTACCCGGCTCGGGCTGATTGCCGGAGCATTGGCAATTCCGGTAAATGACCAGCTATTGACGATGTCGGACAAGGCCTTGGCCAAGGCCATTAGCGTGATGACAAGCTGGGGCCATGGGCCGATGGCGCATATGCACGACAATACCCAGCCCGGCCACTCCTTTCTTGGCTATGGCAACCGACTGATGGCGAGCAATAATGAAATGGCACTCCGTAATGATCTGATGGCCTGCAACCAATATTCAGCCGGCCAGGATGCCGCCACAAAAATTACCCAGCCAGTCATATGTATACTTGCTGGTGCCGACCGCATGACACCGTTGAAACACGGTATCGCAATGGCAAATAGTCTGGTTAACAGCCAAAAAATCATTCTTGCCGGCGCTGGTCATATGCTGCCTGCAGAACGGCCGGCCGAAGTCAATCACGCGCTGCGCGGATTTCTGGCCACCTAGACCGCAGGGGGTTTAGACGTCCCAATTAGTCGTCCCAACACAGAGTTCTGATCAAGAGGAACATAAAATGAAGGCTGCAAATTTCAAAAATATTGCTGTGATAGGCGCGGGCACAATGGGAAGCGGTATTGCCGCGCAAATTGCCAATGCTGGCCATAATGTTCTTCTGCTTGATCTTAGTGCTCAATCTGCGGGGGACAAAACACCGGCAGAAATTGCGATTGACCGGTTGTTGGCATCTGATCCACCACAATTAATGTCAAAGAAAAATACCGCACGCATTAGCACCGGCGTGATTGACGATGATTTTGACAAGCTGGCTGAATGCGACTGGATTATCGAGGCAATTGTTGAACGGTTAGATATCAAAAAGGCATTATATCGCCGACTTGATGCCGTTATCAGGCCAGATTGTATCGTCAGTTCGAACACGTCAACCATCCCGATCAAGCTGCTTGTCGAGGATATGCCAACCGCGTTTCGTCAACGATTTGCCATCACTCATTATTTCAATCCAGTGCGCTATATGCGGCTCCTAGAACTGGTGACTGGCGCTGATACCAACGCTGATGTTATCGATCGTCTGGCCGACTTTAATGACCGCGTTCTTGGCAAGGGTGTGGTGCGCTGCGCCGATACGCCGGGTTTTCTCGGTAACCGTGTCGGGGTTTTTGCGCTTCAGGTTGGCATTGATGAAACCCTGAAATGCGGCCTTTCGATTGAAGATACAGACGCACTGTTTGGCCGTCCGATGGGCATTCCAAAAACTGGTGTTTTCGGGCTTTATGATTTAATCGGCATCGATCTCATGGCCGATGTTGTGGTTTCACTTGGCAATATTCTTCCCGCCGACGATGCCTTTCACGGCGTTGGCGGTGCTAATCCGGCAATCGCCGCAATGATTGCCGCAGGCTTTACTGGCGATAAGGGCAAGGGCGGTTTTTACGGTCATGACGGCGTGCGTATAGCGCGCCAGTTTGCCGGATTTGACGGCGACGGTATACCGCCTTACAAAGCTGCCAAAACGACACTTCCTCCAGCAGCAATCGCCGCCGCCGAGGCCGCTGCACGGCAGGATGAACCATTGTTTCCGCTGCTTGACGGCAATGACAACCAGGCTAGATTTTGCCGTAGAGTCCTCGGACGGATTCTGCATTATGCCGCAAGCCTGGTACCATCAGTCACTTCCACACCGCAGGATATCGACGATGCGATGAAGCTTGGTTTCAACTGGCAGCGCGGGCCATTTGAGATGATCGACGCAATCGGCGCACAACGTTTTACCACGCTGCTTGACGAATGCGGTCTAGATACCCCGCCATTTTTGCAGGATGGAGCGCCAAACTATACCGTTCAGGCCGGTAATTTGATGGTGCGTCACGCTGACGGTCATCGTTATCCAGTTAATTTACCCGATGGTGCTATGCGCTTTCATATGACGCGGCGAACCTTGCACCCTATTGCAAGCAATGATGCTGCCAGCCTATTTGCCCTTGATGGAGATCTGCGGCTGGTTGAATTTCATTCCAAAGCGAACGCGCTAACCGACGAATCGATGGAAATTGTTGCTGCTGCGGCCAAGGATCATGGTGCGGGGATCATTATACATAATGATGCACAGCATTTTTCCGCAGGAGTGGATCTAAATGCGTTTCGCCGTATGATCGAAGCCGGGCAATGGGATGAAATAGATGCGTTTCTGTGGCGATTTCAACGTGCCGTTGCGGCACTGAAATATACGCCAGTTCCGGTTGTGGGCGCGCCGTCAGGTCTCGCAGCTGGTGGTGGATTTGAGGTGCTAACGCATTGCGACCGCCTCGTCGCTCACACCAATTCGGTGCTTGGCCTTGTCGAGGCGGCGGTGGGTGTTGTGCCGAGTGGCGGCGGGGTAAAAGAGAGCTATCTGCGCTGGCATCACCACCTTGGTGACTGGGAACAGGCCGCATGGAAGGCATGGATGAATCTTGGCTATGCGGCCACCGGTTCATCGCCCGAGCTGGCGGCGCGAATGCAGTATTTCCTTGCTGACCGCGATGATACGGTAATGAACCGTGACCGGCTATTACCGCGCGCGATCCAGCTGGTAACCGAAATGGCACATAATTATTCACCGCCGCGCCCGCCAGAAGCCGAACTTGCGCCCCAAGCACTTGCCGAAAAGATGGACGCATTTATGCAGGATGGTGTTGATCGCGGCGATTTCATGCCGCATGACAAAACCGTTGCCATGCAGATCGCCAGCATCATGGTGCAAGGCGCAGGCGAAGGTCAAACCATTGATGAAGATGGTTTGTTTGCCCGAGAAAGAGCGGCTTTTATCCGGCTTGTAAAAACCCCGGAAACCCATGCACGCATTGCTGCTATGCTAGATGATGGCGCCCCAATCCGAAATTAACCATCGCTTTAAAGAGAAAAAGAGACGGGTGATTTACGCCGGGGATTAAAGCAAGACATTAAAACGAGCCCGCAAATCCTGATCAAGCGCATCTGGAATATGCAGCGGATGTGGGCTTTCCAAAATTTCCTCTTTGCGCTTTCTTGCCGTATCCAGAAGATTGGGCTTGCCCAATTCTTCCCATTCTTTGGGGCTGGAACGATCAGCAATCGCCGGATAGATGTATTCGGTCTGCATTAATTTAATCGTTTGGTCATGACCAAGATAATGGCCGGGGCCACCCATGCACACATCCTTCATCACCTGTACGCCCAAGGTTGTTTCATTCACCTCGATGCCGCGCACACACCGCATACATTGACCGAGCATATCATTATCAATGATCAGGCTATCCAGACAAAACCCCAGCAAAGAGGCGTGCATACCGGCGGCTTCATAAACCATATTCAATCCTGACAATCCCGCCATGACAAGGGTACTGCCCTTTTCATAGCCGGACTGCGCATCTGGCATTTTCGCATCAGCCATACCGGCGGCTGCACCACCCGGCAAATCATAATATTGCAGCATCTGCGCGCAGGCTGAAGTCAACAGCCCCTGCTCGCCCGATCCGCCCGACATCGCACCAGTACGCAAATCCGAAACAAACGGCCAAGTGCCACAAATACATGGATGACCCGGCTTCATCGCATTCACATAGATAAGCCCGGCAACCACCTCGGCAAGCGCCTGTGCAACCGCGCCAGCGATACTGGCCGGTGCCGTGGCCCCTGCCTGCCCTGCAGATAATAGCAAAACCGGCATACCGTTTCGCACGGCTTCTTCCATCACCAAACAGGATTCGGTGGCAAATCGCAATGGCGGCACAACAAAGCAATTACTGTTAGACACAAACGGACGCGCGCGCCATTTATCCTCGCCACCAGCAACCATATGCAGCATTTCAAAAACCGGCTTCATATATTCAGCCTCGGTAAAGCTGACCCCAACATGTTTGGTCGTGCCCTTGATCGCCGCATAGACAGTATTGAAATCAAGGTCGGCCGGATCGGGGATATCGCGGGCCACCATCGGGCGCTGGAAAAAATGGATATTATCCATCTGTTCGACGATACGCGCCGCATCATAAATATCGGCCAGATAGGATTCGCGATATTCATTCTTGACAACATCAACAACATGAACCGCGGCACCCGCCGTGCCATAATGCACGCGCGACCCTGATAGTAACAAATCATGCTTCGGATTTTGTCCATAAAGGGTGATGTGCCGACCACAAATCGCCAGCGTATGTTCAACCAGTGCACGGGGAAACCGGAGGCGGCCGTCATCACCCAAAACAGCCCCAGCTTCAGTCATATATTTAATGCCGGTATCAGGTGCCTGACTAAGGCCTATCTCTTCTAGAATTTGATAGACTGTTGCATCCACAGCCTTGACCGCGGCAGCATTGAGCGGTTTAAAATTACCGCCCTCAAGCCCTGCCCGTACTGGACGCAAATCTTCGGCCAATGGTGCAGCGCGCAATGTGCGCCTAGCCTCACGACCACCACTACGGCGTGACGAATGAGGGATTGTTCTATTCTGGTTCATGGATATTTCTCCCCACCAAGAGCCAATAACTAGATTTTTACCTGTAGAGCCTTTGGATCATAAACTGGACGCAAACTCACTTCGGCGTCCACCAGCCTGCCAGCCACATCAATCTGATAATACGAACTTAATTGCGATTCAGTACTCTCACCAACTTCATTGCATTTGACATAGCCAAGCCCGATTGCGGCACCAATATGATGGCCGTAATTACCGCTTGTCAGATACCCGATCAGCGCACCGTCTCGGTAAATCGATTCATTGTGATATAACAATGGCTCAGGGTCGGTCAGGCGAAACTGAACCAGCCGGCGTGACAGACCATCATTTCGTTTGGCCTTGACCGCATCAGCCCCAATCATCCCGCCGAATTTACCAACAGGCTTATTTTCCTTCACCACGAAACCGAGCCCAGCCTCAAGCACATGATCCTCGTTTGAGATATCATGACCAAAATGGCGAAACCCCTTTTCGATGCGGCAGCTATCAAGAGCATGAAGGCCGCACATTGCGATGGCATGATCGTCTCGGCGTTCGGCAATCGCCTCAAACACATGCGCCGCCATATCGCTTGGCACATAAAGTTCCCAGCCAAGCTCTCCAACATAAGTAACACGATGCGCACGGGCAATTGCATGACCAATTTCAACCGTCTGCATAGTCCCAAACGGGAAATCTTCATTGGCAAGGCTTTGCGGAATCATTGGCTGAAGAAAATCTCGAGCCTTAGGCCCCATCACGACAAGCACTGCCTCTGACACGGTAACATCTACCGCGATGGCGTGCGCATTTTCGGGAATATGCCGGTTAATCCAATTCAGATCGCGGCGGATTGTGGCGGCTGGCGTAATGATGATAAACGCGTCCATGCTAAGGCGGGTAATCGTGACATCAGCCTCAATATGACCATCTGAATTGAGGAACTGGGTATAGACGATCTTACCAACTGGAACGGCAACATCATTTGCCGCGATCATTTGCAGCACCGCTTCGGCATCACGGCCAATCAGCTTTATCTTACCAAAGCTGGACATATCGAACATGCCAACCTTTTGCCGCACTGCCATATGTTCAGCCGCGCTATAGTCAAACCAGTTCTGACGGCGCCAGCTATAGACATATTCGGCTTTTTTACCGGCATCACGTTCGGCTTGTGGCAAGAACCAGTTGGCACGCTCCCAGCCAGAAACCTCGCCAAAACAGGCACCTTCAGCCTCGAGGTAATGATGAACAGGTGAGCGCCGCACGCCACGTGCCGATGCAAATTGACGATAAGGGAAATGGTCTGCATAGAGCAGGCCTAGCGTTTCCGTCACACGCGCCTTTAGATAACTGCGATTGGCCTGAAACGGTTGCATTCGCCGGATATCAACATCCCACAGATCAAACGGCTGTTTGCCGCTATCCATCCATTCAGCAAGTGCCATACCGGCACCACCCGCCGAGGCGATCCCGACCGAATTAAATCCGGCCGCCACATAAAAATGATCAAGCTCAGGTGCCTCGCCAAGGATATAGCGATCATCGGGGGTAAAGCTCTCCGGCCCGTTAAAGAAGGTCTGGATTCCCGCCGTTGCCAGCATTGGGAAACGCTCGACCGCGCGCTCAAGAATTGGTTCAAAATGATCAAAATCTTCGGGCAGAGAGTCAAATTCGAAATCTTCGGGGATGCCATCCATCCCCCAGGGTTTTGCCACCGGCTCAAATGCGCCCAGCAGCATCTTGCCAGCGTCCTCTTTAAAGTAACAACATTCATCTGGCACCCGCAACACTGGCAGATTTGGTGTAATATCAGGCATAGGCTCGGTTACGATATAAAAATGCTCACAGGCATGAAGCGGAACCGAAACGCCAGCCATAGCGCCAATTTCACGGCCCCACATGCCGCCAGCATTGACCACATATTCAGCCTCAATCGGCCCAAAGTCAGTATCAACACCGCTCACCCGGCCATTTGCCTGATGAATGGCTGTGACCTTGACACCTTGCAGGATCGACACGCCAAAATTACGCGCACCCTTGGCCAGCGCTTGGGTGATATTAACCGGATCTGCCTGTCCGTCCTTTGGCAACCACACCCCGCCAACCGCATCCTTTGTTGCAAGCCCCGGATAGCGGTTTGTGATATCGCTGGGGCCAATCTCGTCGATCTCGACCCCAAATGCCCGCGCCATGGCTGCCAGACGGCGCAATTCCTCCATCCGCTCGTCATTCAGCGCCATGGTGATCGATCCGTTGCGCTTAAAACCGGTTGCGACACCCGTTTCCGCCTCAAGGCCGAAATAGAGTTCTTGTGAATATTTCGCCAGCCGCGTCATATTCTGGGTGTTGCGTAACTGTGCGACCAAGCCTGCCGCGTGCCATGTGGTACCACAAGTCAGCTGTTTGCGTTCGAGCAGAACAACATCCTTCCAGCCCAGTTTCCCGAGATGATAGGCAATCGAACAGCCAATAACACCGCCACCGATGATAACCGCACGCGCTTTTGACGGAATCTGCATCTATCAGCCCTTCATCTTTATATTTTCTGGATCATATAAAACATGGCCATCGACCAGTACGGCGCGGCGCGATCGCCCAAGAACCAGAACTGAAATATCCTTTGCCGCCCGCAACGCACCACAATCGACAACCGCCATCGCAATCGATGCGCCAACCCGATGCCCGTATCCACCTGACAAAACCAATCCGGCAACATTTCCATCAATCACAACGCTGCTAAGATAGACAGCGTCGCCAAACGGCTCGCCATCATCCGGATCATCTAGCACGAGGGTCACAAACTCATTTTTGCTACCCGCCTGCTGTTCAGCTTGCAGGGCAGTCCGGCCAACAAAATCGTCTTTGTTGAAAT
This sequence comes from Candidatus Puniceispirillum sp., assembly GCA_016778895.1. GTDB lineage: Bacteria > Pseudomonadota > Alphaproteobacteria > Puniceispirillales > Puniceispirillaceae > UBA3439. Next base: position 160,847 of record JADHOR010000001.1, read on the forward strand.
TCACCCAGCGCCCAAGCCCGGTTTCCAGCATCGTATAATCTGACGTCAAATCCGATTTCCATGAACGATAGCCTTTTTCAAGGCGCATCGAGTCCAATGCCAACATTCCAAATGGGGCGAGTTCATAAGCCGCACCCGCGGCAGTAATCGCATCATAAACAGCGACGATATTATCCATCTTGCAATGGATTTCAAATCCGGCTTCACCGGCAAATGACACGCGAATGGCGGTTACCTCATCGCCAGCCATTTCAATCTTACGGCACTCTAACCAGGCAAAATCATCATTTACCATTGAGTGGCCGGTCAGATCAGCAAGAATTGCCGGTGCCTTAGGCCCGGTCACCAGCAAGGTTGCCAGATCATACGTCACATCGGTGATTTGCACCGAGCCGTCCGAGGGCAGGGTCGCCATCAACAAATCACGGTCATGCCAATAGGCACCCGCGCCACTCATCAACAGAAAATCATTTTCGGCACAGCGCGTGACGGTCATCTCGCTTAGCATCTTGCCTTTTGGTGACGCAAAATAGACTAGCCCTATGCGGCCAACACGCGGCAGATTACCAGTAATCTGACGGGTCAGCCACGCGTCAGCACCAGCGCCACTCGCATGAAACCGCGAAAATCCTGTAAGCTCCAGAATCCCGGCATGGGCTGCGACGTGGCGGCATTCCTGCCCGACGGCATCAAACCAGTGCTGGCGGTCATAGCTATCGGCCGGCCGCCGGTCGGCATCATCCGACGGAAACCAGTCAGCGCGTTCCCATCCCCCATAACTGCCAAATTCAGCACCCGCTGCCGCCAGCCGGTCATAAAGCGGCGAAGATTTTGCCTTGCGGCCAGCCGGCCACTGAATCTGCGGGAAATGCATCGCATATTCATGGCTATAGGTCTCGATCGCCTTGGCCGCTGTATAAGCCTTATCGACATGGTCGGTAAAGCGGCGCGGATCAACAGCCCAGCTATCGCTGTCGGCCTCGCCTTCAATGATAATCTCGGCCAGCAGCTTGCCAGCACCACCAGCCTGAACAATCCCAAAGGTAAAGACACACGCCTCAAACGCGTTCGGCACACCGGGCATCGGCCCAATCAACGGCAGACCATCGGGCGTATAGGGGATTGGCCCGTTCACCACCCGCGTAATGCCAGCGGTACCAAGAATTGGCACCCGCGCACACGCATCCTCAATATACCATTCCAGCCGTTCCAGATCGTCGTTATAGAGCTGGAAAGAAAAATCATCTGGCATCGGATCACTGGCATCCAGCCAATGCGCACGGCAGTTTTTCTCATAAGGGCCAAGCAGCAACCCGTCCTTTTCCTGCCGCAGATAATATGAGCTGTCAGGATCACGAAGCAGCGGCAATTTTTTATCCCGCGCCGTCAATTCGGCAATCGGCTCAGTGATCAGATATTGATGCGCCAGCGAAACACACGGCACATCACGCCCAAACATCTTGCCAAGTTCACCTGCCCGATACCCGGCCGCATTCACGACATATTCGGCTCTGATCTCACCGTTTGGGGTGGTGATTTTCCATTCATCGTTAATACGCTTAACCCCGGTCACCGGACAAAATCGGATAATCTTTGCGCCCATATCGCGCGCGCCCTTGGCCAATGCTTGGGTCAATTGCGCCGGATCAATATCGCCATCTAATGGATCCCACTGGCCGCCATAAAGATCATGGGTTTCAAGAAACGGATAGATCGCCTGCATATCGGCATTCGCCATTTCTTCAAATTCGACCCCCATATGGCGGCCCATTGCCTGTACATGACGAAATTCTTCCATGCGTTGGCGGCTATGCGCTAATCGAATGGCTCCGGTGACATGATAATTCATCGGATAGTCGACCAGATCCCCCAGCTTGCGATAGAGCGCGGTTGAATAGGATTGGATCTTCATCATTGTCCATGACCCGACATAATTCGGGCAATTGCCCGCGGCGTGCCACGTCGAGCCTGATGTCAGCTCATTCTTTTCCAGCAAAACGCAATCTGACCAGCCCATTTCCGCCAGATGGTAAAGCACCGAGCACCCAACAGCCCCGCCGCCAATCACCACCACACGCGCAGTTGCGGGAAGATTGGCCGATGCCTGTAATTCGGTCTCTTTTGAAGTCACAGTTGCTTGCGTCATGTTCTAATCTCCGCGTCCAGATCGCTTATTTTACTTTCCCGTCAGGTCTTACTTTCCCGTCAGGTTCTTCTTTGTGCCCGATGTCTTATTCGTCCGGTTTCAGTAACCTGATTTTTCGGGTCTCGTCTTAATGCCGTCTTTGCCGTTCTCTTTTGGATGGGTCACACATTAATAAACCGGCGGTGCAATCACCCATATCAAAACCGCGTTAGTCTTGCCCTCGTTGATCCAAGTGATCTCTTCGCCGGCAAACCGAAACGAGTCACCCGGATTAAGCTCAAACCGGACGCCATCGATAAACAGCACAAGGCTGCCCTCAATCACATAGCCAGCTTCTTCGGTTGGGCGGATAAATGGCTCAGGGCAGCTTGCCCCCGGTGCAAAGACCGAATGCACAATCTCAAAAGCGCCGCCAAGATCCGGCGATAGCAAACTTTCGGCCAAGCCCTTTGATGCGTCACTCATAACCCGCCTTGACCCGGCGCGCACAATATAGGCTGTCTCGTCACCATGGCCGCCATCGGTAAAGAAGAAACTAACCGGCAGCGAGAATAGACTGGCAACTTTGCGAATATCATCAAGCGTCGGCTCAGAAACATTACGCTCAACCTGTGATAGCCAGCCAACCGACCGGTCAAGCTGTTCCGCAAGATCGGTTAACGTCCAATTGCGCGACCGGCGCAACGCACGAATATCACTGCCAATCTTGCCGCTTGACCTTAAGGGGGCTTTTGACCCAGTGCCTGCTTTGGCATCTTGTTTTAAATCAATTAGCATCGATCCCCCGCGCCTGATGATTTCATCCTGAACCGAAGTAAATGAAAATTTCAATGTTTTTTTCACTGCTGTATAATTTTCATGGTTTTTTTTCATCAGGGCACGCAGAAACCTCACGAAAGGTCACGCGATTGACGGAGAATATAATCGGGGTATTTGACGGTTAGGATTGATGAGCGATCGGCGGTATCGCCTTATCTGCACTTACTGATCAGCAGGCCAGTCTGATGTTTCCTGATCGGCGGTGAACATATCTTGTCCAGTTGCACCGGTTAGCCATATCAACGCAATGAAAACGCCTTTTGCGCGCGGTAGAACAAAATAGACACCGACAAGCGTGACCAGAGCCAGAATGGCAATTGCCAATATCGGCGATATCGTTGCATCGCGCCCAAAAACAATCATCAATGGTACCACCGCATGACCGATCACAAGCAAGGTCAGCCAGGCCGGCCCATCATCCGCGCTGATGTGGCGGAAATCTTCATTGCAATGCGCACAGCAAGGGTTTGGCGCAAGATAGCCAGATAGAACGGGCCCAATTCCGCATTGTGGACAGCGCTGTGCGATCCCCCGCCATAAAAGTGCAAAAGAGAACTGACGTGCCGGCGCGTGGTCAGCACCCGCTTGATCGGCATTAAATATGCGTGATGCTGGTGATTTTGTCGGATCCATGGTTGTTTTACTAACACGCAAACCGAATAATTGAAATGCGACAGACGCGCACGCCCTCAATTACCCGTAAATGACTAGACACCAAAAAAGTGACGAAAGATTTGCCATGAGCCGCTATTTCGAAGAACTCGATTACCAGCCCACTGCCATTGGCCCCATATCGCTGCGGCGGCGGCGCGAATTACGCCTTGATGTTGATGTGCTGGAAATCATGCTTGGCGATGAACATTTGATGTCCGATCTGTTTACGACATCTGAGGTAGCGCTTGCCGAACACGGCCTTGCTGCAATTTCGGATAACCGGCGATTGTCAGTTGTTGTTGGCGGGCTCGGCATGGGTTTTACTGCGGATGCGGCATTGAATGACAGTCGGATTGATGATCTGCTGATCATCGAAAAACTGGCCCCAGTAATTGGGTGGCATGAAACGGGGATGATCCCCCTGGGCAAACGCCTTGTCGGTGATCCCAAATGCCACTTTGTTGAGGGCGATTTTTTTCAGATGGCAGCGGGGCATAACGGATTCGATCCAGCGCAGCCCGAGCGCCGTTTTGATGCCATATTGCTGGATATTGATCATGCGCCAGATTTTCACCTTGCACCTGCCCATGCCGGATTTTACCAGCCCGAAGGCCTGATGAAGCTGCAGCATCACCTCAAGAATGGCGGCATCTTTGCGCTTTGGTCAAACGACCCGCCTGATGATGATTTTACCCGCCGGCTGCTATCGGTATTTAGCGAGGCGAGCGCGGTTGCGGTGCCGTTCCATAACCCGCTTCAAGATCGCGATTTTTTGCAAAGCATCTATCTGGCACGGCGCGAATTGGCTTAACCCAAAAAAACCCCCCAACCATTGGGGGTGCTTTAGGGGGGCGCTAGGCACAATCAATACACAGCGTTACCGCCGGATCAACTGCCAGCCGCCCGGATGCAATATCACCGTCACATTTCAAACAAAACCCGTAATCGCCTGCCTCGATCCGGCGCAATGCAGCGGTAAGTGCTAAAAGGCGCTGCTGGCGGCGTTCTTCGGTTGCCAATTCCATAGATTGCTGCTGCATTGCATCCATGCGTGATAGGCGGCCAACTGATTGCTGATCAAGCATCACCGGCGCACGGCTAGGTTTGGCCGTTTCACTCAGCTGTTTTAAGGCATCGATCTCGCGCTGGATGATCGCTGTCATGTGATCAAGGTCTATGCTGGTCATTACCTGCCTATATTTCTGTTTTGGGTCAATCTGCCAGCATAAGACTTGTTCCCTGCAACAGAATAACCACATAGTTTGCGTATAACTCACTATTGGGGGCAAAATAGTACTAGTATGTTTTGGATTAAATTTGCCGAACCACTCGCAAGGGCTTTTTTCAACGATGCCTCATTTTTATCTGATTAAATCTATTCGGCAAGGAAGCGGCCGCCTGATCACTGCTGCGGCTTGCCATAATCTCATGCTTGCTTGGGCAATCTTTGGGTGGCTGTTTTTTGGCGGAATAGGCGCTATCGGGATGGTAACGCCAGCAATCTCCGCCCCCTTAATTCAGCAGATCGGCGCGCCGCTATCGCACCCGTGGGGCATGGATTTTCTGGATAAACGGCAATTATTTGTTACCGAGCGTGATGGCAATCTTTTTCTTGTCGATCTTTTGACCGGCGATCGCAAAACCATCGGCAATTTGCCCGCTGTTTCGGCGAACCGGCAGGGCGGGCTGCTAGATGTCGCGGTGAAAGCGCCAGCTGGCATGATTTCGGGAAATATCTCCGGCACTGATTCAAGCGATGATGCTGCCACTATCTATCTTTGTTATAGCCTGCAAATTGGCAATGAAACCGTTACCGCGATTGATCGTGCCGGATTTGACGGCAATAACCTGACCGACCGAACAACGATTTTCCGCGCAAATAATCCGACGCGTAATGCGATTCATTATGGCTGCCGCATTGTGCTTGATGAAACCTATTTATATGCCAGCCTTGGCGAACGAGGTGATCGCCATGATGCACAGGCCCCCTCCCTCCACGCCGGCGCGATCATCCGGCTTTTCCATGATGGCAGCACGCCGCCCGACAATCCAAGGCTGGACGGCTGGGCCCCTGAACTATGGACCAAGGGGCATCGCAACCCGCAAGGCCTAGCAATCAACCCGTCAAATGGCGAAATCTGGGCGCATGAGCATGGCCCACGCGGCGGTGATGAAATAAACATCATTGAGGCCGGCCACAATTACGGCTGGCCCAAAGTCAGCCATGGCAAGGAATATATCGGCGGCAGTATTGGCAGCGGTACAAGCGCTCCCGGCCTTAGCGACCCTGTTTGGGTTTGGACCCCGTCAATCGCCCCGTCAGGCATGACTTTTTATCAAGGCGAGATGTTTCCCTATTTAAACGGGCATCTACTGGTTGGCTCGCTAAAATTCGAGCGGCTCTATCTTGTAATAATTGAAAACGGTCGACCGGTTCGAGAATCCGTCATGCTGGACGGCGCTATCGGGCGGGTGCGTGATGTTGCGGTTGCGTTTGACGGCAGCGTCCTTCTGCTTAGTGACGAGGGCAAAGGCGGTCTTTACCGGATTGCCGAAGCCGGGCAATAGCAGCCTCGATTTCTCTATAAGCCCGCCCCCCATCTGGATTGCCCCATCTGGATGCCAGAAGCCTATGTACAGGATGATTGCGCCGATAAAGGCGTCGGCGACCCGGCTTTAGAAGCGGTTTATTAACCAGCGCAGCATAAACACCCCAATGGCAATCAGCATCATCGGGCCACCAATCATTTTTAACAATGTGGCAAGTGGCGCGTTTGTATCTTTCTTTGCGGCCTTCTTGGCGAGGCTTTCGCCCGAGATGTAGAGCGCATAACCGGCACCAGCAACAGCCATCAGAATGATTGTCTGTGAACTCAGCCCATCCATGATACCGGTACCAAACATATATTTTTCGCCCTTTTAAGATGATGATGATCCTAGCTGCGGGCAACCTATCGCGAAAGCGCCGACGACCGCAACAAAAAGACGATTGAAACCACCGTGAATGAAGCGTAAGCAATCGGAATGACAAAAACGCATGACCTTACCAAAGGATCACTGGCCGGACATTTCCTGCGGCTTGCCTTGCCTGCCGCCATTGGCATGGTATTTTCAACCCTTTATAATGTAGTCGATGTGTTTTTTGCTGGCTTGATCAGCACCGATGCACAGGCCGGTCTGGCAATTTCCTTTCAGGCCTTTTTCATTTTTGTTACCGTGGGCTTTGGTCTTGGCTCGGCGATGACCGCGCTTGTTGGCAACGCCATTGGCGCCAAAAATGACCATGACGCCAGCTTGGTTGCAACCCAAGGTGTAGGGTTTGCCATTGTTGCATCTGGCTTGTTAATGGCAGCGGCCTATTTCATTGGCCCCCATTTGCTGAGCTTTATTTCGACCGAAGGCGCTTACCGCGATGCTGGTGCGGCCTATTTCACAATATTGCTGCTCAGTCTTCCGGGCTTTGTTACTGGCTATGGACTAAACGGATTATTGCAGGCGCAAGGTGATTCCGTGTCAATGCAATATGCGCTAATTGGTGCTTTTTTTGCAAATATCGGACTGAACCCACTGATGATGTTCGGCATCCCCGGCATATGGAACGGTCTGGGCTTTGATGGCATTGCCGCGGCAACGGTAATCAGCCAAACCGGGGTGATGATTTTCATCGGGATCAGGTTGTCTCGCTCGTCCCTTTTGGCGCAGAAAACGATTACCAATATCTTGCCTAACCTTGCGGTATACCGACAAATTATGGCGCAGCTTCTGCCAACAACATTCACCATGCTGGTGATGTTTTCTGCTGGCTTTATCGTGCAGTTCTATCTCAAATCATTTGGCACGTCAGCAGTCGCTGCTTACGGCGTCGCCTTGCGTGTTGAACAGTTATTTTTGCTGCCGGTGTTTGGCCTGACCGGCGCATTATTGCCCATTGCGGCACAAAATTTTGGCGCTGGCGAGCGTGATCGCGTCCGCATCGCCTTATTTACCTGTTGGAAATTTGGCTGGCTGTTCATGCTAGTGGCGTGCCCAACGCTTTATTTTGCGGCACCGTTACTGATGCGCAGCTTTACCACCGACCCTGACGTGATTGCTATCGGCGTCAGCTATCTGCGGGTGGACGGCTTTATCCTGCCAATCTATATGATGCTTTTTGCGATCAATTCATTTTTGCAGGCATTGAAAAAGCCGATTTGGACATTGCTAATTGGCATTTATCGTCAGGCCTTTGGCGTGGCTTTTTTCAGCTATATTTTTGTTCATATCTTGGGATTTGGCGTCGTTGGCGTCTGGTATGGCATTGCCACAAGTGTTCTTTCTGGCTTGATCCTATCGCTATTCCTTGCGCATCACGCATCAATCCCACTGATTGGCGGTGTTTTTCTCGGTCTAAACTCCGCTGATTTCAACTCTGCTCATGAAAAATCGAAACAAAAATAGCCGTTTTAGGGCAGATGCTAATGCTGACCCTTTTCAACATCACGCGTCATTGCGGCAAGCGCCTCGGCCGTATCGACGTCTTGGAAAATAGCTGGATCATCACAATTTACCAGATTTTGGGCGGCCAGATGATCATCCAGCAATTGCCGACCACCGCTATCTCCAGTTAGAGCCGATAATTCGGGGAAAAATGCCCGTCCCCACAATACCGGATTACCGCGCTTGCCAGCCTTCGTCGGCAAGGTGATGCAGCGCTGATGATCATCGAGTTGCAGATGGTTTTGCACCAGCAATTCAAGCACCTCTGGCGATACCAATGGCATATCACCAAGCGCGATCACGACATCGGTTACATCTGCATCAAGCACGCCAACGCCGACCCCAACCGAGGCTGCCTGACCGCGGGCATGATCAGGATTAAACACAAGGGTCACCGGCAAGCCTTTGAGCGCGGCCGCGACCTTGTCTGCCTCATGGCCAATTACAATAATTAACGGCGATAGCGCAGCCGCAACCATCGCTTCGGCGGCGTGCCTGATAAGCGGCTTTCCAGCAATCGGCGCCAGTAATTTATTGACCGACCCCATGCGCCGCGACTGACCTGCAGCCAGAAGAATACCAGCCATTTTATCTTCGCTCGGCGGGATTGTCGCAAGTGCGCGCGGCATCGGCCGTGAGGCAATTTCCATCAACAAACCACCCGCCGCCATCTCGGCAAGCTCATGGCGACTAAGTGGTATATCCGCCAGCACCAATTGCAGAACCCAATCCAGCCCGTTGAGTTTCGGCGAGCGCGCACAGCCTGGCATTCCAATCACATGATGATGACCCTGCCCGGCGACGTTCTCGGCAAATCTGGTAGGTTTGGCAATTTTGGCAACCATCAACAGATTACCCGGATCAACCGCAAGGCCAAATTGATCGATCTGCCCGCCTGCAAGAATGACTGCCTGCGGCACCTCATCCTGACGGTCAATTATTGCCGATCCGCCGCAGATCAGAATCATCTCGACACCGGCCGCCACCATAATGCTGATTTCGGCCGCAACGACCTCGCGGTCATGCGCACAAATACTGCACTCTACAAGATCACAGCCAAGCTGGTTGAGGCGTGTCCGTGTAACAGTTTCCGTGGCCTTAAACAGCCGATCTTTCTGTCCCGGAAGCCGCGTTTGGATCAGCCCAACACTAGCCTCGCGCAAGCCGTAAAAGGCAAAGGCTTTTCGTTCAAAAAGCAGGTTTTCAATCGCCAAAATTGACGCCTCGGCGACAAAAAACGGGATAATTTTCAAGGTTGCTGCCATCTGACCAGATTCAAGAAACTGATTATGCTGCACCAGCGCAAAGGTGATCGCCTCATCAACCTCGTTCAGCTGACGGATAAGGTCGCGGTCATAGCGGATGATGCCGCGTTGTTGCGTGCGGATATTAACCCGTCCTGTCGCAGCGCGGGTAAAATCAACCGCGCTCGGCGACAAGGCCTTGGCCAGCCGTTCAGCCGCAACATCCTCATGTACATCATCCAGATCAGGCTTTGCGCAGACAAGCGATGAGATGCCCTCGGCACGCAGCCGTTCAAGCATCGCCCTATCCAGTAATGTTCCCTTTGATAGAGTGCCGTGAGAGCTGGTGTGTCGATGCGCTAATAAAAGCCCCTCACAATCATCAAGCGGGAATCTTGCCAGCTTCATTACACCGGCTTCCCACGAAAGGCTGCCACCAGTTCAGCCAGAACCGAAATAGCAATTTCGGCTGGTGTCTTGGCACCAATATCCAAACCGGCCGGCCCTTTAATTCGCCCAATATCAGCATCACTAAAACCGGCATCGCCAAGCCGTTGCAGCCGTGCCGCATGGGTTCGTTTACTGCCAAGGCAGGCAATGTGAAATAATGGTTTGCCGAGCACCATATGCAACGCCGCATCATCAATCTTGGGGTCATGCGTCAATGCAACGAGCGCGGTTTCCTGATCAAGCCCGATCTCACCAAGAACACGGTCCGGCCAATCAAACACAACATCAATGCCCGGAAATCTGTCAGCTGTGGCAAATGTCCGCCTCGGATCGATCACTGTCACGACAAAACCGGCCTGCGATGCCATAGAGGCCAGATGCTGGCTGATATGAACCGCGCCGACAATGATAATGTGCGGGCGCGGTGTCTGCACAAACCAGAATTCATCATCGATCAATTCGCTTTTTGGCGGCAATGATTTAGCGCGCCGTGCACCACCACCGGAAACCGAAAGACAAAACCCAACCGGCACACGTTGTGCCAGAGATTTTGCCGCATCGTCGAGCAAAGCCGGGGCAAATCCGGTTTTTGAAACCGCCATAACAAGAATGGAAATCTGTCCACCGCATGAAAGGCCAACCTCCCACGCAGTCGAATCGGCAACGCCAAAATCCAGCCGCTGGCTGCCGCCGGCTTCAATCATCTCCAGCGCGGCGTCAATAACCGCCCCTTCAACACAACCACCTGACACCGAACCGGCGACCTGTCCGTCACCACGCACCAGCATCAGACTGCCAACCTGACGCGGCGATGATCCCCAAGTCTGGATCACAAACGCCAACGCAAGCTTATGGCCCGTATTCTGCCAGCGTGACGCCTGAAGCAACAACTCATCATCGGCAAGCATCAAACGACGATCAAGATGTTCACTGGGCTGATCAGTCATCGCGAAAAAGACCCTTTTTCCTGGGTGTAAGACAGCACCGTCCGATCAGTAAATCCGGCACGGCGCGCCGCATCTTGCCATTCGCTCAGTCTGACGTCACGCTGATTCTGGATCGTTGCGAGACTTGCAGTCAAATCACTCATCGCCTGCAAAGAATGGATTGGCAGAAAATGGTCAACATGCTGGATCATCATCTTCACCGAATGTGCCTTCGGCGCAAACCCATCAAACCGCAATAGCGGGTTCAGCCAAACCAGTGCCGACGTTGATTTATGCAGCCTTGCCATATGGGTGCCAAACCCGGGGTCTGTGGTGCGATCAAGCCCGTCTGTAATCAGCAGGGTTATTGCCCCCTGCCCCATGACGCGGCGCGACCATTCCTGATTAAACTGTTTGAGGCAACTGCTGATACGGGTACCACCTGACCAATCTTCAACAAGATGCGATACCGCTTGCACTGCCTCATCAACGTCACGGTTTTGCATTTGCCGGCTGATATTTGTCAGGCGCGTGCCGAACAGAAAACTCGAAACCGCCGGATGACTGCGGGTCAGCGCATGGATAAAATGCAGCATGATGCGGCTATATTGTTCCATCGAGCCAGAAATATCACACAAGATGACCAGCGGCCGCGGCTTGGTTACGATTGTCTGAAATTGTGGAAAGACGATGCCGAATTGTTTAACCCCACGCTGTAGGGCAACACGCATGGCAATCTGCTGGCCGCGGGGTGATAATTTTGACCGACGCGCCAGGCGCCGGGGCAGACAGGGCCGCAGGCTGGCAATTGCCTGTTCGGCAAGCCGCATTTCCGCAGCTGACATCATTTCAAAATCCTTATGTTTAAGCCGGTCACGGTCGGTGGAGGTCCCTGCGGCATCCAGCTCAATTTTGACATCGTCATTGGCGCTTAGCTGGACCTTGGGTGGTACGGCTACCGCGTCCGACAAGCGGCGGAGCATCGCCTCGGCATCATCATGCTCGTCAACAGATGATTTAATCTTTGGCAACAAAAGATCACGGATACGTTCGTGAAATTTTGGGTTTTGCCAAAACATATAAAAGGCCTGATCAAAAAGCGGCTTATCCTCGCGCCGTTTGATCAGACAGCTTGCTAGGGCGTGATACAAAAATTTCTTCTTTGCAACACCAACCGTTTCTGCCGCATCGACTGCGTCCAGCATATCCGCCGATCCCAGCTTCATACCACTGGTCCGAAGCAGCCGCACAAACAGCATGATATTCTGATCGAGTTTTGGCGTGACCATTTTCGGCGGCGGTTTCAGCGACCTGGTCATAACCGTGACAGCTCGCCCTGAACCATAGCGCGTTGCACTTCAGATAAGATACGCGCCGCTTCAGTTCCCTGAATACGGCTGATATCATCCTGATATTTCAACAGCACGCCCATCGTCGAATCAACGGTTTGGGGATCGAGCGCAACACAGTTCAATTCCACCAGCGCCTGCGCCCAGTCAATGGTTTCGGCAACACCTGGTGATTTGAATAATTGCTGGCCGCGAAGTGCCTGCACAAAATCTACCACCTGTGCCTGCAGCATGGCGCCTGCATCGGGCGCCTTCTTGGCGAGAATCTGCAATTCAACTTCACGGCTTGGGTAATCAACCCAATGATAAAAACAGCGCCGTTTTAACGCATCGTGGATCTCGCGCGTGCGGTTTGATGTGATAATCACAATCGGCGGCGTTGACGCGGTGATTGTTCCCAGCTCAGGGATAGTGATCTGCCAGTCCGAGAGCAGTTCAAGCAAATAGGCTTCAAATGCTTCATCGGCGCGGTCAATTTCATCAATCAGCAATATAGGCGCGCCAGCCGGATTTGCCCTCAACGCCCGCAACAACGGACGTTCGACTAAAAATGCCTCCCGAAACAGATTATCGGCACCGCTGTTAATCGTATCTGCCGGGTTATCTACATGCTTGTAATCGACGCTTCTTTGGGACTGAATTTCAATTAACTGCCGCGCATAATTCCATTCATAGGCAGCCTGGTTAATATCAAGCCCTCCATAACATTGAAGCCGGATCAAATCGCGCCCAAGAACCCTCGCAAGGACTTTGGCAATTTCGGTTTTGCCAACACCCGCCTCGCCCTCAAGAAAAAATGCGCGTTGCTTTGCCAAGGCCAGAAACAGGCTAACAGCCAAACCGTCATTGACAATATAGCTTGCAGAAACAAGCCCTTGCTGAACGGCCTCGACTGTGTCAAACGCCCGCGCCATCACCGCCAATCCCCTTGCCCTGTTTCAATGCTACCATTTCTATGTTTACAAATACCGCGGATCCATACAACCTTTTCCTCTTGTGAATGATTTCTGCCAAACGATTTCATTCATAAAAAAATGAAATTATCAGCCAAAGGAGAGATCAATGCCAACCGTAGCAATGAAGGTGAACGGGGCGAATGTAGTTCATGATATCCCGGATAATACGTTGCTGGTTTCATTTTTGCGCGAAACCATGGGGCTAACCGGAACACATGTTGGGTGCGACACTAGCCAGTGCGGCGCCTGTATTGTCCATGTGAATGGCGAGTCGATCAAATCATGCAGCATTTTAGCAGCGCAGCTTGACGGCGCCGACGTCACGACGATTGAGGGTATCGCCAATGGTGATGAGCTGCATCCGATGCAGCAGGCGTTTCATGAGAATCATGGTCTGCAATGCGGGTTTTGCACACCGGGGATGGTGATGAGCGCGATTGAGCTTGTAGAGAAAAACAAGAACCTGTCCGAGCGTGAAATCCGTGAAGGATTAGAGGGAAATATCTGCCGCTGCACCGGCTATCACAACATTGTCAAGTCAGTACAGGACGCAGCTACAAGAATGGGAGGGTAAAATGCCAGAGGGTATCGCAAGCCAAGGTATTGGCGCATCCGTTCGCCGCAAGGAAGACCGAAGGTTTTTAATTGGAAAAGGGAAATACACGGACGATATTAATCGGGCAGGTCAGCTTCACGTTTACTTCCTCCGCTCGCCTGTTGCTTTTGCCGATATTGTGTCCATTGACAAGGAGAGGGCAGAAAAAGCTTCTGGAGTCATAGCAATTTTGACTGGTGAAGATGTAGCAGCCGACAATCTAGGCGGCCCTATTTGTGGATGGGCGCCGACAAACAAGGACGGTTCAGCCCCTTCCGAGCCTCCACACCCCATCCTTGCCAATGGCAGGGTGCGGTATGTCGGAGACCACGTTGCAGCGGTGTTTGCCGAAACGCTGGAAGAAGCCACCTCTGCTGCTGAGCTGATCGATGTGGTTTATTCGGAAATGCCAGCGATAACAGATTTAAAAACTGCAATGGATCAACCTCAGATCCATGACGGTATGGAACAAAATACCTATTTCGATTGGGAACTTGGCAACGAGGCTGCCGTCAATGATGCATTTGACAGGGCTGAAACAATTGTAAACGTCCATATTCGCAACAATAGGGTTATACCAAACGCTATGGAGCCTCGCGCTGCCGTGGCTGAATACGACAAGGGCGATGCACGTTATACACTTTTCACCACATCACAAAACCCCCAGCTGACCCGCCTAGTAATTGGTGCGTTCATGCTGAACATTCCCGAGTCAAAACTTCGTGTTGTGGCTCCAGATGTTGGCGGGGGATTTGGATCAAAAATTTATGTATATCCTGAAGAGGCCGTTTGTGTGTGGGCTTCAAAAAAACTTGGGCGTGCGATTAAGTGGACGGCTGACAGAACACAAGCCTTCCTTGGGGACGCGCATGGCCGCGACCACATAAGTGAAGTAAAGCTTGCACTCGACAAAAACAAAAAGATAATTGGGCTCAGGGTCGATACATTGGCAAATCTGGGAGCTTATCTGTCCGCGTTTGCAATGGTTACACCAACCTATCTTCATGGAACGCTGCTTTCTGGTGTTTATGACATTCCGGCCATCTACACAAACGTCAAAGGCATCTGCACCAACACAGTTAATGTTGACGCCTATAGAGGTGCCGGTAGACCTGAAGCAACCTACCTTCTTGAACGGACAATGGACGTAGCCGCAAAGCAGGTCGGAATGGATCCTGCAGAATTTCGGCGTTTAAACTTCATTCCAAAAGATGCATTTCCATATCAAACAGCGTTAGCTCTTCAGTATGATGTTGGCGATTATGAGCCATTGCTAGATCGTGCTATGGCGATGATAGATTACAAAAATTTTGAGAGCCGGCGTGCAAAGTCCGCAAAAGACGGAAAATGCAGGGGCATCGGAATTAGCACATACATTGAAGCATGCGGCATTGCGCCATCAGCTGTGGTTGGCGCACTTGGCGGACGCGTTGGTCTATATGAAAGCGCTATTGTCCGAGTAGAGCCAACAGGCACAATTTCAGTGCTTACCGGCACTCACAGTCATGGTCAGGGTCACGACACCACATTTGCGCAACTCGTCTGTGACAAGCTAGGCGTGGATATAGAGGCAGTCGAAATTGTCCATGGCGACTCCGATCGCACAGCGTTTGGCATGGGTACATACGGCTCCAGATCACTCGCCGTCGGTGGCACCGCCATATCGAAAGCATTAGATAAAGTCATTGCGAAGGGCAAAATAATAGCTGCCCACATGCTTGAGGCCGATGATGCCGACATAGAGTTCAAAGACGGTAAATTCACCGTTGCCGGCACCGACAGGGAAAAGTCCTTTGGCGAGATTGCTCTATCTGCCTATGTGCCGCACAATTTCCCTCATGATCGGCTAGAACCGGGGCTGGAAGAAACCGCGTTTTATGATCCAGCAAACTTCACCTATCCGGCCGGCACACATATTGCCGAGGTAGAAATTGATCCTTCAACCGGCGTAGTGGAATTGGTTGATTGGGTGTGTTGTGACGACTTTGGAAATTTAATTAACCCAATGGTCGTCGAAGGGCAGGTTCATGGAGGCATTGCGCAAGGTGTAGGCCAGGCATTATATGAAGAAGCAGCTTATGATGATAATGGACAATTACTATCAGCGTCCTATATGGACTATTGTATGCCGCGGGCTGACAACTTTCCAAGTCTCAAGGTTCAAAACTTGGTGACTGCCTGCACTCACAATGATTTGGGCGTAAAAGGATGCGGCGAAGCGGGGGCAATTGCCTCACCACCTGCATTGATCAATGCAGTTGTTAACGCGTTATCGCCGCTTGGTGTCACTGATATAACGATGCCGGCGACGCCGGAAAAAGTTTGGCGGGCCATCCAAGACGCCCAGACCAAAGCAGCCGAATAGGGGAACGAAAATGTATTCAACAAAATATGTCAAAGCGCGTGATATTGACGATGCGGTGAAAGCCCTGAAATCAGCCGATGATGGCAAGTTTCTGGCTGGTGGCATGACCTTGATACCCACTTTGAAGCAGCGGCTGGCCAATCCTGATTGTCTGGTTGATCTGTCTGCTTGCGGTCTATCCTCAATAGATGATGAGGGCAGTGCGATCCGGATTGGGGCGATGACGCGTCATGTTGATGTTGCGGAATCTGCGCTGGTGCAAAAGGCCATTCCAGCTCTCACGCATCTGGCCGCACATATCGGCGACCGGCAGGTCCGCAATCGCGGCACGATAGGTGGCTCGCTGGCGAATAATGATCCGGCGGCTTGTTATCCGGCGGCGCTATTGGCGCTTGGGGGTACGGTTCATACGCAAAGCCGGTCAATTGCGGCTGAGGATTATTTTGACGGTATGTTTGAGACCGCATTGGAGGAAGATGAGATCATTCACGCTGTTAGTTTGCCGAAACCTGAAAAGGCCGCCTATGTCAAATTTCCAAACCCTGCGTCGCGTTATGCAATGGTTGGGGTGTTCGTGGCAAAATTTGCCGATGGTGTGCGTGTTGCCGTTACCGGTGCGGGTGAGGATGGCGTGTTCCGGGCGCATGATCTAGAAGCGGCGCTTAATGCAAATTTCAGTGCTGATGCGATTGCTGATGGGATGGTCTCGTCTGATGGGCTGATGAGTGATATTCATGCCTCGGCGGATTATCGGGCGCATCTTATTGGCGAGATGACCCGCCGCGCCGTTAATGCCTGCACCTGATCAACGGCTAAAGTGATATCAAAGGGGCCATTTACTGGCCCCTTTTTGCTGCGCATAAGCAATCTTGCGCCCCTAATTGTTATATTAATGGCATATTCTTGGTGCAGTATAGGAGTGGCAAAATGTCAAATTTTTTTCAAATCGAGTAATTGATCATTTCGCGTTTTTGGCTAGTCTTTGTGGGGTAAATTGCGCAACCGTCTAAACTCCAAATCCTTCACCCGCGCAAATTTCCCGCCACCGAAAGGTCGTCTTATGTTTCATTACCCTCATGATCATGTCGAAATCCGCGATGCTGTTGCTAAATTATGTAACGATTTTGATAGTAAATACTGGCAATCCTGCGATGCGGATCGCGCCTACCCGGCCGAGTTTGTGCAGGCACTGACCGATGCGGGTTACCTGTCTGCGCTTATCCCCGAAGAATTTGGCGGTCTTAGCCTACCGATTTCAGCTGGCGCGGCGATTTTAGAGGAAATTCATCGCTCCGGCGGTAATGCGGCGGCCTGTCATGCCCAGATGTATACGATGGGCACGGTTCTGCGGCATGGCTCAGACCAACAGAAGCAACAATATTTGCCGTCAATTGCCGATGGTAGCCTGCGGCTTCAGGCATTTGGCGTAACCGAGCCAACCAGTGGCACAGACACCACAGCGCTTCGTACTACGGCGCGTCGTGAAGGTGATGAATATGTTGTAAATGGCCAAAAGGTCTGGACCTCGCGCGCCGAATATTCCGATTTGATGCTGTTATTGGCGCGAACAATGCCGCTTGATCAATGCGCGAAGAAAACCGATGGCCTGTCGGTATTCTTGGTCGATATGCGGGAGGTGCGCGGCAAATCACTGACGATCACCCCAATCCGCACAATGATGAATCACTCCTCAACCCAGCTGTTTTTCGACGATATGCGAATTCCGGCAAGCAGCTTAGTCGGCGAGGAAGGCACAGGCTTTCGCTATATCCTGTCGGGTATGAATGCCGAGCGGATTCTAATCGCGGCCGAATGTATCGGTGATGCAAAATGGTTTATCCAGCAGGCCTCATCCTATTCGGGTGAACGCAGTGTCTTTGGCCGGCCAATTGGCCAAAATCAGGGAATTCAATTTCCAATTGCACGGGCTTACAGCCAGATGCGCGCCGCTGAGCTGATGTTGCAGGAAGCAATCCGTCTCTATGAAGCTGGTGAAAATCCGGGCGAAGAGGCCAATCTTGCAAAGCTGTTATGCGCCGACGCATCCTGGGCCGCTGCTGAGATGTGCGTTCAGACCTACGGCGGGTTCGGATTCGCCGAGGAATATGATGTTGAACGAAAGTTTCGCGAGGCGCGGCTTTATCAGGTTGCGCCTATTTCAACCAACCTGATCTTGAGCTATGTCGCCGAGCATGTGCTGAAACTGCCAAGATCATATTAATTCATTATTAAATACAGGGTAAATCATGAGGCTAAAAAGCCGTTAATACCGGCCCAAATTAAGCGCAAAGCAGCCAAAAACAAGATAGTGTTCAGAATAGGTTTAAAATAATGCCCACCGGCGCGAACGAGAAAATTACGGCCAACCACAGTGCCAATGAACCCACTAATCAACATCCCTATGATAAGCGGCACGTAAGGCATGAACTGAAAGCCGACAATTCCAAAAATTAGCACTTTTATAAAATGCTGAAACGTCATCATCAATGAATGTGTTGCCACATGAGGTACAGGTTCAAGGTTCATGCTTTTAACCATAGCGGCGATAAAATTCCCTGTAGCACCAAAAAACATAGTCAAAAAACTGGAGATAACGCCACCAATAAGAATAAAACTCTGGCGGATTGGAGGGATTTTTGCGAAGACCACCCAAATAATAAAGATGCCAAGCGCCAATTGAACTACCCAAGGTGGCAATTGGACTACCACCAAGCCGCCGATACTGGCACCAATAATAGCGCCAAACACAAACGGTAGAATTGGTCGCCAAACCACGTCCTTTGCCATAATCGCAACCCGCCCACCATTCGAGCCAAGTTGAACGACACCATGAACTGGAATTAGCGCCGCTGGGGGAAGCAACAACGCTAAAAGAGCAATAAGAATAACCCCTCCCCCAATTCCGAACGCTGCTGTTATAAATGATGTGGCAAAGCTGGCCAAAACAAGCAAGCCAGCATCAAGCAAAGGCATCGCGGGCGGTAACAACATCATCAGATCGTTCATAAACTTATTCTCCGGTGCGTTGATCAATGATCAATTGAAAATGGCGCTGATAGCCAAGACGATTGCCAGCTTTGATTGGAACAATTGAAACCGGTGGGACTGCAATAATTGAAGACCCTAATCAAAACAATCCGATCTGACAATTGCTTCCAATTGCTGCACATACTATTTTGATAAAAGAGACCGTCGGCAAAATCATAAAGCCAGCCTGCGGTCAGTTATGGTCGTCGCATATTAGATAAGGTAGTACAGGTAATGAAACCAACTATCCCACCAAAAGGTCCATCAGACGCCGAAATACGGCGCCAAATTCGTCCGGTTATCTGCTATCCAACCACTAGCCTGCCACATCCTGATATGAGTATACTGGCGGCTGCGCGAACCGCACTGGTGAAAACCTTCGAAGTAGTTGTGCCACCCCGAGAAGCCCGTTGTTTTGACGTGCCAAAAGGGCATTTTTTCCGCATATCCAGTATCGACGGCCCACAGGTCGGTGATTTAAATCTGTGGTCATCAGATGATTTGCGTGAACATTTCTATTCGGGAAAAACCCGCGCCTTAAATGGAACGCATTTGTCAACCGGCGATCGCATGTGGTCGAGCTTTCCACACCTTCGCCCCCTTGCCACAATCAGTTATGACACACTGGACTGGTATGGCTGGGATGATGACGGCGGTTCAGTGCATGATGTGATCGGGACGAGATGCGACCCCTACACCGCCAAATTGCTAGGCAATGTCGACTATCATCACTGCTGTCACTCAAACCTGATCCGCGCGCTGGCAGCATATCGCCAACTTAATTATGAAACCGCGGAGCCTCTTGTTCATGACGTTCTGAATGTTTTTATGTGCACCGGTTTTACCAAGGACACGCATCAATATTTCATGAAGGCTAGTCCAGTGCGACCGGGCGATTATATTGAGTTTTTTGCCGAGACCAACCTGATTGGCGGCCTGTCTGCCTGTCCGGGCGGTGACTGCTCGGCTGAACATTCATCCGACCATGCAGCCTGTTTTCCACTGCTTGTCGAGATTTTTAAATCGGCAGACCACAGTCTTGATCGATTCCCCTACATCGCTAAATCGCACTATAGCCGTTCGCACCAGGATTAACCTGATCTGACCGGGAGAACCACAGACGGCCACGCGACCCAAACGAAAATTAGACCCTTATTCCAAAAAACAAGAATAAACTTCAAACAACCTGCTATTTTTGCGAAAATCGCAAAATAAATTTGATATCGCTTAATTATTTGATATAAATAGGTAAATCTTACGCTGGTACAGAGGGCCAGATTTTCAACTTGATTTCAACTCCGAAAAAACTCGTAATCACTAAGTCGAAGCGTCAATTTGCCACAGGCAGTATGGCGGTTCGTCGGGGGTGAGTATTATGTTAACGGAGGTACTCCAATGAGTTCGATTACAACTAAGGGCGTGAAAGCGGCCCTGATGACGGCGGCATTAGCTTTGGCGCCAGTTGCTGCCAATGCAGCCGACGCTTTGACTTTAAAAGCTGACGATTATGTGGGCATTTCTTTCTGGCTCATTTCGATGGCCCTAGTCGCTTCAACGGCTTTCTTCTTCATCGAAACAACTCGTGTGCAAGGTAAGTGGAAAACATCACTGACGGTATCAGGCTTGGTCACTCTTGTTGCAGCAGTGCACTACTTCTACATGCGTGACGTATGGGTTGCAACCGGCGAAACACCAACTGTCTATCGTTACATCGATTGGCTGATTACAGTGCCATTGCTGATGGTGGAATTCTATCTGATCCTGCGCGCCATCACGGCCGTATCAGGTGGTATTTTCTGGCGCCTCATGATTGGTACATTTGTGATGCTTATCGGCGGTTACGCTGGCGAGATTGGTTATATCGGCGCTTGGCCAGGTTTCATCATCGGAATGCTCGGTTGGGCATATATCCTTTATGAGATCTTTGCCGGTGAAGCCAGCCGTGTTGCTGCTGAAAAGGCGCCAGCGTCTGTACAATCAGCATTTTCAACCATGCGTTGGATTGTTACGATTGGTTGGGCAATTTACCCGATTGGCTATTTCATGGGTTACCTCAACGGCGCCGTCAGCGACGAGTCACTTAACGTGATCTATAACATCGCAGACGTGTGGAACAAGATCGCATTTGGTGTGATCATCTGGAACGTTGCGGTCACTGAATCAGAAGCAAAGTAAAGCTCGATAGGAGCAGTCGGCAAACTGGCTGCTCCTATTTTCCTCGAGGCCGAAAAAGACTTACCGGAGGCAGTCGATGAATGAACTATGGGCATTGCGAAACACTGCTTTCCAAAAGACAATCAACGCCGAAACACTGCGCCCGTCCGACAAGGATATTGTTCATAATCTAATTCTCAGCAGGCTACCAACACATAACCAGCCTCTGGCAAGAGCCGCGGCTCATCACTTTAATAATCCGGGCAAAATGCTGCGAGCAACGATGGCGATGCGCGGCGCTCATGTCTTGAATGTCAGCCATGCCGCGGCGACGCGCTGGGCGGCGGCAATTGAGGTTTTACACAATGCATCTTTGATCCATGATGATAT
Organism: Candidatus Puniceispirillum sp.; assembly: GCA_016778895.1. Lineage (GTDB taxonomy): Bacteria > Pseudomonadota > Alphaproteobacteria > Puniceispirillales > Puniceispirillaceae > UBA3439. The sequence continues at coordinate 182,398 of JADHOR010000001.1, forward strand.
CTGCGATGGCGATAAGCAGCGTCGCGGTCATCAGGCTATCTGGACAAAATTCGGAAGAAATGTTGCGCTGACACTTGGGGACTGGCTGATTGCGCTTTCATTTGAGCTAGCTGCCGAAGCCGCCGAAATTGCAAATACGCCGCGCTTGCTTCGCATCCTTACCAAACATATGGCGCAAACGACTGCTGGTGAGGCCATGGAATTTGAATGGGACGGTAACCTTAACTGGGATGCGTATCTTACCATTGCCGCGGACAAAACCGCTCCTTTGCTAACAGCGCCACTTCAGGGTGTTGTGATCATGGTTGGCGACTATCCTGCCGAGCAAACCATCGCCAGCTATTTCCGTAGCCTTGGCGAGGCGTATCAGATTGCGAATGACATCTCGAATTTCAATGGCAGTGATGGCGCTAAACTGATTGCTGGCGACCTTGCCCGCCGCGCACCAAACGCCGTTACCATATCCTTTTTTGATGGTTTGCAATCAGCCGAACAAGCAAGGTTCAACGACTGGTACAAAAGTGGTGACACAGCTGAACTTACATATTGGCGAGGGAAGGTCCTTAACTCAAAGGCGATAAACACCGCTTCGGTGCGAATGTTTGCGACGTTAGAACGTGCGGCCAGTCAGGCGCGCGATTTATCAGCCGAAATTTCTGAGGTCATTATGCCAGTTCACGGGCTCATCATGCGGGTTTGTGAAACTGCCAGCAAAAATGGCGGGGCCTGATTTTGATTTGATGAGAAAACCGTCCCGCCTTCCCCAAAGCTGGAATAACTCATGTCACTAACCAAAGGCGGTAGGGTTGTTGTAATTGGCGCTGGATTTGGCGGTATTGCCTCTGCCTTGCGCATGCGGGCCCGCGGCTATGATGTAACCCTGCTCGACCGGCTGCCTGCAATTGGTGGCCGCGCGCAGGTATTTGAACGCGGTGGGTTTCGCCATGATGCTGGCCCAACGGTGATTACTGCACCATTTCTGTTTGACGAGCTATTTAGCTTGTTTGGTGAAAAGCGCGAAGACCATGTCGAGTTTCGCGCACTCGACCCATGGTACCGCTTTTATTTTCACACCGGCGAACAATTTGATTACCGCCCATCGGTCGAGGATACGAACGATGAGATTAGCAGATTTTCACCCGATGACGTCACCGGCTATGCCAAACTGCTGCGCGCCTCACAGGCTATTTTCGAAGTCGGCTTTGAAAAATTGGCGGATAAGCCATTTTCCAAATTCACCTCAATGTTGGCGCAAATCCCAAGCCTGTTGAGACTTCAAAGCTATTTTTCCGTGGCTGGCATTGTGAATAGATACATAAAGCATCCACTTTTACGACAAGCCTTTTCAATTCATCCGTTGTTGGTGGGCGGTAATCCGTTCAGCACAACATCCATCTATGCGCTGATCCATTATCTAGAAAGACGGTGGGGGGTATTTTTTGCCATGGGTGGCACTGGCCAGCTTGTTGCCGCGCTGGATGCGTTGTTACGCCGGGCTGGTGTAACAATTGTACTAAATACCGATATTACCCGGATTGAAATAAAAGAAGGCAGGGCGATTGGCGCCACCACCGCAGATGGAAACCATTTTCCCGCCGATCGAATCATCTGCAACGGCGACCCCCCAACCGTTTATACCCAGATGCTGCCCCGCGAGCACGCCAGCAGGAAACGCCTTTTACCCGAGTCTCTTACACAATATTCGATGGGGCTGTTTGTGTTGTTTTTCGGCACCCATAAGACCTATGACAATATTGCGCATCATACGATCTGGATGGGGCCGCGTTACAAAGAATTATTGGCAGACATTTTTGACCGAAAAATCCTTGCTGATGATTTTTCACTTTACCTGCACCGCCCGACAGCAACGGATAAGAGCTTTGCACCGGAGGGCTGTGACAGCTTTTATGTCTTGTGCCCGGTTCCGAATTTACGCGCTGATATTGACTGGGCAAAAACCGGCCCAGATTTACAGCAACGCATAATTAGCGCACTGTCTGAAACCATTTTGCCCGACTTGGAAACGGCCATTAGTGATCCATTTTTCATGACACCGGAAGATTTTAAAAATGACTACCGGTCGATGCATGGCGCTGGCTTTTCGATTGCGCCCATCTTCATGCAATCCGCATGGTTTCGGTTCCATAATCGTGATCCGCATATTCCAAATCTTTATTTCGCTGCAGCAGGTGCCCATCCCGGCGCTGGCATCCCCGGTGTTCTATGCTCGGCCAAAGTCGTTGAACGCCTGGTTGCAGAAGATGAAGAAAAACAGAGCATCGCCATAACCCCCGTTGCTGCGCTATGATGGTGATCCAATCATCCCAGAAATCGGTAGACCATGGTGACCACAGGCGATAGCGAGACATTGACAGCCGACAAAGCGCTTGCGGTCTATGGCAAGAGTTTTCACTGGGCGCGGCGCTTCCTCGGTGCAAAGATGGGCGCACAGGCAACGCAACTTTATCAGTTTTGCCGTGTGCTCGATGATATGGCTGACGGAGACATTGGACATGGCCCAACACGCCTTCGCTATATCCGCAAAGATTTACAGACAGCAAAAGCCTTAGGAACCACCGGCGACCCTGCCCTCATTCAATTTCAGCCCTTCCTGACCAAACATAATCCGTCGACCTTAGTGGTTGTCGCCCTGATTGACGGTCTGTTGGCCGATCAGCAACGCGTTCTCCTCAAAACGGAGGCCGAGCTGCTGACATATGCCTACCATGTTGCCGGAACTGTCGGGATTTTGATGTGTAATGCGCTCGATTGTTCAGACGAACTGGCGCTGCCTCATGCGATTGATCTTGGCATTGCGATGCAGCTTACAAATATTGCCCGCGACGTTCTTGAGGATGCTGGCATGGGCCGGCGCTACCTACCCGCAAGCTGGGTCGGTAATATTGAACCTGAACGGATTGTGGCACTGGCCAGAACGCCACAAGATGCAGCCGCCAAGCGCATAGCAGCAGGCGTCGCCCAGCTGCTTGATCTGGCCGACAGCTATTACAAAAGTGGTATCGCCGGGCTTTCCTATCTGCCCTTTAGAGCGCATATGTCGATTGCTGTCGCGGCCTATATCTATCGCCAGATTGGTGTCCAGCTTGCGTTGAAAAACCACTCCTGGCATGACGGACGTCAGGTTACCAGCACAGCGGTTAAAATAGCCTGTAGTCTTCGCGCATTTACTACATTGGCGCGGCGCCTTCACCCGACCACACCGCATAATCCAGCATTGCATGATGCGATAAGAGGGTTGCCGCATGTCAGATAGCACAGAAGACCGGGTTGCCGTTACGGTGCTTGGTGCGGGTTGCGCCGCCTTATCCCTTGCGGCGAGGGCAGCTGAGTTTGACAGCCATGATTTCACTATTATCGACCCGGAAACGCATAAAGCAGGCGATCACATTTGGGGGTTCTGGGCAATGCCTTGGCTGGGCGAGGCCAGTGCCATAGCACGCAAAAAATGGTTCAAATGGCGCATTATCAGCCCCGACCGAATGGTTGAACGCACGTCGGAAAACCATCCCTATTTAGCCCTCAATCGCCATGACTGGCTTGGCAAGTGTCGCAAAAAGGCCGTTGCCGCCGGCGTTCGCTTCCTGCGTGAGGTAGCGTCCAGCGGCACAGCGCAAATTCTTGATAGCCGCCCACCGCCAATGCCACGCGGCGTGATGCTACAGCATTTTTCTGGCTATGAGATCACCACAGATGATGATGCGTTTGACAGTGACACGGCAATCTTGATGGATTTCCGTTGCGATCAAAGTCGTGGCATACATTTCATTTACTGCCTACCCTTTACCGCCCGCAGCGCCCTAATCGAATCCACATTGTTCTCGACCGAAGTTGCACCAAAGTCCTTTTACGACATGGCCATCCGACGCTATCTAAGCGGCATCGTCGGGGTTAAGACCTTTCACATCACACGCCATGAGCAGGGCGTGATTCCGATGGCAAGCCTGGCCCAACGTGACCCATCATTAACCGGCATTGGCGCAAATGGCGGGGCCATCCGGCCGTCGAGCGGTTACGCATTCAGCTTTATCCAGAAGCAGATTGACCAGATGAAAACAAGCGCAAGAAAACACAAGCCTTTATGGGTCAGCGTGCCACATAGCCGGTTTGAACTTTTCATGGACAGTATTTTTCTGCGTGTCATCAGAGACCGCCCGGCGCTTGCGCCGCAGATTTTTACCGCGATGGCAGCCCGTTTGACAGGGGATGAGTTTGCCCTGTTCCTTAGCGGCGAGGCAGGCCCAAGACTGTGGCTTAAAATTGTCCTGGCCATGCCAAAATGGCCGTTTCTATTCGCAGTCTTTCAAAGTGACCAGGCAGGTAAATCATGATGACAAATCTTGTTTTACTCGATACGGCCAGTCTCATTGCCCTGCTGTTTGTCGTTTTGATTGGCCTTCCGCACGGCGCCTTTGATGGAGCAATTGCCAATCACCTTGGCGCAGGCCGGTCGCTTGCGGCCGGGATGAAATTCATTGCCATTTATTGCGCCGCCGCCCTAATGGTTATAGCAATTTGGCTGATAGCACCGAGTCTGACGCTGACGCTATTTCTAATCATCTCAATGATACATTTTGGCCGCGGCGATGCCGCGGCGGAATCGCAACCCGCTCTTTTAATTCAGATTCTGCTCCATGGCGGCCTACCCATATTCGGAATCATCTATTTGCAGCAAGACAGCGTAACCCCGCTATTCAATGCGCTCACGGATGGCTCTTCAGAGCTTGCCCTATCCCTTGCCGAAATCATCGCACCCCTTATGACGGCGATGACAGCCCTATATGCTCTATTGGCATTTCGTGACTCGTCACTTCGCCCACGATTTGCCGAGTTTATACTGCTCGCAATCGCTTTTGCCGCCCTGCCTCCACTTATCGGTTTTGCTGTCTATTTTTGCATTATCCATACTGGCAGGCATATGCGCCGGATTTGGCATATGCTATCGTCTTCCGCGTCACCAAGAGGGGTTTTCTCCCAGGCAGCAGGCTTTACCATCGCCAGTTGGCTTGTTGGCGCCGCAGTGTTTTTCGGGATTGATAGCAGTAATCCGGAGGCTGAATTATTGAAGATCATTTTCATAGGCCTTGCTGCGCTGACCGTACCGCATATGATTCTAGTCGATGGTTTTTTCCCGCGCACAACTGTTAGTAAGATTGCACGACAGGCAATCAGAGTTAAGGTAACACAGCAGGATGACGAATAACGAAAGCAATCAGATCGCGGGTGGCAACATCACCGCAGCATCACGAAAAGATGCGCATATTGATCTTGCGCTTGACCCGCAAACCCGGTCTGACGGCAGCAATGGCTTTGACCGGGTAAATTTTGAACATTGTGCCATGCCTGAAATGGCACTGCCTCACATTGACCTTTCGACGGAGTTTTTGTGCAAACATCTTGATGCGCCTATAATGATTGGCGCAATGACCGGCGGCACACCGCGTGCCGAGGCCATTAACCGCGCTCTAGCCCATGTTGCGCAGGATCAGAAAATCGCGTTTGCCATTGGCTCGCAGCGTGCCGCCTTAGAACTTGGGCACAGCGCTGGCTATCTTCGCGATATTGCGCCCGATATTCCGATCATTGGCAATCTTGGCGGCATTCAGCTAGCCGCGGCAGGTGGGCTAGATCTCGCCAAAGCCGCTGTCGACGATGTCGGGGCCGACGCGATTGCCATTCACCTGAACCCGTTGCAAGAGGCGATCCAACCTGAGGGTGAGCATGATTGGCGTGGTGTCCGTGAAGCCATCGCCGCATTGGTAAAGGCCGATATTGCGCCGGTTATTGTCAAAGAAGTTGGCGCCGGTGTTTCTGCCAGCATTGCGAGCGATCTGTTTCAATGCGGTGTTACGGCGATTGATGTTGCCGGATTTGGCGGCACTAATTGGGCGCGGATCGAGGCGGCACGGCGTGATGATGATATCACGCTATTTTCGCCGTTCCTGAATTGGGGCATCGCGACGCTCGATTGCCTGATGTCGGTTACCAAGGCCTGTCCAGACCAGCTGGTGATTGCCTCTGGCGGCCTTCGCGATGGTCTTGACGCAATGCGGGCCTATCGGCTGGGGGCTGGGATGACATCGCTTGCCGGCCCCATGCTAAAACAGCTGCTTTACGATGAAAAAGAACCTTCACCAGAGGCACTTGGCAAATTTGTTGAACAGATAAAACGGCAAATGGCGCTAACCCTGTTTCTGACCGGCGCCGCGGATTTAGCAGGTCTCCGCAAAAAGCCAGTATGGCTTGATGGTCAGCGAATCTAGATCAGCGACTCACTTACCATAATCGCTAATGTAAAGGCACACGATGACCCCGGATAAAACCCTTACCACAGTTGCTATTTTAATGCCCGGCGATATGGGACACGGATGCGCCAGCCAGTTCCGCCAACATGGATTGCGTGTGGTGACCTGCCTTGCCGGTCGAAGCCAGCGCACTAAATCACTGGCCGACAAGGCCGGACTCGAAAATTTTTCATCGCTTGGCGATCTGGTACAGTCTGTCGATCTGATCTTGTCGATTTTGCCTCCCGAACATGCACTATCACAAGCGCAAGACGTAGCCACGGCAATGAGGGCTACCGGCGCCTATCCCGATTATGTCGATTGCAATGCAATTTCGCCAACTACCACCAAACAGGTGGCCGCCAGTTTTGACGGCCTGCCAGCACGGTTTATTGATGGTGGCATTATCGGGCTAAACCCGGTAAAGGAGAACGGTCGAACCCGCCTTTATGTAAGTGGGCAAGGTACCTCACTGGTGCGACAGCTCGATGGCCGCGGCATTATTGTGCGCGATCTGGGCGACGAGATTGGCCGCGCATCGGCAATGAAAATGATCTATGCAAGCAGTACCAAAGGCGCTTTTACCCTATTTGCCGCAGTGGCAGTAATGGCCGAATTGGCTGGTCTACGCGATGAGATTTTTCACGAACTTGAGCAAAGCCAACCAACGACTATGGCGACTATCAAGCGCATGATGCCACGTATTCCGCTTGATGCCAAACGCTGGATTTTTGAAATGGAGGAAATCGCCCGCACCTATGATACGCTCGGCATGACGCCCCATTTCCATCAGGGCGCGGCTGCGATGATGCAGCTTGCCGACCAAACACCATTGGCCAGGGGCACGCGCGAGACAGCGCAGGATGATACTGCGCTCGCAGATGTGTTGCAGATGTATGTTGACGCCTTAAGGGCAAAACCGTTAGGGCAAAACTATTAGACGATTTGCAATCCATGTCTTGCAGTAACACAAATCCGCTCGTGCGCTCATATTCGGCTTTGACCGGCTAGCGATTGTTTTATCAATTAAAGCCAGTTCAGCCATACTAATCCCCCGCTCAGAAACATAGGAGAGATGCTAATGACCAGTGCAATTTGGGCCTTGGCCTATGATATTTCAGCCACCGATCGCGATCAGTATCTGGACTGGTTCCACCGCGTTCACATCCCCAACAAGCTGGCGCGGCCTGGCTATCGTTGGGCTGCGCATTATCAAGGCGCCGCCGCCATGCCTGACATGGATAGCTATATTGCACTGTTCGGCGGCGAGACAACGCGCGTTTTTCTGCACCCCAGCCCAGCGCAGCTAAAGACCAAACAAGACAATCTAACCCGCAAGATGATGACGCTACGGCACAATACCTATGCGTCGATATTGACGCATGAATGGAGCGTTAGCACGCCGCTGGAGACCGCCAACCAGATGAATTCCATTGACCCTGCGACCGCAGGCCGTCTGGATTTTCTTGGCATCGATGCCGGCGGTGGCGGCGGGATGGATGAGGCGGTTGGCGCATGGGCGGTGCAACAGCTGATGCCACGCCTTCACCGTGATCAAGCGGGTGACGGTCAAATCACGGCGATCACGCATAAGCTGGCAAGCGTTACCGGAAGTCCATCACATATCATGATGCATTTGCGAGACGGCACCAAGACGCCAGACGATAATTTATTTGATCCAGACGGGTCTATAATGGCTGATAGGCCAGAAACCGCGGTATTGGATCACCGATCTGGCAGCCTTATCTGGCCAAGCTTAAGGGCACAGGCGTTGCCAAAAATTTGAGCTAAGATTACCACGATCTGGCCTTATATTAAGTCAAAAGTATTCAGGCGAACAAAGGCCAGAAATTGCCTAACGGCCTTTATGTTAAAACACTGTAATGAAACTGCACTGCATCAATAAAGTTTATCTTTGGAACAGATATAGAAACTCCCTAATTCTTCTAAAACTTCACTGTTCGGAAGCTACTTATGAGCAACAAGAGAGAGAAGATTACGCTCTAATATTTTAATATCCTTTTAAACGAGAGGTCGGTTAAGCCAAGGTTTAATAAACACAGGTGCTATATATAAACTTTATAAATTCAAAGCACGTTATACGATTACGCTGTATAACAACTGCAACCCAACAATGCCCAGAATAATGTGCAGCAGCAGATAAAACTGTTCATCGCTTATCTTGTTATTAATTTTTTGACCCAATTTAATACCAATTGGTATAGCTGGAAGTAGTAAAAGAGAAACTAAGCCAGATGATTTGGATAAAATACCAAGGTCCCAGTAAAGAGGCACCTTTGTTAGATTGAGAATAAAGAAGAACGCACCAGCTGAGCCGATAAACGTGTACCTGGGCACTTTGCAAGACATAAGAAAAATCTGCAAAGGTATACCGCCTGAGACCGAAATAAAGCTCGCGATGCCAGATAACGTGCACCAAAACCCACCCCAGCTCCAGAGTGCAATCGGTCTTTTTTGAAATGGTAAGTTGCCCACAATACCCAATTTAACGGGAAAAAACCGTTTTCTGAAATAGGCGAAAACAGTTATCAAAGACATTAATGAGATGAACGTCACAAGTGTGGCATTAGAAATGTAATCAAAAAAATACCAACCAAAAAAATGACCAAGAAGACCAAAAATAAGCATGATCAATAACAATTTATAGTCAATTTTGTTATCCGAAAAAAACACTACCCAAACATCAATAATCAATAGAATTGGCAAAGTCACAGCCAGCGCTACTCTTGGCGAAGTAACAAGCAAAAGCATTGGTATGCCTAAAGCAACAGCTCCGCCAAAACCAGATTTAGAGACTGCTGTCACAAGAACTGCAATGAACCCAACAAAGTAAAATAATATTGGCGCAGCAATTTCAAGCGCAGCAAAAAGTTCGGAAAAAAATATCAAAACGATTTTTTTGTTCCTTTATCCAAATGATTAAACATATGATTTGGGATGCTCTCGAAGATCAAAGTATCTTTGATTACTAAGGATAAGCAAAATTTGGAGGCACCTCCTGCGGAGCAGAAAGAGTCAGTGTTGTTGATACAGTTGTCAACTAAAGAAACTTATCACCGTCTCATAGACGGTTTTGTCAGAGTGTGTTTATCAGTATTACTTTTTCTTTTTAGTACAGTCAGCTCATACGCAGGCATTACAAAAGAAAATTTAGGGCATTTTTACCAGTCTATTGTTAGTGTTCACACTTCGGTTCTGAGCAATGCAAGAACAGCCGCGAGCCTTGGAGTCAAACGGGAAGGAAATGGTGTCGCAATAGATGAGACCCATATCTTAACTATTGGCTATATAATCATTGAGGCAGAGAGAATAGAGATAGGATTACCAGATGGGCGCCGATTTCCCGCAACAATTGTTGGCTACGACCACACTTCTGGCTTTGGTATTGTCAAACCTATTATTCCAATTAAATTTAACCCACTACCGTTGGGAGACTCGGATACTTTCGATTCAAATGAGGATCTATTGATTCTGCCAGCGCTCGAACGCGGTGCAGGGTCAATTGTGAGATCTGTGTCGCGGAGGCCGTTCGCTGGTTGGTGGGAGTATTTTCTCAAAAGTCCCATATATACTGTGCCTGCAAATGGTTTATGGGCAGGAGCACCAATTTTAAACCAACAGGGCGAGATTTTGGGATTAGGGTCGTTATTTGTGTCAGAGGCGATACCCAGCGTATCCTCACCTGGAAATATGTCCGTTCCCATAAACATACTCAAACCGATACTGCAAGACCTCATATCTTACGGTAGAAGAAAAAACAAAATTCAACCATATATTGGGATTTCATCAGATGACAGAAACGATCAAATTACTGTTACAGGAGTGAGTAAAGGTGGGCCTGCATTCAATGCAGGCATTAAACCTCAAGACGTGGTTTTAACGGTTAATGGTTCGCAAGTGTCTAACTTAACGGCGTTTTACCATAAAATATGGAACTCTGGTGAGGCCGGGGAGGCTATTGAATTAACAGTTCTAAGAGACGGCGCAATCCTAAAATTCAATCTTATAAGTGTTGATCGAATGGACTATTTCGTTAAACCGCGATCTTTTTGATAAAACGTTAGAGTTTTTTGCTCAAGCCTTGGCATTGATCGATGCAAATCTATTTAATTTATTTAAACAGAATGGTTCTATCTTTCCCTTCGCTTTACATTTACTCCAGCCAGACGCAAAACACTGCCCCACTCTTCAGAGAGTATCCATTTTAAATTTCTAAAAAATAATTGGTTCGAGCTGAACTTAACTGTAAAATTGCGAACATGGTTGAGCATGAGAGGTTCACTTATGAACTACAAAATCCCGAACCAACTGATATTAATGACAGACGAACACACTCGTAAAGTACTCGGCTGCTACGGAAATAAAATCATAAAAACCCCAAACATTGACGATTTAGCGCATCAAGGAACGCTATTCGAGAATGCGTACACAAATGTACCTATTTGCGTGCCCGCAAGGGCTTCATTTGCAACCGGCGATTACGCACACCGTTCGCATCATTGGGATAACGCCACGCCATATTTTGGCTCTCCGCCCTCTTGGGGGAACGAATTACAAAAAGCTGGTATTAAAGTGGGGTCAATCGGAAAACTGCACTATCGGAATTCGGATGACGATGTAGGGCTGGATTTTCAAAAAATACCAATGCATGTAGTTGATGGAACTGGTGATGTTCTAGGCTGTGTTAGGGAGCCCCTACCAAAACGCTGGAAGGCTTTGTCAATGGCTGAGAAAATTGGCCCAGGTGAAACTGACTACAATGTTTATGACCGTAAGGTTGCGGCCGAAGCGATAGAGTGGTTAGCCGCGAATGGCAAGCAACAGAAACCTTGGGTGCTTTTCGTTTCCATGGTAGCCCCCCACTTTCCGTTGATAGCGCCACAAGAGTTCTACGATCTATATGATAAGCTTGGCCTGATGCCCACAAAGCCCCGGGAGTTCCCCGAACATCCTTGGCATCACGCAATGCGAAATTGTCAAATCATGGACAACTTTAATCCAGAGCGAACTCGCGTTGCTTTGGCATCCTATTATGGACTTGTCACTTTCATTGATGATTTGATTGGCCAAATTTTAGAGGCCGTTGAACAAAACGGTCTCAGTGACAACACACAAATTTTCTACCTTAGCGATCACGGTGATAATATCGGTGAACGTGACTTTTGGGGCAAATCAAATTTTTATGAAGAAGCAGTTGGTGTGCCTTGTATTATAAAAGGCCCAGGAATTCCCATTGGCAAAACCTCTAGAACACCAGTCTCTTTGATTGATGTCTACCCAACCGTACTGAAGACCGTGGGCATCACACCAGAAGCAAAGCCCGGTACATCACTAGCAGACCTAGCCAACGTTGAAGATGATCTTGATAGATTGGTTTTTTCTGAATATCACGCTATGGGATCGACAACCGGCGCTTTCATGATCCGCAAGGGCCCCTGGAAATTCATCTACTATGTATCAATGAAACCACAGCTATTCAATTTATCTGAAGACCCAGAAGAATTGCATGATCTTGGAGTTGACCCCGAGTTCAAAGATATAAGAAATAAATTGGAGAGAGAACTACGCTTAATATGCGATCCAGAGTTAGTTGACGCCCAGGCCAAGGCTGATCAAACCGCGATCATTGAGGCTAACGGCGGTGTTGAGGCAGTGGTTGCAAAAGGTGGATTTGGAGCGACACCCCCACCAGGTGTAAGCGCCAAATACATGGTTCAGAGATAATAGTGCGGTTTTTCAGAGAATGATGAAACCTCTCTGAGCCATCATTGATGAGAGGCTGGTTTAATGTTTTTGTAAAAATTCTCAATTTTAGAATGCAACAATGACCACAATTATGGCGGCTTTATAAAGGCAAGATTGCGTTTGACCCTTCGATCAATAGCCACGTTCTACCAAACACCAAGATCATCAAGACGCGTCCTAAATTACGCGTTTATGTTATTTGCAAAACCTAACTACTAAATGCCAATTTACCAAGTGATGCCTTTGAGAGACATTATTGAGATTGATTCCCAGCTTCAGTATTGTTTTCAGTTGTAAATTATATCGAGGGGACACATAGATGAAAATCAGCGCTTTTCGACTTGATTCTAGCTCTTTAAAGGTTGTGTTGCAAAACGGACAGTCTTCTGATTTTTCTTATTTTTGGTTGCGTGATAACGCACGCGACCCCGTAAGCTTTGACAGTCAGAGTCACCAACGTGAATTATTCACAGCGAAAGTGCCTGCCAATATCTCCCCAGAACAGGTAGAACTAAAAGAGGACGGCCAATTCATTTGCATCAAATGGCCCGACCTTGAAAATTTCGCGGACTATGATAGCGGATTTCTTGCAGCTTACTTTAAGCCGATGGATGCAATTGATGTACCGGTGCCTATGCTCTGGGATGCGCATAACATAACCAGTGATCTTGTTTCAATTGAGTATGATCAGGCGTTAACTCGATCAGGCACCTCTGACGCTCTAAAAAAGATTGCCGATTATGGATTTGTGCTTGTGAAACACTGTCCATGCGAACAGACGTCTGTGGCCAAGTTTGCAAATAATATTGGCTATATTCGCGAGACTATTTTTGGTGGGTTGTGGGAGTTTGAAGCGAATGAAACCATGGCAGATAGCGCGTATACGCCAAAGGAACTGCGACCACATACCGACTCGACTTACAGTTTAGACGCACCTGGGCTGCAAATACTTCTTTGTATGGAGTATGACGCAACTGGCGGTGAGTCTGTCATGGTTGACGGTTTTAGAGTGGCTCACCAGCTTCAACAAGATGACCCGATTTTATATGCCGCACTTGGCCAGATTGAGGTTACTGGCATTTACAAAGGGGATGGTTCAAATTTGCAGGCACGCCGACCAATCCTACGACATGACCATGAGGGACGACTCCTTCAGTTAACCTTTAACAATTATGACCGGGCAACGATACGACTTCCCGAATCACAGATGACCCAGCTCTATGCCGGGATCCGTTATCTGGATGGCCGATTTAACAGCTCAAACTATCAATGGCGGTATCAACTAAAGCCCGGCGAAATGATAGTTTTTGATAATTGGCGGATCCTACATGGCCGCGGCGCTTTTCAGGGAAAACGAAAAATGGCAGGTGCCTATATAAATCGTGAGGACTATCTAAGTAGTTTGAAAACACATGGTCTGGTTAGGCACCATTCACAGTATTAACGATGAATATATCTCAGTGATTGAGCTGTTATTACCAATTTTTCAGAACCAGAAAAAAGTCTCATAGGGTAAAAGAAAATATGATTTGCCGCATAAAATAACGATCAACTAGCTACTAAATCTAAAATCTAGCTAACGCCAAAATGCTTGTCAAAGACCCCATTCTCCTTTTACGCTATGGTTAAAACATAAGAGGGAATGGCACCGTTAAGCATTCGGAAGTCGAAGCGCGGTCAGTCAGATGCCACTTCTTAATCTTTTTTGTCGGAGGAAAAAATGACTAATCAATTTTCAAGAAGAACATTGTTGCAAACGTCAGCTGCGGCTGGCCTGCTTTCAACGATGGGAATGCCAGCCTGGGCGGCGCCAAAGCATGGTGGCCGTTTGCGGTTAGGGCTTGCTGGTGCCAATACATCAGACACGTGGGATAGCCGAACCCATTCTGATAACTATATGATTAACATGGGCGCTGGTTGTGTATTTGAGACCCTGACCGAAGTGGCTTCTGATGGCAGCCTTAGAGGCGAACTAGCAGAAAGCTGGGAAGCAACACCAGATGCCAAAGTCTGGACATTTAATTTGCGTAAAGGCGTAAAATTCCATAACGGCAAGAGCTTTGGCGCCGATGACGTTATCGAATCAATGAAAATGCATGTGGAAGAAGGTGCTAAATCAGCAGCCAAGCCAATCGTATCGTCGGTTGATGAGATGAAAAAGCTTAGTGACACACAGGTACAATTTACCCTGAAATCTGGCAGTGCTGATTTCCCTTATCTAGTTTCTGATTACCACATCTGTATCTTCCCAGCAGGTATGATTGCCGAAGCTATCAGCAAAGGCATCGGTACCGGCCCATATCAGGTGGTTTCATTTGAACCAGGTGTTCGGACTTTGGTGAAGAAATTTGAAGACCATTATCGCGCTGATACAGTTGGCTATTTTGCCGAGGTTGAAGCTATTGCAATTGCCGATGCCTCTGCACGGATGAACGCAATGATGACCGGTCAGGTTGATGCCGTTAACCGTGTTGATTTCAAAACGGTTCCTTTAATGAAGGCAAACCCAAATGTTGAAATCATTGAAGTCACCGGAAATATGCACAATGTCTTCCCAATGCTATGCAAGATGGAGCCTTTCAACAATGTGCATGTCAGGCAAGCGTTAAAACATGCGGTTAACCGGCAGGAAATGGTTGATAAAATTTTGCTAGGTCATGGAGCGATCGGCAATGACCATCCGATCGGTCCAGCAAATCAGTATTATGCCGGCAACCTCCCGCAAATCCAGTATGACCCTGACAAGGCAAAATTCCATATGAATAAGGCGGGCTTGGGTAATCTAAAGCTTGACCTGCATGTATCAGAGGGCGCATTCGCCGGTGCGACAGATGCCGGACAACTCTATTCTAACTCAGCCGCAAAATGTGGAATAACCATCAATGTTATTCAGGAACCAGCCGATGGGTATTGGTCGAATGTTTGGATGAAAAAGCCTTGGTGCGCGTCGTATTGGTCAGGACGAGCTACCGAAGACTGGATGTTCCAGACCGCGTATGAAAGTGGCCAGCCGTGGAACGAAGCCGGTTGGGAAAATGAGAGGTTCCAGTCACTTTTGAAACAAGGCAGGTCAGAACTTGATAGCGCTAAGCGTCGCGATATTTACACCGAAATGCAGTCATTGTGTTCTCAAGAGGGCGGTACAATAATTCCGATGTATCAGAACTATCTGGACGCTGCCTCAACAAAGCTGGCTCATGGGCCGAAAGTTGGTAATTTGTGGATGCTGGATAATTCACGAATTTCTAAGCGTTGGTGGTTCGCCTAGTCGATTAGCAAAAAAACAAACGGTTTCACGCAGGTTCTCTAATTTGTGTGAAACCGCCACATACTACGTTGCTTGACTTCAACCTGATCTTGGATAGCTGATATCGCAGTCCAATCAAACAAACTAGGTCGCATGGGCATTCTATCGATTATATTAAAGCGTCTCGGACTAGGGGTTCTGACACTATTCCTTGTGTCGATCATCATTTTCATGGCGGTAAACATGTTGCCAGGTGATTTTGCACAAGCGCTGCTTGGCCAAGCCGCGACGCCAGAAGCAGTTGCCGCAATCCGCGCCGATCTTGGTCTTGATCGACCGATTGCCTCTCGTTATTTTGACTGGCTTATCGGAGCAGCTAGGGGTGACTTTGGCACCAGCTTTGCGCAAGCCAATTTTAGTGCTTATGTTGGTGAAAATAGTAGCTCTAATTACGGCAGTGTCGCGACACAGCTGGCGCCACGTTTTGCCAACACAGTGTTTCTGGCAAGCGTCACCGCAGTAATTGCTATCCCAATATCTTTGATCATTGGTATCCTTGCAGCATTATACCGCTATTCAGTATTTGATCGGGTTGCGAATGTCAGCACCCTGACATCAATTTCAAGCCCGGAATTTTTTGTTGCCTATATTCTTATTCTCGTTCTTGCCGTCCTAAACCCATTGCTGCCATCACTGTCTAATATTTTTGATGGCATGAGCTTTGGTGAGAGACTTGAAAAAACTTTATTGCCTGCGCTGACACTTACACTTGTTGTTACAGCCCATATGATGCGTATGACCCGCGCCGCCATCATTAATTTACTGGCATCTCCCTATATCGAAATGGCAAGATTAAAAGGGCTTAGCCCATTCAGGGTAATTGTTGTGCATGCGTTACCCAACGCGTTGGCACCAATCATCAATGTGGTTGCTTTGAACTTGGCATATTTAATCACAGGCGTTGTGGTGGTTGAGGTGGTGTTTGTCTATCCCGGCATCGGTCAACTTTTTGTTGATAGTGTCAAGATTCGGGATATTCCAGTAGTGCAGGCCTGCTGCATGGTCTTTGCTTCAGCTTACATTCTTCTAAATTTGCTCGCCGATATCATGGCAATTTTATCAAACCCACGCTTACGAATGCCAAAATAGGAGACGGCAGAATGACGTGGACAAGTGGATTTATATGGATGGTATCTATTATTGCAATGAGCCTTTTCCTGCGGCCTATTGGTCGCCGCGTCCCAATTGCGCCGATCCAACATGCCTGTACCGGCATGAGCCTAGGTGGCGCTTTCGGATATTCAATTGCCATAGCCATAATTTATCTGATGTGCTGGCTGTATTTCGTCAAAGAACTGATATTTTTTCAATGGTTTGTTCAAGGCGTTATCGGCCTTGGCATTGCTGGTTATTTATTCCGCTTGGCCGGACAGCATTTTGGCACCGATGGCAGTCGCAAAATGTTTCGGCAGATGCCGGTAACCGCCGCACTTGGCATAATCATTATCATCGGCTATGCGATCATGTCCATTTTTGCCGATTGGTTAGCTCCTTATGGTCAAGCTGAAATTTTTGCAAAAGTAAATGTTCTGCCCGGGGGCAACCCAGATTTAGGCGGCGACCCCGCACACCTTTTGGGCACTGACCAAATTGGACGCGATTTGCTGTCCCGCCTCATATACGGTGGACAAAATACAGTAGGAATTGCCTTTATAACTACATGCCTTGCCTTTTTGATTGGTACATTTTTTGGATTTCTGGCAGCAGCATTAGGCGGCTGGTTTGATCAAGCATTATCGCGGATAGTTGATATGCTTATGTCAATCCCTCAATTGATTTTTGCACTTTTATTGATGACCATTGCCTCTGCATGGGCTGGCTCAGAAAAATGGCTTTTAACGATCTATATGATTCTAATTATAGCCGTACTAGATGCTACGCGGGTGTTTCGACTCTCGCGCGCTGTCGGAATGAATATTGTGGTTATGGATTTTTTTGAAGCCGCTAAATTGCGTGGTGAAAAAATGCCCTACCTTATTTTTAACGAGATTTTGCCAAACGCATTTGCCCCACTCCTAGCTGAATTTGGATTGCGATTTTGTTTTGTCTTTTTGACAATCGCCTCGCTATCCTTTCTTGGCGTTGGCATTCAACCACCTTTGGCTGATTGGGGTACCATGGTGAAAGATCTTGCACAATTCATTAATTTTGCCGTTTTCAGCCCGCTTACCGCGGCCTTACCATTGATGGCAGCAAGCGCTATTGCTTTGCTTACAGTAGCAGTGAATTTTGTTGTTGACTGGGTGCTGCACCGAACCTCAGGGCTAAGGGAGTGAGCATGACCAACACCAAGCCGCTGCTCAAAATTCGTGATCTGCAAGTTGATGGTATTAGTGACGAAACCCGGAGCCGTATTATCAATAAAGTGAGCCTTGATCTATATCCTGGTGAAGTGCTTGGTCTGATTGGCGAATCTGGTGCTGGCAAATCTACTCTGGGACTTGCTGGGATGGGCTTTACGCGTGATGGTTGCGAAATTGTTGGGGGCAGCATAGAGTTTGATGGTATTGATCTTGTTAATTCAACTGTTGAAAAACGGCGCCAGTTACTGGGTAGCCGCATTGCGTATGTTGCGCAATCTGCAGCCGCGAGTTTTAATCCATCACACAAAATAATTAATCAACATACCGAGGCGCCAGTTTTTCACAGAAAATTTAGCCGCATTGATGCCGAGACCGATGCAATCAACCTCTATAGACGGTTACGGTTACCACAACCCGAAATGATCGGGTTTCGCTATCCGCATCAACTTTCTGGCGGCCAGTTGCAACGTGCCATGACTGCCATGGCAATGTCCTGCCGGCCAGATCTCATTATTTTTGATGAGCCGACAACCGCACTTGATGTGACAACACAGATCGAGGTGTTGTCCGCAATCCGCGACATTGTTGAACAATTTTCAACCGCCGCTATTTACATTACACATGATTTAGCCGTTGTTGCGCAAATGGCAGACCGTATTAAAGTTTTACTTCGCGGTGATGAAGTTGAAGAAAACACCACCCGTGCCATGCTGAAATCACCGCGCGAAAGCTACACAAAATCGCTCTGGGCGGTGCGGAGCTTTGAACGCAAGCAAAAGCCACCCGCCAAAACCGGTGCTACCCCTGTCATCAGCTTAAAGAATGTGACAGCCGCCTATGCCATGAATGACCCCGTTGTCTGTGACGTGAGTTTTGACATTCACGCCGGGCGCACCGTAGCTGTCGTGGGTGAGTCCGGGTCTGGAAAATCTACCACGGCCCGCTGTATAACGGGTCTGCTACCACCGCTGACCGGCAGCATCAGTTTTGATGGCACGGCCTTGCAACCTGATTACCGGCAACGTTCAAATGAGCAATTGCGGCAGATGCAGATGATTTATCAAATGGCAGATACAGCGCTTAACCCGCGCAAGAAAATTGGCGAAATTATTGGGCGTCCTGTCGAATTTTATCTGGGATTAACCGGCCGTGAAAAGCGTCGGCGTGTCGAAGAATTGCTGGCGCAGATTGAACTTGAGCCTACTGAATTTGTTGACCGATATCCGGCAGAAATTTCTGGCGGCCAGAAGCAGCGTATAGGTATTGCCCGGGCCCTAGCGGCAGAGCCAAAATTTATCATTTGTGATGAGGTAACCTCCGCACTTGACCAACTTGTAGCTGAGGGCATTTTGCGGCTCTTGACTGACCTTCAAGATAAGATGCAACTGTCATTTATGTTGATTACACATGATCTATCAACCGTGCGTGCAATTGCCGATGAAGTGGTAGTGATGAAAGATGGCCTTGTTGTCGAGTCGGGGCCAAAAAATGATATGTTCAAGCCTCCACATCATGCCTATACCGATCTGTTGTTGAGTTCGGTGCCAAATATGGATCCGGACTGGCTGGACAATCTGCTGGCTAGCCGCGGCGTTGACAACATCGGGGACGCAGCTATTGAAAAAATGAATGAGAACTGACACTCTTTGGGACATGGGATCAGTTTTTTTCAAATTTGGTAAAGGGGTATACCATGGAAGAGTCATTTTCCACGCGAAAGCTTTTGCAACCAAGTGAACTAAAAAAACTGAATACAAAGTCCGATGTCTTTGGCTTTCTGCAAATCGGTAGCCATGTTGGCACGATTTTGGCGCTTGGCTATGTCCATTATCTGGCGCTTGGTAGCTGGTGGGTTCTTCTTACCGGTGCAATGCTCGGCATTGCCATCAATTTCCTTTATGCTGGACAGCACGAGTTATCTCACTGGACAGTTTTCAAAACAAAACATCTAAATGAATTTTTTGGTCGTGTAATTGGCTTTATCATGCTGTTTCCCCGCGACTATGATCAGGTCATGCATTTTGCCCACCACCGCTGGACACAAGATTGGGAACGCGATGGCGAATTGACCCGTGCGCCCTACACACTCGGCGGTTACTTACTGTGGATGAGTGGCATTACTTATTGGCGAAATCGTTTCATCGGCATCATTCGCAGGGCGCGCGGCATTATTATAGAGCCCTATATCGGGGCAACGCATGAGGGTAAAATTATTAGAGAATCGCGATGGCATCTTGCCGGTTATGGGCTGATTTTTTTGATTTCTCTGTATCAGGAAAGCTCGGCTGCAGTAACATTTTGGCTGTTTCCGATGCTTTTGACCAAACCTGTGCATCAGTTACAAAACACGATAGAGCATCTTGGGCTATCGCATGAAGCTGATATTTTGAATAACACCCGATCTACGCGCACCAACGCGTTGATGCGGTGGTTATGCTGGCAGATGCCCTACCACACCGCGCATCATAGTTACCCATCTGTACCATTTTGGCAATTACGCAAACTAAATGACAAAATTGAGGCGATTGCGGGACCAGTACATCGAATGGGATGGATCGAATTTCAAATTGAAGTCATCCGCAAGCTTACCCAAAAAGATGAAAGCCAATGGCCAACCAACGAAGTCTGGGTGGTGCCGACCGGCAATGGCAAACATATTCAGTTGGAAGCGTAACAGGTGACCGGCGCAACACGGCACTTAAAGTTTTATACCTCGCTTTGGGCGATGATGCCGCATGATCAAAGCGGCGTTATTTTGCCGTTTGATCAGATATGCGAGATGGTAGCGTCAGCCGGTTATGATGGCATGGCGATTGACCTTGGCGCAGGCGATGTGGCACAGGCGCACGCGGTTCGGCCCCACATGGAACGTTGCGGACTCACCCCCCTAATCGTTGCCTTTCCCAAAACCATCGATTCGCTGCATGACACCTTGTTAATGGCAAAAGATTTTGACGCACCCTTTGTAGATGTGATCGGTCAAGTGATGCCGCTGTCTGTTGATGGAATGATCCCGGTGATACGCAAATGGATGGAGATGTCTGAAAAGCTGGACATGCCAATCCAGTTTGAAACGCACCGAAATTGCATAACCAACGACCTATACGCCACTTTATGTTTGCTGGATGCGGTACCGGAAATGCGGCTTTGTGCGGATCTGTCGCATTTTGTTGTTGATCGCGAATTCAAGCTACCACTCGCCGACCGTGATGCTGGGATGATCCATCGCATTATTGAAAGGTCAGACAGTTTTCAAGGGCGTGTCGCCAGCCGCCAGCAAATCCAACTTCAGTTGGATTTTCCTCAACATCAAAAATGGGTCGATTTATTCAAAAAATGGTGGCGTGACGGATTGATAAGCTGGCGCCAACGCAACCCATACGGTGACTGTATTTTCCTGTGTGAACTCGGCCCGCCAGAATATGCCATGACTGATGCGACTGGCCAGGAATTGTCCAACCGTTGGGAAGAAGCTCTAAAAATTAAAAGCTGGGTAACAGAGATCTGGTCTGATCTGGAGCGCCGTTAACGGCGCTTATTGATTGCCTCTGCCAAAACACACATCAATTCAAACATCAAGGACACACCCAGCCACGCAGTGCCACCAGAGGGATCAAAAGGCGGCGAAACTTCAACAAGATCTGCACCAACAAGATTAACGCCACTCAACGCGCGAATAACTTGTTGTGCTTGAAAGGAATTGGGGCCGCCAATTTCTGGCGTTCCAGTGCCAGGGGCAAAGGTTGGATCTACAAAATCAATGTCAAAAGAACAATATGTCGGAGAATTTCCGACGATGGCACGCGCCTCTTCCATCACCGAAGGAATTCCGCGATCAAATAGCTCGTCGACACGGATGATGCGCACACCTTGCGCCTCGCCCCATTCAACATCATCGTAATTATATGCTGTGCCGCGAATACCAATTTGCACAACCTTTTTTGGATTCAGTAGACCTTCCTCAATGGCCCGTCTAAAGGGCGTGCCATGTGTGTATTTAAACCCCCCAAAATAGCTATCAAACAAATCTGTGTGCGAATCAAAATGAATCATCGCGAGAGGCTTATCTTTTACCAAGCCACGCAAAACTGGCAATGACACCAGATGGTCACCACCAGCAGTCATTGGTGTGATGTTGCGGTGTTTTAAATCAGCGTACAATGCTGTTATGCGTTCAAGGCTGTCTTGTAAATCAATCGGATTAGGGCCAACGTCGCCAAGATCAGCACAGTTTACCATCAGAAACGGATTAATTCCAGTCACTGGGTTCATCGCACGGATCATCGTTGAAAGGTCCCGAAGTTGACGAGGTCCGTGTCGAGGCCCAGGTCGGTTAGTAGTGCCCGCATCCCAAGGAACACCAACAAGCCCCATATCAACACGATGAATTTCTGAAGAATCCATGCTGAGGTGCGGCAACCGCATAAAACTTCGCATTCCAGCAAAGCGCGGCATCTCAAGCGCCGACACCGGTTGGAAAAATGGATCGTCACGCATTAAGTGTCTCCTGCTCTAAACGACAAAAAATGTTTGCATAACAGTCCAGAACACGCCAGTTAATCTTTAACTTTCGTTATTTTTTCTTCTCACTGATCATTTTCAAGATTGTATTTGCCACGCTGAATTTTTCACCATCTCCTTTCTTACGGAACTGACTTGCGCCAGCGACTTACCTTCATATTAATTGATGCAATTTAATTACAGCGGTGCAACAAATATAAAAAACAGAGGATGATAGGATGAATGGTCAAAAAGTATTGATCACAGCTGGCGCGTCAGGCATCGGCCATGCCCTTGCAGAAGCCTTTACCGCAGCCGGCGCAAATGTATGGGTGATCGATGTATTACCCCGTTCAAAAATTGATTTCTCAGCAAGATGGCGATACGATCGAGTCGATGTTCGCGATGCTACCGCAATGCAGAATTTGTTTGATCGTATTTTGGCAGAATGGACTGGCCTTGATGTGCTTTGTGCTAATGCGGGTATATCGGGCCCAACCGCTCTCATAGAAGATCAGCCAATCGAGGCGTTTCGGGATTGTATCGCGGTCAATCTGGAAGGCGCCTTTCTCGCAGTGCAAGGTGCGCTCCCAATTATGAAGCAGCAGCGAAAAGGCGTAGTCATCTTCACGTCTTCCACCGCAGGATTATATGGGTTTCCGTATCGGTCACCCTATTGTGCCAGCAAATGGGCGATACATGGGTTTATGAAAACCCTGGCTATGGAAGCAGGCCCCTACGGTGTCCGCGCGAACGCGATTGCACCTGGCTGTGTAGACGGGCCGCGAATGGATAACGTGCTCCTTAAAGAAGCAGCCCAGAAAGGCACTGAACCTCACGTGGTACGCCGTGCTTACGAAGCGGGCGTGTCTCTGCGTAGTTTTGTAACTGTGGATGACATTGCCGCAATGGCTGTGTTTCTTGCTTCTGATGTCGCTGGCCGAATCTCTGGCCAGGTTATCGCAGTTGACGGACATACCGAAAACCCAGATCCAAAAGTAGGAACATCGCAATGATACAGCTCGAAGGCTAAATTAAAAGCTGGGCCAAAAACAAAATAAATTGAGGCTTTGTAGCTTAATTCAGATGCATATTGAAAAAAATTTACAACTATCTGATCCAATTGAGCTATCGTGGAGCTCGAGCCGGGTTCGCTTTCGCAGTGTTTTTTTCGCTTTCGGGCCTGAAATGATGCCATCAGTCGCACTTGATGGAGATAAAGCCGATAAGATGCTGCCGACACGGAAAATCTTTAGCCCCAAGACGAAAGCACAAAGGGTCATAGCGCACCGGGGAATGTCAGGACAATACCCCGAAAACACTCTCATCGCATTTGACGCTGTGAGGCATGCGGGCTTAAAGTGGATTGAAACTGACATCAGCATGCTTTCTGATGAAACCTTAATTGTTTTTCATGACGAAGTTCAAGGCCGGACCGTTGCCGGCAACAAACTGATCTCGGATGTTAAATGGGAAGACTTCGAGAATGCCGATGCGGGTCTTTGGAAAGGCGACCAATTTGTTGGCCAAGAAGTATTGCGTTTGGAAACATTGCTCTCTTGGGCAAAAATGCATGATATGACACTGATCCTTGAAATGAAATGCCATGGCAATCGCGAATATCGCTCAGCTGAGCTGCTCGCATCGTCATTGCAGAGTGGCCCAAAAGTAACGATTATTGTATCAAGTTTTAACACAGATTTTCTTCGTTATTTTAGGGTTTTTGCCCCACACATCCGCATTGCCAGTATTCATAGTTTTTTCCCGGAGGATTTAAATTTCCTGAAAACCAATCTGGCAGTAGAGGCAGTCCACCTCGATCGCAAATTGATCTCCAGATCAGCTGACGTGATGCTTTTTCATCAACAAGGTATCAAAATACGGGCCTGGACTGTCAATGATCCAAGCGATGCCAAAGATCTTTTTGATTTGGGTGTTGATATGGTGATGAGTGATTATCCGGAACGTATTTAGATGTTTCCACCGGTTGAATAATCGTCCCTAAAATCCTGCTGGAACAATCATGTTTACGAAAGCCTAACTTTTAAGTTAGCTGCCCAAACCTAATTAATACGGACCCCTTGGCGCAGCAGCTCATTTTGCACAAGACTGATGTTAATTTCTTCAAGATCCCGACTATATTTTAACGCGACAGCTGCTGCAACACCTGCCCCCTGTCCAGAAACTGCACAACAAGCCATGTTGCGTGTTGCGGCATGCGCGACTTTGTCTCCGCCGGTGGCACGGCCAACTACCAACAAGCCTTTTACCAACTTTGGAATTAATGATCGATAAGGGATATGCATATATCTGCCCGTTGTTGGAAGGATTAGAATACCATAGCCATCAATGAATTCAGGATAAATACCGATGCTGTCGTCAAATCGTGCCTGATGGCGTACATCATTTTCCTGCATATTATAATGCGCATCAATTTTTCTTGTGTCGCGAATACCAATTGTCATACCAAAATTACGTAACCGTATGGCCTCACAACCAGGGGCGTATTTTCGCAAAGCCTCGATTGCTAGCATGGCTTGCTTGCGCCCCTCAATCTCAAAATGGGTCAGGTCATCCGGGTCAGTCCCATCGCAGCCAGCTAGATGGACAAGGTTCATATAGGTCATCTCGCCAGTATCATGAACCGCACCCCAAGTGCCTGAGATGGTTGACAAGTCCGCAGGTATAAGGCCATTTATTCGGGCTTGTTCGAATGGTCTTTTTAGGAAAGGCGAGAACATTTTATCTTCTTTGCCATCCGTCTCAACTGACCATTCTCCAGTTGACCAGTCTGCATATGTCTGTGGGTTAGCCTTTACATCTTCCATAAATTTGGCTTTGTCTAAGCCCGCGCAATGGAACATAACGCTTGCAGCTTGAAGTGCTTCTTTTGGTGGTTTCGTTGTCGGTGCACCGGCGCGGTAAGCAACATCAGCATCACCCGTTGCGTCGATAACAATTCTCGCCAGCAACGCCTCTCGCCCAGCCTTTGATTCTGTGATGATGCCAACTATCTTGTTACCTTGCATTATAGGCTTTACAAACATCCGGTGAAGCATGGGGTGAATTCCTGCCTCTTGGACCAGCTTGTCGGCAACCAATTTAAACCCTTCGCTGTCAAGCTCGTAAGATAAGCTCTGGCTTTCAGGGACGGCCGCCCCCATGTCCTTTGCGCGTTCTTCAAATTCACGGCCGATTCCATTCGCCTCAACGGTCTGTTCGTGTCGGTACCATGCAAACCCCTCAACACCCACAGTAGTTATGTTTCCACCAAAACAGCCAAAACGTTCGACAAGGGTTGTCTTTACCCCTGCGCGTGAGGCAGATAATGCTGCGGCGAGGCCACCCGGGCCAGACCCAACTACTAGTACATCTGTTTCATGGATGATATCTATTTCCTGTGCAGGCTCTGCAAAACGTCTCATCGCACCTTCCCCCAACCAAAATTCAAAACTCTGTCCTGGTCAAAAATTTTGTAACCACTATACCAATGATTGTAAAATTAAAGGCATCCTATCTTTGGATCCAACTATGGGCCAATCAAAGTCATCCGCTTCGATTTCTTTTGAGTTTTCGAAAGGATAAAGGCTAGGTTGTGTGTAATAGTTTACAAGAACATAAATGAACCATTGATGACCTCTCCAGCGACACCATATCAATTTGACTATGTGATCATCGGATCTGGATCCGCCGGTTCGGCCATTGCCTATCGGTTGGCCACTGCAGGACAAGGTTCAATCGCTGTCATCGAGTTCGGCGGCAGTGACGCTGGCCCTTTCATTCAGATGCCAGCCGCTTTATCCTATCCAATGAACATGTCTAGCTATGATTGGGGCTACAAATCTGAACCCGAAGCAGGCCTTGGCGGCCGTTCACTCGTTTGCCCGCGCGGCAAAGTGATCGGAGGGTCGTCTTCCATTAACGGGATGATATATGTCCGGGGCAACCCCTTAGATTATGATCACTGGCGTGACGTTGGGGCAGCTGGTTGGGGCTATGCTGACGTCCTACCATATTTCCGGCGCATGGAAACGTCGCATGGCGGCGAATTTCCATGGCGAGGCAATGATGGGCCGTTGCATATTACCCGAGGGCCACGCGATAACCCGCTCCATCATGCCTTTGTTGAGGCAACCCTGCAGGCCGGCTATAAAGTAACTGCTGATTATAATGGCTATCGTCAGGAAGGATTTGGGCCAGCTGACATGACGGTTTGGAAAGGCCGCCGGTGGTCCACGGCCAACGCATATCTGAAGCCTGCAATAAAAAAAAGGAAGGTCAGGCTTTTTACCCGAACTTTGGCAGACCGAATTCTTTTTGAAGGAAGACGCGCCGTTGGTGTTCGAGTTTGGCGCAAGGGCAAATGCCAAGATATTATCGCTCAAAAGGCGGTGATCCTGTGCGCAGGTGCGATTGCAAGTCCAACAATTTTGCAGCGGTCCGGCATTGGCTGTGCCGATACCCTTAAAGAGTTTGAGATAGAGGTCATCGCCAAT
Source organism: Candidatus Puniceispirillum sp. (assembly GCA_016778895.1). Classification (GTDB taxonomy): domain Bacteria; phylum Pseudomonadota; class Alphaproteobacteria; order Puniceispirillales; family Puniceispirillaceae; genus UBA3439. The sequence goes on from JADHOR010000001.1 coordinate 209,072, forward strand.
CGAAAGGGTGTTGGAGGAAATCTACAGGACCATCTTGAGGTTTATTTTCAGATTGCTTGCCGAAAACCGATAACACTTTATAAACACCTCAACCCTATCTCAAAGGCCCTCATCGCTGCTCAATGGCTATTCTTCAAGTCTGGTTTAGGCGCCTCGAATCAGTTTGAAACACTTGGATTTATCCGATCAGACAAAAACATTACCTATCCTGATATTCAGTATCATTTTCTGCCAGTAGCTATTCGCTATGATGGCACTGCACCAGCGGCCGGCCATGGGTTCCAGCTTCATGTTGGGCCAATGCGGTCCAAATCACGAGGCCATGTGAAGATTAAATCGTCAAACCCAAACACACCTCCTGAAATAAAATTCAACTATCTTTCTCACCCAGATGATCTTCCTGAATTTCGCAAGGCATTGCGACTTAGCCGTGAAATTCTGGCGCAAGAGGCGATGCGTCCATTTTACGATCACGAGATTCAACCGGGTGCGAACGCAATAATGGATGCAGATTTGGACGCATTTATTCAGAACGAAGCTGAGTCAGCCTATCATCCGTGTGGGACCTGTAGAATGGGTGCCCAAAATGACCCCTTGGCTGTAGTCAGCCCAGACTGCCGTGTGATTGGCACAACGAATCTGTTTTGTGCGGATTCATCGTTATTTCCGCGTATCACCAACGGCAATTTGAACGCACCATCAATCATGGTTGGCGAGAAAGCCGCTGATCACATTTTGGGGAAATCGCTTTTAGCCCCGGCTAATGATAGGCCTTTTAGACACCCAGACTGGCAATTAAAGCAACGATAGGCAGCTTTAACCATTAGTTTGTTTGAATTTTAAAGCCCGCATAATAATAGATTTTTAACATACTGACCTGATCATTTTCCCTTTGCTTGGCGCGCATCAACCTGTTCGTCATTATCACGACCCTCTATGTAAATAATTGTCAAAGCACGTTCCCAGATGTAATGGTTTATTGATGGCTTTTATTGTTGTTGAGGGGGAATGACAATTGAGTTCTGAATTTTCTCTACTTATCAGAACATTGCTTAACGGTCCCATACAGCAAGCACCGCAGCAGCAGATTATCAGCGATGGGCTTGGCTCTTACAGCTATATTGAATTTATCAACCGCCTTAGTCGCTTTGGCCAGATATTGAGGCGATTCGGCGTTCGGCACGGTAGTGTCGTCGCAATAATGGATTGGGATACGCACAGGTATCTCGAGAGTTTTTTTGCGGTGCCAATGTTGGGCGCAACATTGCATACTGTGAATATACGTCTTTCGCCGTCGCAAATCGCCTATACGATCGACCACGCAGAAGATGATATTATTCTAGTTCATGTTGATTTTTTGCCATTGCTTGAGGAAATCATAACACAAGTCAAACGAGATGTTCGTTTGATCATAATGCGTGATACGCCAGATCGTGAATTGCCTCATACAACCCTTCAACTTGAAGCGGTCCTTGATGAATTGTTTTTAGAAGCCGACTCAGATTTCTCATTCCCCAACTTTGACGAAAACACACGGGCAACAACATTTTACACAACAGGTACAACTGGTGATCCAAAGGCGGTTGCTTATTCACACCGCCAACTTGTTCTGCACACGATGGGTATTTTGGCAACATTGGGACCAATGTCGGCAAGTAATCGCTTTCATGGTCGTGATGTTTATATGCCGATTACACCGATGTTCCATGTGCATGGATGGGGCTTTCCCTATGCCGCAACCATGCTTGGCTTAAAACAAATTTACCCAGGCCGCTATGATCCAAACAGGCTGATGAAACTTGTCTGTGAGCATCGGGTGACGTTTTCGCATTGTGTTCCAACCGTTCTACATATGTTACTGGGTTGCAATGCAGCAGCCTCAGCTGATCTGTCAAATTGGAAAGTGGTTATCGGCGGTTCAGCATTACCGCGAGGACTAGCAGAACAGGCATTAGCTAGAGGCATCAATTTATTCTCCGCTTACGGTCTCTCTGAGACGTGCCCCTTCTTGACGGTCGCGCATCTAGATCCGAATGATGAGAGTGACATTGAAGCAAGGCTAAAAGCTGGGCAGCCCGCGGCAATGGTAGAGCTGCGCGTTGTCGATACGGTAATGAATGATGTTCCTCGTGATGGCAAAAGCGTTGGGGAAATTGTCGCCCGTGCTCCGTGGTTGAACAAGGCATACCTAAAGGATGAAGTTTCAACAAAAGCACTTTGGCGAGGTGGGTATATGCATACGGGAGATGTGGGCAGATTTGATGAGCAAGGTAACCTTATTATTACTGACCGCGTCAAAGATGTTATAAAATCTGGTGGCGAATGGATTTCATCTTTGACGCTTGAAAGCATCGCATCAACCGTCCCGGGTGTTGTTGAAGTTGCAGCGATTGGCATTCCTGACTCAAAATGGGGTGAGCGTCCCATGTTGCTGGTGGTGCAAGATAAGTCAAGCCAGATCGCCGCATCTGATCGTAAACCCATCATTCAAGAGATGATAAAGGCAGCCTATAAAGAGGCAATTGCCGCAGGTGTTATATCAAAATGGGCTTCGCCTAACCGAATAGATATCGTTGATAAAATTGCCAAAACGAGCGTTGGAAAAATTGATAAGAAAGCCCTTCGCGCGACAATTTTAGATGCTGAAACCTAGGATATAGGCAAGGGTCTTCCAGAAGAGCGATCTCCACGCCGGAGCGATCCTAGAAAAGTCAATTTGCTTCGCCTTTGGTCCCGTTAAAGACGCAGAGCATGATGGTGCATCCCTGTAAGCTTACGGCCTACACGTGTTAAAGCATAGACGATAAATGGTCAATTCATTCGGCAGATGGGTCGGTTGTGCCGGAGTTATACTGTTATCTTCACAGCCGTTTACAATAAAACTGAAAGGTGATTATTTAAACTGACCAAAGGGGGGAGCCAAATGCCATTAACTATGAATAAAGAGGTTTTTATTACCTGTGCAATCACAGGTTCCGGTGGGACGCAGGATCGAAGTCCACATGTGCCGCGCAGCCCTAAACAAATTGCTAAAAGCGCCATTGCTGCCGCCAAAGCAGGAGCTGCGATTGTTCATTGCCATGTACGTGACCCAGAAACAGGCAGGCCGAGCCGTGATCTTGCCTATTATCGTGAAGTTACGGACCGGATCCGTGACTCAGCGGTGGATGTAGTGTTGAACCTGACAGCAGGCATGGGCGGGGACATGATTTTAGGCGGCACAGAAAACCCTCTACCACTGGCGGCAGGCACCGACATGGCCGGTGCAGTGGAACGTGTTGCGCATGTGGCGGAATGTCTGCCCGAAATTTGCACACTTGATTGTGGAACTATGAATTTTGCCGAAGCAAATTATGTGATGACAAACACCCCAGGCATGCTGATGGAAATGGGCCGGATGATGACTGAGCTCGGGGTGAAGCCCGAGGTTGAGGCGTTCGACACTGGCCATTTATGGTACGCCAAGCGACTGGTTGCTGACGGCGTGCTTAAACCGGATGTGCTTGTTCAGCTTTGCATGGGTGTTCCGTGGGGTGCGCCAGATGACCTCAACACCTTCATGGCGATGGTCAATAACGTGCCTGAAAACTGGACCTTCTCTGCGTTTTCGCTGGGACGTCATCAGATGCCTTATGTTGCAGCGGCTGTTTTAGCCGGGGGTCATGTTAGAGTTGGGCTGGAAGATAATCTTTGGCTGGACAAAGGTGTTTTGGCTACTAACCAACAGCTGGTCGCCCGCTCAAAGACAATTATTGAGGCAATGGGCGCTCGCGTGATTGGTCCCGATGAGGTGCGTAAGCAGCTCAAACTGATAAAGCGTGCGCCACACGGCTAAGGAGCGGATAATGACAAAGACAATTGCGATTATCGGTGGCGGTGTAATTGGCGCGGGTTGGCTAGCACGATTCCTTTTAAATGGCTGGGACGTATCTTTTTACGATCCAGATCCCGAGGCAGAACGCAAAATCAGAGATGTACTGGTTAATGCTCGTCATGCCTTGCCGATGCTTTATGAAACAAGTCTGCCTGTTGAGGGTAACATGCGTCTGTGCAACACAATTGCGCAGGCCGTGCAAAATGCAAGCTATATCCAAGAATCTGTGCCGGAACGGCTTCAGCTGAAGCAAAAGGTGTTTGCTGAAATTCAGGCCAATTGCCCAGAGGACGCAGTGCTAGCCTCTTCCACCTCAGGGTTCAAGCCATCCGAATTGCAAGAAGGTAGTCCTCGTCCAGAACAGATCATGGTCTGTCATCCGTTCAATCCGGTTTATCTTTTGCCATTGATTGAACTTGTACCAAGTCCGATAACTGGCCCCAGTCAAATTGCCGCGGCAAAAGAAACCCTCTTAAAGGTTGGGCTATTTCCGCTACATATAAGAAAGGAAATTGATGCCCATATTGCTGACCGCCTTTTAGAAGCAGTCTGGCGCGAGGGGCTGTGGCTGATCAAGGACGGCATAGCAAACACTGAAGAAATTGATAATGCGATCCGCTATGGGTTTGGTTTGCGCTGGGCACAGATGGGCCTTTTTGAAACCTATCGCATCGCTGGCGGTGAGGCAGGGATGGCACATTTTCTCTCACAATTTGGGCCTGCTTTGAAATGGCCTTGGACCAAGCTCACGGATGTGCCTGAGCTAACCGAAGAGCTTGTTGAAAAAATTGCTAGTCAGTCTGATGCCCAGTCAGGGGCAATGACGATACGTGCGTTGGAGCGTTTACGAGATAATAATTTGGTCGCTATGATGCGCGCTCTTAAACAGCAGGGAAGTGCCGCAGGCCAGCTAATCAAAGCGCATGAGAAGACAATTTCTCTACCGGCGAAAGCCGCACGCGCGTTCCGCACCATTTCCCGTATCATTCCAATCGACTGGACGGATTATAACGGCCATATGAATGAAAGCCGCTATGGACAGGTTTTTTCTGACGCCGCAGATAGTTTTTTGGCAAGCATCGGTATGAATGAAACATATGTTGCCGGCGGTTATAGCTACTTTACAGCTGAGACAGCAATTAAATACATGCAGGAAACGCATGCCGGCGACGCAGTGATTGTAGAAACAGAAGTAATGATGGCTGATGGCAAAAAACTAAAATTGGCCCATCAGATGAAGCGGGCTGACGATAATAGACTATTGGCTTCATGTGAGCAGTTTCTGCTACATGTTAGCCTTGTAACACGTAAATCATGCGCACCGCTGAGCCCGGTCGCTGAAGCGCTTGCATTGTTATGAGGGCAGACTTGAGAGAATAAGGGGCAACGAGATGGATTTTGGTTTATCTGAAGAACAGAAGATGATTGTCACGACCGTGCGCAGCTTTGTTGAAAAAGAAATCTATCCACATGAAAATCTGGTTGAGCGAACAGGTGAAGTGCCAAAGGAAATTGCCAAAGACATCATCAATAAAACCCGCAACCTAGGATTTTATGCCTGTAATTTTCCAGGGTCTGTTGGTGGTGCTGGGCTAAGCCATCTAGAATTTGCCTTGGTTGAACGTGAACTTGGCCGTGGCTCTATGGCACTCACACATTTTTTTGGTCGACCACAAAATATCCTAATGGCATGTAAAGGTGAGCAAATTGAGCGCTATCTTTTGCCAGCGGTTCGTGGCGAGAAGATGGATGCGCTGGCGATGACGGAGCCCGACGCTGGTTCTGATGTACGATCGATGAAATGCGCCGCTATACGTGATGGTAATGACTGGATTTTGAATGGCAGCAAGCATTTTATTTCTGGCGCGGAACACGCAGATTTTTTGATTGTCTTTGTCTCGACAGGCGAGGAGGATACCCCACGAGGACCCAAAAAGCGAATTACAACTTTCCTTGTAGATCGTGGAACACCCGGATTTACCATTCGTGATGGTTATCAGTCAGTCAGCCATCGAGGTTATAAAAATATGGTTCTGGAATTTAATGACTGCCGACTGCCAAACGGACAGGTTCTTGGTAAAGTTGACGGTGGCTTTGAGTTGATGAGTAAATGGCTTTACGCAACGCGCATAACAGTTGCCGCAATGAGTGTCGGTCGAGCCCGTCGCTGTTTTGATTATGCGCTTGATTACAGCGCAAACCGTAAACAATTTGGCCAGCCTATTGGCAAATTCCAGGGTGTCAGTTTTCAGTTAGCCGATATGCTGACTGAGATTGATGCGGCAGATTATCTAACCCTTGCTTCAGCGTGGCGGTTGGATAAAGGCTTGCCTGCTAATCGTGAAATCGCATCTGCGAAGCTCTATGCAACGGAAATGCTGGCTCGAGTGACTGACAGCACCTTGCAGATACATGGCGGTATGGGATTAATGAGTGATTATCCAATTGAACGCTTTTGGCGTGATGCAAGGGTCGAGCGGATTTGGGATGGCACCTCTGAAATTCAACGTCATATCATCAGTCGCGATCTTTTGCGTCCACTGGGCGCCTAATCCGGGAAGGCAATTGGCATGTCTGATTTGCGCCGATTATTAAACCCAAAAAATGTTGTGGTGATCGGTGGCGGGGTATGGGGACGTTCAGTTATAGACCAATGCCAAAAACTTGGTTTTGAGGGTCAGATTTTTGCGGTTCATCCCACCGCAGAAACCTTAGCCGGCGTTTCTACTTATCGCTCAGTAAGTGATTTGCCCAGCGCTCCAGACGCGGCCTTTATTGGAGTGAACCGGTTCGCCACTATTGACCAGGTGAGAGCTCTAAGCGCAAAAGGTGCTGGCGGTGCTGTATGTTTTGCCTCTGGTTTTCTGGAGGCCAAAGAAGAAGATGCTGATGGCACCATATTGCAGTCCGCGCTGATTGATGCGGCAGGTGGAATGCCCATCATCGGGCCTAATTGCTACGGTTTTGTGAATTACCTTGATCGGTTTTGCCTTTGGCCGGACCAGCATGGTGGGCAAGCTGTTGATACTGGTGTGGCTATTGTCACGCAAAGCTCCAACATAATGATCAATCTATCCATGCAACAGCGCGGTCTGCCCATAGCCTATGCACTGACAGCAGGCAATCAGGCGCAAACGAGTTTGGCGGCATTAGGGCGGGCAGTGTTAGATGATCCGCGGGTAACGGCGTTAGGACTCTATATTGAAGGTATTGGTGATCTAGATGATTTTGAAAGTTTGGCGCGCCATGCTTCTATGCGTAAAAAAGCTATTGTTGCTTTGAAGGTTGGCTGGTCAGAACAGGCGCAGCAAGCAACCATTTCCCATACCGCTTCATTAGCAGGCAGCGCGACATCGGCAGATGCGCTTCTAGCACGCCTTGGTATAGCTAGGGTTAATAGTCTAGCTGAGATGATTGAGGCTCTGAAAATTCTGCATCAAGTGGGTCCACTAACCGGCAAAAGACTGGTCTCAGCCTCATGCTCTGGTGGAGAAGCCAGTTTGATGGCGGACACTGCACACAGGCAGCAGAACGGAGTCGTTTTCCCAGCACTGACCCAAACCCAAAGAGACGGTCTACGATCCGTTTTGGGTGAGCAGGTCGCCTTAGCTAATCCGTTAGATTATCATACATATGTTTGGGGCAATTTGCCCGCAATGGCTGATGTCTATAGTGCAATTCTTGATGCTCCAATCGATTTTGGTATCATTGTGGTGGATTTTCCGCGCGCAGATAGATGTGATGGTGCCGCATGGGATTGTGTGATTGAGGCGGCGCGGATAGCACAAAAGCGCACCTCTAAAGCCGTTGCGCTGCTTGCCTCTCTCCCTGAAAACATGCCGGAAGATCGCGCTTTACAAATAGCTAAGGCGGGCCTTGTCCCGTTGTGCGGTCTAGAGGTTGGGCTAGCAGCTATTGCGTCAGTAGCCTCAGTTCATCCAGCACCTGAAGCATCTGTAATTGTGGCGCCCCGCCTTGGCCAAACACATATATTAGATGAGATAACGTCAAAAGCTATTTTGTCGGATTATGGCGTTGATTTGCCGCACTATATAGTTGTGGCTCAAGACACGTTGCCAGCAACCTTGCCCTTTCCATATCCTGTTGTGCTTAAAGCCATTGGTGAGGCTCATAAGTCGGAGGTCGGAGGGGTTATAATAGGGCTTTCGAATCAAACCGAGCTGAAAACAGCAATGTTAGAAATGAACCAACAACGTTATATAATCGAAGAATTTATAACTGATTCAATTGTTGAATTGCTGGTCGGAATTGTTGGTGACCCTGCGCACGGATATGTGCTTACTCTCGCTGCGGGCGGGGTATTTACAGAGTTACTCAGAGACAGTGTAAGCCTGTCATTGCCCGTCAATCAGAATGATATTCTGAACGCTCTTCAGCAGCTGAAATTAGCCCCCATGTTGACAGGCTATCGTGGCAAGCCGGCGGTTGATAAACCTGCCCTAGTCAAGGCCGTGCTGGCGATGCAGACATGTGTGCTAGATAGACGTGCTAGTTTGGCTGAAATTGAAATTAATCCGCTGATCCTGACATCCAAGTCAGCAGTTGCAGTGGACGCGCTTATTCGGATTGGAGAAAATGCAGATGCCTAGCCCCATTCAAACTCAAATCAATGGTCATGTTTTAGAAGTGACGATCGATCGGCCAAAGGCCAACGCTATAGATTTGGTGACCAGCAGGCAAATGGGAGAAGTCTTCCTCGATTTCCGCGACAACCCAGAACTAAGGGTGGCTATTCTCACCGCCGCTGGTGATAAATTTTTTTCAGCCGGGTGGGATTTGAAAGCAGCGGCAACAGGCGATGCTGTAGATGGTGATTACGGTGTTGGTGGTTTTGGTGGATTGCAGGAATTGCCGCATCTGAACAAGCCATTAATTTGTGCCGTAAATGGTATTTGTTGCGGTGGCGGGCTAGAAATGGCCCTCTCTTGCGATATTATTTTGGCTGCGGAACACGCAACTTTTGCTCTCCCCGAAATTCGCTCAGGCACAGTTGCAGATGCAGCTTCTATCAAGTTACCAAAACGCATCCCTTATCATATCGCAATGGAGATGCTGCTAACTGGTCGCTGGATTGATGTTCATGAAGCCGCTAAATGGGGTCTGGTTAACCATATTTATCCCAGAGATCAAATTATGGAAAAAGCGCGAGAAATAGCCCAGCTTTTAGCCTCTGGCCCACCTCTTGTTTATGCAGCCATAAAAGAAGTGGTTCGTATGGCAGAGGATATGAATTTTCAAGATGCGCTAAACCGGATTACTAAAAGCCAACTACCAACTGTTGAAAAACTCTATAATTCTGAAGACCAGCTCGAGGGAGCTCGTGCTTTTTCTGAAAAAAGAGACCCTGTCTGGAAAGGTTGTTGAGACTTCTTTATTGCCCAAGAAACCGGAAAGACGGAAAGTTCTGGCAATTCAGCTGCACACATCTATTTATATATTAAACCCTCTTACCTATTAATGTTTATCTCTTTTGCCCTTTAAATTACGCACACGAATTATATTTGCGATAAACATTGTTGTCCGAGGATAATAAACATATGGCTTGTCATCTTTGGACACTGGCCGAGCGATAGAGCGAGCAATAGTGAAAATTATCAAAACAATATGCGCCATTGAGATATGGATAAAAAGATATAGCGTTCCCTGCATGCCTATCAAAAAGCCAGCAATGATTGGGGAAATAATAGCGCCTAGAGCGTAGAAAAAAATTAAAGATGCACTGAGGTTGAGTATTTGATTTGGAGGTGCAAAATCATTTGCGTGTGCAGCTGACAATGAATAAATAGGAAAAGTGCTTATCCCAAATAGGAAAGCAAATAGCAATTGAGCGCTATAGCCATGCGCAGCTAGGTCAACTATCCCGCTACCAATCGCCAAACACACAATCGTAGACAAAACGCTAAAAACCATCAGAACCAAACGGCGGTCAAGGTGGTCGGCAAGAAAACCTGCTGGAGGATGGACGACAATCCCACCGACAACTGCAGTGGTCAAAAAATAAGACATTTCCATGTAAGACATGTTCAGATCTTTTGCAAATAACGGCGCAATTGATCCAAAAGCCGCACTTGAAACGCCAGCAACCACTACACCCAGAGTGGCAAGGGGCGATACTTTATAGGCAATAAACGGTTGAAATATATTTGTTTTTGGAAGAGCAGGCTCCTTACTTAAGGTAAAAGCTAGTGGAATTAGTGCAAGACACATTATCATTGCGAGCATATTGTAAGATATGTAGCTTGCAGGGGTCAAAACACCTATCAGGCTATTTGCTAGAATCTGACCGGCAAAATCAGAGATCCGATAAATCGAAAAAACTCGGGCACGGATTTTATTTCTAGCCTTTGCTTGCAGCCAACTTTCAATAACCGTGTAACAACCTGCAACCGCGAAACCACCAAATATGCGCGCTATAGTCCAGTAATATGCGTCAGCATAAATTGTGTGTGCAATTATCGATATAACGCCACAAGCCGTGAAGATAGCAAAAGCCCGAGAATGACCCGCCCGGAAAACCAGTTTTGGCCCAATTAAACACCCAACCAAAAAGCCGACAAAATGTCCAGATGCGACAAGCCCAATATCAACACTGGTAAAGCCTAGAACAGCTCCAGAAATACTGTCAAACGGTCTCAGGGCACCTATGCCCATTTGCACAAGCATGACTGATAAAAGCAGGGCTGAGAGAGAAATTATTAGCTGCATTTTGGCATTTCAATTCGCTAGGCCTGAAGCATTCACGTTGACAGGAAAGTGAGTATTAATGAAGCGAATTTGATAATAGAAGGGTGCAAAAGAATAAAAATTCTTATTTACTCTCTTCTTTAACAACCCACATCCTTCAAAGAACATTTTTGGATGGTTAGATATCTAGCATTTACTCGTTTTAAGCTTAGGTCTAACCAATCCTAAGAAATCTTAAGTGTCTGTTGCCATTAACTTTTTAGTTAACGCCATTTTAATCATCTGGAAGCTCGTTGTATGTCAATTGCAAAGAGGCAGTCTGTCCGCCATTGGAAGAGGTTTGGCAAGTTTTGAAGACCGCCAAATGACAGTGAAAAACCTTTGTGGAATATATTGAAGGCATGCTAACGAAGCGCGGTGGGGACAGAATAAGTTAAAAAGCTTTGTTTTTATGATTTATATTTATCGCCCAAAGCCAAAAGAGCTTCAGTTTCTATGACATCATTTAAGCCATTGAAATCATGCATGCGGTTAGTAAAAGCCTCATTACTGCCGTGAGTCAGCAATCCACTGTAATAAGCTTGCAAATGATGCGAAATTGCGCGCACCGCTCCACCGGGGAAAATTGCCAAGCTGTAACCCAAATCGGCAAGATCCTGCGCCGAGCTTATTGGTGTCTTTCCACCCTCAACCATATTGGCCAAAAGCGGAATTCGACCAGAGAAATGTTTTGTCATAATTTGCATCTCTTCCAGAGACTGCGGCGCTTCAATGAAAAGAACATCGGCACCTGCATCACGATAAGCCTCCCCACGTTCAAGGGCTTCGTATAGACCTTCCACAGCGCGCGCATCCGTCCGAGCAATAATCAATGTCTCAGCATTGCGCCGCGCATCGAGTGCCGCTTTGATTTTACCAACCATCTCACTTTTTGAAACCAGCATCTTACCATCAAGATGACCGCAACGTTTTGGAAATGATTGATCCTCAAGCTGAATTGCAGCCGCACCAACGCGCTCAAACCCACGAACGCAACGCTGAACATTCAAAGCGTTACCAAAACCTGTATCGGCATCAACAATAACCGGCACATTAATCCGGTCAGTGATGGCCGCCAGCGTATCATGAACTTCAGAAACGCTAACAAGTCCAATATCTGAACGGCCAAAACGCGTATAAGCGATGCTTGCACCAGACAGATAAACGGCCTTTGCACCAGCCTGGCATGCAATCAGCCCCGATAGCGAATCATAAATTCCTGGCGCGAGAACAAAACCTGATTGCAACAGCGGCTTAAGTAATTGTGCCTCGTTTAGCATCCCATTTAACCCCTCACGAAACCGCAAATCTTTTTTCAAGGTGGGGTACGAGTCCCCCATCAGCAACAAGGTCGCGAAGAAAATTAGGAAGCGGTTCCAAGTTTATATCCTTATCAAAATCGATGAGCTTAAGCTTTGCTCCATCGAAATCAACGGACACTTGCGCTCCGTCTTTTAATTGAGGAAAATCGGCCAAATAGGATGGCAAAACGAATACTGGCAAACCGAGATTAATCGCATTGCGATAGAAAATCCCAGCAAAACTTGTCGCAACAACAGCTTGAATGCCCAAATATTTTAAAACTTCAGCAGCCTGTTCGCGTGAAGACCCCACGCCCATATCTTCGCCTACCAAAAGAACATCACCGACTTTTACCGATGTTGCAAACTCTGGTCTCACAGCTTCAAGACAATGTCGGGCCAATTCGCTTAGAGGTGAATTCATATAGGGGCCTGGTGCAAGAACATCGGTGTCGATGGTCTCCTCAAATTTCCATAACCTGCCCAAATCAGCCCTCCATTAAATGACGCGGGTCTGTCATCTCACCGGTGATAGCGGATGCCGCAACCGTGTAAGGCGATGCAAGATAAACTTTTGAATTGGCAGCGCCCATTCGGCCTCTGAAGTTTCTTGCTGTCGACGACAAACAAACCTGGTCTTCTAAAAGTCTGTCGGTTCCGTAACCAGCGCAGATGCCACAGGAAGTCGGCAGGAACTGGGCACCTGCCTCTTCGAGAATTTGCATAGTGCCATCTGCTTCAGCTTGTTTTTGGTCAAGAAGGCTAGCCGGCGCTACCTTTAAAGTTACACCTTTGGCAACTGATCTGCCACTCAACACCGTCGCAGCAGCTTTTAGATCGACATATTTTGCCCCGGTGCAAGCACCAATATAAGCAATATCCAATGGAATGTTTCTGAAGGCTTCGGCATCATCAGCGTTGGCAGGAGAATGGGGCGCAGCGATTTGTGGTGCCAAGCTTGCCGCATCAAAGCGGAGCGCTTCACCATCTGCATCGTGCGTCTCAATCCGGTAACTCTGCCAGTCCTCAGGCAGCCTACCACCAGCATTTTTGATATACCCAGCAGTAATTTCATCGGGTGCAATAAGTCCAGCTTGGGCACCCAGTTCAGCAGCCATGTTGGACATCGTCATCCGTTCCTGCATCGACAGGTTATAGACCGCTTGACCCGCATATTGGATGGCCTGATATCGACCACCGCCTAAACCAATACTGCGACAGGTCTTTAGCATCATATCCTTGGCCGTAACCAACGGTGATAGGCTGTTGCGCCATTCAATCATTATCGTTTTGGGCACTTTGACCCAGATCTCACCTGTCGCGAGAACGCCAGCCATTTCCGTAGCACCAACACCAAACATATATGCACCAAACGCCCCGCCGGTAGGCGAATGGCTGTCACCACCAACACAAAACATGCCAGGAACAATATGGCCATTTTCTGGCACCACTACATGACAAATCCCCTGTTCCTCGTAAAAGTTTTTGATCTCTTGGTCATAAACCCAATCACGCGTCAGCTTTTGAATGGCGCGTGTTTGATCATCAAAAACAGGAACGTAGTGATCAGTCACAACAACAACCCTCTCCGCATCCCATACTTTACGATTAAGTTTTTCCAGAATTGGCTTTACCCGTCTGGGGCCACCCGAGTCATGGATCATAGCGAGGCTGACATGACATACGACCACATCTCCAACGGCAACATTTTCCCGTCCTGCGGCGTCTGCAATCAGCTTTTGTGCTAACGTGGTCATTGCCTAAACCTAACCTAAATTGTTAAAGATCAATGAATTTGCGAGGATTTGGGGCTACTTGGCCGTATCTGTCGACAAACAGCGGTTAAAGGCTCTTTGTTTTCGAACACCCCAATTATTTGCCATTAGTTTAATGACTAATTCCCCCTCATCTTTCAAACTATCCCGTTGGAATTTTATCTCAGTCTCGCGCATGTTTTTTGTCAAATTCCCAAACACGTTCAAATCCCATGAGCTTGTTCATTTCGTCAAAAGGGAAAAGCGGAACTTGTGATTCGATACTCGACCCCTCCGTCTTAAGCGTCCCATAGATGTTTTCAAATGCAGCGGCGGCTCCTAAAAAACCAGTCGCTGGAAATATTGCGATCTGATACCCAATTTCCAACAACCGCTGCCGGGAAAGGACGGGCGTCCTTCCTCCTTCAACCATGTTGGCTAAGCACGGCAGATCAAACGAAGAGCATATTTTTTCCATTTCTTCTTCAGATTCAGGGCTTTCTACGAAAAGCACATCCGCGCCAGCAGTGGCGAAGGCCTCAGCCCTTCTTAACGCCTCGTCAAGACCGTGAGCCGTTCGCGCATCAGTGCGGGCTATAATTAGGAAATCTTTACTATCTCGGGCATCCCGTGCAACCCTGATTTTCTGAACCATATCCTCTAACGGAACCACTCGGCGCCCCGGAGTGTGCCCGCATTTTTTTGGAAACTCCTGATCTTCAATCTGAATAGCCGCAGCGCCAGCCATTTCGTAGCCCCTAACAGCCAAATCAACATTTAAAAGGCCGCCAAAACCTGTATCAGCATCTGCAATGAGTGGCGTTTTTGTTCTGCCCACTATTGTTTCCACACGGTTTTTCATGTCTGCATAGGAGGCAAGCCCCGCATCGGGCAAACCGAGGTAAGAAGCAACAACCCCATAGCCAGTCATATAAATAGCTTCAAAGCCCATCCGATCCGCCGATAGGGCGGAAATGAGATCATAAACACCGGGTGCAATAATAAGTTTTCCTGGCTTCAGTTGGTGCCGTAACGTTAGTTTATCATTATGTGACATATCTTTATTTTTCTCTCGTGAACTTGAGGGGCTCTGTTGGCTCAACAAATAATCGATCTTAGCTGATGAAATTACTTTCTTTTTGGTCATTCCTATAACACTTTAACGTTCATGCTATACGATCGGCACAGTTTTATCAAAACGCTTTAACACAAATTTATGAGGAGCAGATTATGGGCGCAGAGAGGCGTACGGCCCTTATCAGCGGTTCAGGCCGCAACATGGGGCGCGCCTGCGCCAAGGAACTTGCTGCAGCCGGATTTAACATCGTTCTGAATGGCTCGGCAAATAGAGAGGATTGTGAAATTGTCGCTGAAGAGGTCCGCGCCACAGGCGTCGAAGTCATCATCGCCATGGGTGACGTAGGCGTAAAAGCAGATGTACAGGCAATTGTTGAAAAAGCTTTGAAAGCATTTGGCCGGGTCGACGTGCTGATCAACAATGCTGCTATCCGTCCCGCAATTCAATTTTTGGAGATGAGTGACTGCGACCTGGAGCGGGTCATGAATGTAAATTGCTACGGCGCGGTCTGGTTCTCTCGAGCGTTTCTGCCTGGCATGGTGGAAAACGGATGGGGGCGGGTAATAAACTTTACCGGTATGAACTCGCTACAGGGCACTGCAGGGCGGCCGCATGTGGCGATGTCCAAACATGCCGCGTGGGGCCTCACTAAGGCATTGTCTAGGGAATTTGGGCCAAAGGGGATTACCGCGAACGTAATTTCACCGGGGACCTTTCCAGACCAAGACATTGACATTTCTCAGTCCAAACAGTTTCTGGGCTTACTGAAACAAAACCCTACTGGTCGGCTGGGAAGGTCCGATGAAATTGCGGCAGCAGTCGGGCTGCTTTGCTCAGATAAAGGTGGGTTTATCAATGGTCAACTTTTGCAGATCAACGGCGGTGTGGTTGGCTAGACAAACAGTCGGATAAAGGGGGTGTAAATATGAAACCGAGAGTGTTCAGATTGAATGATGGCATCACCAAGGTTGCGCCAGATGACATTTTCGTCGGGCAAGCTTTTCAGGATCAGATTTTTGTCCCAGAAAACCCATCCCGATTGCGCATGACCCACATCACTTTTCTACCAAACGGCCGCACCAACTGGTATACGCATGCGGTTAGGCAGGTCCTTTAAGCCCTATCTCGCGTTGGGAGACATCAATCGGAAGGGAAAGCTTTGCAGGAAATCTGGGCAGGTAATTCCGTCGTCGTTTCAACAAAGTCACGCCATTGGCATGGCCCCGCCCCAAAACAGATGATGTGTCATTTGGCAATCTCGGAAATTGATGAAACGGGTGCAGGCTCAAAGTGGATGGAAACAATATTGGAGACAGATTTTAATGCAGCCCCCAAATAAGCTGCCTCATCAGAGGGTTTGCGGAGCGTTAATAACATTTATGGGGTTGCCTTCGTGGTACGCAACTACTTGGTCGAAAATATCCGAAAACTGAATGTTGTAATTGTCTTCAGTAACGTATCCAATATGAGGTGTGGCGATCAGATTGGGATGGGCCAGTAACGGGTCATTTGCATCAAGCAACGGCTCAACATCAAATACATCAACAGCTGCCATCCCCGGCTTACCCTCGTTCAGAGCAGCCAGAAGCGCTCCGGCTTCCACAAGTCCTGATCGTGAGGTGTTCACAAACAGGCTCCCCGTTCCCATATCACGAAGATCATCCAGGGTTATTAGACCTGTTGTTGAAGGTTTCAGTCTTACATGAACGCTGACAACATCGCTGCAAGCGAAAAAGGCTTCGCGGCTTTCGGCCACTCGTTGGCCATCCGAGAGTGCTCGAGCCCGACCACTTTCTGATGACCACCAAATAACATTCATTCCGAATGCATTTGCATACTCTGCAACGGTGCGTGCAATACGACCGTATCCATACAGGCCAATGGTTCGGCCACGGAGGGTTTTTCCGACGCCCAACTGCCATTTACCAGCTTTGACAGACGCCATCTGCTGCGGGATTTGTCTCATGGCGGCAAGAATTAGCCCCCACGTGAGCTCCGCGGTTGCATAAGATGGTGTGTCGGCATGCATGTTTGAGCATAGCATCACACCGTTTCTATTACAGGCCTCGACGTCGATATGCGGATAAACGCTTACTTGGCTTATGAGTTCCAAATTAGGTAGGCAGTCTAACAATTCACCCGTGATTATGGTACGTTCGCGAAAGAGAACCAAACATTCGGTATCTTTCAAGCGCTCAACAAGCACTTCAGTATCGTCAACGTGGTCATTCCATATCGTTACATCATGACCATCGAGTTTCTCGAAACAACGAAGGCCGCGCAGTGTGTCGAACCAGTCATCGATAATAGTAACTTTCATGGGTTAGCTCGCCCAGAAACTTTTGAAAGCGCCGAGGAAACTGAAAAAAATGAGTTAAACTCCAGTCCAGGTAGTCCATTTGATGTCCTTCGCAACTCTGCCAAGAGATCGAAATATTGCTCGATGCGCCTTGTAACAGGAGATGCGAAAGTCGTGATTTCGGTCGTCCATTTTCTCTCAGTTGCAACGAATAGCCGCCAGCCCATGTTAATAATCGTGCACAATACGTACATCTCTCGCTCCGTTACTTTGCGCATCCCCACTGAGGCAAATGCCAAATAGCCAACTGGCTGTAAGGAATTCACTAACGTTTCTT
>JADHOR010000055.1 GCA_016778895.1 Candidatus Puniceispirillum sp.
TAATGGATCATCACAAGCAGAGTAAGAATTATTAATAAAGATAAAAGTAAATGAAATTATAACTATCAAAAACTTCTTCATACTAAATGCTAACAAAAAACAATAATCTCTTCAACAAAAGATAAATTAATTAATAAATATTTAATTAATTTATTTTCTAATTTATGTTTAATTTATAAAGTTATATTCGCTATTTGTGTCTCGGCATCTTTAATAGATTTTTCATAATCTAATGCCATTTGATCTGCGCTCACCACATCGACTTTTTCAATGCCAAAAAAATTCAATATAAATTTTAACCAAGGAGTTAAAAAATCTTCATTGCTATTAAGTTTAGTACCACCAGAGGTAATGACTAAAAATGCTCTTTTATTACTAAGAAGACCCTCTCTTCTCCCATCAGGTTTAAATCTAAAAGTTTCACCAACTCTTGCCGCAAGATCGGCCCAAGCTTTTAATGTTGCGGGTGGTCCATAATTATAAATTGGAGCAGAGATTATAATTATATCGCTTTCTTTTAATTCGCTAACTAATTTATCAGATAATTCAAACATTTTTTTATGATGTTCATTTCTATCTTTTTCCTCAATTTTCATACCCGATTCTGTTAAACCAGATACAAAAACCATCTCATTATCTAGGTCTCGATAAATTACTTCATCTTCAGGTTTCTTAATCTTATCTAAAAGTTTTTTTGCTAATGCTCTAGATGTTGATCCATCTTTTCTAGCACTAGAGTCAATTTGATAAAATTTCATAAAGCTAAACTATCCTAAATTTTGTAAAAAAGGAAAAATATTAAGTAAATAGAAACCTAATGTTTGTAATTGATTGGTTAGGATCAATATACCTGTAGCCAACAAGATGACACCACCAATTTTAGAGATTAAATTTATATTTTTTTTAAAATTTTTAGAAAATATCAAAAATTTTTGTATCAAAGCTCCAGACAAAATAAATGGTATAGCTAAACCCAATGAATATAAACTTAGTAAAACTACTGCTTTGCTTAAGGTTTCCTCAATTGCAGCAAGGGTTAATATTGAACCTAAAATTGGACCTATGCATGGAGTCCAACCAAAACCAAACGCAAGACCAATTAAATATGGAAAAAAAATATTATTAGTTTTTTTTGCCTCAAATCGTTTTTCAAAATTTAAGAAATTTAGATTTAATATCCCAGTTAATTGAAGAGAAAAGATTATGATAATAAAACCAGCTACAATCCTTAAAACATCTGAATTTTGTAAAAATATTTGACCAATTACTGATGCAGTAGCACCTAAAAGAATAAATACAGTTGAAAAGCCTAGGCAAAATAAAATTAATGGTTTTAGGTTGTTTTTTTTTTGATTAATGAGATCTTGTAATGATTGTCCTGATACAAACGAAATATACCCAGGTATCAATGGTAAAACACAAGGAGATAAAAAACTTATCAAGCCTGCTCCTATAGCAATAAAGTATTCTGTCATTTCAAATTATTTCCTTAAAAAGTTTAGTACCAAGCTATTAAACTCATCTATTTTTTCAAGATGAGCGTTATGAGAGCAGCCTTGAATTATCTCCAATCTGCTGTTTCGAATATTTTCATTAAGAGTTTTGACTTGTTGATAATTATAAGCTTTATCATGATCACTCCAAATAATAAATGTTTCTTGTTCTATATTTTTTAAATTATCAATTCCTCTCCAATTTTTCATTGCTACTAATCCACAATCACCTGTTTCTTGATTTACGTTTTGATAAGCTTCTTCACACAAATAAAAATTTTTCGCTTTATCCCCATCAACAAACCAAGTTTTAGCTATTCTGTTTGCCGTAGATTTAACTCCATCTTTCTTTAGTCTTTCCCTAGAAACATCAATAGGTTCAAATCTTCCCGGGATATCTCCTATTGATCCCGTTCCAAATAAAATTAATTTATCTACAATCTTTGGAGATATTTTTACAATCTCTTGAACAATCATGCCTCCCATAGAATGCCCCATTAAATGAAATTTGTTAATATTATTTTGTTTGGTTATTTTAATAACGGCTTCCGCCATATCTTTAATATTATCCAGAGAATTTGTTCTGAAGCTTTCTCCATATCCTGGTAAAGATGGGGCAATAACTTTAAAATGTTTACTAAAAGTTTTTTTTTGGTTGCACCACATATTTGATGAACCGAAGTAACCATGAACCAAAACTAAAGGATAGCCTTCTCCTATAATATCTGTATAAATATCACTCATCACACAATCACTATTAAATGCAAAAAAGAAAAATTACAAAAATTAATAAAGTTAAATTTCAACCTTTCAACAATTATAAAGTTAAAGTTAAAGGCCTTAGTTGGCATAAAATAACTTATAGTAAAAGTAACGGCGGATTTGGATCCTATATTCTAAAAATGAGCCCTGGCTCAAAGACTTTGCCTCATCTTCACCCAGGTTTTGAAGAATTTTTAGTTATAAAAGGACAATTAACTGATTTAGATGGTAAAGTTTTTAAAAAGGGTGATTTTGTTTCATTTAAACCTGGTAGCAAACATTCTTCGTACACAAAAAAAGGTTGTCAGTTATTAGTTTTTATGAGAGGTAAAAATAAACTTATCTAATTTAAAATTATTCACTATGATTGGAATTTTAGGAGGAATGGGTACTCAAGCTGGTTTAGACTTTTGTAATAAACTAGCAGTCTTAAACAGGGGAAAGATTGATCAAGAGTATCCATTATTTCTATTGTATAATAAATCTAATATACCTGGCAGACCAGAGTCTATAGGTGTTCAGACTGGTAACATATCAAACTCAAAACCTCTAAAAAAAAATAAAAAAAAATATCAAGCAGTTTTAAATAGCTTATTAAGAGGCTGCAGACTGCTTCAGAAGAATAATTGTAAATTTATAGTTATACCATGCAATACTGCACACTATTGGTATGATGATTTGAAAAAAAAAATTAAAATACCCATTATCAATATGCCTTATGAAGTTTTCAAAGTAACAAAAAAAACTTGCAGAAAAAATTCTAAAATAGGACTTCTTGCTACAGAGGGTACATTAAAAACAGGAGTTTATAATAAAATCTTTGATAAAGATTATAATTTAAAATTTCCAATAAACAGTTTACAAAAAAATTGTGTTAATAAAGCTATAAAGTTAGTGAAAATGGGAAATGTTAAATTAGCTGAAAAAACTATTAGACCAGCAATTCAATACCTTTTAAATCAAAAATGTAAAAAAATAATTTTAGGCTGTACGGAATTACCTATAGCAATTTTTGCATTTAAATCCTTTAAAAATGTTAAAGAGTCAAAGATATTTTTGGATCCAAATCTAATTTTAGCGGTTTCATCAATGAATAGATATAAATCAAAGAATGTCAGAACAAATTTCTAAACCATACGTTCTAAGAGCTGCTGAAAAAATTTATTTAAATGTCTGTAAGATTAAAGATGAAGATTTATTAGATAATGAAAAAGCAATAGAAAATTTTATTAAAACTGATGATTATGATAAATTATGTTCTGGAGAGTTTCATAATGAGTGGCTAAATATTGTCAAAAGTAATGGAAATATTGATCCAGGAACTAATCAAAAAATACCAGATGAAACTTTAAGATTATTAGAAATCCAAAGAGATACTATGATGAAAGAATTGATTAAAATCCCCAAACTTTATGATGCAAAAAACCATCAATTAATTGAATTGTCTAAGAAAGCTTATAATTTTTTGTGGAGAATGTGTGAAAGTTATGAGTTGTGGTGTAGAGAAACAAAACAAGAAAATCTAATAACTCTAAAAATTATTGATTAAATTTAGTTAAATCAAGTTTAGCTCTAGTTTCTAAAATTCTTCTTTCCACTAATTTTCTTAATTCTTCATTCATATTAAATTCTTTATTCTGAGTTTTAATTTCATCACTAAAATGCTCCAATGTGCTTTTGCCAGTTTTTTTTTTCATAGTATGATCTATGAGGTATTGCGCCCCTGCTTTATAGACATTTCCAGACGATACAACCGTTATCCCAGGACCTATTAGAGCAAATATTGGAATAAAGCCTGTGGTAATTGTAAATAAAAAAACAAATGTGAGTATTTTTGATAATTTACTAATCATATTGTGAATCATATTTATCTGTGAAATTTTCTCAAATGTTAATTTGTTCAAAATAGGCCTAATTACTCTATAAAATTTGGTTTATAAGTCGCAATGACCAAAATATTCCCTTTTATTTTTATTATTCTTTGGTCCTCTGCTTTTATTACTACAAAGCCACTAATAGATAATAGCGATCCATTTTCAGCACTTGCTTTCAGATTTGCAATTGTTGCTATTGGTTTTTTTATATTTTCTATTATTTCAAAAAATAAAATTTTGGTTAAAAAAAAATTTTTTTTAGAGTCATTTTTAAGTGGTGTCTTATTTCATGGGCTTTATTTAGGTGGTGTTTTTTTTGCTGTCTCCAGAGGTATGCCTACAGCAATTGCTGCTTTAATAGTCACACTTCAGCCCATTCTTACAAATGCTTTAAGTGGACCAATTTTAGGTGAAAAAGTTTCTTTTAATCAATGGCTAGGAGTAATACTTGGTTTTATTGGTGCTGCGATGGTTCTTGGAATTGATGTTGGCAATGGAATTCCTTTAACTGGTTTTATTGCTACAGTCATATCTTTGATAGCTATAACTACTTCTACTATCTGGCAAAAAAAGTTGAGTAACAATTTACCATTAACTGTGAGTAACTTTTATCAAGCTTTTGGGGGTTTCTCTTTTCATTTGCTAATAATTATAATTTTTGTTGATCCATACATTAATTTTACAAAGACTTTTATTTTTGCGATGAGTCATCAAATTTTTTTGGTTTCTTTTGGTGCTTTTACAATTTTGATGTATTTGATTAAAAAAAATTCGGCAAGCAAAACAGTTTCTATTTTTTTTCTAATACCACCAACTTCAGCATTTATGGCATGGGTCTTTTTAAATGAAAAATTAAACACCTTAGATTTAATTGGGTTTGTAGTTGCATCAATTGGTGTTTATATCGCTACAAGAAATAAAGTCTAAATTGCTATATAGCCATATTCTAAGCAGGCATCAGTAATTGAGTGGTAAAACGACTCTCCATAACTTCTTAAACTGAATAGTCTAATTTTTTTTGGATTATCCGAAATAAAATCTAATGTAACTGACATTGAATTATAAATTGAATTAGAGCAATCACCCTCTTTCATCTCATTAATATTTAATGGGCAACCTTTTTTTAATACCTCATCAGCTAAATCACCTCCAATTTCAATAATTGTTTTAGAATTTGAAAGATCTGTTGATGCAAAATTTGCATTATCAATTTTTTTGCTTTCATTTTCCACTAAATCTAATTTTTTTGACACTATTAAGTAATTGTTGGGGCCCATCCATAATATCCTAGTTGTATCATTTGATGTTACCTTTAAAGGTGCAGGCAAACCTAGATGATCGATAGTCAAATAATCATTT
>JADHOR010000025.1 GCA_016778895.1 Candidatus Puniceispirillum sp.
GCCCAAACGGCAATCAATGTCTGGCTTCGCCAATATAATCACATCAGGCCGCATCACGGTCTGAATATGCGACCTCCAGTACCTGAAACATTAATAGAGAAATCGAAAAATACTGGTACAGAAAATTGGGGCTAGACACGGTTATGTCTTTTGCGAATCGTCGCCATAAAAACCTCCTGTGACAACATGTGACAGAAGGACTGAAAGGTCTTACTAAGACCATGTAAATTATTGAAATAAAATAGAAAATGGTGGGAGTGACAGGGATTGAACCTGTGACCCCTTCGATGTCAACGAAGTGCTCTCCCGCTGAGCTACACCCCCATACCATTTCATATGGTTGGCCAATAAAACAAGCATAAACTATCAGGTCGATACTGGCGTTATGCCAACCGGCGGGCCAATTAAGCTAAGGCGCTCGCAACAGCCTATATCTGCACTAACCAGCGAGCCATATCAAGCGTTTTTTTGATGAGTCATCGCTGCTTTTTTTACAATAATCTACCACCCGATGTCAGCAAAGCGCCGACCCCATTAGCTTATCTTGCCAGCCCCATTACCGTTGCCCAGGCGCAAGCCCTAGTGCCAACAATTTTGTCCAACAGGACAACCAACTGTCTGGTACCGCGACAAACTTGCATATTGCCGGGAAGGCCGCCGCAAGATAATGTTTGTGACATGAGCATCAGCGACTCGACAAATTTGTCCACGCCCGGCATGACCCCCCATGGTCTGGCACCTACGGCGATCCAGCCGCATGATATCGCTGCAGAAAATACCGCGACAAAGAATCTGGAAACAGATCAGGTGGCGAACGCCGATCTCGCCCCACAAATCCTCCCTTTGGCCGCCCTTGGCACGCCCCCTTTCATGCCAGTAGAAACCATCCTGCCGCCGCCACACATCACGCCAAGCGCAGTCGTGCTGTCGTCGCCGCATGCGGGCCGCATTTATCCGGCCGAATTTATCGCTTCCAGCATTGCCAATATCACCGCCTTGCGCGGGCTTGAGGATTTTGGCGTCGATCATTTAATCCGCGGGGTGCGCGCAGCCGGCATCACCTGCATCAGCAACCGTATCACCCGCGCCTATATTGACGTCAACCGGCCTGTTGATGCGCTTGATCATAGCATGTTCAGCCGCGCCCCCAACAATCAAGATAGCGGCAGTAACGGCACCCTTTCACGTCACGTTCGCGCCGGTTACGGACTATTACCGCGCCTGACTGCGGGGCGTGAGGTGATCTATCGGCAGCTGCTGCCGCTTGATGAAATAGACCAGCGTATTGCGCTGGTTCACACACCATATTTTCAGGCGATCGAGGCGGCGCTAGCCGCAGCAAAAGACCGGTTTGGGCGCTACCTTCTCATGGATTGCCATTCAATGCCATCACATGACCAGCATGAAAAACCGCTTGCTGATATCGTTCTTGGTGACCTGCATCAAACCACGCTGGATCAGGCGATTGCCAAGGCGCTGGAGGCCGAGATTACCGCAGCCGGATTCAGCATCGCATGGAATCACCCCTATGCCGGCGGCTACATCACAAAACATTATGGCCGCGCTGCGACATGCCGGGAATCGGTGCAGATCGAGATTAATAGACGGCTCTATATGACCCGTAAATACACGCTCGATCCTGCAGGTGCGGCGCGTGTTGCCGCTCTGTTAAACCGGCTTGGTTTGGTTCTCTCTGATCTAATGGCGCGGGCCTAGCTTGGCGCAAACGGATTTTCCCGCTTTCGCATCACCATCCGGATCGGCACACCGCGCAGACCAAAATCAGCCCGCAATCCACTAGTCAGATAGCGCAGGTAACTCTCTGGCAAGTCGGCAGGGCGGCTAACAAACAGTGCAAAAGTTGGCGGGCGTGTTTTAATCTGCGTCATATAGCGGATACGAAGCCGCCGCCCGTCAACCAATGGCGGTGGATGCGTTTCCAGCATTACCTCCAACCAGCGATTTAAACGGCCGGTGGAAATGCGCGTATTCCAAATACCATACATCTCATCCGCCGCATCAAGCAGCTTGCCAAGCCCCTTTTTATGTAGCCCTGACATTTGCACGACCGGAACACCGCGCAATTGCGCCAGCGAGGCTTGCAACCGGTCAGAAATCCGGGCACTGGCTGCCTGCTTATCGCGAACCGCATCCCACTTATTTGCCCCAATCACAATAGCACGACCTTCATCTTCAATCAGGCGGGCAATAGACAGATCCTGTTTGTGCAGCTCTTCGGTTGCGTCGATCAACAGCACGCAAATATGGGCGTATTGAATGGCCCGCAATGCGTCGTAAACCATCAATTTCTCAACCTTGTCAGAAATTCGGGCACGGCGACGCATTCCGGCAGTATCAACCAGCCTGTAAGGCTTGCCATTCCATTCAAACGGCACCTCAATCGAGTCACGCGTAATCCCGGCCTCTGGGCCCGTCAGCAGCCGGTCTTCATTAATCAGACTATTGATCAACGTCGATTTACCCATGTTTGGACGACCAACAATAGCAATGCGCATCGGCTGGCTGACCAGGTCATCCTGCCAGACCTCAATTGGGGCACCACCGGCATCTAGCTTTTCATCTTGCAAATCATCATCCGCAAAGGCTAAATCATTTTCAGCGACATCCGCCTCGCCGGCCAGAACATCATCAAGCCCGATCGCCTCGGCTGCAGCCAGCATTGCATCATGCAGATCAACCAGCCCTTCACCATGCGCCGCAGAAATTGGTACCGGCTCGCCAAGCCCAAGTGACCAAGCCTCGGAAAGACCAGACATCCCAGCCTTGCCTTCGCATTTATTTGCAAGCAGCACAACGCGTGCGCCCGATTTTCTGATTTCACTGGCAAAAAACTTGTCACCAGGCGTGACACCAGCCTTGGCATCAACAACCATCAAGGTGATATCCGCATCTTGGATCGCCATTTCGGTTTGACGGCGCATCCGGGCCTCAAGCGAGCTGTCATTTGCCTCTTCAAGACCAGCCGTATCAATAACGTTAAACCGAAGCCCGGCCAGATAGCCCTGACCCTCGCGGCGGTCACGCGTTACCCCCGGCTGGTCGTCGACAATGGCGTGCTGACGGCCAATCAATCGGTTAAACAGCGTTGATTTGCCAACATTTGGCCGGCCAACAATGGCAAAAGTTACAGGCATAGTATAATAACAACCTTATTTAAAAGCCGTGAGGGTGCCATTGCCGCTAAGGACAAACATCATACCGTTGCCCAGTTGCGGCGCGGTGACAATATCCGCGCCAACCTGCATGACTTTGCCACCAACTCCGGTATCTGCGTCAAATTCAAACAGGCTTCCCGATTTCGATATCACCATAACCTTGCCCGCTGCCACAAACGGCCCGACATAACGCGGGATATCTTCCAAGGCAAACACTCCGGCCGGAAGCGCCCCCGGCAGTTCGGCTATCCAGCGCACTGCACCATCACTGCGGCGCAACGCATATAAACGTCCATCGATTGTAAGCAGAAACACAGACTTGCCCGCCATCCAAGGCATCTCAATCCCGCCGATTGGCTGATCCCAGAGCAATAAACCTGACCGCGCATTAAAGGCCGCGATTTGTCCAGCCTGACTGATCGCGATAACCAGCCCCCCATCAAAAACTGGATGGGCACGGATATCTCCAAGACTCTGTAACGGGCTTCTTGGATTGGATACTGCCAACGTATCAGACCAGATGATCTGCCCCGAATTGGCCTCAATTAAGCTGATATCGCCGCCATAGCCCGCCACTACGAGCTGATCATTGGCATAGGCCGGCGACGGGGTTCCGTAAACCACGGTATTTGCCGGCAACCCTGACCTCTGCCAAATCAGCGCACCATCGTCGGACATATAGGTGAATATGTTGCCATCAAGATCGGTTACAGCGACAGCTTCCGATCCGATTATTGTTGGTCCACCGCGCACCGGCAGACGCAGCGAAATTGACCATAGCGTTGATCCATTTGCAGCTGACAGGGCAGCCAGTTTACGGCCACCAGCATGCACAAACAGCTGATCGCCAGCAACTGCCAGCCCCCCCGCAATTCCAGGTAATGGGTCATCAACAAAGTCTTCGATACCGACCTGCCAATTGACGTTGCCAGTCGCTGTATCAAAAGCAGTTACGGTTCCGGCTGGTGTTACGGTGAAAACTTGGCCCGCTGAGACTACCGGCTGGGCGAGTTCGGTCAACTGACTGCCAGCACCGCCAATTGAGGCCCGCCAGACCTGCTGGAACGGCAGCTCTACCTTCACGTTACCACCAGTATGACCTGCACTCAGACCGGCGTGCCCTGCCCTGATCACGTCAATGACCTCAGGCAGACCAGCGCCCTCGGCCGCGGCCGCCTGATTAACGATAACCATTTCCTTTGCAGCTATAACAGAGACCCGCTTGCCTTCAAGGATTAATTCAGGTTTCGAACAGGCAGCCATTGCCGTTAAAACCAAACAGGCCAACAGGAATTTTTCCAGCGCAAACGATGACGGCCACAGTAAAAACAGTCTGTTTATTACTTTGTCTCTTACCGTCATGACAGCTCCTCTATCATTTCACCGGAACCAATGCTGTTTGCCCAGATGCGATGTCTTCGAGTTTGAATTAATCTGGCGATATAACCCGGGAATATCACGTGCATGGATAACCACCAGCATACCTCTTGTGCAGCAGAACGAAGGTTTTACCCTTTTAGAATTTGCAGCATCTGGCGGGCGCGTTGACGTACACCGGCCGGTATATCAGACAATCCAGCCAACGTTTCGTATTTCGCCATTGCCGCGTTTCGATCACCTGAACGCAACGCCAGTCCCGCCACCTGTTCCAGTGCCATGGACTGCCATGGACCAGCGCGAGTTTCAAGATCAGCCAATCGCCCAACCAACTCATCAATTTTCCGGCTTTCCGGCGCGTTCATGACTGACAGCAAAAGCGCCGCCTCTTGATAAAGCGCGGCTAAATCAGGGCTTCTCGACAACGCCAGATAGCTTGCCTCAGCCGCGGCATAATCCCCATTTTCGGCTTGCGAGGCGGCAATACGGAATTGTGCCAGCATCGCATAGCCCGGACTTAATGCATCAAGCTGTGCTGTCAGAGCTGTTACCGTATCATCAGCCTTCAATGCCTGATGGTAAATGGTTGCCGCTTCAGTGGCTTGACGATCCTGCCACACATTATAGCCTTGACGCGCACCAACCCCGATAACAACTACGGAAACCGCGACAATCACGTATTTACCGTAACGCGCCCACAAATTCTGCATCTGGTCACGTTTCAGATCTTCATTTATCTCATCAAAAATATCAGCCATTAATCCAACAATCACATCTGGTCACAGCGGCGTTACAACGCCAAAACCTCTAATTTACCCGCAAGCCCAAAAGGCCATATTATCTAGTTCAGTAATAGCAATTCTTATGACCAAAATGCCAGTGCTTTATTGACCTTAATCGAAAGGTGTCTCAACATAGCTTGGAATAACAAAAACAGCCACCACTAAAAGCTAGGTAACATCAAACGAGATGCAGCGAATATCCAGCCCGAAAAAGCTACATAAACCATTATTCTTTAACCGTGATGAACTGGGGCAAATCCTGGCTACTTACAGCACGCGTGTTGCCAGCGGTGAATGGCGCGATTACGCGATTGATCACTTACCCGGAAGCGCCGCCTTTTCAATATTTCGGCATACCCATGAAACCCCGCTTTACGTTGTCGAAAAACAGCAGCGCTATCCGACCGAACAACCAAAATTCACTCTCCGTGACCGCAACAAAATCCTGTTTAAGGGCAACTCAATGAAGGAGGTTGTTAGCTATTTCAATCGTCTCCCACGACTGATCACTGGCTAGCCAACAAATAGCCACCAGCTAATTACCCCGTCATCTAAGAACCGTAGCGGTAAACCTCTTCCGAAAGAAATACCTGCCCAAGTGATTTCGGCTATTGCGTATCACTAATATATAAGATATTTCTAAATTAGAACAAAAAGTGAACAAGTGATCAGCAGATTGCGGCGCCTCATGCCCGATGCGTTGCCCCGCCTGCTTTGCGAGAGGTCGCCTGAAATGGGTTGGCATAAACGGCAGCATACAGCATTGGACGAGCCTAGGAATCCGGCCACACTTGCCGATATGATTCATGAGGGCCTATTAATTTTTTGCTGGTGTAACCGTTGCGGCCATAATAACAGTATTGATCCAGTGCCGCTGGCAACGGCGTTAGGGCCCTTATTTCCGGTTCCCGAACTGGGTGAGCGTATGCGATGTAGCCTTTGTCAGGCGCGCGATATTGCCACACGTCCGGCTTGGCCCAGTCATGGCGGCGGACAAATTGCCCGGCACATCTAGCCGGTTCATCAAACCTCTTGCCGTGCTTTATATAATCAGAATGGCGACCGGCCACCTTCGCGCCTGCTTTACCACAAAAACTGACATTTGGCGAAATGAAGCGCCCCTTAGGCTTGCGTGACGCACAATGATCGGGTAGTCGTGTATTAGAAAAGCAATGATGACAGTCTGATATCCTCGGCGCTAATCCAGAAAATATTTTTATTGATATTTCCGCTGACGCTCTCGGCGAGCGGGATCAAATCAAAACAAAAGGCATAATCCATGAACGCAAGTGATACCGCAAAAGTCCAACGCTTTTTACGCCAGCGTTTTGGCAATCATAAATTAAATCTCGCACGTCGTGAGAACAAGGATGATTCTGCCGAATTGATGCTCGAGGATGAGTTTATCGGCGTGGTCTTTCAGGATAATGAAGATGGCGAAACCTGCTATCATGTGCAGATCAGCATTCTACAGGAAGATCTGGAAGATTAATTCTAACCAAATCTGGCAAAATCCATCTCGCTAGACCCAGACACCTGCGCGCAACATTGCCGCCGCCAGTAAAAACATGATCAGCGCGATACCCGCATTCAGCAATCGCCATGATCTGGGGCGCTGCATATAGTCAGACAATAAATAGCCGCCATAGCCAAGCGCACTAAAAAAGACCAGACTGGCGGTGATTGCACCAGCGGTAAAGGCGATTTTGGTAGCGCCATTAAATTGTAGTGACACAGTGCCAATCAACACCACGGTATCAAGATAAACATGCGGATTGCCAAAGGTCAGAACGGCAGCAACAGCAAGGCTTGACGCGATGCTGGCGGTAGGCTGGCCCGCCATTGTCAGCGCGTGATCACCAAGCGCATCACGGACCCGCAAAACGCCGTAACCAGCCAGCCAGACCGCTGCACCGCCAAACAGCCATGGCGCAACCTGATCGACAAAATCGGCAATTAATAGCGATAATCCGGCAACCCCGGCGATTATTAAAAGCGCGTCAGAAACAGCACAGAACAGCACAATTGCGCCAATATTCTGGCGAAGAATAGCCTGCCGCAACACAAAGGCATTTTGCGAGCCAATCGCCAAAATTAACGAAAAGCTGAGTGAGAACCCGGTTAAATAGGCAAACAGCATCTTCCCTCAATTATCCAACTGGTTGCATGACTGATTTTTAAAAAACAAACCAGCCTTCTCGCCATTAAATGTGATTAACAGGCCAGTACTTGCACCACCAGATTTTTTTATAAACACGCTTAATTCCGGGACGGCGGGGCTTTATGATGGCGGTATCAGTCATCAGCAAATCTGCGGCGCCCACCGCCAGTAGCAGCCCAATACTTTAAGTTTTTGTTCTTATTGTATCTTTTTCAAATTTTTCAAAGAATAGGGTAAGGTTAGCGTACTCTAACGCATGTTTGTCACTATTGAAAAACAACAGAAAACCAAAATATGGTTAGAAAAGTCCTAACCTCATTTTGTCACTCAAACAAACTCATTATCATCTAATTTGTATAAAATTGGTTTTGTAAGTTCTGAAAGTGAAATAATTGGCTTCTCACTTGCGTAAAAGTTTTCATCTTTAAGGTATTTTACGAAGCATTCTTTGAGAGATTTCCACTCTTTATCTATTGCAGCAAACCAAGCAGTATTTCTATTTCCTCCCTTGTTTATTGCCATTTGTCTAAACACACCTTCATAAGATAATCCTAACCTTTGTGCGGCGTATCGGCTCTTTTTGTTTAAGGCATTACATTTCCATTCATAGCGACGGTAACCAGTCTCGAATGCCCATTCCATCATCAAAAACATCGCTTCAGTTCCTTCGCGCGTTCTTTGAAGTAGAGGAGAATAGTTAATGTGCCCAACTTCAATGGAACCATCTGTTTGATTTATTCGCAAGAAACTCGCTACTCCAACTGCTTTATCATCAAGTTTTCTAACAATAGAAAAGAAAGCAGGATCTTGTTTTGATGCTTCTTCTTCAAGCCAAATTTGATAACTTTTTAATGTGTCGAACGGCCCATAAGGGAGATATGCCCAGTTTTCTCCCTCAACATCTAAAGAATTGGATTCAAACAAATCTTCTGAGTGTCTCTCAACATTTAAAGGCTCTAATAGGACAGTTTTGCCATTCAAAACCACTCCTTTAGGATGCGGTGGAATATTGAAATCTTGAACGATGAAATCTCCGTTAATTCGACATTCCCTCTATTTTTCATTCAAACCTCCTAGACTTTTTTTCAAATACTTATAAAATATAAGTTATTGTTTATTATAAAAAAATATTTGTTATTTTTATCTCATTCCCACTCTATCGTGCCGGGTGGCTTTGAAGTCACATCATAGACCACCCGATTAACTCCACGCACTTCATTCACAATGCGCGTTGCGGCGCGGCTCAAAAACTCATGACTAAACGCATAGCTATCAGCGGTCATGCCATCACTGGAAGTTACCGCCCGTAGCGCGCAAACATACTCGTATGAGCGTGCATCGCCCATCACACCGACAGTTTTCACCGGCAAAAGCACGGCAAAAGCCTGCCAGATCTCATCATAAAGGCCAGCTTTGCGAATCTCGTCAAGATAGGCCGCATCAGCCGCCCGCAAGATTTCCAGCTTTTCCAGCGTAATTTCACCTGGAATCCGTATGGCAAGGCCCGGCCCCGGAAAGGGGTGGCGTCCAACAAGGCTTTCCGGAAGGCCAAGTTCACGGCCTAATTCACGCACCTCGTCTTTGAACAACTCGCGAAGCGGCTCGACAAGATCAAGCGCCATATCGTCGGGTAAACCGCCAACATTGTGATGCGATTTAATGGTCACAGCGCTGCCACCGGCGGCTGAAATGCTCTCGATCACATCCGGATAAAGTGTGCCTTGCGCCAAAAACTGCACATCCGCGATTTTGTTGGCTTCACCGTCAAACACTTCGATAAAGCTTGCGCCGATGATTTTGCGCTTTTGCTCGGGGTCGCTGACCCCTTCCAGACGCCCCAAAAACAGCTCTGATGCGTCTTTGTGAACCAGTGGGATGTTGTAATGGTCACTAAATAAAGCCACCACCTCTTCGGCCTCGCCGGCTCGCAGCAAACCATGGTCGACAAATACACAAACCAACTGCTCGCCGATCGCCTCATGGATCAGCACAGCAGCAACCGACGAGTCAACCCCGCCCGACAGGCCACAAATCACCCGCGCATCGCCAACCTGCTGACGGATTGCCGCAACCGCCCGGCTGCGATAGGCAGCCATTGACCAACTGCCGGTGCAGCCACAAATACCGAGGGCAAAGCGCGCCAGTAAATCAGCGCCATTTTGCGTATGCACAACTTCTGGGTGGAATTGCACGCCGTAATAATGACGCGATTCATCGGCAACAGCGGCAAATGGCGCCCCTGATGAAGTGGCAACAACTGTGAATCCATCAGGCAATTTTGCCACATGATCGCCATGGCTCATCCAGACTACATGCTGGCTGTCAACCCGCCAAAAGCCTTCGAATAGCGAACATGGCGCGATGATATCGAGCGCCGCACGACCAAACTCACGGCTGGTTCCGGGCTCAACACTACCGCCAAGCTGGGCGCACATGGTCTGCTGGCCATAGCAAATACCAAGAACCGGAACACCAAGATCAAAGACAATTTGCGGGGCGCGCGGCGTATCGGCTAGCGCCACCGAATTCGGCCCGCCAGACAGGATGATGCCATTCGGTGCAGCGGCGCTGATTTTTTCTGGATCAGTCGTGCAAGGCAGGATCTCGGTATAGACACCGGCCTCACGAAGCCGGCGCGCGATCAATTGCGTCACCTGCGAGCCAAAATCAATAATTAAAATGGAGTCGGACATCGTTCAATCCTTTGCCTTTAGCCGCATCTCAATGCCACTTTCCGTATCTATTGATGCTAAGTTTAGCGCAATCTTGCCTGAAGAACAGCGATGAAAAACCCATCAGTGCCGTCCCGCCCCGGCAATAGCTGCAACATTCCATTGTCGGTTGGCGGACAATCCCCACCACCAGACTTGCCGACTGTATCTGACCAGATATCAGCAATATCAGCCAGCTCTATCTCCGGCGCATCAGCCAGCACCCGCCTGATCAAATCCGCGCCTTCGCTGGCCAGAACCGAACAGGTGATATAGATGATGCGTCCACCCGGCGCCACCATTGCCCGCGCCTTTTCCAGCAAAATTGCCTGCGTTTTCTGGATATCTAGGAGCCGTTCCGGGGTTAGCTGCCAGCGCGCATCAACCTGCCGGCGC
This sequence comes from Candidatus Puniceispirillum sp., assembly GCA_016778895.1. Classification (GTDB taxonomy): domain Bacteria; phylum Pseudomonadota; class Alphaproteobacteria; order Puniceispirillales; family Puniceispirillaceae; genus UBA3439. The sequence continues at coordinate 10,604 of JADHOR010000025.1, forward strand.
CATGTGCCCGAACCTGAGCAGGGCGCGTCAATCACCACCCGATCAAATTTTCCGCGCCATGACCGGTTTGACCATTTTTCAGCAACCAGCTTCCGCTCGACATTATGGATGCCAGCGCGGCGCAATCGCTCGCCACTTTTTTCCAGCCGCTCAGCACTTGGATCAATCGCCAGAATACGGCCCTTATTTTGCATTTTGGCCGCCATCACCAGTGATTTGCCGCCAGCGCCAGCACAAATATCCGCAACCTGCATTCCCGGACGCGCATCACATAATAATGCAGCAAGCTGTGAGCCCTCATCCTGAATATCAAACAGGCCAGCTTTCCATTCCTGTAAATCATCAAGCCGGGAACGCTTTTCAAGCCGTACACCAAGCGGTGACAACCGCGTTAGATGACCTTTGATCCCGCGCCCCGCCAGCTGATCTCGAAGCCGCCGACGATCTGACTGTTTCAAAATGTTGACCCGCACATCGGTTGACGCCTCACCCATCAGCGCCCCTAATTCACGCGCTAAACCATCACCAAGTGCGGCCTTGGCATCAGCCATCAACCATTCCGGCCATTCAAGCACGATATGCTGCGGCATTGCAGGGTCGTTAAATTCGCGCGCATCCAACAGCGCAATAAGATTAGCCTCATCAGCATCAAGCGGTGCTGGCGCATGGGCGACGTCAGCCGAAAATATTTGCGGCAATTGAGCTGTCTGGCTCTCTATCAGCACCAACGCTGCCAAGGTCATATTGCGCGGGGTTGTCGTAGCATCAAGCGCTGACAAATGCCAGACAAGCCGTGCCTGCCCACGCTGGATTTTCCAAAATAGATCACCAATCGCCGCGCGGTCGCCTGATCCGGCATAACGACGCCGCTGCAAACCGGCCCGAAGCCATTGCCCGGCCTGCTTGCCGCGCTGGTTTCCGGCGTCACTCGCCGCCTGCATATCAGCAAGGATTTCAATCACGGCAGCAATTCTGGCGGCTGGCGTCATGGTGAGATTTTCCACATCTGGCCTATTGCAGGCCGCAAATAAAATAACAAACCAAAACGGCCAGCCGCTGGGGGCTGGGCCGGTTTGCCTTTACATTCCGGGGCGGTAATTCGGCGCCTCACGGGTGATGGTGACATCATGCACGTGCGATTCTGCCAAGCCAGCACCGGTAATTCGCAGGAAATTTGCGTTTTCCTGTAGTTTCCTGATTGACGCATTACCAGTATAACCCATCGCCGCTCGCAAACCGCCAAGCAGTTGATGCAGAACATTTTCCACCGGTCCTTTATAAGGAACCTGACCTTCGATGCCTTCAGGAACCAGCTTTAACGGCTGGGAAATTTCAGCCTGAAAATAACGGTCAGCCGAGCCGCGCGCCATTGCCCCGGTCGATCCCATGCCACGATAGGCCTTGTATGAGCGCCCCTGATAAAGATAAACCTCGCCCGGTGTCTCGTCAGTGCCAGCCAGCAACGAGCCAATCATCGCAACATCACCGCCAGCGGCAATCGCCTTGGCCAGATCGCCCGAATATTTGATGCCGCCATCAGCGATCACCGGAATATTCTGTTTATGGCAAATTTCCGCTGCATCCATAATTGCGCTTAATTGCGGCACCCCAACACCGGCCACCATCCGGGTGGTACAGATTGATCCGGGACCAATCCCGACCTTTACCGCGTCAGCGCCTGCATCAATTAATGCCTTTGCGCCATCGCCAGTTGCAACATTGCCGCCAATAATCTGCACATGATTGGCAAGTTTACGTACCGCCGTCACCGAGTCCAAAACACCTTCGGAATGACCATGCGCCGTATCAACGACAATCACATCAACCCCGGCCGCAATCAAAGCCTCGGCCCGGCGCAAACCATCTGGCCCCGCGCCAGTTGCCGCCGCCACCAGCAGCCGCCCCCGATCATCTTTCGACGCCAGCGGGTGATTTTGCGCCTTTTCCATATCCTTGACCGTGATCAACCCAATACAGGCACCAGCGTCATCGACAACAACCAGCTTTTCAATGCGGTGCTCATGCAATAACCGCCGCGCCTCATCAGGCGCAGTGCCATCACGAACTGTTACAACATCACGGGTCATCAGATCGGCAACACTTTGCCCAAGATCCGTTGCAAAGCGGACATCACGGTTGGTTAGAATCCCAACCAGCCGATGATTGTTTTCAACGACGGGAATGCCGCTAATGTGGTTCTGCTCCATCATGTCCAGCGCTTCACCAAGCGGCTGATGCGGCGCGATGGTCAGCGGATTAACCACCATGCCAGCTTCAAACTTCTTGACCTTGGCAATTTCAAGCGCCTGTTCTTCGATGGTAAAATTCTTATGAACAACGCCGATACCGCCTGCCTGTGCCATAGCAATGGCCAGCCGGTGTTCGGTCACGGTATCCATAGCAGCCGACATAAGCGGCACATTTAAACTTATTTTTTGGGTTAGACGGGTGCTTATGTCGGTGTGAGCTGGCAGTACAGCCGAGCGCGCTGGCTCTAAAAGCACATCGTCAAAGGTAAAAGCGTCGCGTATTTTCATTGGGTGCCTTCCGTTAATCCGGTGGCACCGGACTATACTGAAAGCGGCTGCACATTGATAGTGCAAAACCGCACAGCACTAGATGATTAATGCGCTATCAGCATCGCGCCGACCAGCGTCAATATCAGCCTCAATATCCTGTGCCCTACCATGACCATGAAAGCCATTTGCAAGCACATAGCTCTCAACGGATTCAGAGCGGCTAGCTGCAGGCTTTACATGACGAACCGTTCTGAAATTGCGCTGCATCATATCGAGCACTGATTTCTCAGCACCGCCGCGAAAACATTTAGCAAGGAAAAAACCGTCAGCATTCAGTACGTCAAGCGCGAAGTCCAGTGCAGCCTCTAACAGCGCGGTGGTTCGCAGATGATCAGTAGCGCGATGGCCGGTTGTATCGGCGGCCATGTCGCTTAGCACCCCATCAGCGGCACCGCCAATCGCCTGGCGCACCGTTTCCAGCATTTCAGGGTCAGTCATGTCACCGGTAAAGATATCAGCCCCAGCAACCCCTTCCGTTTCCAAAAGATCAATGCCAACAAGCCGTGCCGTGCCCGTCCCAAGTTTGGTGCGCAGTGATGCCACCTGCAGCCAGCCACCGGGGGCACAGCCAAGATCGACAACCGCCATGCCAGGTTTCAGTAATTGATAGCGATCATCCATCTGTTCAAGTTTTAGCGCCGCTCGCGAACGGAACCCCCGCGATTTTGCTTCGGCAACAAACGGGTCGTTCAGCTGGCGGGTTAGCCAGCGCTGCGACGACACTTTACGCCCGCGCATTTTTTTGGGCTGGCGCGTCAGGCCTGTCGCATTACGATAACTGCGCCCTGAGGGACCTTTTTTGCCCGCTTTGCTATTTCCTGATTGATCAGCCATGTCTGGTTATCGCCAAACTTGCCCGGTTTTACAATCACCAATTCGCCAATTGACTGGATATGCCAGCGCAAATCATATTATTTAACCCTGCGCGACGTTAGGAATATACAGCGGAAACGCCGCAACACGGGCCGGCAACGGATGGATTTAGACTAGCAGAGCTGGCGAATTCAGATAGAGTGATCCGAATGAACAAGCCACTATATTTCGATCAGATTTGCCCAGATTTGCCGCGTGCCGAACCCGCCACTAAAGCCGTACGAGATGATTTTGCCGCAAATTTTGCAAAAAAATGGCCAGATCATAAAACTATGCATAGCGGCTATAGCCTTGATGATTTAGCGACGATGCTGGTGGCCAGCCCCTACCTCCAGCGACTGGCACTTCGTCATGGCAATGATGTCCGCGCCGCGCTTGCGGGGGATGCGGACCAACAATTCGCCATCGCAAAAACTAGCTTTATTGACGCCATGCAGACGGCCAATGATGAAGCGGCGGTGATGCGGGCGATCCGCATCTGGCGTGAGCGCAGCGCCCTGGCTGTCGCAATTAGCGACATTACCGGTCTTTCTGATATGCCGCAGCAGATGCAGTGGCTAAGCGATGCGGCGCAGATAGTTCTGGTGGAGACCATTCAATACCTGTTCCGGAACGCCAGCAAGCGCGGCAAGATAAAAGCATTTGAAGCCGGACTCGGCGGTTGTGGCTGGACAGTTCTTGCGCTTGGCAAACTGGGCGCTGGCGAGCTGAATTTTTCCTCAGATATTGACCTAATCATGCTACATGATACCGGCAATGCCCCGCTTGAGCGCAGCGATGATGTGCAGCCATTTTTTGTTTCTATGACACGAGATTTAATCCGGCTTCTAAGCACGGCAACCCGCGACGGTATTGGCTGGCGGGTCGATTTACGACTGCGACCTGATCCGGGGGCAACCGCCGTTAGCATCGATCAGGCAGCGGCAATCGGCTATTATGAGTCAATCGCCCGCACCTGGGAGCGCGCCGCCTTTATCCGCGCCCGACCAATCGCCGGCGATCTCGCGCTGGGCGCAAGCTTTCTCGAACAGATACAGCCCTTCATCTGGCGTAAGACACTTGATTACACAGTCATGGAAGATATGAAAACCATGCTTCGTCGCCCCCCACATGGCAATGGCTGGCTTGGTTATAATCTGAAAACTGGGAAAAATGGCATTCGGCAGATTGAGTTTTTTACCCATGTTTTGCAACTGGTAACCGGTGGACGTGATGAAAATCTGCGTCATCGGAATAGCCTTGGCGCCCTTGATGCGCTGGCCAAAGCCGACTGGATTTCCGCGGATCAAGCCGCGAGCCTCGGCACCGCCTATCATCAGCTGCGCCGGGTCGAACACCGACTGCAAATGATTGGCGATAACCAGACCCATAGCCTTCCTCGTGGCACCGAAGATTTGCAGAAATTTGCCCGTTTCATGGGGCATCAGGATGTTGATGCATTTTGTGCCAGCCTTGGCGCGCTGCTCGATCAGGTTGGGCTTGATGCCAAGCATGACCTGCTGAATCCTTCGCCCGGCAGCCAAAACGGCGGCGATGATGCCAAGGATATCCTGCTAGATGATTATGATGCGCTTGTGGGGTGGCTTGGTAGGCATGGGTTTGCGCGACCAACCATCATTGCCGACACTTTATCAGGCTGGATGGCGGGCCGGATTTCTGCAACGAGGGGCGAGCGTGCGCGGGCCCTGTTAAACCGGCTAATGCCAGATATTCTGGTGTCATTTACCGCTGCCGATGCACCCGACGAAAAATTTGCTGCACTAGCGCAATTCATCGAGGGGCTGCCGGCCAGCGTGCAGATTTTCTCGCTGCTCGATTATAACCGGCATCTGACCCGTCTTTTATGCGATATTCTGTTGCTGTCACCGCAGCTTGGTAATCATTTGCGGCAATATCCGACCTTGTTTGACCTGCTTCTCTATCAGGCGTTTTTCCAACCCTTGCCTGATGCCGACGTGATGACGGCAAAGCTGCGTCAGCACATTGCCGGTCAACCTGTTGAAACTGCGCTGGACCAAATCAAATTACGGGCACGCGAATGGAAATTTCAAATTGAAGTTCAGGCTCTCAGCCAGACAATTGACAGTCCGGCGCTTGCTGATGGCCTCAGCGCCATTGCAACCGCAACTGTCAGGCTTATACTTGACCTTGTCCGGGCCGATATGCGGCGGCGCCATGGCAATATTGATGGTGATGTAACCATCCTCGGGCTTGGACGGCTTGGCACCCGCCAAATGACGGTCAGTTCCGATCTTGATCTGCTGATCATTTATGATGCCCCCGATAACGCCTTGTCTGACGGTGAACGCCAGATAAATGCGCAAACCTATTTTGCCCGGATGGCGCAAACCATGGTTAGCTGGCTGAGCACCGCGACTGCCGAGGGGGTTCTCTATCCGGTTGATTTACGTCTACGCCCCGAGGGTCAAGCTGGCGCCATTGCGACTTCGCTTGATCGATTGCAGATCTATTTTAAGCATGACGCCTGGATGTGGGAGAAAATGGCGCTTGCCAAGGCTCGGCCTATCGCCGGTGATACTGTCTTGATCAAAAAAACCAAGACCGCAATTGCAGAAATCATCAATCAGCGACACTCCCATAAAACCACCGCCCAAGCGGTTGAGCAGATGTTGGAACGAGTTCGCAAGGTTCGCAAAGCCAGATCAAAATGGCATTTACGCGCCCGTGATGGCGGTCTGGTCGACCTTGATTTACTCGTCCAAGCACTGCGGCTGCAATTTGGCAACCTTTTTGACGGCACTGGCCAATCGCCGGCTGAAATCATTGGTCAGCTCCAAGAGTTGCAAAAAATCAATGTGAATTTGAGTGAGGATTTAACCGATGCAATTGGTCTTTTTAACGAAACCCATCATTGTTTACGGCTGACATTCGGCAATGCCGTATCGGTGCCTGACCCGCTGCCCTTGCCGCTTCGGAAGTTTATGCTTACCCGTATGGATTTTGCGGATGAGAAACATCTTACCCTGATGCTTGAGGCTGCGCTGGGTAAAGTTCTTGCGCATTTGGAGACCTATCTAGCGGCGGGAAAAACCATTTCAAGCTAAAGCCCGCCACAATGTTGTCAAAACGACCGCTATGCAACGCTTTTGGAACAGATTAATTATGCTTACCAGATTACTCAAACCCCCATGCAGTTAGCGCGTTGAATGACGCCGTATCCTGCGACTTAATGCAGGAACTCGCTGAATGTTCAACGACAGTGAAGCGTCATTATGCAGCGTTTGAAAGGCACGCCTCATGCTAAGGGCTATTACATCAACATGGACACTGTTCTTTGGTTTGTTGCTTATTTCTGCAGGCAATGGGTTGCAGGTCGTTCTGCTTGGAACGCGTGCGCCTGACGCAGGATTTAGTACGATCGCCACTGGTATCATCATGTCTGGCTATTTTGCCGGTATTTTTGCCGGCTCGATTACCGTGCCGCATATCTTGTCGCGTGTTGGTCACGTCCGCGTTTTTGGCGCGATGTCTGCGATCGCTTCAGCAGCAGTGTTGGTGCATGTGGTATTTCTTGACCCTTTTGTATGGACGGGCATGCGGTTTGCTAGCGGGTTCAGTTTTGCCGGAATGTATATTGTCTGCGAGAGCTGGCTGAATGAAAAAGCCACAAACGAAACTCGTGGCCAGCTGTTATCGCTTTATATGATCACCAACATGGCTGGTATGGCGGCTGGGCAAATGATGATTTCGTTTGGCGAAACTGGCGCGCCGGGCCTGTTCTTACTCGCCTCAGTTATGGTTTCAATTGCCGTCGTTCCAATCTTAATCACTGCCAGCTCTGCACCCAACTTTGAAGCGCCCGAAAGAATCAGTTTTCGCCGTTTGGTGGAGGTATCACCGCTGGCGGTTGTGGGTATGCTCTTTGTCGGGATCATAACCTCAATGATATTTGGTATGGGCGCTGTCTATGGTCGCGCTATCGGGCTAAATGATAGCCAGGTTGGTTATTTTATGACCGCGGTCACACTTGGCACATTGGTTCTTCAATATCCAGTTGGACGCCTCTCCGATCGGTTTGACCGCCGTGCCGTTATCCTCGGCGCGACGCTGATTGCTGCTGTTGCAGTTGCTGCTGCCGGACTTTTTAGTGCTGATCAATTCATCTTTATTCTCTTGATGATGATGATTTTTGGAGGCCTGCTTTTCTCGCTTTATTCGCTGTTCATCGCCCATGCAAATGACTATCTCACGCCCAGCCAGATGGTTGCCATGTCATCCGGCCTACTAATGATTAACAGCGCTGGTGCGGTCTTCGGATCACCCTTGGCGGCAACTGTGATTGACATAATCGGCTTTAAAGGCTTTATGCCAACGATGGCGGTCTTCTTGCTAATACTCGCCGGGTTTGTAATCTACCGGATGAATATGCGCAGCGCGGTTCCAGCCGAAGCCCAAGGCTCGTTTGTTGCAATTCCAGATGCATCGTCAGGGGTAGCGGTGAACCTCAGTCCCGAGGTGGAATGGGTTATGGATCAAACTGTTGAGGACGAGGAAAATAACCCTTTCAAGAATAACCCTTATGTAAATTAGCCACGCGCCAAGCCGCATTTGGGCAGGCGTTGATCTCAACCATATTACTCGCATATTGGTCTTTTGGATGATCCGTTAAGAGGTTTAATCAAGCTGGTGCCAGGAACCCCTGATTGGTTCATATGGTCAGCATATACAAGAAAAGCATCCCGCGCAGATTATTCAACGACGACGTAGAGTTGGTTGGCCTTTATATTCAAACTGGAAAATATTACTATCGCTGATGAAGAAAATTCTAAAGCTATGTCATTTTATGATGTTTCTTGCCTACCTCAATAGTGTTTGGGGATTTGGTTCTGTCATCGCATTTCCGTCGGCTGCTAATGCCAAAGACATTATGACGGAGAAGAAATTTTCCATATCAGGAGCGGTAACAGTTACCAAGATTAATGACGGTGACTCGCTTCGCAGCGGCAATCTCCGGATCCGACTGTTTGGTATTGATGCACCTGAAAAAAAACAGCAATGCACTGATGTAGCTGGCATAAACTGGGATTGTGGTATTGCCGCTCAGAAAAAACTGGAAGAGCTTGTAGCCAACGTGCCAAAACTTAACTGTAACCTGATTGACGTTGATCGCTATGGCCGTCTTTTGATGCGGTGTTTGGCTGGCGAGACTGACGTTGCTGCCGCACTTGTACGCGCCGGGCTGGCGCTTGCCTATCGCAGATACTCATACGACTATATCGACGATGAAACCATTGCCAAGGCGTCAAAATCAGGCATCTGGGCAGGCAGCTTTACGGAACCTTGGGTCTGGCGCCGCGGACAATAGCGGAAACAATAACGGGGTAAGACGCCGCGCGCATTCGATAATCTTTGTAACCGGTCCAAATGATGAATGACGCTTATGGCAAGTTAGAGAATGCCAAGATCGCGCAATTCTGCTGCCAGCTCGGTTGGCATATCGGCCTCACCGTCAGCCCCTATATCGGGTGGCGCATCAGCCATTTCAAGATAACGCCACCCCTGAAAAATACGCATTTTTGTCGGCGCGACTTGAATGATCTCGGGCGCAAGCACAATGCCACAGGCCGGCGTGCCGTCAAGACGCTGTGCCTCGACAAGATCAATGATCTGCTGACGCGCCGTCATCACCCCCTTGATAATCCAATAGATCGAGCCACCATCCAACAATTCATCTGCGCGGCGCGGTTTGTTTCGGGTTACATGAACTAATTTTCCTTCATGTGCTAGCCGCAATGCCTGCCATTCGCGCAAGCTATCCAGCGATGTCGAACCGACCGATAATTTCTTCAGATGAACCGTCATCAAAATACCAGAATTAAGCACCCAAACTAACGAAAAAACTTTCATTAGCCCCGGGGTCACCAACCACTAATCACCCTACATTAAATAGAGCGCGGCGAGTCCAAGAAACACAAAGAACCCGACGACATCAGTAATGGTAGTTACAAAAACGCTAGAAGCCACCGCCGGATCAACGCCGAAACGTAGCAACCCCACTGGCACTAAAGTACCGCTCAGGCCGGCAATCAGCAGATTCGCCAGCATGGCAACCGCCATCACTGCTGCGATTTCTGGATCGCCAAACCAGACAAATGAGACTACCGCCGCCAACACCGCAAATAACAAGCCATTCAGTAACGCTACCAGCCCTTCCCGCATAACAAAATTACGGGTTGAAACCGCATCAAGTTGACGCAGCGCAATCGCGCGCACCGCAACAGTAACAGTCTGCGTTCCGGCATTACCACCCATGGACGCCACAATTGGCATTAGCACCGCCAATGCCACCAATTGCTCAATCGTCGCATCAAACACGCCAATCACCACCGAGGCCATTATAGCTGTCAACAGATTTACCAAAAGCCAAGTTGTCCGGCCCTTCAATGTTTCAAGAATGCTTGAGCGCAGACTGGCCTCACCGACACCGGCAAGCGCCATCAAATCCTCTTCGGCCTCCTCATCGATCACATCTATCACATCATCGATCGTGATCATCCCGACCAGCCGGTTGCCGTGATCAACTACACCGGCGCTTACCATCCCATAGCGCCGGAACAGAACAGCGACCTCCTCCTGATCCATATCCACCGGAATTGACCGGAAATCAGCTTCCATAATTTCCGAAACACGTCGTGGGCGTTGCGCACAGAGCAACTTACTAAGTGGCACCTCTCCAAGCGGTTTTCTTGCCGGGTCAACCACAAAGATCAAATAGAATTCATCGGTTGCTGATTTGCCGCTTCTGAGATGATCAATCGTTTGCCCCACCGTCCAGAACGAGGGTACGGTAACGATTTCGCGCTGCATAAGCCGGCCCGCTGAATCTTCGGGAAAAGACAGCCCCTCTTCAACAAGTACACGATCTTCAGCAGACAATGCCGACAACACATCGGCAAGCGCATCATCTTCTAATTCTTCAATAATATCAATTGCATCATCAGTTGACAGATCATGCAGCTGTCGTGCTAATGCCTTTGCGCCCATCACTTCGAAAATGGCTTCACGTGTATTTTCATCGAGATAAGTCAGTGTCTCGGCATCGAGATGATCGCCAAGAAAACGTACGAGCGATGCCGCGGTACGCGCTGGCATCCGCTCAAGAAGGTCAGCCTGATCAGCCGGGTGAAGTGGCGCAACGAGCGTTCGAAGACGTCGTACGGCACCAACCTGAACCGCGTCAATAATCGCCGTTTCAACCTTTGGCGTCAGGCCATAAAGCGCTGCCAGTCGGTCGCCACTGTCATCCTTGCGATCAGTTTGTTCTTTGTACTGCACCATTACACCTGCACCATCGTACTGACAGTTATACCGGATGTCCGTGCCGCCAAACCGCAAATACCCAGCATCAAACCTGTTAATGGGCAAGTTAGCAGATCACAGATGTTTTTAAAACAACACATGACAAAAAAGCCGCAGCAAATATTGGGCGGTAATATTATTTCAAAACTTAAGAATCAGTATTTTTGTAATAATATTTCAAGTGGCAACAGCCTGAAAGCGAACAGCTCACTTGGCCAGTGCACCCTTTGCACCCAGATCATAAAGCCCGATCCGGCGCATCGGCCCATCAAACCGCAATTCATGTCCAATAGGTGGATGGGCGCGTTGGGTGCAATCCATCCGCTCGCAAACAGAACACCCAACGCCAATCTGATCAAGGCGCGCCGATCTTGAAAAATCAATCTGGTCTGCATAGATCATATCACGCGCATGATGCAATTCACAGCCAAGTGTCACTGCAAATTCAGGCGATTGCGCCAATGTTGGTGACCATAATGGCGGCACTGTTCTTGCCAGCATGAAATATTTCTGTCCATTCGGCAATTCAGCTGCCTGCGCTAAAATCTTCTCAGGCGTCCGAAACGCCTTGTGCATTGTCCATTTCGGGCAGGTTCCACCATGCGTGGCAAATTGCATACCGGCGGCGGCAAGTCGCTTTGAAATATTGCCGGCATCATCAACCCGGATAAAGAAAAATGGTATCCCTCGGGCATTTGGGGCATTCAATGTAGTCAGGCGGTGACAAACCTGCTCAAAGCTACAGCCAAAACGGCGCCCCAATAGATCGAGGTCATAGCGCAGGCTTTTTGCTGAATCAAAAAATGCCGCGTAAGGCATCATCACCGCACCGGCAAAATAACCGGCAAGCGTGATTTTCAATAGTGATTGAGCTTGCGAGTCATTTACCGATTGTTCCTGACAAATCTTCTCCAGCGCCGCCTGCTGGCTGAGCAGTGCGATCTGTATCAGTAGGTGAAACTGGCGTTGAGGCCGGCGCAGCGCCTCACTGATCAGGATTTCACGGCGATGCAGATCATAACGGCGAAGCTGATTCTGCATGACCTCAACCGGCATGATCCGCACCCGAAGCCCAAGGGTTTCCTTCACATGGGCAGCAAGATTGGCGAGTGTATTATCGCTTGTCAGGCCAAAATCACTGATGATTTCAATCTTTGCCACACGCCGCAATTCATCTGCCGCATCCTCTAATCCGGGAAAGTAATTATTGGCCTGTTGCAACGACGCCCTTACTTTTTCAACCGGATTACTCATCTGGATACCGCCACCATCACCGGCGGTTGCCTCCAGTTCGTCGCGCACTTTGCGATAGGCCTGAAACAATGCAATCAAACCACGCGCTGCGCCCGGCGCGGCGGTAATCATGTCCTGAATTTCGCGGCGCGACACCTGCTCATCTGCCAACAGGGGATCAGCAAATATCTCCGACATTCCGGTTGAAAGACTAGCCGCATCATCCTCGGCAAAATCTTTGAGGTCAATGTTAAAGCTGTTACCAAGGCGAAGTAACAGGCTCACCGTTAACGGGCGCTGATTATGCTCAAGGAGGTTTAAATAGGACGGGCTTATCTCTAGTGTTTCCGCCATCATCGTCTGCGACAAGCCAATAGATTTACGAAACCGCCGCAATTTATGCCCGACAAGAATTTTTTCCTGCATTATTAACTCCCTTTAGCCGCTCCAGTTGGCAATCCACTTTACTGCTTGTGCCAACCTCATCACGGATCGATCTTAGCTTGTAAAGAGAAAAAGTAAATATTTTACAATTTTCAAATTTGCATTTTTTTCCTTGCACAAATCTCGGCTGAAAAGGCAAATGAAAAGGTGAGTAAAAAAAAAGAACAGGTCTCTGGGTAAAGGGCGGCGCCTCGGAACCTCACAGAATTTGAATTTTAGCTTTGCGGCATAGGATTTTGACAAACGGAGCCAGCTTGGGGGAGTTTGTTTGGTTTGCCAGCCCCATCCGCAAACCGGGGGTCGGTCAGGCTTTAGCCTTTCCGGCCCCTTTTTATATTATATTTTTTTGTGTGTTTGCCGCTTCGTTACGACAATTTCCAGGAAAGTTAGTTGACCACAGGCCCACTTGACCGGAAAGGCATACCAAAACGCCAAGCCTTTCTATGGTTGCGCGTAAATCACCACTAAATCAGCAAGGTTGGTGCCAGTTGCTCCGACTATCAACAACTGATTATGCGCCTTTAGATAGCCATAGCTATTATGCGATGCCAGTGCCGCCAGAGCCGCGTCACGGTCAAACGTCTGCGATGACACAACAACCCCGCCCGCCGCATCGGTTGGCCCATCACGGCCATCAGTACCGCCGGCCAAAATAACCCAATTGCGCGGGACCTTTGTCTCTGCTGCTTGCATCGCTGCGGCGAAAGCCAGCGCCAATTCCTGCGAGCGACCGCCCTTGCCCGGCTTCGCCGGATCAAGCGTTACTGTTGTCTCTCCGCCAGTCACCAGTACATAAGGCCGTTCCCCACCAAGCTGGCAATGATCAATGATTTGCGCAGCAAGCTTTGCCGCCATCTGGCTGGCCTCACCATCAAGTGCAGGACCCTTAAGACACTCACCCCGGGGCAAAGCCTGCCGGATATAGGATTCCGCCGCATCGCGGCATTGCGCATTACTAGCCAAAATATGGGTTTGCACATTCGCTAGCACCGGATCACCCGGACGAACCGGCCCCGCGATTTTACCTGCCTTAATGGCATCTAGGTGTGGCGCAACAAAATCCAGCCGATCGAGATGGTGCTTGCGGATCATCACCAATGCGTCGTCAAACGGCACTGGATCAGCAACCGCCGGCCCGCTTGCAATCGATTGGGGTAAATCGCTGGGAACATCAGATAAAAGAAACTGGGTTATCGCCGCAGGTGCCGCCAAACGCGCCAATTTCCCACCTTTCAGGCGTGAAAACAATCGCCGCACCACATTCATCGCGTGAATATCAAGGCCGCTTGCCAGCAAGGCATCGTTCAACGCAATTTTCTGCGCAAGACTGATACCTTCAGCCGGTGCAGGCAATAATG
>JADHOR010000026.1 GCA_016778895.1 Candidatus Puniceispirillum sp.
CCAAATGCGGTCCAGTTTTATTTTTTTCTTGATCTACATAGTGACAGGCTTTGCACTTGCGAAACACTTTCTCACCTGAAGCCACATCTCCGGCTATTGCTGGTGTTGCGATCATCAACCCTGCTGCGGCCACCGCAGCGAACACATAATTTTTCATAAAACCCTCGTTTGTTATGCAAAAAGTAGCATCAAATGTTTACAAGCTTAGTCGACGATACACAATAACCTGCGCTATCTTGCCGCGACCCTATATGTCCAGCAAACTATTGCAAGTTTCCGTTGTTCTGGTAAGCAGCGTTACGTCAATCTTACGCCGGGCGGCGATTTTTTAATCTGTGAGGCAGTTAATGTCACCCAAAGCCAAACGATTATCAATCATTGCGATGATTGCAGCACTTGTTGGTATTGCCGCCATGCTGGTTCTTGGCGCACTGCGCGATAATATTGTGTTTTTCTACACCCCAACCGAAATCAACAGCGCCGGAGCCAAGGCCGGACAAGCCCTTCGGCTAGGCGGGCTGGTCAAGGATGGCAGCGTTGAGATCGACGGGCTGCAATCTGTTTTTACCGTTACCGACGGATCAACCGAAATCACCGTTCGTTATGACAATGCGCTGCCAAGCCTGTTTCGTGAGGGTCAAGGCGTTGTCGCCGAGGGATCATTGATGAACGGCCAGTTTATTGCGACCAACGTGCTGGCTAAACATGACGAGAATTATATGCCTGCCGAGGTTGCCAAAAAACTGAAAGATACGGGCGTCTGGAAAGGCGGTAAAGCTGATTAGCTAGGGTCAGCTGACGTCATTGTTCTGATGGTTCTTGCGGTCATCGCCAGCTTGGGGAAGCGCATCTTCTGGCGGCTGGGCAATGGCCGCGGCCGCCGGCATTGGGCTTGAGGTGATTACGTCAACCGACTGAACATTTTCGCGGTACAGCGTGTAGAGGCCGCCTGCCAGAATCAGCAGTATACCGATCATCACTATCTGGTCGGGCCATTCATCCCAGATGAGAATACCCCAAACCACACCAAGTGGTATCGCCACATATTCAAACGGCGCAATCACCGATGCCTCGACCGAGCGATAGGCATTTGACGACGCAAAGGACAATAACAGAACCGAAAAGCTGCAAATGACAAGATAGCCGAGGTGCGTTGTCGACATCATTGATGGTGCGCGCAAAAGAAAATCAACCGTCGGATTTCCCGAATGATCAACTGGCCAGATCATATTTACAACCATAAAGCCAAGCCCTACCACCAGATAGCAAATATGCTGGGTACCAATCATCGCTGCCAGATTGCCAACTGACTTTAGACGTCTTGTCCAAATCTGGAACGCGGCATAGCTAAAGGCCGACATCACGACAAATAATGTCTCCACCTGAAACTGCACTCCGCCCGGCCGGATAATGAACAAAACCCCGGCCATGCCAGCCGATACTGCGGCCAACCGGTGAAAGCCGATTTTCTCACCTAAAAACGGCACGGACAGGATTGTGATGATCATGGGTGACACAAAGAAAATCGCGATCACATTCGCCAACGGCAACGCACCAAGCGAGGCAAAAAACAACACCATTGCCAGCACAAGACACATACCGCGCCCAAAGAACAGCCAAAAAACCTTGGCTGGCAGCGCCAGCATCGCACCAATGCTGTGGCTAACCAAGCCAAGGATCACCAGCGCCATTGTGGCGCGCAAAGCGACCAGCTGACCGAGTGATACTTCGCTGCTCATTAATTTGATTAAGGCGTCATTTAACGGGATGATCCCCATCGCCAAAGCCAGCAGACCCAGCGCAAAATAGGGTGCCGAGATGCGATCAGTGATCATCTTCATACGTCGCCCTCCGTTGGTTTTATAGGATAAGTTTCGGCCCGAGGTCAGTCTTTAGTCCCTGCCCTGCCCGATACTCATCCAATTCCCGCTTATCAGGAAATAGCATGCCGTGCAATGAAATGCCAAAATGAGGCATAGCTGCCGACTTTGTTGGGGGTTGTATTCAAATTATTAATCGGTCAGTCTGAGCCTGATGCTGAGGTCTGAGATTTGCAGAAAATCCTGGCAGGGCGAAAGGCGCAAAACCATGTCGAACATAGGTCGGAATTTTATTGCTGGCACTTGGTGCAATGGGGAAGGCACTGTCACCAACATCAACCCATCAGATATCACCGATCTGATTGGCCATTACGCGCAGGCAAGCCGTGATGAGTTGGACAGTGCCCTTGATGCGGCAAAAACCGCGCAGAAAAAATGGGCGGCTACGGGCCTTGAGGCGCGCCAGACAATCTTGATGAACATCGGCAATGAGTTGATAGAGCGCTGCGTTGAGCTTGGCACGCTGCTTAGCCGCGAAGAAGGCAAACCACGCGCCGAGGGTATTGGCGAAATCTATCGGGCAGGTCAGTTCTTTACCTATTACGCCGCCGAGGTTTTGCGCCAGATGGGCGATACCGCCGACAGCGTCCGCGATGGAATCGAAATTGATGTGCGGCGCGAACCGGTGGGTGTGGTGGCTATTATCAGCCCATGGAATTTCCCGACCGCAACCGCTGTTTGGAAAATTGCGCCGGCTTTGGCCTTTGGCAACGCCGTGATCTGGAAGCCGGCAAATCTGGTGCCTGCATCCGCAGTCGCGCTGACCGAAATTATTGCGCGTCAAGATATCCCGCACGGATTGTTCAATCTGGTAATGGCCCCGGCGACAGCATCGGACAATCACTTATCGAAAGCTCCGCAATTGATGCGATCAGCTTTACCGGTTCGCTGGAAGTTGGCAAACAGATTGCCGTCGCCGCAGTCGGCAATTTGACCAAGATACAGATGGAAATGGGGTCAAAAAATGCCCTTGCAATTATGGATGATGCTGATCTTGATCTTGCAGTTGCAACCGCGCTTGGCGGCGCGTTTGGTGGCACCGGTCAAAAATGTACCGCCTCATCACGTCTTGTCGTGCATGATGCCATTCATGATGAGTTTGTCGAACGGCTGGTCGCGGCCGCATCGGCCTTGCAGGTTGGGCACGCGCTTGCGGACGGCACCCAAATCGGCCCCGTGGTCAGCGCCGGACAATTAAAAGAAAACCTGCAATGGATTGAAGTCGCAAAGCAGGAAGGTGGCGAAATTCTATGCGGCGGTGAGCAGGTTAGCCGTGATCATGATGGCTATTACATGACGCCGGCCGTTGTTGCCGGCACAAAAAATGACTGGCGCATTAACCGCGAAGAGATGTTTGCCCCGGTCGCCGCTGTGATCAAGGTCGGGTCTTATGATGAGGCGCTGGACGTTGTAAACGACACTGACTTTGGCCTGACATCGGGGATCATCACGCGTTCGCTGGCGCGGGCAACGCATTTCCGCCGTAATGCACAAACCGGCGTTGTTACGATTAACCTGCCAACTGCAGGGACCGATTATCACGTGCCATTCGGAGGACGCGGCAGCAGCTCATACGGCCCACGCGAACAGGGCGGTTATGCCGAGGAATTTTATACCATTGTAAAAACCAGCTATATTGCCGCCGGCAAGCCGGAATAATCTGATGCATCTTATCGATAATCTTCAATATGCCAATTGGTCGGAAAAAATCTTCAGGCAAATGCGTGAAGGCGGCGTTGATGCGGTTCATGTCACGATCGCCTACCATGAAATGTTTCGTGAAACCGTGGCCAATGTCGAGCAATGGAACCGTTGGTTTGAGCGCTATCCTGAACTGATTTTTCACGGTACTACCGGCGATGATGTGCGGCGCGCAAAACGCGAGGGCCGGACTGCTATCTTTTTTGGCTTTCAAAACCCCTCACCAATTGAAGATGATATTGGGCTCGTTGAAATCTGGCACAGCCTTGGCGTTCGGTTCATGCAGTTGACCTATAATAATCAGTCACTGCTTGCAACTGGCTGTTATGAGAATGAGGATAGAGGCGTCACGCGCATGGGGCGGCAGGTCATAAAAGAGATGAACCGCGTTGGCATGGTCGTCGACATGAGCCATTCAGCCGAGCGATCAACATTAGACGCAATTGATATTTCCGAGCGCCCTATTGCCATCACTCATGCCAATCCTTATTTCTGGCATCCGGCAAAGCGCAATAAATCTGATGATGTGCTGCGTGCCCTCGGGCAATCTGGCGGTATGCTGGGCTTTTCCTTATATCCGCATCACCTGAAAGGCAAATCTGACTGCAACCTTGAGAGCTTTTGCGAGATGATTGCACGCACCGCCGATTTAATGGGCATTGACAATATCGGCATCGGATCCGATCTTTGTCAGGATCAACCAGACAGTATCGTTGAATGGATGCGCGTCGGTCGATGGACAAAGGAAATTGACTATGGCGAAGGCTCGGCCAGCGATGCGGGTTTTCCGCCAATGCCACGCTGGTTTGAAGATAACCGACATTTTGGCGCGATTATCGCAGGTTTGGAAAATCACGGTTTTTCCAAGGAAGATACCGCCGCCGTCATGGGAGAAAACTGGCTGCGGTTCTATGATGAAAATTTTGGCCAGCAGACATCTTGATGTTTTATCTGCGGTCAAACGGCTAGAGTTGTTGCAATGACGAAAAAGTCAGAAATGAAAAATGTTGCATCGGGCACATCAACTGCCACCAGCAGCGTTCTTTGCCTGCGCCCGGCCGAACAGGTTATGACGCTGGCACGGATCGGATCATTTCATCAAAGCCGCCTCAGCTTTATGCGGGTTCTACTGCGCCGTCTAAAGGCCGAAAACTGGCAGTTTAGGCGCAGCCGCTGGAGCATTGATCAGCACGGGGTTGGCGTTGCCACTTATGAGGCTATCGGCCCCGAGCGCAGCTATACATTGGTTGCCTTTGCCCATGATTTACCCGCTGAGAAACGCTCGGATCGGGTCATCGCCGAGGCATGGGACGCAACCTTTACCCTGCATGACGGCATCATCAGCGACAGCGATATCCAGAGGCTGGAGCGAAATGTGCCGCTGCAAGAGGCCGGACGCATCTCGGATGGTGAATTTGTTCTATCGCGGGCAAACCGGTCGGTCCGACTGTTTGATTATGTGCGTGACTGTCTTGCCGCAGGGACCCAGCCCGACCCCAGCAAAGTTGAGCCTATTGGCTATTTAATGCGGACAACAGCGGTTTATGGATCAGGTAAATTTGGCGCGGCTGACCGTGACATCTGGGCAAACCGGCCTGAATTTTCCGGCTCGTTCCAGCCTGAATTGCTTGCGGTCTGGCTCATCCGGTCATTTACCATTGATATTGTCGAGCATATGGCCGCGGCAAAGTCACCTGAAAACGCGGTGAGACTAAATCCAGAGATTCGCCGCCGCATTGGCGTTGGCAATTCCACCGGTCTGGGCATGGCGCCGTTTCTGATCAATCATCCCGCACTTATTCATGCATGGATCAATGCGCGTGAAATGGCACTGGCGCGGGTGCGTGCAATTAGGACAAGTGATCAGGCAGGTCTGGAGCGGTTTCTGACGATGGTTGCAAAAGCTGCCAAAAATGCCAATGAATGGACCACAGACAGCCCCTATCAACGCGCCAAGACCGCAGGATTGTGCGATGATCTTGTGCGGCTGGACGGCTTTGTGCGCACGCTTGATGCCAACATCAGCCAGCCGTGGGATCACATCTATCGCTGGGGCGAAGCCAACCTCAGCCTTGAGGGTCAGGAACAGCTGGTATCACTGCTGCTCGAGGATCACGGCCCCTTGATTGATGATCTGGCCGCCAGCATGGCAGCTGATGAGGCGGCGCATTTCCGGATCGACGGATCAATGCGGCTCGGCGAACTGCGGCGGATGATGGGCACTGTCTATGGCTGGACAAACCGTATTGATTTTGCCAGGAATGATGCGTTGGCGCGGGTCTGGTATGTGTCCGAAGAAAAGCTGGAGCCGCGGCTTGGCGAGCGGTTTGAAGAACCGATTGAGCCTTATGAACAGCCGCTGGCACCCGGGCGGGATGCGGTTTTGGCACTGCAGGCAATTGATCAATGGCTTGGCCAAGGCATCACATCTAGCGATGATACGGTCGCTATGTTCCTGTTAAAACATCCCGAACACCGGCATATTGTGCGCCGAACCCAGACGGTCTTTGCCATGCCCTATGCCGAAATTCAGGATAATACAATCTCAGCAGAAATGCAGCCAATTGACCTGCTGCGCTGTAAATTATCATTTTTTGGCGCTTCAAAGTTCGACCCGCGTTCCGACCGTTGGCTGCGCATAACGATGTATCAGGGCGCGCCTTTTCCTGACGAGTTAGACCAACTTGATCCGGATATTTTGTTTTATCCACCCCTCATTAATAGCAACACAACGGATCATAACACCGTATGAGTTGGTCGCTTGGTGAAATTGGCGCCCTTTCCACCAAGGCTGCACGCGGCTGCGGCATGGATTGGGGGCTGGCCGATGAAGCTGGCTATGCGGTGAAATGGTTGCAAAGACGGCAATTGCCCGGCATTGCTGCCTTATGTCGTTATTTGAGCTGGCGGCAAACCGGCGATATTACCGTCTGGCCAGATTTGACCGGTGATACGGGGCATTACTGTCCGATCGCCACCGGTGCCTCCTTTGGTGACGGCGTGTTTGATGATGAGGTGGAGTTCAGCCGTATCAGAACGCCGCTTTTGCTGATCCCGTTTGTTGCGCTGTGCGCCGGCAAGACGCCAATCACAATATCTTTTGAGAATGTGGTTTTTAACCTGAGCAGAGACGGCTTTGCCTATTCGAGCAATGACACAGCCATGTTAATCGCTGCATCGCATTGCCGGATTTCAACAAAAATTGATCAAGTGCCGCAGCTTCGGCGGATCAGCGATACTGATTTACCCCGCGTTCCAGAAACAGCTTCTGCCTGTGTTACGGTTTTAAACAGCTTTGCCAAAAACACCTATGCACCGGCAACCGAGGCGTCGCGCCTTCGCGGTGCGGGTTCAGGTTTAAGTGATAATGACTAAAGCCAGCCGGTTAAACGATCCCGCTGATGGTTTTGATTTCGAGAAATTCTTCAATGCCCCAAAAACCGCCCTCGCGGCCAACGCCTGACTGTTTATAGCCACCAAACGGGCTGCCAGCGGCCCGCGAAGCCCCGTTCACCTGTATCATCCCGGCCCGCAATCTAGCCGCAACACGGCGCGCACGATCCATATCTTCGGTCTGAATATAGGCCGCCAGACCATAGGGCGTATCATTGGCCATGGCAATCGCCTCTTCCTCGCTGTCAAACGGCATCATGGCTAAAACCGGACCAAAGATTTCCTCACGAATGATGGTCATATCTGGCGTTGCATCGGCAAAAACAGTTGGCTTTACAAACCAGCCACGGTTCATCCCTTCTGGGCGGCCAACACCGCCAGCTACCAGCTTTGCGCCATCATCGATGCCCGACTGGATTAATTTCTGCACCTTATCGAATTGCGCCTCGGACACCAGTGGGCCTATGTGATTGCCGGAATTAGACGGCAGGTCAACGTTGGTAGCTGCCGCCTCAGCCGCGGCAAATTCAACCGCCTGATCATAGACACGGCGCTGGACCAGCATCCGTGTTGCGGCATTACAGGACTGGCCTGTATTGTTAAAGCAAAAAGCCGCGCCGCGGCGCACTGCTGCCTCAACGTCACAATCATCAAACACCAGATTTGGCGATTTTCCACCAAGCTCCAGCGATACGGTTTTTACCGTATCAGCAGCGGCCTTGCTGATCAAAACGCCCGCCCTTGTCGATCCGGTAAAGGATACAACATCAATATCAGGATGCGATGACAAGATTGTGCCAACCCCGGCGCCATCGCCATTAACCATGTTAAAGACGCCGGCAGGCAGGCCCGCCTCATGCATCATCTCGGCAAATAGAATGCCAGACATTGGCGCAATTTCGGATGGTTTCAACACCATTGTACAGCCCGCAGCCAGCGCCGCGCCAACCTTTAGTACGACTTGGTTCATCGGCCAGTTCCACGGCGTAATCAATGCTGCAACGCCGGCAGCCTCATAGGTAATATCCTGTCCCACAACACCATCACGCAACGGCCGCTGAAATTCCAATGCGCCCAGCGCACGAATAAATGACTTGAGGTGACTAATGCCTGCCCCGGCCTGATCACTGACCGCCATATCAATCGGCGCACCCATTTCTGTCGAGATAGCAACGCCCATTTCAACACGCCGCGCGGTGTAGACATTAAGCAGCTTTTGCAGATAACCTGAACGGTCCTCAGGACTTGTCATAGACCATGCTGGAAAGGCTGCCTTGGCTGCAGCAATCGCTGCCTCGGCATCTTCTGCACCGCCAATGGTGATTGTGGCAAATGCCTCTTCAGTGGCTGGATTAAGCACGAGAAAGCTGCGCCCATCGCGTGATGGCACCCACGCCCCATTGATATAAAACTCTGTTTTATCCAGCATAAAGCCTCCAATAGCATCGGTCCCGGTCGCCTTAACAAAGCCACACCCACACCGCTGCAATCAAATATAGTGAATATCGTCACCAATAGTTGTTCTTGTGGACTGCCGCCACGGTGCACATAGCAAGCACCTCTTGTCAAGTGATCGGCACGCTCTAATCATTTCACCATTTTGCTAATCTATCCGCTTACCGCGCTCAGCAAGATAGATGCCACCTAGCACCATTGCCAAAGCTATCAGATGATAGAGATAAAGCCGTTCAGGCAGGATCAGAACGGCCAGAAACGCGGCAAATACAGGCACTAGATTGACATATAATCCGGCGCGGTTTGCATCGGTCAACTCGACCCCACGCATAAAAAACGTCTGTGCCAAAATTGTTGGAAAAACCGCCGAATAGATCAGTAACAGCCCCCCCTTAAAACTGGGTAAAACCAGATCACCGCGTGCATATTCGGCAATGCTGAACAGACTGCAGGTAAGAAAAGCACAAAACGCAAAGAAGCACAGCATAATGACCGGCGGCATATCCAGTCGCCTCGAAAGGCCAAGCGTATAGGCACCATAACAAAAGCAGGCGACAACCATCATCAGATCGCCAATATTAAACTGCAGTGCCAGTATCGTTGCCAGGCTGCCCGCACTGACCAGAACCATAATCCCCGCCAGTGAACTGCAAAGGCCAAAAAACTGTAACCAGCCAATGCGCGTCTGAAATATCAGCCAGCCAAATAGCATGACAAAGGCCGGAATGCCGCCTTGCATAATGCCAAGATTGACCGCAGTGGTATATTGTGCGGCATAAACAAGCAGCAGGCTAAACCCGGCAAGGCCAACACCGCCCATGCCAAAGACCCACCGCCAGTTCTCGAGTACTAGCGGCAAATAACGCCGCACGCTGCGGTGAAACACCAGCAGAAGAATGACAAAAGCCATAAGCCAGCGCGATTGCATTAGCAAAACAGGCGAAATCTCGCCAACCGACATACGTAAAGCCACCGCATGGCCTGCCCACATCAGCGTGGCCATCGTCAGCACCGCATGAGCGCTGTCCCAGAAACGGTTAAACAGTCCCAAAGCAGGCTCCTCTGTTAAAAGCTGCCGGGGCTAAACAAGATTTGACGCAATGGTACCAAATTCGTCCAGTGCCGCCTCAATGCGGTCAAACATATCGTCAATTTCCACGTCTGAAATGATCAAAGGCGGACAGAAACCGATAATATCACCGGGTAGCGCGCGAAGGATCACACCGTGTTTTTGAATGACGGCGACCGCCTGTGCGGCGACCTTATGTGCCGGATCAAATTTTTTACCGGTTTGTTTATCGGCGGTAAATTCCATCGCGCCAATCAGACCAATTGACCGCACATTCCCTATGAAATCATATCGCGCAAGATGGTCAATCCGAGATTTGAATTGCGGCGCAATGCGGCGAACATGACCAATAATATCACGTTCCTGCACCAATTGCTGGGCGCGAAGTGCCACCGCCGCGCAGACCGGATGCGCCGAATAGGTGTAACCATGCCCAAAAATACCCAGTGTTTCAGCCTGTTTGGCAATCGGCGCATAGACTTTTTCCGACAGCATCACCGCCGAAATCGGCAAATAGGCAGATGACAGCGCCTTGGCGCAGGTCAGCATATCCGGGCGCACATCCATCGTTTGCGAACCCCACATATTTCCAGTACGCCCAAAGCCGCAAATCACCTCATCTGCAACAAGCAGAACATCATATTTGGATAACACTGCGCGGATCTTCTCAAAATAGGTTCGCGGCGGAATAATCACCCCGCCAGCCCCCATCACCGGCTCGGCAAATAACGCACCAACTGTTTCCGGCCCTTCATTTAAGATCAGCTCTTCCAGATCCGCAGCGCAGCGGCTGGCAAAATCCTCTTCGGTTTCGCCAGTCCTAGCACCATTGTAAAAATCGGGCGCGGTGGTGTGTTTGACAAAATCCAGCGGCAGGCCAAATCCATCCTGTGCATAGGCCAGCGCTGTCATGCTTGCCGCCGCCATAGTGACGCCATGATAGCCTTTTCTGCGGCTGATGATCTTGCGCTTTTCCGGTCGCCCAAGCGCCGCGTTATAATACCAGACCATTTTCATCGCGGTATCATTAGCCTCAGATCCGGAGGCCGCAAAAAACACCTTACTCATCACGCTGTTACCGCCCGCCGGTGGCGCATTGGCAATCAGCATCTCGGCAAGGTCGATCGCCGGATTGACAGTTTTGCCAGCAAAGCTGTGATAGAATGGCAGTTTTTTAAACTGCGCCATCGCAGCATCAATCAATTCGGGTTCAGAAAACCCCAGCGACGTGCACCACAGCCCACTCATACCCTCATAAAACCGGCTTCCAGTCTCATCGGTAACAAAAACGCCATTTCCCCTGGCCATTATGTGCGGCCCGGCATCACCGAGCACCGCCGGATTGGTATAGGGATGCATATGAAAAGCGATGTCACGGCTTGCCGGTGAATTACCAGCAATCACCTGATCAAATGGAGTGGTGTTTTGTGTCATTTTTCGGATCCTAATCATTAATTGGTGACAAATCACCACCAAACGGCGCACAAATGCTTCAACTATATCTGCCAGCTCTTGGCATTTACCTAAACATGCTGTCCTCCATTCACATGAATCTCGGCGCCATTTAGATACTGTGCCTGATCACTACAAAGGAAAAATACCGTATCGGCAACCTCATCTGCATTGCCAAACCGGCCAAGCGGTATTTGCGGCAAGATTGTAGCCTCACTATCGGGTGATAAAATATCAGTTTTAATTTCACCCGGCGCAATTGCATTCACCCGAATACCGAGCCGACCAAAATCAGACGCCATTTCGCGGGTCAGCGCACCAAGCGCAGCCTTTGATGTGGCATAGGCGGACCCGGCAAATTCATGCACCCGGCTGCCGGCGATTGATGTCACGTTAACAATTGAGCCTTTCCCCTGACGCAGCGGATCACAAAGCCGTTGCGCCAGCATGGCCGGCGCAAACACATTAACCTGATAAACATGCTGCCATAAATCCAATGGTGTTTGGTGGCAATCGAGCCTTCCGCCTGTTGGCGTTTTGGGCGAGATTGCCGCGTTGTTGACCAGCGCGTGAAGCGGCTTGCCATCAAGGCGCGCAAGCAGTTCTGCCGCACCGCGCCCGACATCATCAGGTGATGATAGATCAATCTGCAAGTGATCTTCCGGGCCGGCCTCCCACGGACAATTTTCCGGAAACCCATGGCGTGAAAAGGTAATTACCCGCCATCCGGCGCTGGAAAACCGCTTGACGGTTGCATGGCCTATGCCTCGGCTCGCCCCAGTCAGCACCAGAATTTTGCGATCATCCATTAATGATGGACCCCTTTTTCATTTGTCTCATATGCATCAGTTTAGCAACGTGAAGGCCAGAAAAACAAAAGTACCCCAAAAGAGGTTGCAGCTCTCTAAACCTCAGCCAAACAGGGCAATCAGCTGTTGGTGATTCCCCGCAAACGTTCAGACCGCCGCCGCAGCAATTCAAGAACGGTCAGCAGAATAATCGACAAAATCACCAACAATGTTGCAACCGCCAGGATCGTCGGGCTGATCTGCTCGCGGATACCCGACCACATCTGGCGCGGGATTGTACGCTGTTCGGGGCTAGCGAGAAACAGGACCGCAACCACCTCATCGAACGACGTAATAAAGGCAAACAGGCCGCCCGAGACCACCCCAGGTATGATTAGCGGCATCTGCACCTTGCGGAACGTTGTCACCGCGCCTGCACCAAGCGATTGTGACGCGCGCACCAGAGATTTATCAAAACCGACCAGCGTCGCGGTAACGGTAATGATAACAAAAGGTGTCCCTAGCACCGCGTGCGCCATAATCACGCCAAGATAAGTCTGGCTTAACTGTATTTGCGAGTAGAAATAAAACATCCCAGCAGCAGTAATCACCAAAGGCACGATCATCGGCGAGATTAGAATTGACATGATCAAACGGCGGTAGGGCATTTCTGACCGGCTAAGGCCAATCGCCGCCAATGTGCCAAGTGCCGTTGACAGCAGGGTCGCACAAATGCCGATGAAAAAGCTGTTGCGAATGGCGCGCATCCACTGGCCATTATTCCATGTATCAGAAAGCCATGCCCAGCCAAAGGGCGCGTCAGGTGCGCCCATACCGTTACGCAGAATATCTTCATACCAGCGAAGCGAATAGGCATCGGGGTCAAAACTCAGCATGCCCTCTGTAAAGCTGAAATAGGGCTCCACATTGAATGACAGCGGCAAAACCACAAGGATCGGCAGAATTAAAAACAGAAAGATCAAGCCGCAAATTACCCGAAATGTGTAATGCCAGATATATTCGCCAGTACTTGTATAGGGGGGAAGTTTTGCCATTATTTTACCCCAGCTTCATGTTATCGATACCGATAACCCGGTCATAAGCCCAATAGAGCAACAGAACACCCGCTAACAAAATTCCGCCAAGCGCCGCTGCTAACGACCAGTTTAGTGATTTCTGCATATGATAGGCGATCATGTTCGAGATCAATTGGCCATCCTGACCGCCAACCAGCGCTGGCGTGATGTAATAGCCGATTGCAAGAATAAACACGAGCAACCCACCTGCACCAATGCCCGGTATCGTCTGCGGCATATAGACCTTGATAAACGCCTTCGTCGGCGTCGCCCCAAGCGAACGTGCAGCCCGCATGTATGATGGCGGGATTGTTTTCATCACCGAATAAAGCGGCAGGATCATGAAAGGCAGCAGAATATGCGTCATCGCAACGATTGTGCCCGTCATATTATAGATCAGCGAAAAGCGCGCATCATCGGCAGTTATACCAACATATACCAGTAAATCATTGATAACGCCCTGTGATTGCAAAAGCGCAATCCACGCCGTTGTCCGAACAAGAAGCGAGGTCCAGAACGGTAACAGCACCATAATCATCAACAGATTAGAGGTGCGTAGCGGCAAAGTTGCCAGCAGATAGGCCACCGGATACCCAAGCAAAAGACACAAGCCCATAACCGTTCCGGAAATCATCATGGTTCGCCAGAATAGTTGCACATAAATCTGCCGGTTTTCATCTTGGCTAACAAACCCCTGATTAGCGGTATAGCGGCCGTCCAGCGCAGTCGCATAAAATGCTGGGGTTAAATCCTGCGAGGTGATCTTCATCGCCCGCCAGACTTCGATATTATCCCACTTCTTATTAGTTTTGATCACACTGTCTTTGAAAGGCGCCTTGAGCTTTTTGGCTTTGCGCGCAGTGCTGGTAAATAGCGATCTTGTTCCGGGATATTCCTGATTGACCCGTGTTGCGATCCGGCCAATGGTTCGATCGGCGCGCGCAGTTTCCAGATCGACGACCAGCGCTGCATACATCGCCTCATCAGGCTGGGACATGCCATCCCAGACCTTTAATTTCTCTGTTAAATTTGGCGTGTAGGATGAAAATGTGTCGTTATAGACCCCTTGCCACATCAACGCGATAATCGGAATCACAAAACTGGCCATCACAAAAGCAAATAAGGGCAACACAAGAGAAACTGCGCGTACCCGACTGCGGAATAGCGCCTGCGCCAACTTTTTTTTCAGCGGAGTTCCATCTGCGGCCGTAATTGGCTCAAGCTGAACTGTTTGACTATCTACCATGGTCAAAATAGATCTCGTTTAAAATGGAAAAATAAATGCGACCACATGAGGCATTTCATGTGATCGCAAAAGTCTTTGGCCTTACTTCGCTAACCAAGCATTAAAACGCTCGTTCAGCTGGTCGGCATTATCCGCCCAGAACTCAAAATCGTTTTGCAACGCATTTTTGAAGTTAGCTGGCGCTGTTGGCATGTGGCTAGCCATTTTGATGCTAGGATCGGCATGGAATGTTCCAATTCTTGCAACAGATGACGCTCTTGCTGGACCATACGAAATCCAAGATGCCTGTGCAGCTAGCTGCTCAGTTGCGGTTGAAAAAGCAAGGAAATCAAGAGCTGCTTCCTTGTTCTTTGAGCCTTTTGGAATAACCCAGAGGTCAAGGTCATAGATTTGACCATCCCAAACCATTTCAAATGACTGGCCTTCAGCATTCTTGGCGTTGAAGACGCGGCCGTTCCACGCAGTTGAGAATACAACTTCGCCATCAGCAAGCAGCTGTGGTGGCTGGGCACCCGCTTCCCACCAGACGATGTCATCTTTAATGGTGTCTAGTTTCGCAAATGCGCGAGCCACACCCTCTTCAGTTCCAAGAACATCATAGACCTGGCTAACTGGCACGCCATCAGCAATCAAGGCGAATTCCAAAGTCACTTTTGGCGATTTGCGCATACCGCGCTTGCCCGGATAAGCTTTAGTGTTGAAGAAGTCAGCCATCTTTGTTGGCTTGTTCCAGTTCCGTGTTTTGCTTGAGTCGTAGGCATAAACTGATGACCAAACGATGTTGGCAACGGCACAATCATGCAACGTGCCAGGCAGAAAGTCCTCGGTCGCTGGCGTTCCGTCTGGTGCGGGCGGCAGGATTGAATGGTCAATCTGCTCAAGCAGGCCCTCATCGCAGGCACGGATAGCATCGGACAATTCAACGTCAACAATATCCCAGGTGACGTTTCCAGACTCAACCTGTGCTTTAATCTCGGCAATACCCCCGCCGTAATCTTCAGACACGATTGACTTTCCGGTCTTTGCCATCCACGGCTTATGATAGGCTTCTACCTGTGACTTGGTGTAGGCACCGCCCCATGACACAACAGTCAAATCAGCGGCAATCGCAGCACTGCTGACAAATGCCGAAGCACTTGCAATTGCAATTATTTTCTTCGTTAATCGAGACATTATGTCCACTCCCTTTTGTTGTTCGTGCGTTTTAAGAGCCGCACTACTCTCTCATGCTAGCTACTACCCGATACCCGGACAGAGCGCCATTATTGACTATCAGCATAGTCAAACTGGTTGCTTAAAATCAAGCGCGCGGCAATCATCGTTTTTCCAGCCAATCTGCAACGATGCGCCAATTTCCAGACCGAGCTGACCTGACGTGTTTGGCACTTTAACAATGAATTGATCATCGCCAGCCACGTCCATGCGGCATCGGATATGATCACCAAGGTAGATCAATTCTTCGATACGTGCATCAAGTGTACTGACTGCAGCAGATTTCTTCGTCGACACGATACAGCGCTCAGGGCGGACAGATAATGTCGTCCGGCTGCCAACCGCACCTATATTCACCGCCAGCGCTTTTACGATATCACCTGAATCCAGCATTACCGTCGCAATGTTTTTGCTGACCGACTGAACCGTGCCCAGCATCTGGTTATTCTCGCCGATGAATTGCGCGACAAAGGCATTTTCTGGCTTTTCATAAAGCGTTACCGGATCAGCTAGCTGCTGGATAATCCCATCGTCAAAAACTGCGATCCGGTTCGACATGGTCAAGGCTTCGGATTGGTCATGCGTCACATAAACAACGGTCACGCCAAGATTTTCATGAATATGCTTGATTTCATATTGCATATGCTCACGAAGCTGTTTGTCCAATGCGCCCAACGGCTCATCCATCAAAACCAGTTCAGGATTAAAAACCAGCGCACGAGCCAGCGCAATCCGCTGTTGCTGGCCGCCAGATAATTGTGCCGGTTTGCGGTCGATAAAGTTCAGCATCTGCACCATATCTAGCACAGCGCGCACCTTATCCTCAACCTCAGCCTTTGGCATCTTGCGCACATTTAAGGGAAACGCCAGATTCTCGCCAACCGTCATATGCGGAAATAGTGCATAGTTCTGAAACACCATGCCAATACCACGTTTATGCGGCGGAATATTATTGATCGGGCGGCCACCAAGCTCAATATCACCATGCGTTGCGGTCTCAAAGCCGGCAAGCATCATCAGACATGTTGTTTTACCAGATCCTGACGGGCCGAGCATTGTCAGAAATTCGCCCGATGCAATGTCGAGGTTCAGATTTTTAACGACGAGTGTTTCACCGTCATAACTCTTTTGGACCCCTTTGAAACTGACGAATGGGTCGTTCGCTTGCAGCATGTTTTTCCTACCCGGATTTTTCTTTTATTCATTTATTTATCGGTCAATAGATCAACGCCAGATTATTTCCCATATGATGCGACCACTAAAACATTTAAGGCTTAGTTTTGCAACCCGAACCGACCGTTTAAACCAAATTTACGACGAACCGCAGTCTTTCAAAAAAATATCATGGGATTATTGCCCGTTTGGCGCCAGTTATGAGACTCTACTGCCGATTTTGGTGTATTCTTCCAATCAGGTTTAACAGGATTTGCGCAGCCAATGTGGCCGTACTGCCCGCATGATCGTAATCCGGAGCAACCTCGACAAGGTCAACGCCAATGACCGTTCCGCGTTTGGTCAAACCATCAAGAAATTCTAATATTTCGTAATAGAAAAACCCGCCATGTGAGGGCGTGCCGGTTCCCGGTGCAACCGATGGGTCAAACCCGTCAATATCAATCGTTACATAATAGCGGCCACCCGACGGAATCCGGTGAAGCATCCCGGCCACACCCAGTTTGCGGAATTGCCGAACCGATTGAATGTCCGAGCCCATCTTACGAGCATCTTCGTAACCGTCTTTTGCCGTAGATGACACGTTACGGATGCCAATCTGCGACAGGCCGGTTACATAAGGCTTCTCGGCCGCGCGGCGCATCGGATTACCATGGCCGAACCTAACCCCGTGCCGTTCGTCAACAAAATCAAGATGCGCATCAATCTGCACGAGGTGAAACGGCGCCTCATCACTGAAGGCATTGATACATGGGATATTGACCGAGTGATCACCGCCAAGCACCACCGGCACCGCCCCAGCGGCTAGGATAGCGCGCACACCGGCCTCAATATTTGCATGGCTTTTTATTGTGTCAGTATGAACGATATCGGCGTCCCCAATATCAACAATGCGTACTTGGTCCGCCTGCAGATAAGTCACATCATCTTCATGGTCATACGCCCCTGCATGGCCAAATGAGAACAAAGTTGAAGCTTCGCGGATTCCGCGTGGCCCAAACCTTGCACCAGCCCGAAATTGCGTGCCAAAATCAAATGGCGCACCAAGAATAGCAAAATCGGCTTCAATCGATGACCAGTCAGGCTGATAGGGATATTTGCCAAAACTACATAATCCGACAAATGGCAAATTCAACCGGCCTGTTTCATATCCATGTCCCGACATTTAATCCCCCTATGTTTGCAAAACCATTTCGCTTTAGCTGAAAACTCTCCAGATCAAAACCGACAAGATGGGAAACGCTAGTCCAAGCCAGAAAATTCTGCAAGCCGCCAGGCTCAAGCCATCAAATTCGAGCACCAAGATCATTTTACACTTTACGAAAACCATAGCATTGGCGCAGTCTGTTGCAGCTATAGATTACCCTGCACAACTGGTGATGCTGGCAAGTGCAACAAAATTACGAATTTACCAAATAGACACGGCGGAATAACTGTAAAGCAATAACTGGGAGTGAAATTCATGCCCCTCGATCATCAAACAATCGAAAAATGCAAGATTGTTAAAGCCGTTGCCAATCGGGGACGCATCGCGTCGGCATTTCCAGAATTTGACGATAATTTAAACAGTCAAAATATGGACAAGGCTTACGCCGCCATAACCGATTGGCCACATTATCAACCTACCCCGCTGATTTCACTAGATAGGCTGGCAAAATCTTGCGGTGTTGGCGCGATTTATTACAAGGACGAGTCAAAACGTCTGGACCTCAAATCCTTTAAAGCGCTTGGTGGTGCTTACGCGGTGGCAAATCTCGTTGCCACCAAAAAGTCCGAGGGCATCGATCCCGCCAACATTACCGTTACAACGGCAACTGATGGCAATCATGGCCGTTCGGTTGCGTGGGGCGCAAAGCAGGCTGGTTGCGATGCCGAGATATATATTCACGAACATGTCAGCCAGCAACGCGCCGATGCAATGGCTGTCTTTGGCGCCAATATCAACCGAATTATTGGCAATTACGAAGCCTCGCTTGCTGCGTGCAAAGCGGATGCCGAGGCGCATGGCCGGTATATCGTGTCTGATACCTCATGGCCCGGTTACCGCGAGATGCCGCTTGATATCATGGCTGGCTACAGCGTCATGGGGCGTGAAACCCTTGATCAGATGCAGGGATTGAAACCAAC
Organism: Candidatus Puniceispirillum sp.; assembly: GCA_016778895.1. Classification (GTDB taxonomy): domain Bacteria; phylum Pseudomonadota; class Alphaproteobacteria; order Puniceispirillales; family Puniceispirillaceae; genus UBA3439. The sequence goes on from JADHOR010000026.1 coordinate 18,573, forward strand.
TCACTGCTTTCTGCCGATCGGCGTTGGCGGCATGGCGGCGGGCATTGTAGCCCCGCTTTGGCGCGATATGGGCGCGAGTCTTGGCAAGATGATTGGCGTTGAATCCTATATGTCCGCGTGTTTTCTGGATAGTATCGAGGCGCAGATGCCCAGCCTTGTCGATATCAGCGAAGAAACCCTGATGGCTGGCCTTTCATGCGGCGAAATATCCGATCTTGCATGGCAAATTCTGCAACCGACCTTGCATCACTGCCTATCAATTACCGATGATGCGATTGCGCCATTGATGACGGGCTTTGCCGATGGCCGATTTGGCGGCGGGTCGATTGAGGCGGGCGAATGTTCGACCGCCGGTCTTGCGGCGTTTCTGGCGGCAAAGAATGATCCGGCAATATGGCAGGCACTGGGGTTGGGGCCAGACTCGATTGTGCTGTTGATCGGCACCGAAGGGGCGACTGATCCGGTCCTGTATCAGCAGCTTTTGAACGAAGGGCAGCAGCAGTGACGGCGCCGTCGCGTGGCTTTGAGACCGCCGAATTTGCCACGCGCTGCGCCAATGCCCAGCGCGCCATGGCCGCCGATGATGTTGGTGCCTTGCTGTTAACCAGCGAGGCTGATGTCCGGTATTTCACCGGCTTTATGACCCAGTTCTGGCAAAGCCCAACACGCCCGTGGTTTTTGTTGATCCCAGCCAGCGGCAAACCCATTGCAATCATCCCCTCGATTGGCGTGCCATTGATGCGTGACTGCTATATTGGCGATCTGCAATCATGGTCTTCACCGGCTGCCATAGATGACGGCATCAGCCTGCTGGCACGCGTCATCCGCCAGCAGATTGGCGCGTCGGGACGGCTTGGCATGATGATGGGGCGCGAGACCGCTATCCGGATGCCCTTGAATGACCTTAAGGCCCTGGAAAGCCAACTGGATCAGATCGTCTTTTGCGATATGACCGCCGCCATACAGCATATTCGGATGATAAAATCATTGGCCGAACAGGCCAAATTGAAGCATATCTGCCAGCTGGTATCGGCCGTGTTTGCCGATGTGCCGAAATGGGCGACTGTCGGTATGCCGCTTGATGAAATGTTTCGTCAGTTCAAAATCAACGCGTTAGCCGCAGGTGTTGATGATGTCAGCTATCTAGTTGGCGCGGCCGGACCTGACGGCTATGGAGATATCATCGCACCACCAAATGGCCGCCCGCTTGCCGAAGGTGATGTTTTCATGTTTGACACCGGCGCTCTGTGGGATGGCTATTTCAGTGATTTTGACCGAAATTTTGCCATGCATCACGCCACTGACGCAGCGCATGAGGCGCATCACCGACTTTATGACGCAACTGAGGCTGCATTGGATATCCTGCGGCCGGGCATTCCCGTATCGAAGCTGTTTTCTGTGATGGATCAGGTGCTAAGGCCGGACCAGCATAGCAATCATACCACGAGCGATGCCCAGATGAATAGCGAAGGCGTCGGCCGCTATGGGCATGGACTCGGCACCCAGCTGACCGAACCGCCATCGCATACCGATTGGGATAATACAATAATTGAGGCCGGCATGGCGCTGACGATTGAGCCGTCGATCAGCTATGGTGACGGATTAACCATGGTGGCGGAAGAAAATTTGCTCGTTCTTGACGATAAGATCGTCTTATTATCAACGCGCGTACCGCGTGATTTACCGGTCATTGCCGCCAGATAGTGCAGCGGCGATTTGATGCACTGACTGAACAATCCTTGAGGAAGGACAAGATATGGCCGCCCCTGAAACCACATCCCAAAACACTGCATCTCAAGATAATGCATCTAGAGACCGGAAACCGCCCACATTCAGTCATCTGCCTTTTCGCGTCGTAGAGGCTGATGAAACCGCAACCCAGCTTGGGCTGGTCACATTGGAAACCGATCTAACAATTGAGACTGAGTTGCGGCATTTCATTGGTGACGGCGTTGGCACCCGTACAGGCAAAGGACAGCTTGCAAGCATATTGCATAGTCGCATTGCCTGTGATGATCAGGTGACTGTCGAGAACCTCACCGCGATGAAGGAACGATTTTCCTATGCGCTGGGTCTATTTCCGCCCGGCCATCATTTTGATGTTATTGGGTATGGCTGCACGTCGGCGTCATTATTAATCGGCGAGGAGACCATCCAAACCATCGTGAAATCCCATGTTAACGTCGATCACGTCACCACCCCGTTGACCGGCGCACGGCGCGCCTTAAAAGCATTGGGCGCCATAAACATTGGCTACCTTGCGCCTTATATATCTGAAATATCGCAAAATATGTGTCTTCTGCTTGAGGATGACGGGTTTCGCATCGGCGCTGCCGCCACTTTTGGTGAGGGTCAGGACTCGATTGTTGGCCGCATTCATCCAGCGTCAATTTCAGCGGCAATTGACAGATTGGTCAGCGATGCGGATATGCCGCTCGATGCGGTTTTTGTCTCCTGTACGTCGCTCAAATGCGCCAGCATTATTGCCGCCGCCGAGGCCAAACACACAATTCCGGTGATTTCCAGCAATTCAGCAATCGCATGGGATATGGCCCGGCTTGCTGGCCTTGCCGTACCCGCCGATCCGACCAGCCAAAAAGGCCGTCTATTTCAGCAGAATTGACTGATCTACCTTGGCCAGATCGGACTGGCCACAAAGCCCAAGGGTCAGGTCAAGCTCGCGGTGGATAATTTCCAGGGCCTGACGAACGCCCACCTGTCCCCTGGCACCAAGCCCATAAAGAAAGGCACGGCCAATCAGCGTTCCCTTTGCCCCAAGCGCGATGGCGCGAAGCACATCCTGACCTGAGCGGATACCGCCATCCATCCACACCTCAGCTCGATCACCAACCGCATTAACAATTGCCGGCAAGGCGGTAATTGACGACATAGCGCCATCAAGCTGACGGCCGCCATGATTTGAAACAACAATCGCATCTGCACCGACATTTACCGCGGCCAGCGCATCTTCGACATCCAGAATACCCTTGATAATCAATTTGCCTCCCCACTGCTTGCGGATCGCCGCCACATCATCCCATGACAATGATGGATCAAACTGGCTTACTGTCCAGTCTGCGAGCGATGACATATCCTTAACGCCCTTTACATGGCCGACAATATTGCCAAACTGGCGACGCTTTGTGCCAAGCATGCCAAGACACCAAGCCGGTTTTTGCATCAGGTTCAGTATATTGCTCAACGTCGGCTTTGGCGGCGCGCTGAGGCCATTGCGCACATCCTTATGCCGCTGGCCCATCAGTTGCAGATCAAGTGTGACCATCAGTGCCGAACATTTGGCATCACGCGCCCGTTCGATAAGGCGTGACACAAAGTCACGGTCACGCATCACATAAAGCTGAAACCAGAACGGCGTCGGGCTATTTTCGGCAACATCCTCAATCGAGCAAATCGACATTGTTGACAGGGTAAAAGGCACCCCAAATTCAGCCGCAGCCTTGGCCGCCAGAATTTCACCATCGGCGTGCTGCATGCCGGTCAGGCCGGTTGGCGCTAATGCTACCGGCATCGGCAGCTTTTGCCCAAGCATCGGCATTTCGGTTGTACGCTGACTGACATCCAAGGCGACGCGTTGCCGAAATTTAATCGCGGCAAGATCAGTTTCATTAGCGCGGTAGGTTGACTCGGTCCACGACCCGCTATCCGCATAGTCATAGAACATCCGCGGCACCCGCCGTTTAGCCAGTTTTTGCAGATCTTCGATACAGGCAATTGCCGTCATGATACGCCTCGTCACCGTCAAGGTTAAATTCGTTCACTGATTTACAGCATGAATGGCGTTAACTCAACAGATGGTTAGCATTCTTCCACTGGGCATTCTTCAATGGGTCAATTTTCGACTGGTTGCAGGATATCTAGCGATAGCGCCGCAACATGGCGCTCATCAAAATCACCGGCACCAACCCTGATAACACGATCATCAGGGCAGGCAATGCCGCGACCTCAAGCATTTCATCCTTGGCAAATTGGTAGGTATAGGTTGCCAGCGTTTCGAAATTGAACGGCCGCAACAATAACGTCATCGGCAATTCTTTCATCACATCGACAAATACCAGCATAATGCCCGCGAGGAATGAGCTTTTTAGCAATGGCATAATCACCAGCCGGATCGATTCCACATAGCCCTGACCCAGAACCCGGCTTGCATTCATCATATTTGCCGGTAGTCGCCGCACCCCTGAAACCATCGCGCCATAGCCGACTGCCTGAAACCGAACAATATAGGCCAGAAACAGCACGGCAATACTGGTGACCAAAACGCCCTGAAACTGTGCGCCAAACAAGGCCGCAATGCCGCGATCGAGCTGGCCGGTAAAAATCAGCACTCCAATAGCAAGAATAGTCCCCGGAAACGCATAGCCAGTAGAGGCGAATAACGCCAGTTTACGGGTCTTTGCACCAGCCCGAAAACTCGCCGTTACGGCAATAAAAGCAGATAGCAGCATAATCACCAAAGCCGCAATCGCCGCAACAATTAGCGTATTGCCAATGAGTTCGCGAATAGCCAGAAAATCTGCCAGCAAATCATTGGTTGCAACCAGCCCCAACAACACCCCGACCGGGATAAAAAATCCAAACAACAGTGGGATAACGCACACCATCCAACAGGCCACAACCCCGGCTTTGGTCAGGGTCAGCATCGCTAGCGGTGTCTGGTTACGACTGCTGGCAACATATTGCTGGCGCGAGCGTGCGTAAAGTTCCAGCCCCAATAGCGCTAGAATAAAACCAAAACCGACAATTGAGATTTGCGCCGCCGCAACCAGATTATTCATCCCCAGCCAGACATTAAAAATACCGAGGGTAATCGTCTCAACCGCAAAAAACTCGACAGTGCCAAAATCGGACATCACTTCCATCATCACCAGCGCAAGGCCAGCCATAATGGCCGGACGTGCAAGCGGCAGGCCCACCTGCCAGAATTGCGAGCGGTTATGCACAAGCGCTATTTCAAACAGGCTTGCCGGTGTTAAACGAAAGGCGATCCGCGTCACCATGTAGATATAGGGATATAAAACCGACGCCATCACCAGAATGGCACCGCCAAGCGAGCGGATTTCAGGGAACCAGTAATCGCGCGGGCTTTGCCAGCCAAACACCTGACGCAAGCCCGATTGCAACAGGCCAGCATACTCAAAAAAATCGGTGTAACTGTAGGCAATGATATAGGCCGGGATGGCGGCAGGTAACAAAAGCATCCATTCCAGCATACGGCGTCCGGCAAAATCATAACGGCTGATAACCCATGCCGAACTGAGCCCAAACCCGACCGCAAGCGTGCCAACTCCAGCCATCAGGATCAGCGTATTGCTGACATAACGGCCTAGAACAGTGTCATAAAGATGCGACCACAGCCCGCCACTATCGCCAAAGGCAGCCAGCAGAACAGCAATGACCGGCCCAAGAATTAAACCGCAAAGAACAACGACGCCACCCGACCACCGGTCAAATGGTTGCCGCTGTGCGCGAGTTAATTGAGACAAGAAAGTCGCTACCATCCGACGCGATCGATGATCATCTGCGCTTTTGGAGCCAATTCGGCAAGCCGCTCAATCGGCAGCGCATCGGGCTTGAACTTACCCCAGCTTGCCAGCTCACCATTAACCGTTATCGCCGGATTAACCGGATATTCGAAATTGATT
>JADHOR010000056.1 GCA_016778895.1 Candidatus Puniceispirillum sp.
TGTTGCCAAGAAATTCCAAGGTATGGTCAAGCGCTGCGCCGATAGTGGATTTGATCTTGCTGCCGGTTTGGTCGAGGTGGTGCCAACCGCACATTATCTGATGGGCGGGGTTGTTGTTGACGTTGATACCCGCACAGACCTTCACGGCCTCTATGTTGCTGGTGAGGATGCTGGCGGCGCGCATGGATCAAATCGTCTTGGCGGTAATGGTGTTGCAAATTCTACTGTTTATGGCGGTATTGCCGGTGATGTAATGGGCGCTGATGCTATGAAAATGGGCGCATTGCATGATCCGGATGAGACCATTCTTGATGAAGAGCTCGCGCGCGCGCTTATTCCGTTATCGGCGAGGCCGGGTAATGTTCAGGAATTGCGCACACGGCTGATGGATATCATGTGGGATGATGTCGGGGTGATGCGCGATGCTGCCGGCATTAGGCGCGGGATTGAAAAGATCGCCGCCCTAAAAGACGAAATGGAAACTATTGGTGTTGCTGCCGACAATCTGGCCTTTAACCTGTCATGGCATGATTGGCTAAATCTGCAAAGCCTGATTGATACATCCGAGGTGATTGCCGAGGCCGGCTTGTCGCGTGAGAATTCACGTGGGGCGCATTTCCGCGAGGATTTCCCTGACGCTGGACCGTTAGAAAAATCCTATTTCACCGTTGCAACATCGAGAGATAATGGCATTGAGGTTTCCCGTGAGGCAGTGAAATTTACCATCGTCAAGCCGGGCGAGTCACTGCTTGGGGCGGACGAGGCTGAAACGCTGGTGGGGGCTGCACAATGATCAATATCGAGCTTATTCAACAAACCGCCGAAACCCTGATGGCAAAGGCAGCAATTGAAATTCCAGACGATTATCTTGCCGGATTGCAACAGGCCGCCAATGACGAGGATGGGGACCTGTCTAGTTTTGTGCTTGAGGCGATGCTGGAAAATTACGCAGCCGCGAAAGAAGACAGCCGCGCCATGTGCGGTGATACTGGCTGTCCTAGATGGTATGTCAAAATGGGTAATGAGGCGCAGATTGATGGCGGGCCGGTTGCGCTTGAGGCGGCGTTGCGCCGGGCCACGGCAAAGGCAACCCAGTCAGTGCCCTTGCGGCCAAATCGGGTGCATCCGTTATGGCGTACCGACCATGATAACAATGTCGGTATTGGTGCGCCGGAAATCGAATATGGGTTTGAACCGAACGGCAACTGGATTGATCTGATCACCGTGCATAAGGGCGGCCTGTTTGGTACTGATTACCGGATGCTGTTTCCAAGTGATGGAATTGAGGGCATCAAACGGTTTTACCTCGACTCCCTGGTGGCGTTTGGGAAGCGCGGCCTGGCCTGCCAACCGGCGATTATCGGCATTGGTCTTGGCGGCTCAAAAGATACCTGCATGGTGCTTGGCAAGCGGGCTGCCTGTCTGCGTGTTGTTGGTAACCGCAATCCTGATCCGAAAATTGCGGCGCTTGAGGATGAGTTCAAGATATTGGGCAATAACATCGGTATGGGCGCGATGGGGTTTGTTGGCAAATCAATGGTAATTGATTGCAATATCGAGGTTGGCTTTTGCCACACTGGTGGTATGCAAATGAGTGTTCATGCCTTCTGTCTGTCTTCGCGCCGCGCAGTGGCACGGATTTTTGATGATGGGCGGGTTGAATATCGGACAGATCCGGCATGGTTTACCGATTATCAGAGGCGGGAGACAGTCGAATGGTAAAGCCGAGCAAACCGCGTAAAATTCGCCTTAGTGCGAATCCGACCGCCGAAGCGCTGGCCGATCTGGCAATTGGCGATATTGTCTATCTTGATGGGACTGTCTATACGGCGCGTGAAGGTGTTTATAAACGCGTGCTTGAAGATGGCATTGCAATGCCGCTGGATTTACCCGGCGAAAGCGCGGCCAATTTTCACTGCTCGCCAGCAGCCACCCAGCACGATGATGGCAGTTTTGATCTGGGCGCGGTAACAGCAACCGCATCCTTTCGTTTTTCCAAATGGATCGGCCCGTGGTTGGCGGCATCCGGGGCCAAGCTGATCATTGGCAAAGGCGGCATGAGCGCCAAGGATTACCGCGAGCATTTCGTGCCACATGGCGCCATTTACCTGACCACGGTTGGTTATGGAACAGGCGCGCTTTTGGGCCGCGGTGTCAAACAGGTCAGCAATCTTCACTGGAAAAAGGAACTTGGGCTTGCGCAGGCCATGTGGGTTCTTGAGGTGGAAAATTTCGGCCCCTTCATTGTCGAGAGCGACCTTGCCGGCAATAGCCTGTTTGAGCGTGAAAATGCCCGTATCGCGGCATCGCTTGATAAGGTCTATGAAGGCACCCGACCAGCGGTTCTGAAACGCTTTGGCGAAACCGATGACCGCAGCGATGAATTGATCTGACCACGGTTGGCATCAGGCCGAAGGGCAATAAAGGAATTTGGCTGTGGCCGATCAAAATATCCTGATTATTGGCAGTGGTTTTGCTGCTGCGGTGACCGTAATTCATCTGGTCCAAGCTGGCATAAAACCGGCCACGATCACGATTGTCGGGCCGGGTGCGCTTGGTGCGGGCAATGCCTATGGCTGTGACGATAAGGATTTCCGGCTGAATGTGCGTGCCGCACTGATGTGGATATGGCCTGAAAAGCGTGATGATTTCGGCCTTTGGGCAAAAGCGAATATCACCGATGATCCGGAGGCCGTGCAGAATTCCGGTAATTTTTACCGGCGTCGTGATTTTGCCCGTTATGTGAAAAGCTGCCTTGATACGGTTTTGGCCGATGCTAGCGCGCCGCATAATGGCATCACCCATCACCAGCAAATTGTAACCAGCCTTGGCACGGCCGACAGCGGCGGCTGGCAAGCAAGCCTTGATGATGGCCGCCTGATCACCGCCGATCATGTCATTCTGGCAACTGGCAATCCAACGCCGCAATGGCCGTGCCGGGTTAATCACGCGGTTATGGCATCGCCAGCGACGGCAAAACTGCTGGTGCAAAATCCGTGGGATGGGCGCTGGCTTGACCATGTAACCAGCGGATCGCGCATTGCCATTGTTGGCAGTGGCCTGACCGCGTTGGACGCGATTACCGCGTTGGCACGGCGCAATCATCAGGCGCAGATTTATCTGCTGGCACCACATGGTAACCTGCCGCCAGTACAGGCAGATTGGGTAAAACAGGGGCCGCCAATTTGGCCAAAACCGCCACGCCCGTCAAAAATCTTGCGCCGGTTCCGCAGTTATCTGCCCGATCTACCGCCAGAAGATTCGCGCTGGCAAGCGGCCTTTGAGGAATTGCGCATCGACATTAACCAGCAATGGGCGGCATTGAATGATGATGATCGGCGGCGGTTAATGCGCCGCCTTGGATGGCTATGGTCGCGCTACCGTTATCGCGCCGCACCGCAAACCATCGCCGCGGCAACGCGGCTGCAGCAATCGGGTATTCTGGATATCTGTCATGCACGGCTGACAGCGATTAACCCGGGCGACGATACGCCGCTGCGGCTTGATCTGACGGGCGCTGCTGGTGAGGTGCGCTGCCTTGATGTTGATTATGTGATTAATTGCACCGGTGCAGGCCAAGACCCGTTTCTTGCGAGTTTGGTAACAGCCGGTATCGGCGTTGCTGATGCGTTTGGAAAAGGGCTTCGGGTCACTGCGGATAACCAAATCATCCGGCCTGATGGCAGTGCCAGTAAAAACCTGCTGATGATTGGTCCCCAGATGGCCAGCAGCCTTGGCGATGTTGTTGCCGCCAGCGAGGTTTCACTGGCCGCGATAAGGGTTGCTGGCAATTTTGCCGAACAGCTAGTCGGCAGGGGCAAACGTCATGATGGTGGCATCGACGCTTAATATATCGCCCTCACCAGCAAGCAGTCTATCCACCTTGCAACGTTTTTCAGCGATGAGCGCATTTTCCATTTTCATCGCCTCAACAATACATAAGGTCTGACCAGCTTCGACAATATCGCCATTTTTGACGAATAACTTAATCAGGCTGCCCGGCATCGGGCATAACAGCATATTCGATGTATCGGGACGTTCGACCGGCTTCATATGGTGCGCCAATTGGGCGATATGCGGTGCCCGTACATGCGCGCATAAATTGGTTCCCCGATAATAGAGATGCCAGCGATCCTGCTGTCGCCATAATTCACAAACATATGCGGCGGTGTCGTCACGCTCGGTAATCTGGACGGTAAGTCGCGGGCTCCCCGGCGTCTGTTCCAAATTCAGGCGGATTTCGTTATCAGGATCTGCGGCGACTGTGATGACATAGCCAGCATCATCCGACCGGCAGATTGTCAGTGCCAAATCCGCCTCACGATCATGTGCGCCAGTTTCGATATCAGTAAATTGCACAATCTGCTGGTTACGGCTGTCATCATGGCGTGGGTGGGTTGGGGCTGTATCACTGCCCGCTAGTCTTGCCGCCTCGCCATATGCGGCGGCGGCAATGATCATGCCAAGGTGGCGTTGACGCGGCTTTGATGCGATCACGCCTTTGAACCCGTCCTGATATTCCTCATCAATAAAGGCAGTAGTGATTGCGCCGCTGATAAAGCGCTCATGTTCCATCACGGCCGACAGGAACGGAATATTATGGCCGATGCCGCGCATGGTAAAGGCATCAAGCGCAGTCTGCATCCGGCCAATCGCCGCATTGCGATCACTGCCCCAACTGCATAATTTCGCAATCATCGGATCATAATAGATCGAGATTGTGTCACCTTCACCAACGCCGGTATCATTGCGCGTGATCGTGCCATCATCATGCTTGTCTTTGGCTGGGGGGCGATAAAGCGACAGGCGGCCAATTGCCGGCATGAAATTGCGATAAGGGTCTTCGGCATAGAGGCGGCTTTCCATGGCCCAGCCATTGATGCCGATATCCGTTTGCGCATAACGCAATTCCTTGCCCGCCGCGATATTGATCATTTCTTCGACCAGATCTAACCCGGTGATCAATTCGGTCACTGGATGTTCGACCTGCAGGCGGGTATTCATCTCCAGAAAATAGAAATTGCGTTCGCGATCAACAATGAATTCGACCGTGCCGGCGCTGTAATAGCCCACCGCCGCCGCCAGCCTTATGGCCTCGGCGCCCATTGCCTGACGGGTTGCATCATCAAGAAAGGGTGATGGTGCTTCTTCGATGATTTTCTGGTTACGCCGCTGAATTGAACATTCGCGTTCGTTCAAATGGATGCAATTTCCGGCCTTATCAGCTAGCACCTG
>JADHOR010000057.1 GCA_016778895.1 Candidatus Puniceispirillum sp.
AAAAGAAGAAATTCGTAAAAGACCATTGAAAAAAGAATCACGACATAACTACAAGAAACATCTGTTAGACGTGATTGAATCTGAAGATTGGGATGAACTAGAGAATGAGTTATCAGAACAAAGTCGCAATTATCATCGGTAATGGCACAAGTCGTAGAGATATCGACTTAAAAGAACTTACTGGTCAAGCGCCGATATATGGATGTAATGCATTATATCGCGACTTTGACGACTGGGATTATCTTGTATGCTTTGATCAAGGCATAGTAACTGAAGTGCGCAATAGCCATTATCCTTTTAAGGGAACTGTTATTGTTCCTCCTGCCGATCTTCACTTTGAAGATGCTGAATATAGTCCACAGCGCCGACGTTCGAACGCAGGTATGCTAGCCATGCGTGAAGCAATTCAACGTAAAAGTAAGATTTTATACTGTCTAGGATTTGACTTTCTATTAGAAGGTGAAGTTTCTGTTGACAATGTGTATAAAAATACATTAAACTATGGACCTGAGACGCATGCAAATATGAGCGATAACTACTATCGTATTAAGTATTTGACGTGGTTCGCAGAGAAACATTCAGATTGTAAATTAATCTTTGTATTTCATGATGGATCAAAAAGAAAGACGGTCTATGCCGAAAATGTTTACTACATGGACTCCAGTGTCTTTTTAAACAAGTTAACACACTAAATATTTAAAATCTCGTAAAAGGATATTCTTATGCCAATCGAATGGGCAATACTATTCTTAGGCACTATTGTAGCCTGCGTATACTTTTCTTATAATTCCGGTCTTAAACACGGTGTCACGGAAGCAACCCTGCTAACATTAGAACATCTAACTTCAGAAGGGTTGATTCATTTTTCGAAATCTGGTAAAATAATGTCTGGTCCTGAAAATAAGGAGATCAATGATGAGTGCAATGGGAAACAAGGCAATTGATGTTGAAGAAGATATTGTAGAACTTCTGAACACTAACAAAAGTCTTGATGAAATTGATGATATTATTGTAGAGATGCATGGAGACATGTGGAAAGGTAGAGCGGCAGAAATGTTAGAGGAGCAATATCGAAAAGAGTATTAGACCAATGTCTAATAAAAAAACTTAAAAAAGTTCTTGACCCTTTCAGTCAGTGTGGTATGATTACTATGTTGATTGAGAGGGTTTTTAATGGGTTACACAGCGAATTATCTTGATGTGATTTTGTTGGGCGGTGTTTTGATTGCCGCGATTGTTTACCTTGCAGTGAAGGGCGATTTGACAAAATGGTGAAGTGCGGCAAATTGACTAAATCGTGGCATCGTAATCCATTGGCAATACGAAACACAATGTTTTTCTTTGATGACATGTTTTCCATGATTGCACATGTAGAGCCAGAGATGGTTAGCATTTTGCCTGAATGGGTTGATCGTGTCAAAGAGGTGATTCCATTCAGAGTGACCACTAAAGACGGTAAGGAAATTAAAGTATGAAAACTACAGATGAATTGATTGCCGAATTTTATAAAAACGGAGGAGTCAAAACTATAGTCGCTCCTCGCAAAAAAGATCCAATACTAATTCGACGCAATAAGGGTTCTATTGCATTGATTGGTAAAAAAGCTCATAGTCTATGTATTTCTAAGTGTCCAAAGGGTTAAGATATGAAAAAGTGTCAAGAGTGGCAGATTGAGATTCTCAAAGAAGTGACTGAAGGTCTCAAGCAAAACCATTACTATGTGACTAAGAATCGCACAAAGTTGGTCGCATTCTATCCAGAAGGTGATAAAGATGCGTTTGTAATTTACAAAAAACCAAAGAACTTTAGCACTCGCTATCGTAAGTTTGAAGTGATAGCTTCAGGTTTAAATGCGCTGTAAATCGATTGAAAAATACAATCGAAAAACTCTTGACGCGCTCTACCAATTTGATACACTAGCTATGTTGATTGAGAGAGAGAAAATTATGTTGAAATATGAAAATCTTGCAGAAGTTGGTATGGTTATCCGTGGTTATGACTTCATGGGTAACAAAGAAGCGTTCATTGAAGGTAAAGTGATTGCCAAAGGCGAAGTCACAATTCAAGGACAATACATGTACGATGCCTACACCATCATCGTTGAGAAAGACGGTGCTGAGTTTGGTCGTGAAGGCGAAGAATCATACATTCCGTTTGAGACTAGCATGGACTACGATGGTCGTGTTGAGTTGATCAACACTTGTGATAATGATGCAGAGATTGCGTTGGCGATTCAGATGATGCAGGAGGTTGCGTAATGATTCCTAAAGATTACGTCCACATGATGTACTGTGAGTTTGACGATGGTGAGACCATGTACTTCAAACCGCATACATTCAACATGCTCGACATTTGTAGTGTTAAGAACATGTATCGTGTGTCGCTTCCAAAGGATGCGGTTGAGTTGAGAAACAGCAACAAGGATTGTCCCAACATCTATTGGGGTTATCCTTGCAATGAACCAGAAGGAGACTTGTGTGTTTAATTATTACTTAGGTTATTATGATGGGCAGTTCGTCGCAAAGATTGCCGCACTGTCTGAGCAAAGTGCGAAAGATAAAATTGCACAATTCGTTGGAGTATCTGCATCTGCATACTCTGGTAAAGCAAGACGTTTAGTCACAGTGGTGAAAGTATGAAAAAACTGTTATTGGCAAGTGCACTCGTTGCACTAGGTGGATGTTCCTCGTTTGGGGACAAAAGTGAGGGTGTCGCACTCATGGACGATAAAATCGTCGAGCCGGTGGACGCGGCCGTGGTCGTAAAAGATACTGTTACTATTAAGAAAGAGGATGAAGTCCCTGAATGGTATATTAATCTTCCAAAAGATACTGAAGTTGCAATCTTTGGATCAGGTTCTGGCCTATCTGCAGATTTACAATTCTCTATGGACAAAGCAATGCATCAAGCGAAAGTTATTCTTGGTGATAAGTTGAGTAACAAAGTTTCTATGGAGATGCGCAGTTATATCTCAGACAATTCGTCAACCGGCGGTCGAACAGTTGAAGATACTAAGAAGTTGTCCAAGTCTGGATTCAAAGGCGTCGACGTATCAGCTTATACTGTTGTAAAGAAGGCAGTGTTCAAAGAACGTTCTCGTTTTCGTGCGTATGTTCTATTAGAGATTGATCCAAGTGATCGTCCTATTACAGTTGATACTGTTACGCCAGTTGAGATTGAAAAGGTTCGCGCAGAGTCTGAAGAGGCTTTGAATAATCTATGATTATTTTGAGAATTCTCGCTATAGTTATGTTCTTTGGATGGGGGTTTATTGCTGGTTATGCAATTACTCCTCCTCCAGTACAAGAAGCGAAGCAGTGTCCAATCTGTCCAAGTCTTCCTCAGAACTACTTCACTATAGAAACGATAGAAACTGAACAGTGTGTAACTGCTGTAGGAGAAACTATCGTAAGTAGAATTGTCAAACAAGCAAAGGTTGAAACAGAATGAAAGTTGTGCTAACTTATCGTACTCCTGATGGAGTAACCAGCGATTGGGTGTGTGATGAAGAGCGTTTAAATCACATCATGAAAGTGTGTGAAGAAAAGGGTTTTGAAGTGATTGCGGTGGAGTATTTACTATGACTGAATTGGATTATGATCCAGAATTTGAAAAGTTGCCAATGTGGGATCAGTTAGGCAAGATCTTGGATAGTGTAGACAATCCGATTCCGCGTGATGATGTGACAACTGATGATGATGTGAAGATCATAGGCATCACACCACGAGACTGTATTGACATTCGCAATCTCGCATTACAGTTCGAAAAGACTGAGATCCGCAAAGAGTTTCTCAAGAGAATTCAGTTGTCTGAGAACTTCAAAGAGGTTTTAGAATATGTCAGATCTAAATAGCATATCAACAGAAAGATTGTTGTATGAATTATATGAGAGGGTAGACGACAATCTGTTTGCTCCGGAACGTAAGTATGATCCTTACTTAGACACAATTGACCGCGTAGAAAAAATCAATTTGTGTCAGGTTTTACGAATCACATATGAGGACTATAAAAATGTGGATTCTGATTTTGGTGGTACTGACCAGTAATGGAGATCTCGTCTCATATGAACAAGGCGTGTATGATTCCTGGAAAGAATGTCATACATATAAGAAAGCGATGCTTGAAGAGTTAGGAACTGCTTATAGAGCAACGTGTTTGGAGTGGTAGTGTGGAATTTGTAGCAGGATTAATCTGTTGTTTATTTTTGTTGTGGATGATGGTAAAAAGTGAGGATGACAATGAGTAAGTATGTAATGGTTGATACCGTATCAATGTTTCGTATGCGGTATGTGGTAGAAGTGCCTGATGGTATTGGCAAAGAGATGATCTTCCATGATGGCACTCGTTCGTTTCCTATTACTCCAGAAGAGTATGCGATGGATACTGTAGTCTGTGAAGAAGCAAAAGAGTTTACACAAGAACATATTGGCGAGAACATTGTATCGACTCGTGAAGTGACTCTTGAAGAAGCAATCGCGCAGTATCGTAAAGACGAACCTACCATTGGTGAAGCATGGGGCGATGAGATTATCGTCAAGAATGCAATCACCCCCATTGGATGGGATGAGAATGAACGAATCGCACGAGAAGAACAGCAGTGGGAAGAGAACAACGAACGTATGGACATCATTGGTCAGAACGGCAATGATGGACTTCATTACGGAGAAATCGATAAATGACACTACCTTATGAAAGAAAGAATGCAGTAAAATGGACTCAGCGGTTTCTACTTGACCTGAGTACTCCTCGAATCACTCCTCGAGTTCCAAAAGAAATTCGCGAACGGGCTCGATCATTACTTAGGCACTACCCTCTTGATTCTGAGATAGAACGAGCCGGTGAACAAGCACCTGATATTTTTGGAGATTGGAAAAATGAGTGATGTAGTAGCAGTGATTGTGGCAAAGATGTTTATTGTAGCCGTTGCCATTATAGGAATGTTTTCATTGATCTCTGAGTTAATTAATGGGACACTGCCGTTGTGATTACATATAGCACCAACTGGATGGGACCAATCAATCTTCATTGGTATGAAGAGCGAGGACTGCTAGAAGAAGATGGTGTAACTCCAACTATTCGATACTCTGCTGGTCGCATTGACATTCGTGATGACAGTAAATATGGTTATGACGGTTGGG
>JADHOR010000058.1 GCA_016778895.1 Candidatus Puniceispirillum sp.
AATCTGGCGAGCAGGTGGCAAATTCGCGCGACCAGTCATAGGACAGGCCCATACTTTTTAATTGCGCACGCATCGCGGCGATATTTTCGATGGTCCATTTACCGGGGTGAACACTACGCTCCATCGCGGCATTTTCAGCTGGCAGGCCGAACGCATCCCAGCCCATCGGGTGTAAAACGTTAAAGCCTTTCGCCCGCCGATAGCGCGCGACAACATCACCTAGCGTATAATTGCGGACATGACCCATATGTATCCGCCCAGATGGATATGGAAACATTTCCAGCACATAGTATTTTGGCTTTTCATGGTCGATACTGGCAGCAAAACAATCAGCCTGTTCCCATTTATCTTGCCATTTTTTCTCAATGGCGGGGGCGTCGTAATGATTCATTCTAAATCTTCCCTTGATCACCTTTCAGCTGTCTACCACTTGCCTTAAACCGGCTTTAGACGCAATAGCCTGATAATGCCAGATGAGTGATCCCAGATAAGTGATCATTATACCAATAATTATGTTGAGGCTTAGCCAATGAAGGTAATGGCCTCATCACTAAAACGTCATTGGCGTCTGTGCTATTGCGTTGTCTCGGATACTGATGCGGCGCGTAACTCACGTGCCCGTGTCAGTATCAAACCCTCTAGCTTGCGTGCCAGCGCTTCGTCACGGCCGTTATCAACCCAATCATTACCCAGTTTTTTCTGGGTATAGGTTTGAACCCTAACCGCATCAGACCGCAATTCAAGGCCAATGATGAAAAATGTTAATTTTAAGCGCTGATTGGGATTATCTGCTGATTGGTGCCATTCAGTAACGATGCTGCCGCCAAACGTATCAACGTCGTCAAGTGGAACAAATGATGCAATATCCAGCGCTGCTCGCCATAAAAGCGCGTTTACTGGTAGGCCTTTAAAAGATTCTTCAGTTCCACCTAAGTTAGACAGCTTAAAACCGCCCGGCTTACCAGTTAGGATAGAGATCGGCTCTTTAGGCTCGGGAGGCGGCTTAATGTCTAGTCCTGAACAAGCAGTCAATGCGCAGGATAACACCAATAAAGTTGGCAACACTTTTTTAAACTGGATATGTTTTGCCCTGCACCGAAACGATGGCATCCGTTGCTCCTGAAACTTTTTTGATAACGACAATGCAAATCATAGCTGTATTTGTAAAGAAAAAAGGAGGGGCTTGCCCCTCCCTTTCACAAATTTTAAAGTTCAGGTTAGAAAGAAACTCTCAACTCTGAGTAAACACCTGTGGTGTCTACACTGCTAACAGTATTGGAATATGATGTTGCACGTAGGGTTGCGCCGCCACCAAGTGCATACATTACACCGATTTCAGCGTTTTTGTCGGTGCTTGTGCCAGTCGCTTTTGAAGTGTGGCCAGCAATAGTTACATCGCCCATCTCATATGAGAAGCCAATATCCTGCACTTTTCTTTTGGCCGATCCAGTAGTATGCTCAACTGATGCAGCTTGGATTGTGACGCCTGCAAGTGTAACGCCTGCACCAACAAGAGTAGAATCTGTAGCAGAGCTGCGTGTTTGGTATCCAAGAGTCACGCCACCAATTGAGTATTTAGCGCCAATGTCAGTGCGGTTATTTGCTTCATCAATAGATCCAACCAGCTGCAGACCATTGATAGATGGGCTGACATAGTTGAAAGCGGTTGAGTCAGCACCAATAAGGACTGTTGACAGGCTGCCTGTTACTTCACCAGCACCTTGAATTGAGAGGCTGCGGCCGGTAAAAGCTGCATCCTGTGAGTCGAGAGCAGTGTCTGAAGTACCCATCTTGATTGTACCAAAATCGCCTGACGCTTGAACGTAGGCATCATTGATGCTGCCACCTTCCCACTTCATGTCGTTCACTGCTGAGAAAGTGATGCCCGAGTCAGTGGTTGAGGTTGCTTTGATAACAATGCCACCGTCAGAGGCCATTGTATTGTCGGCATTGCTAGGCTGGTCATATACAAATTCGGCATAACCAGAGATTGCGATGTCAGCATTTGCTGCGGTGACACCTGTCATTGCTACAAGAGCGGTAGTCGCAAGAAGAACCTTACGCATAATAAATCTCCCTTAGAGAAGCGTTGCCACCATTGGCAACACCCCTAAACTATTAATAAACACTAGTTTAACAAGCGCTGATAAATGACTGAGATGAAATTTTTTCTAATGTGTGATATTTTTGCAACAGCCTTGCTGATGTCGCGGTAAAGCATTACAAAGACGAAGAATATTTATGCAACAGGTTGGAGGGATAGGCTTTGGTGAAATGCTGAATACATATGGTGGAATTGCAGGCCTGCACTCACCAGATATAGTCTGTCATGGCGATATAGTGCGACCAGTTATTTGGTCAATAGCCGGATCACCAGTGAACAGATAGCCGTATAGACACGAGCTTAATTTTAAGGGCAAATAGATCATGTCAGACCAAACCAAAACGTCTGTTGCAGAGAATCTGGCCAATATTCAGGCTAAAATCAACGCTGCTGCGCAGGCTTACCGCGCAAAAACCGGTATCTTTAATCCGGTGACCTTGGTTGCGGTAAGCAAACGCCAGTCTGATATGCGAATTGAGGCAGCATTAACCGCTGGTCAGCGCGTTTTTGGTGAAAACCGTGTGCAAGAGGCGCAAAGGCGGTGGGCGCATCGCCGTGATTATTATAAAGACCTTCGCTTGCATCTTATTGGCCCATTACAAACCAATAAGGCCGCTGATGCTGTGGCGTTATTTGACGTGATCGAGGTGATTGACCGGCCAAAGCTGGCAAAGGCGTTGGGTGATGAGATCATCCGCCAGAACCGCCAGATTGAATGTTATGTTCAGGTCAATACTGGCGAAGAGGCACAAAAATCAGGCATTGCGCCGAATGATGCCGATGATTTCATCGCCTATTGCCGTGACGAGGTCGGATTGAATGTGACTGGCCTGATGTGTATTCCGCCAGTTGAAGAAGAAGTGGCGATGCATTTTGCCTTGTTGAATATAATCGCCAAACGCAATGGGCTGGTTAAATTATCAATGGGTATGAGTGATGATTTTGAAGACGCGATTGCGTTTGGTGCCAGTGCAGTGCGCGTTGGATCAGCGATTTTCGGTGCGCGTGACGTCTAATCCTATTCGGTTTTTTTCGTCTTTTGGCTGGTTTGCTCAACAATCATATGACCAGTGCGGTGTTTTTTCGTCGCAAGATAATTCGCATTATGCGGATTGCTGGCAAGAGGAAGCGACACCCGCTCTTCGACCTTGATCCCGCATTGTTCTAGCTGGCTAATTTTGTCAGGATTGTTCGTGATCAGGCGCAGGCTTTTAATCCCAAGCGCGTCGAGAATACGCGCAGCCGGTAAAAATACTCGCTCATCAGTATCAAACCCGAGTGCATGATTAGCATCCACTGTATCCAGCCCGTTATCCTGTAGTGCATAGGCACGCATTTTGTTTAAAAGGCCAATATCGCGCCCTTCTTGCGCCAGATAGACCAGCACGCCACCACCATTTTCTGCCATCAGCCGCATTGCCGCCTGCAATTGATCGCCGCAATCACATTTTAAGCTGCCCAGAACATCACCAGTAATACATTGCGAATGAAGGCGCACTAATGGCGCCTCAAGATCAGCGCTATTTCCGATCAAAACGGCAAAATGATCTTCGCCGCCAATCTCAGCACGAAACATCACAACCTCAGCATCTTCGGCGACCGCCAGCGGTACTTTGGCACGCGCGGCAATCCGCATCATGGCTCCGGCCTGTTGTTGGTAGGCATCCAGATCACGCGCCTCCAGAACAAGCAGATTATGCTCCTGAGCAAACCGGTCTTGCGCCGAGATATCGCGAAATGGCAGCCGCGCCAATAACGCAGCAGGCAGCAATTTGGCATTGCGCAATAATCTGGTGGCGTGATCAGCGAGCGATCCTGTCTGCTCGGCAACAAGGCTAAGGCCATTATGCTCATCAAGGCTTGTCTGGCCAAATGCAAGGTCAAATACGCGTTCATAATCGGGCATCGCAAGTGCAATCGTCGCCGCGGGCCAGCCCTGACGAAGAGCTTTGCCAAGGCTTCGTATCCGGTTTGCCGTCAACACGAGCAAGGCGCCGGATCCGGCAAGCCGGCTAAGCGCGGTAATGTCACTGTCATCGGCAAATTCTGCACCGCGGAAAAGTGCCGCCTCGCCATTATTGAGTCGCAGCATCACATGGCCGCCGCGGCGCAATTCTGCGCTCGCACGTTCGGCCTTCATATAGGCGTTTTTTGCACGGGTATCGTGCATCATCCGGGCTCCGGTTCGTTAAGGCATATACAATCTAGAATAGAATAAGCTACGATTACTTGGTGTAACTGGTTAATGCACGTATGTAAATTAAGCCATTGATTTATTGAGTTGTGATAAAAAATGCAAGCGTTGTCCCCATGCGACAGGAAAGAAGCCGCTTCTACGTCGCGTTTATTAATCGTTGATGATGATGCTTATTTGCGTGCAACCTTGCGCCAGCAACTTGCCGTCGAGGGGTTTAGCGAAATATTCCAAGTTGGTGTTGTTGCTGACCTTGATAATGTGCTTGCCAACGCCAACCCCGATTTAATTCTGCTCGATATTCAGATGCCTGACGGAAACGGAATTGATATCTGTCAGCGTTTGCGGCGGAACGGGTTTGCCAAGCCGATTGTGATGTTGACGGCCAAGGGGGCAGAAGATGATATTGTCCGCGGGCTAGAGGCTGGTGCGAATGATTATATCACCAAGCCGCTTCGTCTTGGCGAGTTGATTGCTCGTATCCGAACCCAATTGCGCCAGTTCAAAGCCTCGGAGGAGGCGCGTTTTGAGATTGGCAATCTTAGCTTTGTACCGGCTAATAAAATGCTGCATGAAATTGGCACTGACCGGATGCAGGCCCTAACCGAAAAAGAATCAACGATCCTGAAATTTCTGTATCGGGCATTTCCCAATGATGTAACGAAAAGTCAAATTCTGGCCGAGGTGTGGGGGTTTCAAAATGGTGTCAGCACGCATACGCTTGAAACTCATATCTATCGCCTGCGCCAAAAAATCGGCCGGTTGACAAAAAAGCCCCTTTTACAGTCCACTGAAAAAGGTTATCGGC
>JADHOR010000059.1 GCA_016778895.1 Candidatus Puniceispirillum sp.
GCCGATAACCTTTTTCAGTGGACTGTAAAAGGGGCTTTTTTGTCAACCGGCCGATTTTTTGGCGCAGGCGATAGATATGAGTTTCAAGCGTATGCGTGCTGACACCATTTTGAAACCCCCACACCTCGGCCAGAATTTGGCTTTTCGATGCATCATTGGGAGATGCCCGATACAGGAATTTCAGAATCATTGATTCTTTTTCAGTCAGGGCCTGCATCCGCTCGGTACCAATTTCACGCAGCATCCTACTTGCTGGTATGAAGCTAAGATTGCCAACCTCAAAACACGTATTATCCGACGCCTTAAACTGGCACAATTGGGTTCGGATCCGGGCAATTAATTCGCCAAAGCGAAGCGGCTTGGTTATATAGTCATTCGCACCAGCCTCCTGCCACAGAACAATATCATTTTCAGCCCCCTTGGCCGTCAACATCACAATCGGCTTGGCAAATCCGTTCCGCCGCAAACGCTGACAGATATCAATCCCGTTTCCGTCTGGCATCTGAGCATCAAGCAGGATTAGATCGGGGTTGACTTTGACAAGCGCATTATCAAGGTTTGCAACAACGCCGACTTCAAATATTTCGTGAAAACCCTCAACTGCAAGTAGCTGGCGCAGCGTCGCACGCAAATAAGCATCATCATCAACGATTAAAAAACGCGACGTAGAAGCAGCTTCTTTCATGTCGCATTGGGACAACACTTGCATTTTTTTTCACAACTCAATACGTCAATTGCTTAATTCACATACGTGAATTAAGCAGTTACACTGGATAATAGTATCTTAATCTGTTCTAGATTGTATATGCTTAAACGAACCGGAGCCAGTATGATGCTAGATACGCGTGCAAAGAACGCCTATATGAAGGCCGAGCGTGCGAGCGCAGAATTACGCCGCGGCGGTCATGTGATGGTGCGGCTCAATAATGGCGAAGCGGCGCTTTTCCGCGGTGCAGAATTTGCCGATGATAGGGACATTAGCGGCCTTAGCCAGCTTTCCGGATCAGGCGCGTTGCTAGTGTTGACGGCAAACCGGATACGAAGCCTCGGCAAGGCTCTCCGTCAAGGCTGGCCCGCAGCAACGATTGCGCTTGCGATGCGTGATTACGAACGCGTATTTGACCTTGCATTTGGGCAGACAAGCCTTGATCAGCATAATGGCCTTAGCCTTGTTGCCGAGCAGGCAGGATCACTCGCCGATCACGCCACCAGATTATTGCGCAATGCAAAATTACTGCCTGCAGCGTTGTTGGCGCGGCTCCCGTTCCGCGATATCTCGGCGCAAGACCGGTTTGCTCAGGAGCATAATCTGCTTGTTCTGGAGGCGCGTGATCTGGATGGCTACCATCAGCAAGCCGGAGCCATGATGCGGATTACCGCGCGTGCCAAAGTACCGCTGGCGGTCGCCGAAGATGCTGAGGTTGTGATGTTTCGTGCTGAGATTGGCGGCGAAGATCACTTTGCCGTTTTGATCGGAAATTTCGCTGATCTTGAGGCGCCATTAGTGCGCCTTCATTCGCAATGTATTACTGGTGATGTTCTTGGCAGCCTAAAATGTGATTGCGGCGATCAATTGCAGGCGGCAATGCAGCTGATGGCAGAACATGGCGGCGGCGTGCTGGTCTATCTGGCGCAAGAAGGGCGCGATATTGGCCTTTTAAACAAAATGCGCGCCTACGCATTACAGGATAACGGGCTGGATACGGTGGATGCTAATCATGCACTTGGGTTTGATACTGATGAGCGGGTATTTTTACCGGCTGCGCGTATTCTCGAGGCGCTTGGAATTAAAAACCTGCGCCTGATCACGAACAATCCTGACAAAATTAGCCAGTTGGAACAATGTGGGATCAAGGTCGAAGAGCGGGTGCCGCTTCCTCTTGCCAGCAATCCGCATAATGCAAATTATCTTGCGACGAAAAAACACCGCACTGGCCATATGATTGGCGAGCAAACGAGCCAAAAGGCCGACAAAACCAAACAGGATTAGATGTCACGTGCACCGAAGATCGCTGATCCAATTCGCACTGCACTGGCGCCAAACGCAATCGCTTCTTCAAAATCATCACTCATACCCATTGATAATTTAGCCAGCCCATTGCGTTTGGCGATTGTATTCAACAAGGCAAAATGCATCGCCGCTTCTTCGTCAACTGGCGGAATACACATCAGACCAGTCACATTCAATCCCACCTCATGACGACAATAGGCGATGAAATCATCGGCATCATCCGGCACAATGCCTGATTTTTGTGCCTCTTCACCGGTATTGACCTGAACATAACACTCAAGCTGGCGGTTCTGGCGGATCATCTCATCACCCAACGCCTTTGCCAGCTTTGGTCGGTCAACCACCTCGATCACATCAAATAGCGCCACAGCATCACCAACCTTGTTGGTTTGCAATGGGCCAATAAGATGCAGGCGAAGGTCTTGATGATGATCACGGCGATGCGCCCACCGTATTTGCGCCTCTTGTACGCGGTTTTCACCGTAGACGCGGTGGCCGGCGGCCAGAGCTGCCTCAATCCGCGTAACAGGCTGGCGTTTGCTGACCGCAACCAGGGTCACCGGATTAGCGATACCAGTTTTTACGCGGTAAGCCTGCGCGGCAGCATTAATTTTAGCCTGAATATTACCAAGATTCTCTGCGACCGACGTTTGGGTTTGGTCTGACATGATCTATTTGCCCTTAAAGTTAAGCTTCTGTCTATGCGGCTATCTGTTCAGTAGTGATCCGGTGATCGGTCAAATAGCCCGCCAGACTATATCCCGACTATATATGGTGGGTCTGAAACTCCAATTCCACTAGATGTCCCAACCAAAGACCAAAGACTATCTCACTGACCTGTTGCAAAAATATCATTTGTCTTTGTAATGCTTTAGGACGACATCAGCAAGACTGTTGCAAAAATATCACATATTAGGAAAAACTTAATCTCAGTCATTTATCAGCACTTGTTATATTAGTAATAAATAATAGTTTAGGGACATTGCCAATGGTGGCAACACTTCTCTAAGGGAGATTTATTATGCGTAAGGTTCTTCTTGCGACTACTGCTCTTGTAGCAATGACGGGTGTAACAGCAGCAAACGCTGACATCTCAATTTCTGGTAACTACGAGTGGGAATACACTTCAGATGACAGCGGAACAAAGTGGGGCGATGATGGTCACATCAACGTCAAAGCTGTTAATGCTGCCGACAACGGATTGACATTTACTGCGTTTGCTTCACTGGAAACTGGTTCAGCATCATCAACCAACACTGAAGCAGCTTATGTCCAGATCGACGGTGATTTTGGTACAATTATCTTGGGTGATATGGATGATAGCATGGCTACAACCATGGATCCTGGACTTGGCCGTAACAATGATATCGAAACTCAGGTTAGCCTTGGTAGTGCAGACACAAACGTAGGTATCGGGTCAGATGGCGATATTCACTACAAGTCACCCAAAATCGGTGGTTTGCAGGTCGGCTTTTCAAAAGATTTGACTGATGCTGACAGCTCCGCCACTGACGGCAAATCAGACATGGCTATTATGTACACCATGGGCGGCGTGACCATGCATTATGGTGCAACCGAGGATGACTCAAACTTTGGTGTTAAAGCCTCACTTGCTGGTTTCACAATCGCAGCCGGTGCAAAGCAGACAGACGGTTCATCTGCAAAAGCAAATGATGTCGCTGTTAAGTACACCCTAGCGAACGGTATCACACTTGTGGCTTTGTCTGCTAACGGTACTTCTAGCACTGGCACCAAGACAAAAGCCGACACATTTGGTGCAAGCTACAGCATCGTACCCGGTGTAAAACTTAACGCTGAGACCGGTAAAGTAGGCACACAAAACTACACATGGGTCGCTGTCAACATGTCATTCTAATTGACAGACATATGACTTGAATGCGAAGGGAGGGGCACGCCCCTCCCTTTTTTCTTTACAAATTCCGATGCGATTTGCATTGTTGCGCGAACAATAAAATCACAGGAGCTTCAAATAACAATGTTTAAGAGGATTTTCAAGTTCATCCGATTACGCGGATTATTGTTGCTGACGCTCTGCACTTCATTGCTCGTACCCGCCTGTTCGAGCCTGAAAACCACTACAGCAGAAACCCCTGAAAAGCCTGTATCAGTTATCACTGGCAAACCAGGTGGTATTAAATTTTCTGATTTCGTTCAAAAAGACCGGCCTGACGTTGGCGCAATTGGACTACCGGTAAACGCACTTTTATGGCGAGCGGCGCTGGATGTTGCATCATTTGTTCCACTTGACGACGTTGATACATTTGGCGGCAGCATCGTGACTGAATGGCACCAATCGACAGACAATCCCGATCAGCGGTTAAAATTAACCATTTTTGTTTTGGGCGTCGAATTACGGTCTGATGCGGTTAGGGTTCACACGTATACCCAGAAAAAACAGGGTAATAATTGGGTTGATAGCGGCCGTGATGAAGCGCTGGCGCGGAAACTGGAAGATTTGATCCTGACACGGGCGCGTGAATTACGCGCAGCATCAGTATCCGAGACAACGCAATAGAAAAGACCCCAATGACGTTGTTGTGATAAGGCCAATAGCGTGATTGGCTGGCCCGATCATAATTATGTGAATAATAATCACTCATCTGGCATTATCAGACTATCACGTCTAAAGCCGGTCTTTGGCAACTGGTAGACAGCTGAAAGGTGATCAAGGGAAGATTTTGAATGAACCATTACGACGCCCCTGCCATCGAGAAAAAATGGCAAGATAAATGGGAACAGGCTGATTGTTTTGCTGCCAGCATCGACCACGAAAAGCCAAAATACTATGTGCTGGAAATGTTTCCATACCCATCTGGTCGGATACATATGGGCCATGTCCGCAATTACACGCTAGGTGATGTTGTCGCGCGCTATCGGCGGGCGAAAGGCTTTAACGTTTTGCACCCGATGGGCTGGGATGCATTTGGCCTGCCCGCTGAAAATGCCGCGATGGAGCGTAGTGTTCACCCCGGTAAATGGACCATCGAAAATATCGCCGCGATGCGTGCGCAATTAAAAAGTATGGGCCTGTCCTATGACTGGTCGCGCGAATTTGCCACCTGCTCGCCAGATT
>JADHOR010000060.1 GCA_016778895.1 Candidatus Puniceispirillum sp.
CAGGACAGCTTAAACTTGCCAGCCTGGCTGCGATGAGCGGTGATGATGTGCAAAAACGGCTTGTTGAAATTCGCGGTATTGGCGCGTGGACGGCTGATAATTTTCGCCTCTTTGCGCTTGGCGATATGGATGCATGGCCGGCCAATGATCTGGCCCTGCAAGAGGGCATGAAGCGCCTGAAGTCGCTCGATACGCGGCCGGACGGAAAAGAGCTGGAGCACCGCGGCGACGCGTGGCGTCCTTATCGCGGCGCAGGCGCGCTTATGCTTTGGCATATTTACGGCATTCTTGTGCGAAAGGCGACGGTCGACGAGATTTAGTCGAACAGATCGCCCTGATCTGGTGCGGCCGGTAACAGCGCATCGCCGGCAAGCGGCGTCACAAGTTCAGGATGGTCGAGCGCAGTTTTACCAACATCGGGACTGACCCGATACCAGTTAAACCAGCTGGCGGGCGCGGCCTTGCAACAAGCGGCAGCCGCATCAGCCGATCCCCCCAGCCATACAGCCTCGGCCTCCGCATCAAGCACCAACGGCTGTCGGTGATGGATTTGCGCAAGTTCACCATCAACTGCACTCGTCATAATCACAAATCGGAGTTGTGCGTGCTGTCGAAACAGTAACCCGGCCATTGCCATAACTCCACCATCAAAATGTTGAATATGCCAAGGCGTTTTTGGCGCTGACCATTCATACCAGCCGCTTGCCACAATAATACAGCGCGACAGTGAAAACGCATCTCTGAAGGTTGGCTTTACACGCACCGTTTCCATCCGCGCATTGATAAGAAAACTGTTTCCCCTTGCAGCAGGCGGCAATCCCCATTGGGCGTTTATTGCCCGGTTGTGCAGCCCATCACGAAACAGGATTAGGCTGCTTTGACTGGGCGCAACATTCCAGCGGGGACGCAAATTCTGCTTAATTGTAACACCAAAGCGGCGCATTAATTCATCAGTCGTGGCCGTGCTGGTAAAGCGTCCACACATAATCTAACAAATCCTCTGATTTAAATTCTAAGCCCAGATTTAAACGTCCCTGACCTAACGACCAGCCTCAAACCAGACTAGCGCGAAACAGACGACTAGGCGAGTTAACAATGATGTTGTATCACTGGATATCATAAACGGCTGTCAAGCGGATCAAATCGCACCGCGCGGACAAGAACAACCTCAACAGAATGATAATTTAGCGACATGACAGTTTGCCTTGCCATTTCAGATCAGAGCATCGCCGACGCTGCGGCGTTATTGCAGGTAGGCAAACTGGTTGCCTTTCCAACCGAGACTGTTTACGGGCTTGGTGCTGATGCCACAGATGCGGCGGCAGTGGCGCGGATTTTTGCCGCCAAGCAACGTCCGGCCTTTAATCCGCTGATCAGTCATATTGCCACCGCCGAAGCGGCTTTTGCGCTTGGTCAAAAGACACCAATTGCTGCTGCCCTTGCCGCGGCATTTTGGCCAGGCCCATTAACCCTTATCCTGACGCGCCACGCCGAATGTCCGGTTGCCATGCTGACCACGGCTGGGCTGGACAGGCTTGCTGTTCGGGTGCCTGCGCATGACGGTGCGCAACGTTTATTGCGGGCGTTTGCCAAACCCATTGCCGCCCCTAGTGCCAATCCGTCCGGCCAGATCAGCCCCAGCCGCGCTGAGCATGTTGTCAAAGGGCTTGATGGCAGGGTGAATTTGGTGCTTGACGGCGGGCCGTGCGAAAACGGTCTCGAATCCACCATTGTAGATTGTACTGGGCCTGGCGCACGGCTACTTCGCCCAGGCGGCATTACCCGTGATGCGCTGGCTGCCGCATTGGCCACCGCAGGTTGTAACCCGGAAATTGACACAGCTAACCCGCTTGATGACGGTGAAAAACCCGTTGCCCCGGGCCAGCTTACCAGCCATTACGCGCCGCGTTCCTCGGTGCGCCTGATGGCAAAAACCCAAGAGGCGAATGAAGAGCTAATCGGCTTTGGCAGCGTTAAGGGCGCTGGAAAACTGAATTTGAACCTCAGCCCTTCGGGCAACCTTATCGAGGCGGCTGCCAATTTATTTTCAATGCTTCATGCTGCCGACGCGATTCATGCGAAGACAATCGCGATTGCGCCCATTCCCGCAGACGGCCTTGGCGAGGCGATCAATGACCGGCTGCGCCGCGCCGCCGCGCCGCGTTAGGACTATTTGCCAGCATTGGTTCCTCGGCGAAATGAAAAAACGTTTTGGAACACGAACGACCAGCCCCTGATCCTTGTTTCGCATTTTTCAGCATTTGCATTGATCACTGCAGATATCTATAAATATTAAATTTGAGGGTCAGGCGATCTGATCTGGTGAAAACTGGTTTTAGATGGCCGCGTTACCCCGCCAAAGGCAAGTGCCGATATCGACAGACCATAATAGGAAGTGTGCCGCACATGGATGACCATAAACCCAATATCATTGATGATCTGATTGCCCTTGTTGGCGAAAAGGCGGTGTTGCAAGACAGCGATGATACGGCTAGCTATCTATCTGATTGGCATAGCCGTTTTCACGGTGCAGCGCATGCTGTGGTTTTACCCGAAACCACCCAGCAGGTCTCGGCAATCATGACCTATGCCGATACCCATAATATTATCGTTGTGCCGCAAGGCGGCAATACCGGCTTTATGGGTGGGGCGACGCCCGATGAAAGCGGCAATACAATTTTATTATCGCTTCGGCGGATGAATAAAGTGCGCGAACTCGACACGCAAAATATGTCTATGACAGTCGAAGCCGGGTGCATTCTGCAAAATCTGCAAGACATTGCCGATGATGCCGGTCTCTATTTTCCGCTTAACCTGGCAGCCAAAGGCAGTTGCACGATTGGCGGCAACCTTGGCACCAATGCTGGCGGGCTAAACGTTGTTCGCTATGGCACTACGCGGGCGCTGACCCTTGGCCTTGAAGTGGTGCTAATGGGCGGCGAGGTGCTGGAAATGCTCAGAGGCCTCAGAAAAGACAATACCGGTTATGATTTGAAAAATTTATTTGTGGGATCAGAAGGCACGCTTGGCGTCATTACCGCGGCAACTATGCGGTTATTCCCAAAACCTGTCGCGCTTAGCACCGCCTTTGCCGAGGTGCGCGATGTTGATGCAGCGGTTGAATTGCTGCACCGAGTGCAGGCCGCATCAGGCGGTATGGTTGAAGCCTTTGAATTGATACCGGCGGATATTCTGCATGTTCTGTTTGAGTCGTTTCCTAATATCCAGTGCCCGCTGGCGACAATTGGCCCGATGAATGTGCTCATGGAAATTGGCAGCACCAACCCGGCGGATAATGAGGTCGACGGGAATGGCAGCTCGCCAATCCGCAGCATTATGGAAACCGTCCTGGCGACTGCCTTTGAAGATGGGCTGGTGATTGACGCTACCATCGCAAACAGCGACGCACAAAGGGATGCGTTATGGGATGTGCGCGAACAATCACCCGAATCGCACAAACGCGCCGGCAAGGTCATGCGCTCGGATGTGGCATTGCCACAATCAGCATTATCGGCCTTTTATGCGGATATGGTTGCCGGTGTGAAGGCGATTGATCCGAAAATCCGAATTTGCGGTTATGGTCATATTGGTGATGGAAATTTGCATTTTAATCTCGTTCAAGCAGCCGGTGGTGACCCCGATTTTGACGCAAAGACGCCAAATCTGATGGAGCTGCTATACAGCAATGTCACCAAATATGGTGGATCTATCAGCGCCGAACACGGCATTGGGCAAGTAAAGCGCGATCAATTAGCCGCGGTCAAAAGCCCCGCTATCATAAATACGATGAAAGCGATCAAAGCTGCTTTAGATCCAAAAAATCTGATGAATCCGGGTAAGGTTATCTAATCCCATCCTGCTACCAAATCGGCGAGGAGGCTCAAAACATGCCCAAGACCACAACGCCGCACGAAATTTTACAATTCTGGTTTGTCGAAACATCGCCCGAATTCTGGTTTAAAAAAGACGATGATTTTGATGCCCTGCTTGAGAATAGGTTTGGCAAGGCGGTGCGAGAGGGGCTAGCTGGGCGCCTTGATCACTGGGCCAATGACGCCAATGACTGTCTTGCCTTGATACTGCTGCTTGACCAGTTTACCCGTAACATCTTTCGCAATTCTGCGCGGGCGTTTTCCGGCGATGAAATGGCGGTTGCGCTGAGCCTTCGCTGCGTTGAACGAGAGTATCTTGAGCCTGGCCAGGCGGCGCGTTGCCAATTCATGCTTATGCCAATGATGCATAGCGAGGATATCGGCATTCAGGACGCATCATTGCCGTTATTCGAGACTTACACCTCAAAAATGACCCATGATTATGCGCTTAAGCATCGCGATATTATCGCCCGTTTCGGGCGGTTTCCACATCGCAACGCATTGCTTGGCAGGCCGAGCAGCGCCGAAGAGGAGATGTTTCTCACCCAGCCCGGCTCATCTTTTTAAACGACCGGTTCAAGGCCCAGTTTTTCCAGCGCATCAAGTGCGGCTTTCACTGTGATTTGGGTAATTGGCATTGCCCGTAGCCAGCTTGAGGCGCGACCGGTTGGGGCTGACATTGATGGATCGGTATCAGACCCCATTAGCATCAGGCTTGGCGCGCCGGTTTTTGCTGCAAGAAACATAGGGCCGGTATCATTACCAACAACGAATGCAGCGCCGCGCAACAGCTGCGCGAGTGCGACCAGATTGGTTTTTCCACATAGATCAAGGGAATCTGGCGCTGCCGCCAGTACCGCATCAACGGCAGTACGATCATCATTTGTGCCTACCAGTAGAACCGTCAGACCGCGGGCCATTAGCGCATTTGCGAGCTCAGCAAACCGTTCAGCAGGCCAGCGCTTTTGCGGCTTTGCCAATGAGCAGCCCGGAACAAGTACAGCGTAGCGCAAAGCTTGGGGACTGTCATAATCACCTAATAATGGCGCTATTGATAATGGCAGGGCCATTGCCACACCACTCATCAGCCAGTCCATATCAGCAGTTTTTTCAATACCGCCGGCCATTTCGGCACTTTTAATCATACGGTCACGATTATTGACTCCGGTAAAATCTGGCAGCCGATCCGAACAGCCGAGCGCTGCGCCAATCCAGCGTGTTTC
>JADHOR010000061.1 GCA_016778895.1 Candidatus Puniceispirillum sp.
CAGGTCGCAATCAATACCTGGCTCAGACAATATAACCAGATCAGACCTCATCACGCATTGGGCATGAGACCACCCGTCCCCGAAACCTTATTAGAGAACGACAAAATAAGTGGCACTGAAAAATGGGGCTAGACAGTTCGCCATTAAAAAGAAATGTGATTTCAAGGGGTGATATTCATCCGAAACGTCACTGACCGACAATTTGCCAATCTTTGGCAACTCCTCATCAGCACGGATGATGTCTTCAAAACTATCATAAATCGGCTTGATCGAATGGTAATCCCAACCGGGATTACCTGATGCTGCCCAATCATCATAATCAGCTGGCTGGCCATAATGATAAACCAACGCATTGATCGAGCTTGATCCACCAAGCACCCTGCCCCGCGGCCAATAGAGCTGGCGGTTGCCAAGTCCGGTTTCGGCAATTGTGTGATAGCGCCAGTTAACCCGGCTATCATCAAAAGTCATGCCGTAACCAAGTGGTACCCTGAGCCAGAAATGATCGTCTGATGGCCCCGCCTCAACAAGTAAAACCTGGAATTTACCGTTGAGACTCAGCCGATCAGCAAGGACACAGCCAGCCGAACCGGCACCGATAATAATATAGTCAAAACCTGCCATTGATCGCACCTTAACGAATATGCGGCCTAACAAGGCCGGCCCGTTGGCGCAAGGCAGAACTTACCTGAAATACATTATTACAGTGATGTGCCAAGCTGGTTAGACGCCGCCATGCGCCTTCGACCATTCACGCGGACTATGCAGGAAATCTTCAACAGTGGCCAAGGTTTTCTGATCAAAGCGTTGCGCACTCTTGCATTCGGTAAGAACATCCCACCATGTCGCCAGATAATGAAGCCTGATGCCATCTTCAGCCAGACGAGCGGGCGTATCTTTAAAGATATCATAATAGAAAATCACAAATGTGTGCGCGACCTCGGCACCAGCGGTGCGTAAAGCCTCAACAAAATTCAGCTTGCTGCCGCCATCGGTGGTCAGATCCTCGACTAGCAAAATGCGCTGGCCATCAGTGATATCGCCCTCAATGCGAGCATCACGGCCAAAGCCTTTCGGTTTTTTGCGGACATATTGCATCGGCAGATGAGTGCGCTCGGCAAGCCATGCGGCAAACGGTATACCCGCCGTCTCGCCGCCAGCGAGCGCATCAAGCGACTCATGCCCAATATCGTTCAAAATAACCGATGCGCCATAATCCATCATGGCGGCACGCATCCGTGGAAACGAGATAATCTTGCGGCAATCAATATAGACCGGGCTCATCATCCCCGAGGTTAATTTGAAAGGGTCATCCGCGCGAAACAGAACCGCATCAATTTCAAGAAGCATACGCGCAACCGAGCGGGCCATCGCTGCCTTATCATAAACATGCTTGAAACTGTCACCAGCCATCGGAAAACCCTCTATCTGTCTTTACTCACTAAATTCGGCCGTTTGGTTTGCCCGTTTAGGATTATGCGGCCGAGCGATCATATCGACTAATGCGCGGATTGTCATTATAGCAGTTTCATCATGCCAATTGATGATAATACGGCCGCCACTTAACACCGAACAGTTCGGTTAGGCGCGTGCGGCCTTTTTGCGTTCATGCGGGCACAGATACATCTTCCTCAAGCGCAGGCTTTTTGGTGTGACCTCCAGCAATTCATCTTCATTGATATAGGCCATCATCTCTTCAAGCGACATTCGGCGCGGCGGCACGAGCTTGACCGCTTCATCCGAGCCTGATGCACGAACGTTGGTCAGCTGCTTGCCCTTTAACACGTTGATCTCAAGGTCATTATCGCGGCTGTGCTCGCCAACAATCATGCCTTGATAAACTGGGGTTTGCGGGGCGACAAACATCTGCCCACGATCCTGCAGGTTAAACAGCGCATAGGCGACTGCAACACCCGAATCAGTCGAGATCAGCGCACCATTGCGGCGCCCTTCGATCGGGCCTTTATGCGGAGCGTATGAATCAAATATACGGTTCAGCACACCGGTGCCGCGGGTCTGGGTTAAAAAACGGCTTTGATAACCGATCAGGCCACGTGATGGAGCGCGGAACACAAGACGGGTCTTGCCCGCACCAGCGGCGCGCATATCAAGCATCTCACCCTTGCGGCGGTTCAGACTATCCACAACGGTGCTAGAAAATTCCTCATCAACATCGATTGTTACCTCTTCCATTGGCTCTAGCCGCTGGCCGGCTTCGTCTTTCTGATAGAGAACTCTTGGCCGCGACACGGTCATTTCAAACCCTTCACGGCGCATGGTTTCGATCAGCACGCCCAGCTGCAATTCGCCGCGGCCACCAATCTCAAACGAGTCCTTGGTGCCACTTTCGTTAAAAGTGATCGCAACATTGGTTTCAGCTTCGGCCAATAACCGCTCACGGATCGCTGTCGAGGTAACCTTTTTGCCCTCACGTCCGGCCAGAGGCGAGTCATTTACCGTGATTGTGACCGACATTGTTGGCGGGTCAATCGGGGTTGACTGCAATGGCACGGCGACTTCGGGCGAGCAAATCGTGTCGGAAACCGATGTTTTGGCCAATCCAGCGATACAGATAATGTCGCCAGCCTGAACATGATCAACCGGAATACGCGACATGCCTTCGAATTTCATCAATTTGGTCAAACGGCCTGTCTCGACAATTTTGCCGTCAAGATTAAGCCCGCGAACACTGGCATTGACCGATGCGCTGCCCTGAACAACACGGCCAACAAGACAACGACCAAGATAGGGGTCGCTGTCAAGCAGGGTTGCCAACATCGCAAACGGCGCCTCATGGTCAACCTGCGGCGGCTTAACATGATCGAGGATAACATCCAAAAGCGGGTGTAGATTATCGCGCGGATCATCCAGATCACGAACACACCAGCCACTGCGGCCAGATGCGTAGAGGATAGGGAAATCAAGCTGTTCTTCATTCGCATCAAGCGCGACAAACAGATCGAACACTTCGTCCACGACTTCTTCTGGACGGCCATCACTACGGTCAATCTTATTGATGATCACAATCGGCCGCAGCCCTTGCGCCAACGCCTTACCAAGCACAAATTTTGTCTGCGGCATTGGCCCTTCGGCAGCATCGGTCAACAAGATCACCCCATCGGCCATACCAAGAACGCGCTCGACCTCACCGCCAAAATCGGCGTGACCCGGGGTATCAATGATATTGATACGGACATTTTTCCACATCACCGATGTAGGCTTGGCAAGGATGGTAATGCCGCGTTCTTTTTCAAGATCACCGGAGTCCATCAGCCGCTCATCGACCTGCTGGTTTTCGCGGAACATACCGCTTTGTTTCATGATCGAGTCAATCAACGTGGTTTTGCCATGATCAACATGGGCAATGATGGCTATATTGCGTAGCTCTTGGGGCATATAAATGTCTCTTGGGTTGGCGATTTCTATCCGCGCCGCATTCCTATAGCCAATAAGCCAGAATGGAAAGCATTATTTTCCCCTCAATGGAAAGGATTATGTGTCAGAACCGCCTGCCTTGTCAGTGTTGTCAGCGCCACCAACCCCGTTATCAGCCGCAAATAACCACCCCGCAAGCCGGCACGCTGGCCAGACCGCAAGCATCTGTGCGAGGATGAAAAACGGCATATCACCCATATGGATGCCGGAGAAACTGTCGGTCAATGATCGCGCAATCGTAACCGCCGGATTGGCAAAGCTGGTTGATGCGGTAAACCAATAGGCCGCGGTTATGTAAAGCCCAACCATCCATGCCACTGCGTCGGCACGATATTTGACACCGCCAAAAATCACCATTAGTAAGCCAAAGGTCGCCACCCATTCAGATCCGTATTGGGTTAGACCAGATCGCAGATGCGTTGCCTCTTGCAGTAATGGCGCCGCAAACATCCAATGCGCCAATAACGTTCCGCAGATACCGCCAGCAATCTGACAAATGATATAAAATGCCGCCATCCGGGCCGATAAATCGCCGCGCAGCAGAAAGGCCGCGCTGACCGCAGGGTTGAAATGTGCACCAGACACCGGCCCAAGCATGGTGATTAAAACAACAAGAATGGCACCAGTTGCAATGGTATTGCCAAGCAACGCCAGCGCCAGATTATTATTCGCTAATGTTTCGGCCATGATGCCCGAGCCGACCACCGTTGCGACCAGTGCCAACGTGCCAAACCACTCGGCAAAAAGGCGGCGGAAAAGATGATCCCGCGTCATGACTGGCCTGCTGCTTGCGCGCCGATGGCCCGGGCAATATCGCCAATGGTTTCTG
This sequence comes from Candidatus Puniceispirillum sp., assembly GCA_016778895.1. Lineage (GTDB taxonomy): Bacteria > Pseudomonadota > Alphaproteobacteria > Puniceispirillales > Puniceispirillaceae > UBA3439. The sequence goes on from JADHOR010000061.1 coordinate 4,265, forward strand.
TATCGGGATGCGCCGCGATTAACGCGCTAATACGCAAACTCATCTCGTCATAGGTTGTTTGAAAGGCTCCTAGAATTTCGTCATCACTGCCATTTACAGCAGCCGGATCGACAACGCCCCAATGCGCCACCTGTGGATGACCCGGCCAGATCGGGCAGGTCTCACCAGCTGCATTGTCGCAAACCGTTACAATCAAATCCATGACCGGCGCATCATCACCGGCAAAAATATCCCAAGCTTTCGACGCGGCAAAACTGGTCTCGATATCATGTGCGGCAAGCACCCGCAGCGCGTAGGGATTTGGCGCACCAGTCGGCTGGGATCCAGCCGAAAATGCTTTAAAAAGACCATCGCCCAAATCGCGCAACACACCCTCGGCAATCAATGATCGCGCCGAATTTCCAGTACAAAGGAACAGAATATTTAGAGGCGTTGCTGACATTTTTTTTCCTTTTAAGCTAGGACTTAATTACCATGAAAGGCGTTGCGGTTTTTGTGCAAGGCGTTAAGCCAAAATTATAGGCGAGGCGGTGCGCCGACGGTCGATCGATAGGGTTTAAATATGCCAAAAATGGTTCGAAAGGCCAATTTGCCGGAAAAGATTTGTGCCAGTTGTGGACGGCCCTTTCAATGGCGGAAAAAATGGGCGCGTGACTGGGAACAGGTTCGCTATTGCTCAAAACGTTGTCAGGGCGTCGGGGCATCGGCATCACCCCAGCCGCCCAGCTAGCGATTGGCCTTTGCGTATTTCCGCCT
>JADHOR010000009.1 GCA_016778895.1 Candidatus Puniceispirillum sp.
GCCATTCGTGGCGCGGATTTCGGCTGAGAAACAACCGCCATAGCAGCAACGACATCGCCCCCATTAAAACCCCGCGCCATCCCATAAGCGCCCAGCGTTCGAGGCCGGAAAGACGGATCACCAATGTATCGGGCGTTAGCACCAAGACCCCGATTAGCGCCAGGATCGTGCCAAAACGGTGCGGATTGTCAGCGAGTAACCTGGCAAAATATTGCGGCATATATTTTGTTCCTAAAGTAAAAAATTATGTGAGAGATTTCTGTGAGCTGTTGAAGTTGAGGATTATACTCTCACAAAAAGGGCAACTGAACGAAGCGACATTGCCTCGTGACATCAGGAGGGTCAATTAGCATCACATGATCCATTGACGCACTTTACGGCGCTTTTAGATCTTAGTTTACGAACTCTGATATATCAATTTTTGACCCGTTATGATCAAAATGAGTGAAAATTAGATGCTACAGATCCCTTTATAGTCTCATAAAATCAGAGTTCATGGAAATTGGGGCTGGACACCAATTAGCGCCTGGAATTATCGTCATTCTAGAGTTGAGATTAAGTTGGCTTCCATTTGGAGGAGATGGAGGAAACGTCAGGAACTGCAGCTTTGGGTATGCTGATGCTTATTGTCTCCTTTGTAGTGAAATTGTTGTATCCCTTCGTCGAAAATTGGTTGGGTAAGAAGAGAAAATTTTAATGAGCCAGGCAACTTGACTTATGAGCCCCCATTTTTAGGTCCTCTGGATTTCGCCCCTACTTTAAAAGTAGGTTCCTCATCAGTCCTGATGACTCACATTCCGGGTAGGAACCACATTGACCAAAAGGGTCAGCTTTGGAGAAGAAATATTGATGTTGACTTAACGTCATTCTCTGAATGGGGTGCGGTTGCAGTGGTTTGTCTTGTTGAACAAAAAGAATTAAGCGCAATGGGAGTGCCAAACTATTTTGAGCATCTAGAAAATTCTGGGTTTATGCTGTTTCATTTTCCAATCAAAGATATGTCTGCGCCAGCAGCTTCCTTTTTTAGCGCATGGAATTCAAGCAGTGAGAAGTTGATTAGTTTAATTTCCCAAGACTCAAAAATAGTAGTGCACTGTGCTGCAGGACTTGGACGAACAGGCATGTTCTGCGCAAGCCTTTTAAAGCGACAGGGGCATACGGCTGAAGATGCGATAAGAAAAGTAAGGGCAGTGAGGCCTGGAGCGATTGAGACTTTAGCGCAAGAGAACTTTGTCTTAAATTCTTCTTTGTGCTGAATTTTCCCCAGTCCCCCTCCCCCAAAACAGTAGCTCAATAGAAAGAAAAATTTTAAAAAACCAAAGAAAAGCTTGTCAAAAACTGTTTCTTCAGCCAAGCATCTAGGTATGCACGGCTCAGTCTAAGATGAAAGACCAGTGCCGAAGCGCAACTATAATTAAACAAAAGAGGGATGAAATGAAGAGTACTTCATGGGTTATTGCTGGACTGACCAGTGTTTTGCTGGCTGGAACTGCGGGTGCCGCCACGTTGGATGATGTGCGAGCCAAAGGTGAATTAACGTGTATTGTGAATACTGGTCTGGCCGGGTTTGCTGCGCCAAATGATCAGGGTGTCTGGTCAGGGTTTGACATTGACTATTGCCGGGCTGTTGCAGCAGCTGTTTTGGGTGATTCTGGAAAAGTTGGGTTTGTGCCGGCAACCACAGCTGAACGATTTACCAAACTTCGTGCGGGCGAAGGCGAAATCCTGTCAAGGAATACCACCTGGACATTTAGCCGTGATGTTGATTTGCAGCAAACCTTTGTTGGTGTGAATTATTATGATGGTCAGGGCTTTATGGTGCCAGCATCTCTTGGTGTTACTTCTGCAACTCAGCTGGATGGGGCATCTGTTTGTATTCAAACAGGCACTACAACTGAGCTAAATCTGGCTGAATACTTCTCGCTGAACAAGATGAAATATGAGCCAGTGCCGATTGCAACCAATGCCGAAGCACAGTCCAACTATCTAGCTGGGCGCTGCGATGTTTACACAACAGACGCCTCCGGTCTGGCTGCGACCAAAGCTGCTTTTGACAATCCTAATGAGCACGTAGTGTTGCCGGAGGTTGTTTCAAAAGAGCCGCTTGGTCCTGTCGTGCGTCACGGGGATGATCAGTGGGCAGATATTGCCTCATGGACTTTGAAGGCAATGATGGTTGCTGAAGAATTAGGCATTACCTCACAGAATGCAGAAAAAATGAAAAACTCTGAGAACCCAGAAATTCGTCGCCTGCTTGGCGTAGATGAGTTGCAAGGTGTATCAGCGTTGGGCCTGTCACCTGACTGGGCTTACAACATTATTACCCAAGTAGGTAATTATGGCGAATCCTTCGAGCGGCATCTGGGCAAGAGCACTAAGCTTGGCCTTTCACGCGGTATTAATGCGTTAGCTAAGGATGGTGGTTTGCATTATGTTCCGCCGGTAAAATAATCGTTTGAATTCTACTCAGCAGCCCTTTTCCACAAAATAGGAAGAGGGCTGCTCTATTTTTAAATAGGTTTTTATTGAATGGTTTGGCTTCAAGCCAGGTACGTTTGAGAAGCGGTTCACAATGTCCTATCTGAATTCCATGTGGCGCAATGAGCAATCGCGCGGTGTTTTGATCCAGGTTTTTGTTCTGACCGGTTTCTTCGCTCTTTTTTCCTGGCTAATAGGTAATGTTATCAGCAATTTTACTTCGCTGAACAAGGGGTTTGGGTTTGATTTCCTGTTTCTGCCGGCTGGATATGATATCAACCAGACTTTGATTGAATACACTAATAGATCGACCCATTTGCGCGCCGCGATTGTGGGCTTACTGAATACTTTTCTTGTTGCGGCTGTTGGTGTTGCGCTGGCAACGCTACTGGGTTTTGTTCTGGGTGTCGCTCGGTTGTCGCGTAACTGGCTAATTAGCAAGCTAGCTTATATCTATATTGAGTTTACCCGTAATGTACCGGTTTTATTGCATATTCTGCTCTGGCACGGGATTATCGTAAATACCATGCCGCACCCGCGACAGGCACTGACCATCGGTGAAGTTCTATTTTTGACCAATCGTGGGCTTTATGTACCCAAGCCGATAGCCGAAACAGGCATAGGGCTAGTTTGGCTGGGCGTTGTAGCCGCGCTGTTTTTCTCAGTTGGACTTGCCCGCTATTCCCGCGCCCGCCAACGTCAGTCCGGTTTGCAGTGGCCGGTTTTTCGTATCAACCTGGTAATTTGGATTTTGCTGCCGACGCTGGCGTTTTTTCTTGCTGGCCAGCCAGTGTCGCTAAACCTTCCCGTGCTTAAGGGCTTTAATTTTCGTGGTGGGATTCAACTGCCGCCGGAATTTGTGGCTCTTACTTTTGCGCTAGCGATTTATACAGCTGCTTTTATTGGCGAGATTGTGCGTGCCGGTATTGTCGCGGTAGACAAGGGCCAGAGAGAGGCAGCAGAGGCAATAGGCCTGAAGCCAGGTCAGGTGATGAATGAGGTAATTCTGCCGCAGGCGCGCCGCATTATTATTCCGCCTTTGACCTCGCAATATCTGAATTTGACCAAAAATTCCTCATTGGCTATTGCTATCGGCTATATGGATATTGTGGCCACGCTGGGCGGTATTACGCTGAATCAGACTGGCCGGGAGATGGAGGCCATGCTGATGGTAATGGGGATTTACCTCATTATTTCATTGCTGATTTCTGCACTCATGAACTGGTATAATAGCCGCGTGCGGCTTGTAGGACGGTAGGGACAAGCTATGGCACCACAAAGATCACAAAGCGCTAGAGGATACGTTGCTAAAGTCAGCCTTCCAGCTTTGCCTCCTCCGATTGGCACGAGTGGTTTGATAGGATGGTTGCGGCAGAATCTGTTTTATAATCTCACCAATTCATTGATGACCATTTTTACAGTCGTGCTACTATGGCTGTTGGTCAGTTCCGCGTCTGGCTGGTTTGTCATTGATGCAGTAATGCAGGCTGGTAGTAAACAGGAATGCCTGAAGATTGATAGTGGAGCTTGCTGGGCAGTGATTGGTAAGCGTATTGAACAATTTATGTTCGGCTTTTATCCAGAGGCAGAGCGTTGGAGGCCACTAGTCTGTTTTTTGCTGTTGTTTGTGGCTATCGGCCCACTGCTCCTGCCCAGTTTTCCAGCTCGTCGTCAGATGCTCTGGTTTAGTGCGATTTATCCGGTTTTGACGGGCGTGCTGTTGCTTGGTGGCGCGTTTGGACTGCCTCCGGTCAAGACAGCGTTGTTTGGTGGGTTTATGCTAACGTTGATTGTAGGGGTGACGGGCATTGCTGCCTCGTTGCCGTTAGGGATACTGCTAGCGCTTGGCAGACAGTCCAAATTGCTTGCGGTGCGCACTCTGTCGGTTATGTTTATCGAATTCATGCGCGGTGTGCCGCTGATCACCTTGCTGTTTGTGGCGTCGACCATGCTGAATTATTTTCTGCCCCCTGGCACGCATTTTGATTTGCTGTTGCGGGTGCTGATTATGGTGACCTTTTTCTCAGCTGCATACATCGCTGAAGTGATACGCGGTGGCCTGCAAGCTATCCCGGCTGGCCAGTATGAGGCAGCTCAAAGTATTGGGTTGAATTACTGGCAGACAACCAGGCTGGTCACGCTTCCTCAAGCGTTGAAAATATCCATTCCCGGTATCGTAAACACCTTTATTGGGCTTTATAAAGATACCACGCTGGTTATCGTTATCGGATTGCTAGACCCGCTGGGCATAGGCCGTGCCGCGCTAGCTGATGCCAACTGGAATGGTCTCTCTAATGAGATTTACTTGTTTGTTGCATTGTTTTTCTTTGTCAGTTGTTTTGCCATGTCGCGCTATTCGCTCTGGTTGGAAAAGCGACTGGCAACCGAACACCGATAGGAGAAGGCTATGACACCGCCATCCGCATCCAAAAGGACCGCTCGTAAAACAGCTGCCAGGTCAAAAGCTAAAAATGGAGTTAAAGAGAAGACTGCTCCAAAAAGGTCTGGCAAGGCTGGAAATATGTCGGTGATCAAGATTGGACAGATGAATAAATGGTATGGCGATTTCCATGTATTGCGCGATATCAATCTAGAGGTTTATGAAGGCGAACGGATTGTCATTTGTGGGCCGTCTGGGTCTGGCAAATCCACCCTGATTCGTTGTATTAACCGTCTGGAAGTGCATCACAAGGGTTGTATTATTGTCAATAATACTGAGCTAACTTCAGATTTGAAAAATCTGGAAACCATCCGAAAGAACGTCGGCATGGTTTTTCAATCATTTAACCTGTTTCCGCATCTGACGGTCCTGGAAAATTGCACGTTGGGCCCAATTTGGGTGCACAAGATGCCACAGGCTGAGGCAGAAGCTCTTGCCATGGAATATTTGGAGAGGGTGCGGATTCCAGAACAGGCTGGCAAATATCCCGGCCAGTTGTCCGGGGGCCAACAGCAGCGCGTGGCTATTGCCCGTTCTTTATGTATGAAGCCCAATATCATGCTGTTTGACGAGCCGACTTCAGCCCTCGATCCTGAAATGATTAAAGAGGTGCTGGACACGATGATTGAGCTCGCCGAAACCGGCATGACAATGCTGGTAGTCACGCATGAGATGGGCTTTGCCAATAAGGTTGCTGACCGGGTAATTTTTATGGATGAGGGGCAGATCGTTGAGCAGAACGAGCCAGAAGCTTTCTTTAATAACCCGCAATCAGACCGTACCAAATCATTCCTGAGCCAGATTTTAGGTCACTAAAAACTGGCTGACCTGATCTTGGGTTGGATGTTTTAGGGCGCCATGATTCTGCTTGATGCCGTCATTAGTCTTAATATCATTGTTTTCCTTGGCGGCGCCTGCCGAGCTGGGCAATGAATAATCCGCTTAAAATCACCACTAACGCCATCAGGAAATGTCCGGGCAGCGCATCATCCAGAACGATGGCACCGATCACTACCGCCCATACCGGCACCTGATAATTTACTAGTGATAAAAATGGTGGCCCGGCGCGCCGCACAAGAACCGTCAGCAAAATAGTTGCAATCGCTGTTGGGAATATTGCCAGATAAGCAAGGCCGGCAAAAGCAATGTCAGCGGGTGGTGTGGGAACGCCGTCGATGATTAGCGCCGCTGGAATGAGGATAATCCCACCAAGCATCAATCCTGCCGCAGCAAAAGACAGCGCGCTGACAGGCGGGCATAGGCGGGTGATGATGCTGCCAATTGCGTAGCAGGCGCTTGCCGTAATACAGGCAAACTGGGCGGTAAACATAAGCGGTGATGGTGTCGTGCTGGCCAGAATCTTGTCACCACCGATCAGCAGCACCACGCCCATAAAACCGAATAAAAACCCGACAATTTTGATGCGGCTCATCACTTCGCCCGGAACTAGGAAATGGCTCAACGGCAGCACGAATAATGGCACAACTGCCATGCTAATGCCGGCAAATCCAGAGGTCACAATTTGCTGTCCCCATGATAGCAAGCAGAATGGAATGGCGTTGGTAAAGAAGGCCATGCCAAGACAATGTAACCAGATACGCCGATCGGTCGCGGTACGAAAACGCGGCAGCCCATCACCATAGGCAATCGCAATAAAAACAAGAATAAGGCCGGCGGCGGCGACGCGTCCAGCAGCGACGGTCACCGGGCCAAATCCGGTCAGGGCCAACTCGACGCCAAGGAAGCTGGCTCCCCAGATTGCGCCAAGCGTGATCAGGATTGTCCAGTTTATAATCATCGCATGTGGTGGGGTAGGAATTCGCATAGGCGCCAAGCTAGTCCTCTCACAGTCTAAAATCAAAGGGAATTAGACCATGCTGGTACCGCAATTGAGGCAAACCCTGCAACTCTAATTGAACCGCGCTGGCGATTGACAGATTGGCATCATCGCTGGCACTCTTAACCCGTTGATCGTGGTGGCAATTTAGGAACATTGCGAGGCCAATATATCCTGTGGCCACTATTATCGCGTTACCGGGGTGCGAGCCGCCGGGATGCGCCTTTTTGAGGTGGGGTATTATGAAATGCGGCGTGTGATTGTTGCCATTACGGGTGCATCTGGAGTTATTTACGGCATTAGGGCGCTGGAGTTGCTAAGGGCGGTTGATGATGTCCAAACCCATGTGATTGTTACGCCGTCCGGGTTTCGCACAGCCCTTGCCGAGGTTGATTATGAACCTGATAAGATTCGCGCGCTTGCCGATCATCTCTATAATCATAAAGATATTGGGGCGGCCATTTCATCTGGCTCCTTCCATACAAATGGTATGCTTGTTGCTCCATGTTCGATCAAAACCCTGAGCGCGATTGCCAATTGTTTTAATGAAGAACTGACCGCACGGGCGGCTGATGTGTGCCTTAAAGAGCGCCGCCGTGTCGTGCTGATGCTGCGCGAAACACCGCTTCATGCCGGCCATATAAGGCTGATGGATCAGGCCACCCAAAGCGGTGCTATTATCATGCCGCCAGTTCCCGGATTTTACGCACGGCCAGAAACGCTCGATGATATGATCAATCAAAGCGTGGGGCGCGCGCTTGATCTGCTTGATATACAGTTACCAACTGTCAAGCGCTGGACAGGTTCGGGCGTAGATTAGAGCTTGCTTTAGCTGGTGCCGATGCTGCTAATGCCAAGCGCGGCGGTTGCAATCAGTTTGATATGATCAGCCTGGTTTGGGGTAACCGGATGCTGGCTGCTGGCTGTCACAACAATGCCGATTGCATCGATTAGTGCTGGCAAAGTTACAGGTGAATTATCTTGGTTGGCGGCGGGAAGGGCATCTGCCCAGATTTGCATCATTTCAATCTGAATTTTTTCGGCGGCAAGCTCGGCGGCCTTTACCTTGTTGCGCAGCTCATCAGTGATTTCGTTCGGGGCAGGATGCGGGCCAGTTTTCAGACGCGTGCGTATGCGGCGAAGCGATTGCACAATCTCGGTTTGCCACGGGCGGGCCAGTGATTGAAGATTAACGAATGCATTATTGCCGATGTGTTTATTCTGCAAACAGGCATAGGCGACGGAAAGCATCAACGGCACATCAACATGAGCGTCTTCTTGCAAGCCAAGGCACGCTGCCGCAACCCCATCACGTTGATAAACCGTTACGGCAAATGACCAAAGAGTTGTTATCGTCATTATCTTGATCTTAACCTTAATCTGCGCTGTCGCCGCATCATGACTGTCATTCTAGCGGTACAGTGTGATGATTGCCCAGATGAGATAGAGTGCCGCCAGAAAGGTGATTATCATGTGGATTTTGCTGATCCGGACATCATCGCCAAGCCAGCCTTTTTTTCGATTTTTTTCAAGTTGTGGCCGCGCTGGTGCTGGATCTGCTCCGCCGGTAATTCGTGTTTTTAGCCTGATGAAAACCGCGTAAAGCAAGACGATCAGAATGGCGAAGATAATCAGTTTGCCAATCATTAGCGCTACCCTTAATGTGACCCTGGCCGAGACATGCCGCCGCAGATAATCAGCAGAAACAACAGCGGTTATAGCATGGCTGCTGCTCAAACCCTAGAATCATATTAACGCTGGCATGGTTGAGGCCAGTGTTTTGATCTGGCCAGTAAGGGTGCGCTAAAACATCGCAGCGATTGGGCCTTCACATTTGTCAGTTTCAGGCCTAACTAACGATAATGCGAGCTGGTACCAGCCAGACTCAAAATACAAACATTCAATAACAACTGGTTTTTGGGAGCAATGATGTCCGTGAAAAGGCGTGTCCTTTTTGCGATACTGTCATGTGCGTTCAAAGGCCTGTCCGGAGATAAAAATGTCAGTCACAACTGTCTATCAAACAACTTGCCGCGCATGTGAACAAATCGAAGCTGCGGTCATGGCAAGCCTTGCTTTCGTTGCCGATTTCTTCATCATTGCCAGCGTTGCATCTAAGGCGTCAAATGCTGCAATGTCTGGTGATTATGACGAGGCAAGACGGATCATTGAAACGCTTTAATGACACCGCTGTAACCTATGGCAATCCTCGTCAAATAGTGGTCTGACTGGGCTGTCGTTAGGTGCCTATCGCACCGATGAAAAACCCGTACCCGCCTGTCCTGGCCGGTACGGTTTTTTTTGCGGGGAAGATAAAATTAATCCCATTTTGAAAATCTTTGATTAATATTGACGCAGTGAGCTTAAACTGGGAGATATAGATGAGCGCCGCGATCACCGCTAACGACCTTGCCGTTTTAATGCAATGGGATACGCCGACAATCTGTAACGCGCTTGAGGAAATCGTGCCTGAACGGCGCGGATACGGGTTTACCACCACGCATCTGTTCAGCCTTGATCCTGACCTGCCGCCAATTTGCGGGTTTGCGCGTACCGCAACCATTCGGGCGGCTGCACCATCCGACGAGAGTGCTGCTGAAATGGCGGCCAAACGCGCCGCCTATTATGAATATGTAGCGACAGCACCGTCGCCAACGATTGTTGTGATTCAGGATATTGATCCGCAGCCGGGGATTGGCGCGTTCTGGGGTGAGGTGCAGACCAATATCCATAAAGGGCTCGGCGTGCTTGGCGCTGTGACCAATGGGTCTTTCCGCGATGTGCCTGATAGCGCGCGCGGCTTTAATTTGATTGGTGGTAAGGTTGGGCCCAGTCATGCCTTTGTACATCTTGTTGACATTGATTGTCAGGTGACAGTGCATGGGCTAACGGCAAACACAAATGATATTATTCATGCCGACCAGCATGGTGCGGTGTTAATTCCACCATCTGCAGTGAGGCAAATACCGGCCACTATTGACCTGATTAGCCGGCGCGAGGCAATTATTCTGGAAACGGCAAAATCACCTAATTTCACTGTTGAAAAGCTGAAAACAGCCATGGGGCAAATGCAAGATATTCACTAGCCCCGGCCGGGCCAGCTCGCCCTGTAGCGGCCAGCCCGTTACCATATCACCCGTTACCGCCTAATTTAATTCGGTGCGCACAATTGCCGCCCCGTCGACCATCGCCTTTAATTTACCATAGGCGACATCATGCGGCAGATATTTCATCCCGCAATCAGGCGCGGCGACAAGCCGGTCAGGGCTAACAAAACGCAATGCCCCGCGTAACCGTTCGGCAACCAATGCGGGTGTTTCGATTTCATTAGTTCCAAGATTCAACACGCCATAAAGAAATTTCTTGGATGGTAATTCGGCCAGAATTGCTGGGTCAAGATTTGGTTGTGCCGCCTCGACGGAAATGTAATCCGCACGGCAGGCGTCAAGCTGTGGCAGGAATGTATAGCCAACGGGTTTTTCCTTCACCACATAGGCATAGCCAAAGCACAGATGAACAACGGTTGGCCCGTCAACACCATCCAGCACCTGATTGATCGCATCAACACCATATTTATCAGCCTCTTCCGGGTTGGCCTGCATATAGGGCTCGTCAATCTGGATCACATCTGCGCCCGCCGCTTTAAGGTCGCGAATTTCGGCATTTACCGCTTTAGCATAGGCGCTAATCAAAGCCTCTGTATCATGGTAAAATTCGTCTTCGGCCAGTTTTGCCATGGTAAAGGCACCGGGAATGGTGATCTTGATTGGCCGTTTGGTATGCGCGCGCAGATAGGCAACGTCATGCACCTGCACCGGATATTTGCGTTTAATTTCGCCAATAACGCGCGGCACGGGGATCATGACATTGCGCCGATTTGGCACCAATGCCGGATTGTCCAGATCAATGCCCGACAACGCATTAGCGAACCGGTTGAAATAGCTCTCACGGCGGATTTCCCCGTCCGACAGAATGTCGATGCCAGCGCGTGCTTGATCATGTATCGCGGTTAGTGTCGCGTCATCCTTTGCCTCATCCAGCGCATCAGCGTCAATCTTCCAGACCTCGCGCATTCGAACCCGGGGCGGCCCTTCGCTTAGCAGTTTTTCCTTATCAACAAGCCATGATGGCTGCGGGTAACTGCCAACAAGAGTGGTCGGGATCAATTTATCAAACATCATGTTATCCTTGGCATAATTCTCGATTAACTCATGGCCGACGGTGTGCGTTTAAAGGGCGTGCGCAACAGGCCGGAAAAATGGGTGGCTACAACAAGCAGCGCCTTCCAACAGGGGCCATCCGCATTTGCATAATGATTGCTGCCGCGAACAAACGCCCCCAAGGAATGCACCATGAAAGAATGCAACTGCGAAAACTATTCACCGGACAAATGATGAATGCAACTGATGATAGCGTTGTGGGCAATAAAATTCGAAAGCGCGCCTTATTTGCCGCGTTCAGCTATGCAAGGGCGGCAACCAGTACTGCCACGAAGATGCAGGCGTGGTTGCTGCTCAAACGGGCCATGCCGGCGGCAAATGATCGTGACCTTGGTGGTGTGATTAATGTAATCAACCCGCGAATAATCAAAGGTGCTGCCATGGATTTTCTGAAATTTACGGATGATGGACTCGCTGTCATCCGGTTTTGATTTTGCCACCTGCCTGCCCCTCTCCGCCGCTTTTGCATTCATCATTATCGCCCAATTTGGCGAATTTCTCAATATTTCCACTCATTGAGGTGATTATGCCAAACGTCTCGTCCTTGCCACGAATTCATTTATATAGTTAAGTCCAAAGATTAAATCTCAAGTGAGAAGGTCGGTCTATGAAGAAAAATATCTCCTGTGGTGAGCTTGCCGCATTTTGGGCTGTATTGGTGCTATCATTTGGCGCGGTCTATCAGGCCAGGGCGGACGCCGGTCTGGCCGAACAGATTGCCAAGGCCGATATGGGGTATGGCGAATATCTGGCAGGTGAATGCATGACCTGCCACCGCAACCAGAGCGCTGGCATTCCCAATATTAACGGTCTTGATGCCGAAAAATTTGTGACCATCATGCGGGCCTATCGCAGTAAGGAGCTGGAAAATAAAGTCATGCAAATGATGGCGGGAAGGCTGAATGATGAGCAAATTATTTCCCTTGCTGCCTACTTCTCTTCGCTATCTAATTAGAAAAAAATACCTGCAATTTTCCAGTTCTGAGTTTTAATATTAAGCTTCTGTTTTAGTTGCTAAAAAACTATTTTTTGTCTAAATTTTGGCTAAAATTGCAGTTGACTATTGTCCTTTTTCAGCTGACATTTAAGGGGTAATGTAAAAAGGGGAGGAAAGAATGACTTCAATTTCAAGACGCTATTTTGGTGGACTTCTAGGTGCAACCGCTACGGGGCTTGCGATGCCATCGCTGGCTTTTGGTGCCGCTCCAAAAGTAGTTGTTGTTGGTGGCGGTGCTGGTGGTGCAACTGCTGCGCGCTATATTGCAAAGGACTCAAAAGGTTCGATTGATGTTACGCTGGTTGAGGCGTCAAAGCGCTATTACACGTGTTTTTTCTCGAATCTCTACATTGGTGGTTTCCGTAAATACGCCTCGATAGGACACAACTATTATGGCCTCGCAGTCAATAACCGTATCAATGTTGTGCATGAGTGGGCCGCATCGATTGACGGCGCTGCAAGAACGGTGACGTTGGCATCTGGCGGCAAGCTGTCTTATGACAAACTAGTATTGTCGCCCGGTATTGCGCTAAAATATGATAGCATCGCTGGATATTCGCCGCAGGCGCAAGGGCGTATGCCGCATGGCTGGACATCAGGAACGCAAGCGCAGCAAATTCGCAACCAAGTTATGACGATGAAAAAAGGTGGGACATTCGTAATGGTTGCCCCGCCAAATCCATACCGCTGCCCACCGGGGCCATATGAACGCGTATCAATGATTGCTCATCTTCTAAAAGAGCGTAACCCAACGGCAAAAATCATTGTGCTGGACCCAAAGGAAAAGTTCTCAAAGATGGGACTTTTCACAGCTGGCTGGGAAAAACACTATCCAGGTATGGTTGAATGGATCGGCCCGGAAGCCCATGGCGGCATCAAGTCTGTTAATCATGAGACAATGGAAATTGTCACTGATCTTGATACGTTTAAAGCTGATGCGGCATGTGTGGTTCCAGCAATGAGTGCCGGGGTAATTGCTCAGAACGCAGGTGTTACCGATGGTGATTGGGCGCCAATCATTCCAGCAACTATGGCGTCTAAGGCTGATCCTAATATATTTGTTCTTGGCGATGCATCCGTTGCTTCTGCGATGCCAAAATCGGGCTTCTCTGCGAATAGCCAGGCCAAGGTTGCGGCAAATGCAATTCGCGGTGAGTTAACTGGAAGCCGGGTTTATGACGCTCGTTTTGCCAACACTTGCTGGAGCCTCATTGCGACTAATGATGGGGTTAAGGTTGGGGCGAATTACAAAGCCGGATCAGAAAAAATTGATGTGGTTGATAAATTTGTCTCACAAGGTGATGAGAGCAGTGAGGTGCGTAAGACAACCTATGAGGAGTCGATTGGTTGGTACAGCGGTATTACCACCGATATGTTCTCATAAAATATTAGTCAGAGATTTGAAGAAAGCCGGTCATTTTGACCGGCTTTTTTTAAAGATAAAACGGGCGAAAAATGTGCCTCTTTTGCATGAACTGGACGCAATCTGGATGGGTATCATGATCATTAGTAAAGTATTCCTGTTTTGTCTAAGAGGAATAGAGAATGCGTAGCCTTTTGGTGCTGGCACTATTCGGGTTTTGGGCAGGCGCAGCAGCAGCGGCACCATATCAGTCAACGACATTGGTCTATGATGTTAGCTGGGGAAATATCCTGCTCGCCAAGAGCAAGCTCGATTACCGCTTCGGACCAGATAAAGCGCGTATTTTGGCAAGTGTTGGCTCTACAGGGCTGGCAGTGATCTTCAGCGAATTCAAAAGCAATGCCGAGGCTGAGCTGGTTTTAGCCGGGGGTAACTGGCAACCAAAAACTTTGATGATGGCACGCCTTTCCGGGGGTGATACTGTGAAAAGCCGGGTGATTTGGGACTCTGCGTCAAATGTTATTTCCGAGACCCGCATACCCGAATTGGATCTGGACGAAGTCTATCCGCTTGGCGATCAGATGCGCGTCGGTGTAATCGATCCCTATAGTGCGGTTCTGCGGTTGATCAATCAAATTGAGGCCGACGGGAATTGCACCGCAAGCTATGAGATCTATGATGGTCGGCGGCGTAGCCGGATGTCTTTTGAAACCATTGGCGCGGTTGAGTTAACCAAGGCACGCCCGGACGAATATGAAGGCAGCGCAATGGCCTGCCGTGTGCAATTCATTCCGATAGGGGGACACCGGATCGAGTCAAAATGGCGCGGAGATGACAAGCCTGACAATGACCGTTTTAAGATGTTTTTTGGCCGGCCATCTCAAGGCCAACTCGTACCGGTCCGCATCGAAGTCAAAAGCTGGATTGGCAAGATTATCGGCAGGCTGGATATGGGTAAAATTGAGATGAAATGACCGGCCCAGAAAGGCTAGGCCGGCCGCCGTTTCTGATTAACCCGCAAGCGCCTTTTGCATCACATCCGATAGGCGTCTGGTAAAGTCGCGCGGGTCAATAATCGCCTCGCCCTCAGCAACCAATGCGGTATCTAGAATCAATTTGGCAAAATCATCCGATCCTTCAAATTCGCCGGTCTCCAGTTTGGCGTTCAATGATTTGATCAATGGGTGTTTTACGTTTACTTCAAGGATTTTCGGCATACCCTTAAAGTCGGGATTGTGCATTCGCATCATCCGCTCCATTTGCTGATCCATGCCATTTTCATCTGCCACAAGTCGGGCCAGACTGGTTTCCATATTTGCCGAGCTACGTACATTCGCGACACTGCCTTCAAGCACGTTTTTGATCTTCGCAACAAAAATGTCTGACAGAGTTTCATCTGGCTGGTCATCTTTCTGCTTGGCTTTACCAATATCGGATAGATTCACCTCGCCTCTGGTGATTGACTGGAAAGCCTTGCCAGCGAATTGCTGAATGTTGGATAGCCAGAAATCATCGATCGGGTCGGTCAGCAGCAAGACGTCAATATCCTTTGCCTGAAATGACTCAAGATGAGGGCTCAGCCGGGCGCGTTCTGCATCATCAGCCGATAGGTAATAGATCACCTCCTGATTTTGCGCGAACCCGTCAACATATTCCTGAAGCGTAATCATCTTGTCGGTCTTGGTTGACCGGAACAGACAAATCTCTAGCAGCTTTTCACTATTAGCCGTATCTTCATAAAGTCCCTCTTTGACAACCTTGCCAAGCCCGTCCCAGAAATTGGCATAATCATCACGGCGTTTTTCCAACGCCTTTTTCATCTCGCTAATGGTGCGTTTGACTATCGCCTTGCTGATTTTTGTGACGGCGGGATTTTGCTGCAACATTTCGCGGCTGACATTCAGATCAACATCCGGCGTGTCGATAATACCACGCAGGAACCGCAGCCATTTTGGCACAAGACCCTCATAATCATCCGTGATGAAAACGCGATTTACATAAAGCTGTAGTTTCGATTTGCGCTCGGGATCATAGAGATCAAACGGCGCAGATGACGGGATGAACAGCAAGTTGGTAAATTCAACCGCGCCCTCGGTCTTATTATGAAGTGTGATGAAGGGCTTGTCATAGGCTGAAGCTACAGCATGGTAAAATGATTTATATTCATCCTCGGAAATTTCCTTGGCTGGCCGCGTCCACAGGGCAGCCGATGAATTTAGCTGGTCAGCAGCATCATCCTTGCCAATCCAAAAAATAGGTTGGGCAATGTGATCGGAATATTTTTTAACCAGATGCGCGATACGTTCCTGCTCAAGATACTCCTTGGCGTCATTGCGCAGATAAAGAATAACGCTGGTGCCGGTTTCATCACGATCTGCATCGGTAATGCTAAAACCGCCCTGGCCGTCACTGGCCCATAGATTTGCAGCTTTGGCGTCATGTTTCTTCGATAATACTTCAACCTTGTCGGCCACCATAAAGGCGGAATAAAAGCCAACGCCAAACTGTCCGATCAGCTGGTCGGTCATTTTATCGGCATCTTTGGTTGTTTTGGCGGCTTCCATAAAGGCCTTGGTTCCAGAGCTGGCAATTGTGCCAAGCGTCTCGACCATTTCCTCGGCTGACAGGCCAATGCCATTGTCGCTTATGGTAATGGTCTTGTCCTTTTTATGAACGGTGATGGTGATTTTTCCATCGACAGTATCGGCGGCACTGCCAGCAGTGATGATCTTAAATTTCCGCTTGTTGATGGCATCTGATGCGTTCGAGATCAGCTCACGCAGGAATATTTCTTTTTGCGAATAAAGTGAATTGATCACGATGTTCAGAATTTTTCCGGTATCGGCTTCAAAATTGAATGTTTGGGTGGTCATAGATTGCTCCTTGGTATTTCAACTATATCGGCTATCTCGATGCGCTACCGATTTAAGAGTTTGGCAGTTAGATTTCAAGGTAAAATTGAGATCGAATTTACCCTGACAGCAGGATTGCCACGAGGGCGTTTCGAGACCTTACGATCCGGCAAATCTATGCTAAACTTAATCAACAGATATGGTAGCCCTTTGGTGGACTACTATCCATCCCGATTGACAGGAATGACCGATGAAACCTGCCCTGATTACGCATGATATATCATCTCGCCATGATGTGCCCGCAGGTCATCCTGAACGGCCGCAACGCTATGCGGCAATTCTCGAACATATCGGTGAAGGCTATCAGTCATGGCAACGTGTTGCCGCGCCAATGGCGTCACGCTCCCAGCTTGAATTGGTGCATGGTAATAACTATCTAAACATGGTGTTCGACGTCGCTGGCGAGGCTGATGAACCGGCGCCGTTTGATGCGGATACATGGGCCAGCAAGCGCGGTTATGAATGTGCTTCCCGCGCTGTTGGCGGGGCCTGCCTTGCGGTTGATATGGTGATGGATAATCAGGCCAGCACCGCCTTTAGTTTGATGCGGCCACCCGGTCATCATGCCGAGCCGGATAAGGCCATGGGCTTTTGTCTGTTTTCCAGTGCCGCGATTGCCGCGCGTCATGCGCAGGAAAAATGGGGGGTAAACCGTGTTGCGGTGCTGGATTTTGACGTCCATCACGGCAACGGAACGCAGGCATGTTTCTGGAATGATGGCAGCCTGTTTTATGCCTCGTCCCATCAGATGCCGCTATTCCCGGGTACCGGGGCTTATGAGGAAACCGGGGCCTATCAGAATATTTTCAATCTGCCGCTTGCTTATGGCACCGGAGGCAGCAGTATTCGGTCTGGCTGGCGTGATAATCTTTTGCCCTCCATCATTGAGACAAAGCCTGAATTGATCATAATTTCGGCCGGATTTGATGCGCATAAGGCCGATCCGCTTGGCGGTTTGCAGATGACTAGTGAAGATTTTGGCATCTTGACCAATGATATTATTGACGCGGCGAAAAAGGTGGCTGAAACGAGTGGCGCGATGCGGTTGGTCAGCCTGCTTGAAGGTGGCTATGACCTAACCGCTTTGGGTGAGAGCGTGTGCCAGCATATGACCGCACTTGAAGGTGTTTAGCCGCGCCAGGACGGCAGCCGGCTATAACGAATGACCGGCAACCACGATTGAAATAACCAAAAAGGCCAGCTGAATCTTTTCCGCCGGCCCTTTTTCGACATGGTGGATGGTTGTTGTCTATCGGTAGACTGGCGCTGTGCGGCCGAGAAATGCCGATAGAATATCATAGACCATCAAATAGTTTTTCTGCTGGAAACTCGCATGAGAAATGCCTTCCATGAAGGTGAATTGCTTGTCAGGATTTGGCAATTTTTCAAAAAACTTCAGCAAATCCGGAACCCCAGCGATACCGTCATACTGGCCGCGTAAAACAATCGTCGGAACGGTTATCTTTTCCGGGTCCACAAGCGGTAAACGCGAACACATATCGATATAGGTGCCGTTTGGCATCGAGTCATCAAGTGCGCAAATCGCCGCGGCAAAAGCATCAACAACCCGTTGCTCAACACAGTCAGGATGATCGCGGTTAAAGATCGACTGCACAAATGCATAATCAATTGGGCGCCGGTTTGACTCAAGAAACTGTGGCAGTTTTTTTGTCCGGTCGGCAAGCGTTGGGCTGCCTTCACCTGTCCATACGAATGCGTCAAGCGCCAGCCGTGCAACGCGCTCTGGATGACGTTCGGCAAATGTTGCGGCGCGCAATGCGCCGGATGAAATGCCATATACATGCATGGGGCCACAATTCCGATAGTTCTGTATATAGGTGCTGGCGGCGGCCAAATCATCGGCACCATTGGCGATGTCGCAGGTGATGTCGCGATGCTTTGATGAGCGGCCATACCCCTCCATGTCAACGCACCATGTGTCATAGCCCAATGTTGAAAAATAATTCATTGCCGAGCTGAAAGGGCGCCCATCAACATGAAGATCAAAGGTTGGCTGCGATGCCATGGACGAGCCGTGCACAAAGAGGATTGTTCCCTTTTTTTCGGTGGCTTCAGGCAAAAACTTGTTCCACATAAATAGTTTTACATCACCTTTTTCAGTCCAATGTTCTTCGCCGACAACAGCGCTTTCAAGATGGGCATTTATCATTGATTTTCCTTTTTTGGTAAAGTCTGCAGAGGTATCGGCACTCAGTTGTTAGGCAACGTCATGCGTAAAATTTCCAGTCCGCCATTGCGGTCGAGAAGATAAATAAAGCCTTTTTCATCAACGTCGACATCGTTGCTTTGTGGGCTCTCATGCCCAGCGGGGGGAAGCGGAATATAATGCGCCACCTCGCGTGGCTTGAACGGGTTGGCGATATCAACCACCCGCAATCCGCCTGAAAACCAGGTCGCATAAACTAGCGTGGTATCAATTTTTTCGCGGAACTGATGTGCGCCAAACCGGCCCTTGGCACGCGACCATGGCGAGTCCATCTCACTAACATCAAAGGCTGATAATGCGTGAATATTATCAAGGTCGGTGATGTCGAAAATCCACAAAAAGCCATGAAGCAGGCCGGGCGTGTGATCGTGTTCTTCATCAACAACAACGGCAATCCGCCGGCCGTCAATTAATTGCTCGCATGGCAAAATAGTGTGCGTCGGCTCGGGGAAAGGGGGGTGATAATTATGCTTGGCGATGGTTTTAGGATTTTTGATATCCTTGACGTCAATCACCTGAAAACCCGCATACCAGACAGCTGCCCACATTTCATCACCCACCCGCAATGCGTGATGCAGCCGGTTTTTATAGCCCGACCATGTTGGTGTCTCGCCAGCGGCAAGGTGCTGACCCGGCATATGCCAGCGCGACACCTCAACCGGATTGCTGGGATCGGCAAGATCATAAATCACCAAGATATTGCCGACATAGCCCTCCATTTCGGTCGAGATATAGGCATAATTCTGATCCATATCAAACCGGTGGGTGCCAAAGCCATGCGTGCGGACATAGGATAATAGCTTTGGCTTTGAGCGTTCAGAGATATCCCAAACGCGAAAACCGCCATCGTGATAGCCATTGGCTAGGAAATGATCGATATCAGCAATCTTTCCCACTGGAACACCAAGCGCCTCGGCAAGTTCGGCGTCGCTGGCCTCGCGCCCCAGCTCATCGCGCAACTGGTCGCGAAGGGCCGGCAGCCGCTCACCGCGACGTAAAAGATGCCGCTGCGCCTGCTCGACATTGGTAATCATGATATCACCGGCAACCCTTACTTTATGGGTGTGGGATAGATGATCATCGAGTTTAATTTCGGCGACGATTTTGGGATTATACGGGTCTTTGACGTCAATAATAGTGGTGCCATCTGGCGCATCCATGTGACCAATATAGGCATATCCATCCTCTACTGTAACCTGCCCACCACCGGCGATGTCCACCCGGGCAATTTGTTCGATATTTAACGAAACTGGTTCTGTTTGCATGAAATCTGCCTATTCAACGGTTTTGGGTTGACGCCGACGTTTGAGAAATGCCGGCAAAATTAAGGTTATGACGAGCGCCGCCCACAAAATATTGCCGAGTGATGACGAAAAAAGCACCATTGGATCACCATCAGACATTTTTAATGCCCGAAGCATATACTGCTCGAGAAGCGGGCCGAGGATTACACCAATTAAAATCGCGGCGACATGATAACCGGTTTTGCGGGCGATATAGCCAATGATGCCAAAGGCAAAGGCTAGGTACATATCAAACATATATTCACGTGGCACAAATGATCCAACAAGCGTAAAGGCGATAATAATCGGTGACATGTAGGTGGTCGACACCATGGTAACCCGTGACATATATCGTGACATTGGCAAAATAGTGAAAGCCATCAAAAGATAAGTCACCAGCATCGCCATAAACACGCCATAGCCAAGCTCTGGTCGTTCAACAAACAGGCGTGGGCCAGTAGGCACGCCCTGATATTGCATCACCACCATCATGATGGCGGCCGTCGCACCGCCAGGAATGCCAAGCACCATTAGCGGTATCAATGTTCCTGCAGTTACCCCATTATTTGCTGCCTCAGGAGCGATAAGGCCTTCATAATGTCCAGTACCGTAGGCATCTGGTGTTTTAGAAAATGTCCGTGATTGCTGATAGGCAACGAAGGATGCGATGGCAGCGCCAGCGCCCGGAATGACACCGATAATAAGCCCTATCATGCTTGTCCATGTAACATGATACCAGCGTTTTAGGGTAATCCGAACGCCCTTAATGGTCTCTTTCCAGCTGGCATTATCTACATTCTGGACGTTGCTTTTAGACAAGAGTGATCCGCTTTCGATAACCAAAAAAGCCTCAGAAATCGCGAACAGCCCGACGAGAGCAGGGATCAAAGGCACCCCATCATAAAGCTCCAGAAAGCCCATCGTGCCACGCGGAGTGGCATAAACATGGTCAGCGCCAATCGAGCCAATCATCAATCCGAAAAAGCCAGCAATCAATCCCTTGATCATGTCCTTTGCTGCGACTGATGCAATCAGGGAAATGCCAAACAGCATCACAACAATCATTTCTACGCTATGCATATAAAAGCCAACCCGCGCTAACAAGGGCATTGTCACTAGAGCTAAAATAGTTGTTAAAACACCCCCAATAATTGATGAGACAAAAGAGATTGACAGCGCCCTCTGCCCAAGTCCCTTTTTTGCCATTGGATAGCCGTCAAGCGGGGTTGCTGCGGCGCCCGCCGTTCCTGGGATATTGACTAGAATTGCGGGTATGCCTGCACCAAGGCGTGATGAGCAATACAAAGCAATCATGAACACTAAGCCAACTTCCACTTCCATCAAAAAAGTTAATGGAAGTAGAATAATAATGGTATTTGCAGCACTGAACCCAGGAATCGCACCAACAATGAGACCAAGCAGAATAGAGGGGACAATAACCCACCACATTCCCATTATGTGAAAAAACAGATCGATAAAAAATGCGAGATTGACGTCCATGCTCATAAAGCCCTTGCCAAGAATGTCTCAATAGCGCCCTTGGGAAGGCGCGTTTCAAAGCCAAGGATAAAAATGCCATATGCGACAAGTGCCATAAAGATGGCGAGTGCCAGTTTAACTGCTGGCGCTCTGCCATAATCAAGCAGCAGCATTGATCCCCAAAAAAACAAAGCTGTTGTTAATGTGAACCCGATCGACTCGATGACAAGAAGATAGGAAATTGTCAGCCCGATAAAGCCACTTTGCCGGCTTTTGATCACACCTGGAAGACGGTCAACCGTGATATGAAATTTTGCGCTGCCCTGAACCAGCATGACAATACGACTGATCAGGAAAATACCAATTACCGTTAGCAGAATTGAGCCAACCATGAAGGCGTTGACTTGAGCTGTCCAGGGTGAGTCAATCACTGTATGGATATAATAGAAGGTAAAAGTTAATGCACTGATTGGTAGTATTAATTCGCCAGCAATGTTCTTTTTTGACGTTGGCGGTGATGGATCTTGTTCGGTCATGATGATTGTCCAAAACAGTCTATTGCGAGATTAAACGAAAAAACATAAAGGAAGGGAGCACGCCAGCGGCGTGTCCCCCAGATTAATAACGCGTCTATTTACCAGTCAAAAGCGAACGATACCGTCCACCAAGCTCAAGCATTGCGTTCTTAAACTCTTCACACTCGGCAACACCGCCATAGTTTGAATATGGCCAAAAGCCCTTTGATTTCAGGAAGGCCTCTTTGTATGCAGGATCATTCATTGCATCTTTGAAAGTCTTCTGCAAAAGCTCCATCCGGTCAGGATATTTGTCAGCGGCAGCCTTGTGAATGCCAAAAGCTCTGGCTGAATACATTGGTGGCAGCTTGGTGCCGAAATAATCATTCATTGTTGGCGCGTTGCTCAGCTTGTCACCCGCCAAATTTTTGTTGTCAAAGACCAGCAACGTGCGGCAGGCATCACCAGCCGCAATCACCGAGCCTGAAGTCAGAACACAGAAATCCATCTCAAGTGTCACAGCACCAGCAACGGTCTTCTTCCCGCCAGATAGAGGCACAAGATTAAATTCTACTCCCACTTCCTCACCAAGTGCGAGGATGCCAATCGACGCCGGGTGCGCAAGGCGACTGGTGCCAACATTTAATTTACGCTTTTTGCCTTCTGTAATGATATCATCGATTGACTTAAATTTGCTCTCGGCTCCAACAAAAACAACGCCTGGATCGGTGTCAACACGACCAAAATAGAAGTAGTCATTAATATCAAAACTTGGCGCTTTTACTGCCCAGTTCAGAACTTCTGGACCCATATTGCCAAAGATCAGACTATAGGCATCGGGCTGATATTTACCCATATAGACTTCATAGCCAACCCGGCCAGAGGCACCCGGAAAAAAGCCTGGTTCAAAATTGGTGTTCAGGTGGTTTTTCCACACTGAACTCACTGCGCGCAGCAGTCGATCTGCGCCACCGCCAGCCCGGGTGGGAACGATCACATCAATATTGCGATCCGGGTATGCAGCCCATGCTGGGCTCGACATTAAGCTGCCAGCAAGCAACGTACCCGCGGTTGCTGCGCCGGTCTTTAGAAACTGGCGCCGTTTCATTGCATCAAAATTCATTTTATCCTCCCAGTTGGTTACTCTATTTATTGGCATGTATTGTGACCCCTATTAGGTCCATTCAGACCATCGACATGCCGCTTTTTGGCTGAATGTAAAAGTTTATGTAAAAATTCTATGACTGTGGTTCTATAGGGTAAAGCCTTTATTTGAATAACTTATTTCAAAATTTAAATAGCGATGCAGCTTTTGCTATAAACTTCATTTACAAACCAAGCCCTTCAAGCTGTTTTTCCGGATAACGGGTGCCTGACACCAGGTCAGGATTGATCGCGGCGCCGATATCTGCAACCTCGCCGGCGCTCAAATTGATCATTGAGGCTGCGATATTTTCCAGCACATGTGATTTATTTTTGGTGCCCGGGATGGGCAAGATGTCATCGCCTTGCGCTAACAGCCATGCGAGGGCCAGCTGCGATGGAGTTACATTTTTCGTCGCCGCAATATCTCGAAGCGGTGCAACCAGCGCAACATTTGCAGTGATGTTTTCAGCCTGAAATCTTGGGTGGTCGTGGCGACGATCGCCTTCTGCAAGGCTGTGGGCGCCTGTGATAGTGCCGGTCAGCATTCCCCGGCCCAGTGGCGAATATGCAATAAAGCCAATCCCGAGTTCACGGATAAGAGGCAGATAGCTGTCCTCAACAAATCTCGTCCATAGTGAATATTCAGTTTGAAGTGCGGCAATGGGGTGCGTGCCGTGGGCTCGGCGAATTGTTTCCGGTCCAGCCTCGGACAGGCCAAGCCAGCGCACCTTGCCCTGTTCCACCAGCCGCGACATCGCGCCAACAGTATCTTCAATTGGCACATCAGCATCAACGCGATGTTGAAAATAAAGGTCAATCACATCTGTCTGCAACCGCTTGAGGCTTTTCTCGCATGCTTTGATCACATATTCCGGCCGTCCATTGGCACTGCCTCCCAGATTACCAAATTTGGTGGCAATGAACGCGTTCTGCCGTCGCCCCGTCAGTGCCTTTGCCAGCATTTCTTCGTTTTTGCCGCCAGCATAGGCGTCTGACGTGTCGATAAAATTAACGCCGGCATCCATGGCAGCATGGATCGTATTCACGACAATCGCCGCATCCGCGCTACCATAGATATCGGTCATTGCCATGCCGCCAATGCCGATGGCAGATAATGGATCAGTGCAATGTCCAAGAAATCGGTATTTCATCATTAGCTCCGCATGGAAATGAGGGCGTTATGGTTTTGGCTTGGTGACCATTTTTAGGTCACGTTTTAGCCGGTCTAGTGTTTTCATATAGTGGGACTCGGTAAGTTGGCAGGCCAGTCCTGCATCGCGCGCCAGCACTGCGTTGCTGATTGCGGCATGTTCTTTGCCGACGTCACGCTTGCCATCTCCCGTTTTTCTGATGCTTTGGCTTATTGATGACCGGCGATAGCGCTCACACATATCTTGCAGATGATCGCGCATTTGCAACAACCATTTTGATCCACAGGCAGCAATCATGGTCGCGTGAAATTCTGCATTGGCTGCCTCCCACACATCAGAAACCCCATTGCCGCTGGCAAGCAGTGCCGCATCTTCCTTATTCATCAGATAGGTTGCCGCAACAACACGCGACTCCCACTGACTGTCACCAAGTGCAATCGATCTGGTGAGCGCGACCTTTTCGATTTCGATGCGGGCGATGTTCAGGTCGCTGAATTCATCAAGATCAAGTGGTGACACCATAAAACCGCGCTTCTCCAGCGCCAGTACAAGACCCTCGGTGCTTAGCTTTTGCAAAGCCTCACGGAGCGGTGTCGGGCCAATATCATAGATGGTTTTTAACATCTCGATCCGGAGCCGTTCGCCGGGGGGGCGCGCGCCTGAAATGATGTCAGCACGAATTATGCGATAGGCCCGCTGCGTCATCGATTCATGTTTCGAAACGCTCACGCCGTTCGAACCAGCCGTTGCAATCATATCGGCCTGTGCTAACAAATTCATCCCCATCACATTGGTGTTTGCCAGCTAGCGCCCCAGTTAAAGATAAGAGCGTTTGACAGACTAAACTCTATATGCTTTTAAATATTACCGATAAAAATAAGGATTGTCGAGAAAATGAAATTTGTAACTTTCCACCATGCTGGTTCTATCGCTGCTGGCGTTATTGATGGCAATGAAATTATTATTTGTTCTCAGGGTGATGATGCCAAAACAGCTGTGCTTAAACTTTGTGGGCAGGAGCAAGCGGTAATTGACTGCTGGGTAGCCAATGGCACGAATCGCATTGCATTAGCTGGTGCAGAACTACTGTCGCCGATCCCGCAGCCGCAGCGTGATATTCTGTGTGTCGGGAAAAATTACTATGCGCATGCCGCTGAATTTCATTCTAGCGGGTTCGACTCGACCAGTAAGGAGAGCGTGCCGAAGGTTCCGGTTATCTTTACTAAGGCGCCGAGCAGTGTAGTTGGGCCGGGGGCGCCGGTGAATGGGTCGCTTGATCCAACCCAGTCGGTTGATTACGAGATTGAACTGGGAATTGTTATCGGGAAAAAAGCTTTTCAAGTCAGCAAAGCAGATGCCTATGATCATGTCTTTGGCTATCTCATTATTAATGATGTGACCTCGCGTGAGTTGCAGCAGCGGCACGGTCAATGGGTTATCGGCAAGAGCCTTGACACCTTTTGCCCAATGGGGCCATGGCTTGTAACCAGTGATGAGATCGCCGATGTTAATGCGATGAAACTGGTCACCAGAATCAATGGCGAAGTGAGGCAAGAGGCAGTTGTTGCTGATCTGATTTTTGATATTCCGACCTTGATTGAAACCATGTCGGCAACGATGACATTGATGCCCGGTGATATCATCGCAACAGGTACACCGGCCGGCGTTGGGATAGGCTATACGCCACCAAAATATCTGGCAAAGGGCGATCACATGTCACTTGAGATTAGCGGTCTTGGTTGTTTGGAAAATACCATCGCATAGCCAGACAAGGCCGATGAAGAAAACCTGCTTTGGGGGAGACATACGGGGAGCGCTTAGCGTTCCCCGTATTGCGTCAGGGGCTGGCTATAATAAACATTTTGTTTATTAACCTTCACTGGTGTCCTCGTTATTATCGGCAAGGCGGCAGGTTTATGAGGTCTGTGCACACAAAAAAGAGGTGGCGATGTCAATGCGTATATTATGGGTGCTATTTGGCCTGATCGTTTTTAACCCGGCGCAAGCTGACATGGCGATCAGGATGGACCAGACTGAGGTGTCGATTAGAGCCTTTGCCGAATTTGTCGCGGCTACTGGATTTCAAACCAAGGCCGAGCTGGATGGCGGTATGGTCTATGAAGCGGGATGGGTGGTCAAGCCGGGCTGGAACTGGCGGCAGCCATACGGCACGGTCAGCCCGCCAGATGAGCCTGCGGTTCATCTGACTTTTGATGAGGCGGCGGCCTATTGCACATGGCGCGGCCAGCGATTGCCGAGCCGTGACGAATGGATCAATGCCGCTTATACCGAACAACGCCTCGCCCCACCCGCACCGTTCCGGCGTGGTGTTACATATGATTACCCAACCGGAGACAGCCCGCATGGTGCCAATTGCCTTGGTGACTGCGGCACCGAGGCAACACCGGTTTCTGGCAAGCGTGACTATAGCCGCCAGCTTTATCGCGGGTTTGGCCACGCACCGGTTGGGCGAACAAAACAGGGCGTTAACGGGCTGTTTGATATGGGCGCAAATGTCTGGGAATGGGCAGTGCTTGGCACTGGTTCGGCGCAGGCCACGATGGGCGGTTCATGGTGGTACGGGGCGCAACAGATGACGGCCGATTACGGTGCCACCAAGCCGCGTGAAATGGCGGTGGTCTATATTGGGTTTCGCTGCATCGCCAAATAAGCCGCGTTTCAACCGGCGAGCTTGCCGGCTTACCCGGTTAATAAAACCACCGCGAACCCACTGCAGTTTGTGATATTTGAACAGAATTGGCCGCTAGGTGCGCAGCCAGCCGATACAACCGCGTTAGAGTGCGCCTTATCCAGATTATTATTATCCGGATTGTCGCCATTTTTAACCGCGCCGTGTCTGTTCCAGAGGAGTTTTTATGCCTGATTTAGTTGATTTTGGATTTGGAACACAAATCCGCAAATCCCCCTATTTTGATGCGACCGTAGAGTGGGGCGCGAAGGCGTTTTCAGTGTATAATCATATGTATATACCGCGTGACTTCGGCGATCCTGTTGCCAATTTTTGGAATTTGGTGAATACGGCAATCTTGTGCGACGTGGCGGTCGAGCGGCAGGTGCAGATCACTGGCCCGGATGCGGCAAGATTTGTCCAGCATCTAACTCCGCGTGACCTCAGCACGATGGCCGTTGGACAATGTAAATATGCGCTGATCACTAATGCCAAGGGTGGCATTTTGAATGACCCGATCATCCTGCGGTTGGCTGAGGATAAATTCTGGATCTCACTAGCCGATAGCGATGTTTTGCTCTGGGCGCAGGGTGTTGCGGTGCATGGCGGGTTTGATGTTGATATTTGTGAGCCGGATGCATCACCGCTTCAGCTTCAAGGACCGCGGTCAATGGATGTGATGAAGGCGCTGTTCGGGGAAGATATTGCCACATTAAAATATTACTGGCTTCGCCATCTGACGCTCGATGGCATCGAACTCGTAGTGTCTCGGACCGGTTGGTCAAGTGAGCTCGGTTATGAGATTTATCTGCAAGATGGATCGCAAGGCAGTCGCTTATGGAACAGGATTATGGCAGCAGGAGAGCCTTTTGGGCTAAAGCCCGGCCATACGTCAAATATCCGCCGGATTGAGGGAGGTATGCTGTCATATCACGCCGATATGGACATCAACACGAACCCGTTTGAGCTGAGGCTGGACCGGCTGGTTGCGCTAGATACTGCGCATGATTTTATCGGCAAGTCGGCGTTGCAGGCTATCCGCGCGAAAGGACCAGCCCGCCGACAGGTTGGCCTGATCATCGACGGCGCGCCTCTTACGGCTCCCAATACTAAATTCTGGCCGGTAAGCATGAATGATAAGGTGGTCGGCAAGGTCACATCAGCCGTCTATTCACCGCGTCTTGAACAGAATATCGCCCTCGCGATGGTTGAGCGCGTTGTCGATCAAATTGGTGCTGAGGTCACGGTCGATGCCATTGGTGGATTGCGTCAAGCACGCCAGGTTGAAATGCCGTTTTATGACCCGAAGAAAAATATCGCCAAAAGCTAAATGCTACTTTTATAATTAAGGTGGTTGCAGCCATCGATATCTGGCAATGCGAGTATCAGCGGGTGCATAAGGCTCGTTAGCCAGATCCCGGTTTTCTATGTCGTTGCTGACGCGGACCGTAACCGATGATTTGCCGCAGCTGTTTTGTTTTTTGGGGGTAATATGGGTAGAAAAATCAGGCGTGTTGTTACTGGCCACGATGAAAATGGTGTTGCAACAGTGATTATGGACGGCGAGGCCGATTGTATTTTGCAACGCCCAAACCGGCCGGGCGTGACTTTGACAAACCTGTGGCAAAGTACAAAGACGCCAGCCACAATGGAACGCCATGATGATCCGGTGAACGGCCCGTTGATCCTGCACCCTCCCAAAAATGGTTCGGTGTTTCGCATCGTCCAATTTGATCCGGAAAACCCCGAAGAACTGGCCAAGCTTGACGGAAAATCAGCCTTTGCGGAAATGGGGGCCAGCGCAAATATTGTTGAAGGCGCGCGCCACCCTTTCATGCACCGGACCGACAGTCTGGATTATGCAGTGGTTCTGACCGGCGAGATTTACATGATGATGGATGAGGATGAATATCTACTAAAGGCCGGAGATGTCATTGTCCAGCAAGGCACAAACCATGCCTGGTCGAACCGTGGTACCGAGCCTTGCCAGATTGCATTTATCCTAATTGATGCCGAAAAGGACTAGGCGGCAACCTGTCCTTTTTTATCGCTGACCTAGTTAGCGCTGGTAATGTTTTTCATCACGCCCAAGAACTGCGCGACCTCGGCGATACTATTATAATGGCACATTGAAACACGAACACAGCTATCAAGCCCAAGCGGATCAAGAACATTACCTGAATAATGGTCGGCCTTTCGAAGATGGGTTCGCACGCCCTCACTGTTCAGCCGGGCGACCACATCTTTCGAGGCAATGCCATCAACATAGAGCGAGACCAGCCCTTCACGCGCCGGATTATCAACCCCTCCAATGATATGCACATTTGCCATTTCGGCAAGGCCGGGCAAATTACCGGTACCGTGAATCATCGCATCAGTGAGGGTTTTTTCATGCTCATGGATCGCCTTGCCTGCTGCCTCAAACCGGCCACGCTGATCGCTGCTGCCAGAAATTTCGCCGCCAAGCCATTCAAGATATTCAACAACATCAGACATGGTGGCATAGGCACCGGTATCGCGTGTGCCAAGTTCCCAGTTCTCGGCTGGCCCGCCAACAAGACTGTCATGCGGCAATGCAGACATTCGATCCGAAATCCACGCCAGACCATAACCATGCCGCGAAAACATTTTGTAAGGTGAGATGACATAGCCATCAATATCATAAGCGCCGATATTGATCTCACCGTGTGCCGCGTGCTGAATGCCATCGACAATGATGAAACAATCCGGGCTTACGGTGCGAATCGTCTTGGCGATGGCTCCAACATCCATGCCCATGCCGGTAACTGGTGACGTGTGCAGAATTGTTGCAACTAATGTGTCTCTGGTAATTTTGCTGGCATAGGCATCGGCACTGACAAGCCCCCGCGCATGATCATGCTCGATCAGCACATGTTGTTTGCCACTGATCGGCGCCCAACGTGCGCAGGCACTTCGGGTTGCCGGATGCTCAATCGTCGAGCCCAGAACAATACCGGCTTTGTCGGTGCCAAGACAGGCATTCATCACCAGGCGGAAAATGAGCTCGGTGCCACTTTCCCCAACAAAAAACTGCCCCTTTGGCGCATTCATAAAGGCGCGTAAATCCTGCTTGGCCTTATCGATGATGCGGACCAGTTCATGCGACCCGGGATTATCCCGCCCCTGATTATCGGGGATCGCGGCAAAGCGCGTAGATGTATCAACAACTCTATCTAAGGTCAGAGCTCCGCCAGCATTTTCAAAAAAGACGCGTGGCCCCTGAACTGGACAGCTGTCAACCTGGGCAAATTGCCCGCGAATATTATCAAGAAGATCTGCAGAGATTTGGGTCATAGGAAAATGCTTTCGAATGGAGTTTTTAACAGATGTAACCACACCATACAGGAAGGTAAAGCGATTTTGATAGGTCAATTATCTAACTCGAAAATGGCCATCCTGCAGGCCTGATCAGAAGGTTTGAAACTATCCATCGGCTAGTGCTAATGTTCTGACCATGCGACCAAGGGTAAACATCGTCTGGTTCAAGCGCGATTTGCGTGTATTTGATCATGCGCCACTGGCCATTGCGGCTCGTGACGGCGCCTTGTTGATACCGCTTTTCGTTGTTGAACCGGACTATTGGCGATTGCCGACATCATCACGCCGTCAATGGTGTTTTGTGCATGATTGCTTGTCTGAGCTTGATGCCAGCCTTGCCGCCCTTGGTCAGCGTTTGATCATTCGTATTGGCGAGATGATTGAGGTGCTGGATGATCTGGCGCGCGAAGTTGATATTGCGGCGATCTATGCGCATGAGGAAACTGGCGATGCCTGGACTTATACGCGCGACCGAAAGGTGATTGCCTATTGCCGGCGGGGCGGCATATCGATTCACCAATCACCAGCCAATGGGGTTGTCCGGCGTCTGCAAAACCGTAATGACTGGGCCGTAATTCGAAATCGGCGGATGCGGGAAACCCGCGTCCCGCGTCCCAACCGCTTGGTTGGCGCGACGGCCGTGCAAACTGAATTAATACCGTCCAAGGATGATCCGTTATTTGGCGCACCGGTGCCGCAACTCGAAAATGATCGCCTAAAATATAACAGGCAAAGCCAGACCCAAACCGGTGGGCGCAAGGCCGCAATTGCGCTGTTGACATCGTTTCTGAATGACCACAGTCAGCTTTATATCAAGAATCTGGCGTCACCGGCGCGTGGGCCCGATACGTCACTGCGCCTGTCGCCGCATCTGGCGTGGGGCACGATTTCATCGCGCGAGGTTGAAACCAGTATTCGTAATTATCTGGCCGATCCGTCGCGGGCGACTAGCGCGGCCAAACGGCGCGGCTGCCGGGCGGTAATGTCGCGGCTTGCATGGCGTTGCCATTTTATGCAGAAACTCGAGGATCAGCCTGCGATTGAAACGACCGCAATGCACCCGCTTTATGACTCAATTCGGGATCCTAAAACTGTTAGAGATGAATCTGATGTGGCGCAAAAAGCCGCCTATCTTGAAGCCTGGGCGACCGGCAAGACTGGCTATCCGATGATCGATGCCTGTATGCGCTCGCTGATCCATAATGGCTGGATTACCTTTCGGATGCGGGCGATGCTGGTCAGCTTTGCCAGTTATCATCTGTGGCTTGATTGGCGGGTAACCGCACCCTATCTGGCAAGGCTTTTCACCGATTATGAGGCTGGCATACATTACAGTCAGTTGCAGATGCAGTCCGGAGTTACCGGCATTAACACAATCAGGATTTATAATCCGGTTAAGCAATCGTTTGATCATGATCCGGATGGCCAGTTTATTCGGCGCTGGGTTCCAGAGCTGGCCCATTTGCCGGCGGAATGGATTCATCAGCCGCATGAAATACCGCCGGTCGAGGCGGCGGCGCTTGGCTGGACCAGGGGGCACGATTACCCGTTGCCGATTGTCGATAATGCCGCCGCAATGCGCGCCGCGCGTGACCGGATTTATGCGGTGCGCAACAGCGATCAGTTCAAGGTCATGGCGCGGGCTGTCTATCAAAAGTTGGGAAGCCGCAAACCGTCGCCAAAAAAACGCCACGTAAAAACTGCCAATCCACAGCTGCGCCTGCTCTGACCCTCGTAACTTAGGTGGGAAGGCTGGTCTTTATTGCGTCATGCAAACGCGCAACCAGCATATCGATTTCATCATTGGAAATGATAAATGGCGGCGCCAGCAAAATATGATCACCAAATTTGCCGTCAATGGTACCTTGCGACGGATAACAGGCAAGCCCCGCCGCTAGCGCGTTCTGTTTGATTTTGCCAGCAATGTTCAAAGCCGGGTCAAACGGGGTTTTGTCGGTGCGTGATGCCACTAGCTCAATACCTATAAATAGCCCCCTGCCTCGGATGTCACCAATGTGCGGATGCTGCCCCAATACCGATTGCAACCGTGTTTTGAGATAGGCACCTTTTTCTGCCACCGTTTCAACCAGACCATCGTCAACCAGCCTGTCGAGGACTGCATTTGCCGCCGCTGCCGCAATCGGGTGACCAAGATAGGTGTGACCATGATGGAAAAAGCCCGACCCTTGCTCGATTGCATCATGGATATAATCACGGCATAGCATCGCACCAATAGGCTGATAACCGGCACCAAGCCCTTTGGCGATCGTGATAATATCGGGCATCACCCCATCGATATCGCAGGCAAAGAGTGCGCCTGTCCGCCCCATTCCGCACATCACCTCGTCAAAAATCAACAGCACGCCATAATGGTCACAAATCTCTCGAATACGTGCCAGATATCCCGGTACCGGACACAGCGCGCCCGACGTTGCGCCAACCACAGGCTCTGCCATAAATGCCATAACCTGTTCCGCGCCGAGCCGTAAAATCTCCGTCTCAAGTTCGTTTGCAACCCGAAGACCATAATCCCCTTCGGTTTCATCCTCGCGCTTGTCCCGCCATGCATAGCAGGGGGAAATCAGACTGGTTTCGATCAGCAAAGGCGCAAAGTTCTGCCGCCGCCACTGGTTGCCTCCGGCAGCAAGCGCACCAAGAGTATTGCCATGGTAGCTTTGGTGTCTGGCAATGATGTGCTTGCGTTCGGGCTGGCCGATTTCAGTGTAATATTGGCGGGCCAGTTTGAGTGCGGCCTCGATTGCTTCCGAGCCACCTGAAACCAGATAAACTCGATTGATGTCACCGGGCGCATAGCTGGCGAGGCGCGCCGCTAGCTGTTCGGCGGGCGCGCTGGTGAAAAAGGATGTGTGCGCGTAAGAAAGGCTTTCTACCTGCGCCAGGATAGCGTTTTTTACATGGCTGTCAGAATGCCCCAAACATGATACGGCCGCGCCGCCTGATCCATCGAGATAGGCCTTGCCATCAGTGTCCATTAAGAAACATCCGTCGCCAGCCGCCGCCACGGGCAGATCTGATTCACTGTTTCGCTGGAAGATAAACTGGCTTTTCATGTCAAGTTCCCCGCAAAAATGCCGACCATTCACGCCGATCCCCGCCAGATAAAATTAGCGCAAGCCTGATAAATATTGATAGATAAAAATTCATCTATTCGACAATCTTTTGTCTCGATTGCTGCTGTCCAATTTCAGATGACGGTCTGGACAAAACCGCACCGGTTCTGAATAGGGACTTTGTCAAATGCGCAATTTGCCTGTTGCGTTGCTCATCTTTTGATAATGGCGTTACCGGTGTAGGGAATGCTGTTATCGATAAGGTCCCAGATTTCACGACCCGTTGGGCTTTGCTGTTCTTCCATGATGTGCGCCACCAATCCGGCAGCCCGTGAAATTACTGCAAAGCCGCGCATGATGCCAATCGGAATGCCGGCTCCCATTAATACTGCAGCAGTTGCGCCGGTTGCATTGATCGTCAGATGCTTGCCATAAATCTGGTCAACATGATGC
Organism: Candidatus Puniceispirillum sp.; assembly: GCA_016778895.1. Classification (GTDB taxonomy): domain Bacteria; phylum Pseudomonadota; class Alphaproteobacteria; order Puniceispirillales; family Puniceispirillaceae; genus UBA3439. Next base: position 33,601 of record JADHOR010000009.1, read on the forward strand.
CCCAAGATTTTCAATATTTCGATTGGCCGTTTGTCGATTTCGTCGTATGCCATGGCAATCTCGAACAGTTTTGGGCTGCGTGGATCATCAGGGCGATGCAAATGATGACCAAAGCCGGGCATATATTTTGCGTTGACACGGTGTTGTTGCACGATGCGCTGGCACGCGGCGTCATGGCCATCTGGGTCATTGGCGATTTCGGCCAGAATTTTTGCAGCATTTTCCATTGTGCCAATAAACTGGCTGGCGACATTCAATAGGCCGGCGGCAACTGCCGATTGCATTGCCTCAGGCGCAGAGAGATAGGTCATGCGGGCGGCTATCGCGCTTGGGGTAAAGCCATGTTCCATCAAGGTAACCATTACCGTATCAAGGACCGCGCGCTGGCCGGGTGAGGGGGCGACACCGATAATGTGATAGAACATCGCATCGGTAAAACTCATCTTACCCATTACGTCATCAACAAGGTTCTTGTCTCGCAGATATAGGGCTTCAAGCGTATGCGTCGATAGTTTTGTCTCAGCCATGGAAAAGCTCCCTGTTCAGTGCAAAATTTTTAGAAATTCGCGTCAATTCCCATCAATAGACCGGCCATCAACCTGCCGCGCATTGCCAGACTATCAATTTCAATATGTTCTTCAAGTGTATGATATTTGTCGCCAGCTACCCCCAGACCGTCAAGCGTCGGAACACCCATTGCGCCAGTGAAATTACCGTCGCTGCCACCGCCCGAACTTTCATGACGAAATGGCTGGCCTAGCTGCGTGGCAAGATCGTTGGCAAGGTCGACAAGTTTCAGGCCGGCCTCTGTTGGTGTCCAGACAGGCCTTGTCAGGCCAAGCTTGACCTCGGTAATAACCTCGCCCTCTGGATCATTATGGGCAAGCATTCTAGCAATGCCATCATCGAGATCCGCCTGGCGTTTTGACATTGAAAGAACCTCGGCACTGGCCTTTGACGAGACGCAATTTACCCATTGTCCGGCGTGCATAACGCCGACGGAAAAACTGCAATCCTCACTTGTCATGGCTTCGATATCGATAATTTTTTCGGCCATTTTACGAATTGCTGACCGTCCTTCAGAAAGCCGCAATCCGGCATGGCTTGGCCTGCCATAGGTGGTGACATCATAGCGGGCGACGGCATAACGGCCAGATGTAACACCATTACCTTTTCGCGCTGGCTCAGGTATCAGAACTGCCTTGGCGCGGGCGGCTTCGGCTTCGATAAGGGCGCGGGTGTGCGGCGATCCGATCTCTTCGTCCGAGGTGAATAGGACGGTGATGGGAAGCGGTGTTTCAAGCCCGGCCTTTTGCAGCTGCCGGATTGTCTCAACCGCCAGATAATTACCCCCCTTCATATCGCAGATACCCGGCCCATAGCAGCGGTTGCCATCACGTTGAAACGGTAATTGTGCCAGCGTGCCAAGCGGGTGAACAGTATCCATATGGCCGATAATCAACAGGCCGGGCTGGTCGGGCTGTGCGTGGGGAAAGCGCGCACGAATACAATCACCGATTGAGGGATGCGGTGTAATGCGCTCAATCGATGCTCCCATGACGGCAAGGTCATGCGCGGCAATATCCTGCATCCGGTTTACTGCCGCCGGATCATAGCTGGGGCTCTCGCATAAAACCCAAGGCCGCAACCCGGCAAGCATGTCCTCATCATTAAAACCTAGCTGCGTTATCTGCATAATCATCCTCCCTCGCATCATGTGCCTGCTTTATCCTGACGTTCAATCATGACGTTAGCTTGTCGCTTATCACAAAAACAAGTCATTAGCTGGCAATCGCTTATCATCAGGGTCTGTGAAGAGTTTACTGGCAAGAATTTCAAAAACCTGTTTAAGCTTTCAGGAGGTTAGGCATGTATTTCCCGAAGGAAGCTATGATGACGCGTTGTATGATTTCGGCACCACAGCCAGAAGCGGTAGAGGCCGGTCTGGATATTTTTAAAGCTGGCGGCAATGTAATGGATGCTGCAATTGCAGCCGCATTTGTCCAGACGGTTGTGGATCCACAAATGTGCGGTATTGCCGGTTTTGGCTCGATGCAAATCTTCATGCCGGAAAAGGGCAGCCACAGTTTTATTGATTTTCACGGCAAAGCACCGCAAGCCACCAAGCCAGATATGTGGGAACATCTGATCGAACGCGAATGTGACGATGGCTTTGGCTTTGTGCTAAAGGGGCAGGTCAATGAATTTGGGTATCAATCGATGACATCGCCAATGACGTTGCAGGCGTTTAACACCGCGCTGCAAAGCCACGGCACAATGTCCCTGGATCAGGTTTTGCAACCAGCGATTGATTATTGCATGAACGGGTTTGCGGTTCGGCCACGGGTTCTGGGATTTTGGCTTCAGCCGGCACAGGCAGGTCGCATTGAACGGGTTGCGGTGGTGAATAAGCTGGATGCGGCCCGCAAGATTTATCTGCGAGAAGATGGCTCGCTTTTGAATGTTGGCGATATTCTGAAAAATCCGGATATGGGCCGGCTTTACCAACGGATTGCGAATGAAGGTATTGGCATTTTTTACAATGGTGACGTTGCTGATTTGATTGCCGCCGATATGAAGGCCAATGGCGGGCTGTTGACAAAAGCTGATCTAGCCGATTGTGCGCCCACCAAAATTGCGCCGCTGATCGGCAGCTATCGCGGGTTTGAGGTGGCAACCAATCAATTGCCCGGCGGCGGTTTGATGATCTTGGAAATGCTGAACATTCTAGAGCAGTTTGATTTGTCCGCTATGGGGCATAATTCAGCGCAATATATTGCGACGGTGGCCGAGGCGATGAAATATGCCACGATCGATAAAGACCAGTTTATGGGGGATCCAAATTTCATTGATGTGCCGCAAGATCTGCTGGCAGGCAAAGCCAGAGCGGTCGAAATTGCGGGGAAGATTCGCGCCGGTGAAAAGGCCAATATAGTGCGGCTGAATTCGGGCGCGCCGGAAAGTAAGGACACCACGCATCTGGTTGTCGCTGACGCTGCCGGCAATGTTGTTAATGTTACGCATTCGCTTGGATCAAGCTCGGGGGTGATCACTGACGGGCTTGGCTTTATGTATAATAATTGCATGATGGTTTTTGATCCGCGGCCTGGTCTTGCGGGTAGCCTTGCGCCGGGCAAAGCCCGCTTTACGGCGATGTGTCCAACGATCTTGTCAAAGAACGGAAAGCCGTTTCTAGCGTTGGGTGCGCCGGGCGGTACAACCATCACTATGGGGGTTTTGCAGACGATTCTTAACGCTGTTGATTTTGGTATGAGCGCCCAGCACGCGGTGTCTGCACCGCGCTTTTGCGCAACCTCCAATGTGATTGAGTTGACCAATCGGATTTTGCGTAGTGTCGAGCGTGATCTCAATCAAGGCGGATATGTAACGCGGCGTTATGCCGCCAGCTATATCACCCCAATCTTACATGCGATCAGGCTGCAAGATGGCAAGCTTGATGGCGGCGCTGATCCGGCCGGTGATGGTATGGCGGCGTCGTGCTAGATATGCTATTTGCCAGCGGGGTGCGAGCGGGGTGCTAAAGGCCTGTTTTGGTTGGGGTCGCCGACAGCGCCAGAATTGTCTCGGCAATAAATTTTGCACGCACTGACAGGCTGTCAATCTGCATCCATTCATCGGGCCGGTGATAGTTGCCGCCAATTGGCCCAACACCGCAGATTACCGGCGTACCAGCATTAGCGATAAACCCGCTATCCGCACATCCGCCCGAATGTTCTCCGGCAACAGCAAAGCCATGTTCAGCCGCGGTTTTTACATAAAGATCGAATAGCTCGACTGATTGCGGCGATGGGTTCAACGGATGAAATTCGCCTTTTATGACGATGTCTGAACTGGTGCCATCAACGCTTGTCGTCGTGCAGATTTCCCGCACTTTCTCAAAAATCTCGGTGCGGTCGTCACTATCGCGGTAGCGGATATCGATACCGCAGCTCGCTTCGGCGGCAACCGTATTGACTGACTGGCCGCCGACCACCAGCCCAACATTGATTGTAATGCCGCGGTCAAGATCGGTCAGTGCGTGCAATGCCTGTATTTTGCGCGCGAGCTCTTCGATTGCACTGCGACCATCTTCGAAAAACCCGCCTGAATGCGCGGCAACGCCGCTGATCTCGCAGTGACAGAAAATCCCGCCCTTGCGATTTGTTACAATGTTACCATTTGGTCGCCCGGGTTCGCTATTAAACGCAAGGCGCGCTTTTTTTGCTTCCGCGATAATCACATCCTGAGAGGTTGGCGAGCCGATTTCCTCATCACCGGTAAACAGCCCGACGAGAGGGTTCGGATGCCCCCCAAATTTTTGAAAGGCGGCCAGAATAAACGCATTGATCACAAGGCCCGGTTTCATATCGGCAACGCCCGGACCATAGGCCCGGCCATTTTCAATTCGAAACGGGCGTTTTTCAACTTCGCCGGTGGGAAAGACAGTATCGCGATGGCCGCATAAAAGGATCGGCCGATTGCCATTGCCGCCAGCAACAACCGCGCGCATCGCATCACCATGGCTGGCGACCGGAATGGTTTCGTGCGGAATGGACTGGGCATCAAAAAACTCAGCAAGTCGGATTGCCACACGGTCAACACCGGCTTTGTCGAAACTGTTGCTATCAATATTTACCAGCTCGCCCAGTAAATCCAGCATATTATCCTGCTGCGACTCCAGCCAGTCGATTAGTTGGTTTGACATCGCGCTCTCCTTGTTAAATACGGGTTCAATCCGCGCTTAATCCGGTCAGATTAATTACGCTTTTTCGATGAGTAGGGCCTGTTTTTGTAACGCATCTTTCTTGTCACGCATTTCGCGCCGGATCACATAAAATGATGAGGCAAAAATGATGCTGGCACCGATCCATGTCCATAAATCGGACAGCTCGTTAAACAGCAACCAGCCAAATAATACGGCAAAGGGCAAGCGGGCATAATCGACACCTGCGACAAACGACGCATCGGCAAGCGAATAAGCTTTGGTTAAGGCGAAATGTCCAACGACCGCGAAAGGGCCAGTTGCCATCAGGATCAGCCAAACCTCGTGATTGGGCCATTCCCAGACAAGGATCGCCGGAATCAGCGCCATCGGCATCATGATGAGATGCGAGATAAACACAATGATCAGTGGGTTATCCTGCCGCGTCAGATGCTTGATGATCAGCGCCGAACAGCCCATCGCCAGCGCTGATAAGATGGCAACCCAATGGCCAAGGCTGATATCGACAATGCCAGGGCGAATGATGATCAGTGCGCCAACAAATCCAGTGAAGATCGCCGCCCAACGCCGCATCCGCACTGTTTCCCGAAGCACAAAGGCGGCGCCGATCGTGGTAAAAAGAGGGGCAAGAAAGCTCAGTGCTGTTTGTTCGCCAATTGGAATAAGCGTTACCGCATAAAACCAAGTCCACATTGCCACCATGCCCGAAACTGATCGAATGATGTAGGTTTTTAACTGCGCTGTTGTGACCGTTTTCAGGCCTTGATGCATCACCAGTGGCAGCATCACCAGAAAGGCAAACAGCAAACGACAAAAGACCGTTTGAAATGCACTCACCTCATATTGTCCCAATAGCCTGCCAAGTGCGGCGAGCATTGACAATGCGCAGCAGGAAATCAACATCCACAACACAGATTGTAGCGCGGTATCTTTGCTCTGCAACCGGCTCAGCAGCGATCTCTTTTGCTGTTCGGTGTCAGATTTCAAAACATGTTCCAATGGTTGTTAGGTCAAGTCGCGGGATATTTTTAGGTTTGATTTATCCTTTTTGCTCTAACAATAAGATATAGACCGAAAATCAAAACATTTAAAACGAATGTTTTCCCTACCAGAATGATCTGACTAATCAGAGTACTTACTCCTAGGAAATAATGGATTTTTCTTTCAAAGTGGCTCGACATAGAGAAAAAGGTATGTTTGACTTTTCGCTAAAAGTGTTCAGCATCACAATACAAATCAATAAAAAGGGAGGGTCTAATGATCATAAAAAAACATGTCTCGTCGCTGCTTATTGGCGCCTTGCTTGCGACAGGTGGTGCCTCTGTTGCACATGCAGGAAAGTCTGACGATACGCTCAATGTTGCGATTGATCGTGAGTTGGAATCTATCGATAATTATTACAACACCGCTCGTGAGGGTATTATCATTTCACGTATGGTTTGGGATGCACTTCTTTACCGGGACCCGCAAACAAACGAGTATTTGCCAAACTTGGCAACGTCTTACACGTGGGTTAATTCGAAAACCCTTGAATTTGAGCTCCGTAAAGGAGTGAAATTCCATAATGGTGAAAAGTTTGATGCAGATGATGTAGTTTTTACGCTGAACTACTTAGCAGATCCAAAAAATGGAGCAAAACCCGCACGGAACGTTAACTGGTGGAATAATGCTGAGAAACTTGGTGAGTATAAAGTTCGTTTGAATTTGAAAGAAGAGTTTCCGGCCGCGCTAGAGTTCTTATCTGGTCCAATCGTGATGTACCCAAATGATTACTACAGTAAAGTAGGCCCAGAAGGCATGGCTATAAAGCCTGTCGGAACGGGGCCTTATGCCGTCACAAGTGTTGAACCCGGTAAGCGCTATCGGTTCAAGAAATATGAGGGTCACCACAGTGGTAGCCCAAAGGGAAAAGCGAATATAGGAAATGTTGTGTTTCGCACCATTGCTGAGAGCAACACACAACTCGCAGAGCTTTTTTCGGGCGGTATTGACTGGATTTGGAAAGTCAAACCAGATCAAGCCGAACGTATCAAATCACAGGGTGCATTTACCGTAAAGAATTCCTCAACCATGAGAATTGGGTATCTGAATTTTGATGCGATGGCGCGTCATAGTAAAAATCCTATGAATGATGTTCGGGTGCGCAGGGCTATTGCCCATGCGATTGATCGTGAGGGCATTGTAAAGAACTTGGTGCAAGGCGAGTCTATTGTTGTGAATTCCTTGTGTTTTCCTTCGCAGTTTGGATGCACGCAAGATGTGCCAAAGTATGATTATAATCCCGAAAAAGCAAAGAAGCTTTTGGCAGAGGCAGGGTATCCAAATGGGTTTGAAACGCCTTTCCTAGCCTACCGAGACCGTAATTATGCTGAGGCTATGATCAACAATCTTAACGCAATCGGTATCAAAACAAAATTTGAGTATCTGAAATATGCTGCCTTCCGAGATAAAGTTCAGGAAGGTGCGTCACCATTTAACTTCGGTACATGGGGATCTTACTCAATTAATGATGTTTCAGCTATTACCAGCCATTTCCAATCAGGTGGTAAAGACGATTATTCAAAAGACCCTGAGGTTATCAAACAACTGGGAATTGGTGATACTAGTGTAGACCCCCAAGTTAGAAAAGACGCCTACAAAGCAGCTCTTTCTCGCATATCTGAAGAAGTATTTATGTTCCCGCTGTGGTCGTATAATACATGGTATGCGTTCTCGAAAGATGTTGAGTTCACTCCTACTGCAGATGAAATTCCACGCTTTTTCACAGCAAAATGGAAATAAATAAATCATCGCTGCGCGCCGAACGGCGCGCAGCACTTCCATTGACGTTTTGACAGGGATGCTCCGATGCTTTTTTATACATTGAAGCGGTTTGGCCTCGCATCATTAGTCGCTTTAACGGTTTCCTTTATAAGCTTTGGTCTGCTCTATCTGTCGAGTGACCCGGCTATTGCTATGGCTGGTGAAACAGCTTCCGACGCGGATATTGAAGCAATTCGTAAACTATACGGCTTTGATCGACCTATCCTTGTCCAGTATTTTGACTGGCTTCAGCGCGCAATTGGTGGTGACCTCGGGAAAAGCTATTATTTCCGAACCAATGTCAGCGCCTTGATTGGTGAAAGATTGCCCACCACCATGATGCTTGGGGTTAGCGCAATTACCTTTGCCATTCTATTTTCAGTTCCGCTTGGTGTTGCTGCTGCAATTCGTCCAAACAGCATTATTGACCGCGTTGCGCTGTTCTTATCGGTTATGGGGCAGGCGCTTCCCAGCTTTTGGTTTGCCCTGATGCTCATCGTTTTACTTTCGGTGAATATGCGTCTGTTACCAACATCCGGTTCCGATACCTGGCTGCATTTTGTAATGCCAACCGTGGTGCTTGGGTATTATGCGGCTCCGGCGATTATGCGTTTGACGCGAACCGGCATGCTTGAGGTACTCAGCACAGATTACATTAGAACTGCGCGAGCAAAGGGATTACGGCCGGTAGTGGTGCTATTTAAACACGCTCTTCGTAATGCAATTATACCTGTTGTTAGCCTTGCCGCGGTGCAGTTTGGGTTCATGCTAGGGGGGTCCATTGTTGTCGAAACAATTTTTGCTTTGCATGGGGCTGGCTTTTTAGCTTGGGAGTCAATTACCAGAAATGATCTGCCGACAGTGCAGGGGCTTATTCTCGTCTTTTCATTGTTTTACATTGTGCTCACATTTTTTGCCGATTTGCTTAATGCTTGGCTCGATCCACGGATCAGAATTAGCTGATGTCATTATCAACTGGTGCAAACATAAATAGGTCAGGCAAATTGTCTTCGCTAATAAAAAAGGTCAAAGGCCATCAGGGCATGATTATTGGCTCGGTGATTGTTATTACCGTCATTGCCATCGCTTTGCTTGCCCCGCTTATGGCGCCGCACGATCCGTATCATCAAGATTTGATGCGGCGTCTTGTGCCGCCTGTTTGGGACAGCCGTGGTAGCTGGGAGCATATTCTTGGCACTGATCATCTTGGGCGTGATTACCTATCAAGATTGATATATGGGGCTCGAATTTCCCTGCTCATTGGCATCGGGGCTGCAGTTATTTCTGGCATCATTGGAACTTTTATGGGGGTTATGGCGGGCTATTTTGGTGGCCGCGTTGATATGGTGGTTACGTTTCTGATAACAGTCAGGCTGTCGATGCCGGTCGTTCTTGTAGCACTTGCAGTGGTCGCGATTGTTGGTGGGTCGCTGCAGGTGGTGGTTACGGTTTTGGGTTTGTTATTATGGGACCGCTTTGCCGTGGTAATGCGCTCGTCCACTCTCCAAATTCGGTCGATGGATTATGTTGCTGCAGCAAGGGCAGTTGGTTGTTCAACCTCTCGGGTTTTGATAGCAGAGGTAATGCCGAATGTGGTTAACAATCTTATCGTGATCACAACCATTGAAATTGCTCACGCGATTATTCTTGAAGCGGCATTGTCTTTCCTTGGCCTTGGCGTTCAACCCCCATTGCCATCCTGGGGGCTTATGGTATCCGAGGGAAAGGATATGATGTTATTTGAGCCATGGTTGATTACTATTCCGGGAGTGGCGTTGTTTATGCTGGTTCTAGCTATCAATCTGATGGGTGATGGTGTTCGGGATATAACTGCACCGGAAAATAGGAACTAGGGGGTAGGGATGCCTGATCGAGTGCTTGAGGTCAAAAATCTATCGGTGGACATTCCCCTTGCTGAGGGTGTGCTTCATGCAGTAGACGACCTCAATATTCATGTGGATAAGGGTGAGACGCTTTGCATCGTTGGTGAGTCTGGTTGTGGCAAATCACTGACCTCGTTGGCGATAATGGATTTGTTGCCCAAAAAAGCGATCCGCAAGTTGCACCAGCTTGATCTGGCTGGCACGAGTATTCTTGATTATTCCGAAAAACAAATGTCGGACATTCGGGGTAACAAGATGGGGATGATTTTTCAAGAGCCCATGACCAGTTTGAATCCCGCTTTCACTATTGGTAACCAAATGGTTGAAACCCTGCAGCGGCACCGTAATATTAGCGGCGAGAATGCAAAGAAAACCGCTCTAATCATGCTCGAAAAAGTCGGTATTACTGCAGCTGACCAACGTTTGAAACAATACCCTCATCAGCTCTCAGGTGGTTTGCGACAGCGTGTTATGATTGCGATGACCCTCTTATGTGAGCCTGAATTAATCATTGCAGATGAGCCGACAACGGCACTTGATGTGACGATCCAAGCGCAAATACTTTTGCTCTTAAAGGAACTCCAGTCCGAATATGAGATGGGTCTGATTTTGATCACGCACGATCTCGGTGTTGTGGCCCGCATTGCAACGCGTGTTGCGGTGATGTATGCAGGCCAGATAGTCGAGGAGGGTACGGTTCAGCAAATTTTTGAAAACCCCATGCATCCCTACACTCGTGGCCTTATGCGCTGTATTCCAGTGCCCGGCAAAACAAAGCCTGGCGAACCACTGGGGTCCATCCCGGGTATGGTACCGTCTCTAATTGGTGAATTTACTGGTTGTCGATTTGCAGATCGCTGCAGTCATGCAACAGACACCTGCCGAAGTTTAAATGTCAATCTGCGCGCGGAAGAAGAAAATACGCAAGCATATCGTTGCATCATTGATCCGAAAACAATGGCTAAGGTGGCATAATGTCCGACGTTATGATTAACGCAAGTAATGTAACTCGTAATTTTTCGATTTCGCGGGGGATGTTTCGAGGAAAAAAGACATTACGGGCTGTGAATGGTGTCAACCTGACGGTAAAACGTGGTGAAGTGCTAGCTTTAGTCGGTGAGTCTGGCTGCGGAAAAACCACATTGGCTAAAATTTTGCTAGGGCTACTTCCACAAACGGCGGGCTCGATAACGCTTTGTGGCAAACCTATTAATGAGGTTCCTCGTTTGGAGCTGGCGCGACTGGTGCAGCCCATCTTTCAAGACCCCTACTCATCGTTAAATCCCCGTAAATCAATAGGGTCAATCATTGGCTTGCCAATGCATGTTCAGGGGGTTGAAGACTCCCATGCAATTCGCCGTCAGGTTGAAACAACGATGGATTTAGTTGGTCTGCCATCACGGTTATTCGGGTCTTACCCAAATCAACTGTCCGGTGGGCAGCGTCAACGTGTAGCGATCGCAAGGGCGCTGGTAAACAGGCCACAGGTCATCGTCTGTGATGAGCCGACATCAGCTCTTGATGTCTCCGTTCAATCGCAAATTTTGAATTTGCTAAGTGACCTTCGCAAAGAACTGAATTTGACCTACATAATCATCAGCCACAATTTGGCAGTTGTTGAGCATATTGCAACGCGTGTTGCCGTAATGTATCTGGGCCGGCTTGTTGAGGAGGCTAAAACAACTGAGCTATTCGCGAGGCCCCAGCATCCGTACACGGTTGCCCTGCTCGAGTCAGTTTTGACTCCAGAACCAAGTCTTGGCATTCCAAACACCCAGCTGGGAGCCAGTTATCCAAATCCTATAGACCCACCAAATGGATGCGCTTTCCACCCGCGCTGCGCGAGGGCAATGCCCCAATGTTCAACGCAAGCGCCAAATGGGACAAGGTTAGGCCAGGCGTTTGTCGAATGCCATCTTTATGGGGATGAATCCCACTAGGTGTCAGCCTGCCACTTTCGCTAGAGTGGACAGATTGGCTATATCGGGAAGTGGGCGCCGGGTTTGCTCATTCTTGGCAAGCACATCCTCCAGCGCTTTTGCGACCTCGATAACCAGCCGGTCACGCCCGGGCGCGCCAAGAATCTGGATACCAAACGGCATTTGATGATCATCTAGCCCACATGGCAGAACAACCGCGCTCGCAAGTGCCATTGTTGGCAAATAGGTGATCGCCAGCCAGCGCATATAGGTTTCCATTTGCACATCATCGATTTCTGTAACCGACCATTGATTATGCCGGAATGGTGAGGTTGATGCCGCCGGACAAATTACCACATCTACATGGTCAAAGAGATCAAGCCAGTTGCGGGCAATCTTGCTTTGCTGCAGATGCGCAATCGCCACATCTTCCAGATTATAGGCAAGGCCGCGATCAACATTATCAACAACATTTGGGCTTAGCTTGTCGCGGTGTTGACGGACACGCTCGCCATGCGCGGCAACAAAATTTACCCCGCGCAAAACTTCAAATGAGTTATCGCCATCGGTAAAGTCGGGGTTGCCCTCCACCCTAGTCGCAAAGTGACGGCTGAAAACACTAACCCGTTCGGCGAAAAGTGACCGATAGCTTTTTGACATTGGCGCGGCGCCAAGATCAGCCGTAATCATTGCTCTGATGCTGCCAAGATCGGCACCTTCCAGTGGCGCAAATAAATCGATATCAGGTGACGTTGAAAATGGATCATGCGGATCAACGCCAATTTGCGCCTGCAGCAACAGATAGGCATCGTCAACTGTACGCCCCATCGGCCCAAGAACGGAAAAAGGAAGCAGGCCAACCGGCCGCCCTTCTGCTGCAACAACCCCCGGCGATGGCCTGATGCCAACAACACCGCAGAAACCAGCGGGTGTGCGAAGACTGCCGCCATAATCAGATCCGCTGGCAAGGGGCATCATACCGGTGGCGAGCGCGACGGCTGATCCACCAGACGAACCACCACAGGTTTTTTCCGGATTAAACGGGTTGCCGGTAGCACCAAATACAAGGTTACGCGTATTTGCACCTGCGCCAAATTCCGGAGTGTTAGTCTTGCCGATAATGATGCCGCCCTCGGCGCGGATATTCGCAACCGACCCCTGATCCTTGGTTGGGATGTGATCGGCATAAAGTGCCGAGCCTAAAGTGGTGCGGATGCCACTGGTCGCCTCGAGATCCTTGATGCCAACCGGAAGCCCGTGTAGCAAACCCAGTTCCTGCCCTTCAAGAACGGCTTTTTCAGCGTTAATTGCCTCGTCACGGGCGCGATCAAATGAACGGGTAACAACGGCGTTAAGCGCACCATCTGTCGCTTCGATCCGGGCAATGCAACTATCCAGCAGCTCAACCGGCGAAATGTCTTTTCTTCCAATCATGCGGCGTAATTCTACAGCGGTCATGTCACATAGGTCTGACATCTTATTTCCTCTTTCATAAAGATTAGGACAAGGCAGGGAGATTTAAGTCGTCATTGTCCCTTGGGGTATTTTCGGCACCAAGATCCCACCATAACCCAGTCATCAGACGAAGCGCGGATTGGGTTATTGATTCCAGAATATGCTCATTTGGCGCGTGCTGCGAGCAGCCGGCATAAGAATGCGGCACCCAGATGGTCGGCAAGCCAAGCAAGTCTGCAAACACTTCATTGGGCAATGATCCGCCAAGGTTTGGGATTACAGCAACATCCTCACCAGCCGTTTCAGTAAGCGATTTCAGCGCCCATTTAGCCCATGGATGATCTGGATCAAGCCGTGTGGCATACATTAGATCGCGCTCGCTGGTAATGGTGATATCGCTAAACCCGTGCTTGTCGAGATGCACGCGCAGAAGCGGCATTAACTGGCTAACGTCGGTGCCAACAACATAGCGCAGATGCCCAAACACCACGGCACTTGGCGGGATGGCATTGGCCGGCGATCGCGGATTGCCAGTTTCAAACGCACGCACTTCAAATGTGTTGCTGGCAAAAACCCGTTCGGCGAGCGACATGTTAGGCTCGCCCCAATTTGGGTTGAGCTCGGGTGCATTTTCGCCGCCGCCAACCTCTAGCTTGGCGATTGCCGTGCGAACCGAATTTGGGATATGGGTGTTGCGCCACCCCTCGACAAGAATTTTTCCATTTCGATCAATCATGCTGGCAAGTGCATGTGCCATCACAACGCCCGGGTTAGTCAGCAAGCCGCCCCAATTTCCGGAATGGTGGCCGCCAGCGTGCGAGTCCAGCCGCATGGTAAAATTAAAGACTCCGCGTGATCCCATAAAAATGGTCGGCTTATGCGGGTGGATGCGCGGCCCATCAGAGGCAATAAACACATCGGCCTTGAATAAATCCTTATGTGCTACACAGAAATCCTTTAGCCCGGGTGAACCACGTTCCTCGCCCATTTCAATGAGGATGACGACATTGAAACCAAGCTTGCCGCGCGTTTCCAGAACGGTTTTCAATGCGGCCATATTGATGGTGTGCTGGCCCTTATTGTCGGCGGTTCCACGGCCATACCAGCGCTGCCCATCCTTGGTGATTTGCCATGGTGACATTTCATTGTCCCATTGGCTGTCATATCCGGCAACCACATCGCCATGACCATAGGTCATCACTGTTGGCAGATCGCTGTCTTCGGTGCGCCGCGCCACCAGAAATGGGCCGGCATCTGGGCGCGGATTTGGATAGATTTCACAATCAAATCCAAGGTCGGATAAGTATGGTACGAGATCATCATCAAGATAGGCCTGTAAAGCGGCCTCGCATCCAGCAAGGTTGCTCTCGGTTTTATAGGCTATCCTACGTGCGAGGTCGGCCTCGAAACCGCCGGTTTGATAATATTTGTCAATTTTGGATAATGCCTGTTTTCGGCTCATGGCCATTTCCTTCCCCACATATGCCCGCATTTGCGGCATCTCTAATTCTAAAGCATAAAACCAGCATAACGAAAAAGTGAAGCTTATTTTCAGCCAGTAACGTTGCAACGGGGCTGTTGGTTTCGTCGAAAACGGCATAGTGACTTATGTCGTCAATCCGCTGGCTTGCCGACATCAGGAAAGATGCCAACGCTGCTGCGTTATAAATCCCAGGTTGATAATGGGATTGAACCACTTGTCAAATCTGCTAGAGTTTTGGAAATATCTTGGGAGGCAGAAATGATGAAATTTAATTCGATGGCAAAGCTATTGCTGGCGGCGGCGATGATCGTGCCAACATCACAAGCGATAGGTGAAACACGCGTTACCTATAAATCGGCAAAATCGACATCATCTTATTATCAAATGGCGGTACAGATTGCCGAGGGCGTGAAGGAAGGATCGAAGGGCGACATAACGGTTACTGTTGAGGAGAGTCAGGGTTCGGTTCAAAATGTGATGGAAGTGATCGGCCGTAAAGGCAATTATGTATTCACCACGCCGCCGACGCTGATCAATCTGGCTCGTGGTGGCAAGGCGATGTTCAAGGATAAGGCAAATCCGCGCTTTGATGAAATCAGGGCTTTGTTCCCAATCCCGTCTTTGACCATGCATTTCGTGATGTCCGAAGCGTCAGGTGTAAGCGATTTCACTGGTATGGAAGGCAAGACAATTTTACTTGGCAAGGGGTCATTTGGTGCGAGAGAAGGGGCAAAATATCTCAAGCTATTTGGCCTTGAAGGCAAGGTGAAGCTGGCAGAGGTTGAATTATCAAATGCGGTTCCTGCGCTGAAGAATGGCCAGATTGACGGGTTTGTGACTGCCGGATCCTACCCGGCACCAAATGTGATCGAGGCGGCGGCATCTGCCGGTGCGAGGGTGCTGTCTCTATCTGATGAGCAAATCAAACTGTCAAAGCGCACGCGTCTCGAGATACCTGCTGGTACCTATGCTGGTCAGTCGTCGGCGATTACCACAACATCATTGCCCGTTGTCGCCTTTGCCACAACAGATATGGATGACGCTACAGCCTATGCCTTGACCAAAACCTTTTGGGAAGCGAAAGCGTCCATGGGTTCTGCGGCAAAATGGTGGAATGGTGTATCGCTTGATATGCTTGATAATATTGTGACCGAGATTCATCCGGGGGCAGTAAAATACTATAAAGAGGTCGGCGCCAAGCTGGCATCACATCACTGATCATTTTTGGTTCAGTGAAACCATGATGATAGGGGCAAGCGTTGGTGATAACGGTTGCCCCTTTTTGTCGGATATTAAGCCGGAAATCTGTCAATGATGGCACAGTTGAAATCAACAAGATCTATTTGGATTGGGCTTGGGGCTTTATCTGTTGTGTTTCATCTGTGGCTCATTTTTTCCGGCCTTGTGCCCAATCTTGTATCAAGGCCGCTTCACATGGCGCTGGTTATCCCGTGGGTTTTTCTGTTCAAATCATCGGTTGGATTGCGGCGCGTTTGTGACTGGGGCTTTGCCATCATCGGAATGGCGGCTTGCCTCTGGATTGTCGTAAATCACAATTTGCTGCTCGATCAATATGGCTATCTTGCCAATCAGTTTCAGACGTTGGTTGCAGTTATCCTGTTGGTGACGGTGTTGGAGATGGCGCGCAGGTCCATTGGCTGGCCGCTTCCTCTGCTGGCTTTTATAGCGCTTATCTATGGGCTTTTTGGTAACTATATCCCGGGCGAATTTG
Source organism: Candidatus Puniceispirillum sp. (assembly GCA_016778895.1). Lineage (GTDB taxonomy): Bacteria > Pseudomonadota > Alphaproteobacteria > Puniceispirillales > Puniceispirillaceae > UBA3439. Next base: position 49,598 of record JADHOR010000009.1, read on the forward strand.
GCCATCCGGGAACCCCGCTTGCCAGCTTTCTGGGCACAATGACGATTGCCGAGGGGGGTATCTGGGGCACATTAACCGGTGTTTCCGTCTCAATCGTTGCAATCTTTGTTATTTTCGGGGCGATGTTGAATGCCGGTGAGGCTGGTGCCGGCTTTATGAATGTTGCGACATCGGCGGCAGGGCGGCTGCGCGGGGGAGCGGCAAAAGTATCAGTTCTATCGTCAGCGTTATTTGGCTCAATATCAGGGTCAGCATCGGCAAATGTGGCCTCTACTGGCATTGTGACATTGCCAACGATGACCTCACTTGGATATCCAAAGCGGATCGCGGCGGCGGTAGAGGCGGTGGCGTCATCAGGCGGTCAGATTATGCCGCCATTGATGGGTGCAGGCGCATTCGTCATGGTCGAATTAACCGGCATCCCTTATGCCGAGATCATTGTTGCGGCTGCATTGCCGGCGCTATTATATTTCTTTGCCGTTTGGATTGGGGTGGATATTTATGCAATGCGTTTCGGACTGCGTCCGCTTGACCGCAAGGCGCGCCCGGCCTTGCGAAAAGTGTTGATAACGGCTAGCTTCTTCCTGATACCTTTTACCGTTCTTTTGGTTTTTATGTATGCCGGTTTTACACCGCAATATGCCGCCGCAGTGGCGATTTTGGCGGCAACATTTTTGTTATTCACTAACGGATCACTGGTCATAAGCTTTCGTGCGGGCGTGGGGCGCATATGTGACGCGGCTGTCATAGCGGGCGGCCAGATTGCCATGATCGCGTCTATAATTCTTTGCGCATCGATTATCATAGGCGTGCTTGGAATAACAGGTCTCGGGATTAAGGTAACATCACTTATTTTGTCTTTTTCGGGCGGGATGGTCTGGCCTGCATTATTATTAACCGCGCTTGCCTGTCTGTTGCTGGGCATGGAGGTGCCAACAACCGCGGCCTATGTGATTTGTGTTTCGGTTGCCGGGCCGGCATTGATTGACCTTGGAATGGCGCCGTTGACGGTGCATTTGTTTATTTTCTGGTATGCGCTTTTATCGACAATCACGCCGCCTGTTTGTGGCGGGGTGTTCATCGCTGCTGGCATGGTTGGTGAAAACTGGCTGCGGGTCGGGCTGACGGCAATGTCGCTTGGCATCGGACTTTATCTGATCCCGCTTGGCATGGTGGTGCATCCCGAGCTGCTGACAATTGATACGACGCCCCTATTGTCACTGTTTGCATTTTGCAAAATTGCGCTCGCTCTTGGTTTCACATCCTATGCGGTAATCAGTGTTGCCAAGCCGTTTCGCCGCCTGATAAGCCTTGTTCTGGGCATGACACTATTGCTGATAAACTAAATTCTAATCGGTGGTGGCGCGTGCCTATATCGCAGATTTGGCAAGCGCCGATATTATTATGACTGCTATCATTATGACGTGACCGGCGTGCCATCATCAACGTGGCTTTGCGCTTCTGCCAGCATTTTGATGACTGCAGCCTCAAGTGTCGCTGCAAAGGCCATTGCCGATCGTGATAGCGGCCGACGTTTTGGAGTGATGATGGAAAATCGATAAGTTATCTGCGGTTTAAATCGTCGAAAGGCAATGTTGTTGTTATTTGACCAAAGGCGTCTATGTATCCAGGCATTCAAGGGGCTGAAGACGCCAAAGCCTGCGCCTGATCCGATGATTTCAAATTGGGCAGCACCATTCTGCATCTGAAATTTTGGATCGAAAGCTGCGCCGGCATTGTCAAAAGCCGCTTTTAGCGCCTTGGCAATATGATGTTCGGGAAGAAAGCTGGCGCATGGTCGGCCCGCGAGGTCGGCAGGCTCAATCACTGATTTGGCCAACAGCGGATCGCCATTCGGTAAAGCACAAACGCAATCAACGTCAAAATGCCGACAGTGAATTAAATCACTATCTTCGCCGCGCTCGGCAAGGCCAACATCAAATCGTTGTGCCTCCATGCTGGCAATCACTTCGGGAGAGCCTTGAACGGCAACCTGAAAACCGGCCTGTGGATAATCTTTGGAGAATTCAGCAATAATCCCCGGCAAAAAATGATCACCAAAGACTGGCATAGAACTTATATTTATTTTTCTTGGGATTGCTTCACTACCCGATTTTAACAGCCGTTTAAGGTCGTCAACCTGTTCTAAAATCGCTGTGGCTCTGTCGAGTAGGAAAAAGGTCTCAGGCACGGGTATTAGACGACCTTTTTCACGCTCAAACAATTGGCAATTCATGTTTCGCTCAATTTCTTTGACGGTCGCGCTCAGTGCAGGCTGGGTACGCCCCAATTGGCGCGCCGCTGCAGAAATTGAGCCAGCAGTCATTATTTCCCGAATTACTGTCATTTGCCATATGCTGATCATGCGGTGCCGATTTTTCTATTTGCCAGAATTCATATGATAGCCGATAAGAAAAATTTATGGAATTAGAATAATTTATAATTTGTGCTAATAGATTTTCTGACATTAAAGTTTTTGTTAATTGGCGTCATTTTTGGTGATGCCGAATAGGCAATTGGGGGATTACCCGGTCGTCGTGCATCGCGCGCAGATTGGGGGTGCATCCTTCATTTGTTGGGCTAGGCGTTTAGCTGAAACCACGCCTTACGGGCAATCAGCTGCAAATGCTATATTAATAGACGCAAATAATGTGGAGGAACGCATGAAATATTTAAGCAAGCTATTTGCTACAGCTTTAGTTTCATTGCTTGCAATGGGCAGTGTGGCTCAGGCGCAGGACATGAAATTTTTCCGGATTGGCACCGGTGGCACTGGTGGCACCTATTATCCGATCGGTGGTTTGATCGCCAACGCAATCTCAAATCCGCCAGGCTCGCGCCCATGTGACAAAGGCGGCAGCTGTGGTGTGCCTGGTCTGGTTGCGATTGCTGTTTCAACAACTGCATCCGTTTTTAACGCTAATGCCATTCAAGCAGGTTCGCTTGATGCCGGTCTAGCAGGGGCACAAACTGTTGTGCAAAGCTATAACGGCGAAGGCAAGTTTGTGAATAACAAAAAAGATAAGATCCGTGTGATTGCAAATCTCTACCCGGAGAGTATGCATTTGGTGTTGAAAAAGGGAACTAAGCTAAACAGCCTAAAAGACCTTAATGGTATGAAGGTTGGCGTGGCGGCAGCAGGTTCCGGGACTCAGGTGTCTGTTCGCATGATCCTTAAGCATTATGACATCAAGGCTGAAGAATATGAGTTAAACGTCGGACAAAGCGCACAGCGTCTCGCTGATGGACAAATTGACGCGTTCTTCTATGCCGCTGGTACACCGCTTTCATCCCTGATCCAGCTGGGCTCAACTAAGGGCTTTGATCTTTACAGCTTCTCAGCTGATGAGCAAAAGACGATCAATGAGATCATTCCTTACTATGTGCAGGACGTCATTGAAGCGGGTGTTTACGAAAACATTGGCTATAACGTTAACACTGTCGCAGTGAATGGCCAGCTCATCACGTCAATCGATCAACCAGCCGACCTGATCTATGAAATCACAAAGGCACTGTGGAATAAAAATACCCGCAAGTTGCTAGATAAAGGTCATCCAAAAGGCAAAGCCATCCAACCTTCAACAGCGCTTAAAGGCGTTTTGATCCCGTTGCATCCTGGCGCCGAGCGTTTCTACAAAGAAGCAGGCTTGATGTAATTCGATAATTTTTGTTGGGGCGGTCAGTGGCCGTCCCAACAAATCCAAATTTGGAGTATTACCTCTCGAACAGGGGCGCAGCATCATGGAAAAATTTAGCCTCGAGCGGGCATTATCTCTTGAGAGCAAATATGACGACTCGCTTGCCACAAGGCCGATTGGTGCATGGCTTGCTAAGTTTGTTTTCTCCTTCAGTATTATTTTTGCGCTCTATCATTACGTAACATCAGGCATTGGCGTGCCAGTGGATTATTGGCATATGGGCGCCCATATGTCAGGCGTACTTATTCTAATCTTTATTTCTTTTCCTGCTTCGAGGCGTCTGCGGCAACGGTCGGTAAATGAACAACCGTGGTGGAGTTTCTCCGGTGTGCCAATCTATGACTGGCTGCTGATGATTGCGGGTGTGACGGCGTCACTCTATGTTGGCTTTAGCTGGTATGGGTTTGAATTTCACTTCTTGGGGTTCATTTTAGTTGTTCCTGAACAAGTACTGCGCATGGGGGTTCCCCTGCCGATTGACGTATTTTTTGGAACAGTTTTGATTTTTGTCCTGCTTGAAGCGGTACGACGAACGATTGGTATAATTGTACCGATCATCATTCTTTTGTTCACAGCGTACGCGATTTTTGGGCAATCAATTCCTATTCAAATCATGAAGCATCCAGGTCTGAGCTGGTCACTTTTTGTTAATAACATGTATTTTCCAGATCTTGGGATTTACGGAGTTACTCTCTGGATTGTATCCACGGTGGTGTTCCACTTTGTATTGTTTGGCGTTTTGGCTCAGCGCATTGGCCTTGGGCAATTCTTCGTTGATTTGGCCACCGTTGCTGCAGGCAGATACACCGGCGGCCTGGCAAAGGTTTCAGTCGTGTCGTCGGCTTTATTTGGCACCATCTCGGGATCGTCAATTGCTAATACGGTTTCGACTGGTTCTCTCACCATTCCAAATATGAAAAAAAGCGGTTATCCCGGACATTTTGCCGGTGGCGTTGAAGCTGCGGCCAGTGCTGGTGGACAAATTACCCCGCCTATCATGGGAGCCGCAGCTTTTGTTTTGGCTGAGTTTCTTGAAGTTTCATATACTACGGTGGTTATCGCAGCAGCTGTACCTGCAGCAATGCATTACATTGGGGTTATGTCTATTGTCCATTTTAAGGCTAAAAAATTAGGCCTTAGAGGCCTTAGCTCTGAACAGATACCTCAATTTTTGGCGGTGCTCAAGCAAGGTTGGATGACAGCTATTCCTCTTATTGTACTGATTTATGTCTTGTTTTCTGGCTATTCACCGCACATGGCGGCGTTTTGGGGTATCACGTCCATACTAGTGGTTGGCTTTATAAATCCAAACCACCGTATCGGTTTAGGTGATTTGATGGCCGGTGCGTCGCAAGGGGTGAAGTATGCTCTTTCTGTTGGAGCGGTATGTGCGGCAATTGGGATTGTCGTTGGTGTCGTTAATGCCACGGGCCTTGGTTTTCGCTTGGGCTTCATGGTAACCAACAGCGCGCTTGGCATGGGTGAAACGATCCAAGGCTGGTTTAGCTATGTGCCATTAATTGATTTTTCCTTAGACGACATTACGCTGTTTATTTCTCTCATTCTAATTGCAATCACTTGCATCCTAATGGGCGCGGGTTTGCCGACAACAGCGCTATACGTGATGTTGGCAACTGTTGCCCAGCCAGCCCTATCAGGACTCGGTGTTCCTCCACTAGCATCGCATCTTTTTGTCTTATATTACGGCGTGATTTCTGAGATAACACCGCCGGTTTGTGCTTCCGCTTATGCTGCGGCTGGTATCGCTGGTTCAAACCCTTTCAAAACTGGGTTGTCGGCCTTTTCGCTTGGTATTGGTAAACTGCTGGTCCCCATGGTGTTTGTCTATTCACCGGCAATGTTAATTGTTCTTGATGATTATTTTACCTACGCCGAATTTTTCCAGACAACAATAAGCTGTGCTTTAGGCGTATTCTTGATTTCTGCATCGGTTGCAGGGTATTTCCTGGTGTCAATGAATGGACCAAGCCGGGTCGTTTTTGCAATTGCTGGTTTGCTTTTAGTTTCGCCAAGCGCCACAGCAGCATTTTATTCACTGGCTTTTGCGTCGCCGGTACTGGTGTGGCAAATATATGCGCGTTATTTTAGCCAGGAGCCAAAATCAGGAGTGGTTTGATGCATCCGGCATCATGTGATATGCAAACCGCCTGTAAATGGGGTGATGGCGGTATTGGCTGGTCACTTGTCGAGACCAAGGGCTTGCTTGTGATTGAGGAAACGCTGGCACCTGGCTGCAGCGAAAAACATCATTATCACAATCAAGCGGAGCAATGTTTCTATATGCTGGCGGGGCGCGCGGTGATGCAGTTTGCGGATGGCCAGCATGTTGAGATTGGCCCGGGTATGGCCTTGCATATCCCGCCCAAAACCCGCCATGCAATTAGTAATCAGACGGATGAAGAAATCCGCTTTCTGGTGATATCGGCGCCATCATCGCGCGGTGATCGGTATGAAGGGGAACCGGACCGATGACACTGCCGGAAATGAGGATTGATGTTGCTGTTATTGGGGCAGGCATTATTGGCGTCTGTACGGCGCTTGAACTTGTTGAACGCGGCATGAAGGTTACGATTTTTGACCCTGCGCCGGTATGTAGTAAGACCAGCTACGGTAACGCCGGCGTCATCTCGCCATGGACCTGTGTTCCGCAATCAATGCCGGGCTTGTGGAAACAAGTTCCGCGCTGGCTGATCGACCCGGAAGGGCCGGTGTCGGTTCGCCTTCGCTATTTACCAAAATTAATGCCATGGGTTTTGCGGTTTCTGGCGGCAGGGCGCTCGGAACGGCTTGATCCGGTTGCTGATGGTCTATTCCGCTTGAGCAGTGGCAGTGTGGCAGCCTATAAAAAACGGCTTGCCGGAACCGGACAAGAACAGCTGGTTCGGGATTCCATGTATGTTCATGTCTATCGAAATTCAAATGCGGCGTCGCTTGAACATCTCGGTTGGCAATTGCGCCAGGCGCGTCAGGTGCCAATCGAACTGATTGACAAGCAGGCCCTAAAGGAAATCGAACCGCATATTGCTGATGATTTTGAGGCTGCAATTCTGATTAAACAGCAGGGGCGTGCGAGTGACCCTGCGGGGATTGGAATTGCCTTGGCGGAAAAGGCATTGGCAAAGGGCGCCAATCACATTCAAACAAAGGTTCACGAAATCCATCCCGATCAGGGTAGCGGTTGCCAGCTGGTCACTGATCAGGGCGTGTTTTGGGCTAAAAAAATCGTGCTGGCCGCCGGCGTATGGTCATGTAAGTTGCTGGCACGCTTTGGTATCAAGCTGCCGCTGGAAGCCGAGCGTGGCTATCATCTGGTATTGCGCAATCCGGGTATCACCATCAATCATTCGGTTATGGATGCCGACCAGAAATATGTCGCCAGCTTGATGCAAGCTGGTGTCAGGGTTGCCGGTACGGCTGAATTTGCTGGTCTTGAAGCCGCGCCAAATTATGCGCGTGCGCGGCGTTTTGCCGACCAGGCCAAAAAGCTTTTTCCGCAATTAAACTGTGCTGATCCGGATGAGTGGATGGGATCGCGCCCAAGCTTTCCTGACAGCCTTCCCTGTCTTGGCACGATTCCGGGTGTTAATAATATCATCGCCGCTTTTGGGCATTCGCATTATGGGTTGGGCATGGCGCCAGCTACCGCTGAGATAATCGCTGATTGCATCACCAAAAATATAGATCACAAAACGCTGTTACCATACAGCATCATGCGGTTCCAATGACCGATATTACCAAATCCAATTTTGATGCAATTATCGCTGGCGGTGGTCTGATCGGCCTTGCCATCGGCTATGGGTTGTCGCGTCGTGGCTTGTCAGTGATGTTGCTTGACGCTGAAGATACTGCTTTGCGGGCGGCACGCGGTAATTTTGGGCTGGTCTGGGTGCAGGGTAAGGGTGCCTATTTTCCGGCCTATGCTGATTGGACAATGCGATCATCCGAATTATGGCCAAAGCTGGCCGGGGAGTTGCGGGAAACCGGCGGCCCGGCCTTGGGTCTGCATCAAGAGGGTGGTCTTAGCATATGCCTTAGCGAGGCCGAAATGCAGCATAGATTTGAAAAGCTGGATGATCTTAGGGCCCATCAAAATGGCCGGTTTCAGTTTGAGATGCTTGATCGTGCTGCTCTGAAAGAGATTATGCCCGGCATCGGCCCCAAGGTTGTAGGGGCGGCCTATTGCCCGCATGATGGACATGTGAACCCGCTCTATCTGATGCGGGCGTTGCAAACCGGTCTAACCAGAAATGGCGGTGTTTGTCTTGCAAATGCTGCGGTTCGCACAATTGATAAAACAGGAAATAGCATCTGCGTTGGCACTGAAAAAGGTGATTTTGAATGTCAAAGAATTGTTCTGGCGGCGGGGCTTGCCAATGCCGAACTTGCCCCGATGGTTGGTCTGCAGCAATCGATAAAGCCGCAAAAGGGGCAGATTGTCGTGACTGAAAAGCTTGATCAGCAAATAGCATTGCCTAGTTTGCTTTTGCGGCAAACTGACGAAGGTGGATTGATGATTGGTGACAGCCATGAGGATGCCGGATTTGAAACCAGTGTTCGCCCCGATATTGTTAGCGGGATTGCCGATCGTGCATTGGCGACCCTGCCTGCCTTGGCTGATGTTGGGGTGGTGCGAAGCTGGGCTGCGCTTCGGGTGATGTCAAAAGATGGCTATCCGATTTATGATCAATCTGAAACGATGCCGGGTGCCTTTGCCATATCTTGTCATAGCGGTGTAACATTATCGGCGGCACATGCGTTTGATCTTGCGGGCTATATTGCCGAGGGCAGTTTGGGCCCGGAGCTTGAAGGTTTTTCTCAGAGGCGGTTCAATGTTTAAATCGACAATGCCGCAAAATGGCGAGATTGTTCATCTTCACTTTGACGGTAAAGCAATAACCGCTTTTGATGGTGATAATCTTGCCGCGGCATTATTGCGTGCGGGCAAGGCTCAATTCCGTACCGCCGCAAAAAATGATCCGCGCGGTCCTTATTGCATGATGGGTGTTTGTTTTGAATGTCTTGTCGAAATTGACGGTAGGCCCAATCAGCAGGCATGCCAGATCACCGTTCGTGATGGCATGATGATTCAGCGTCAAAATGCGCCCGATAACGCCGGTAAGACATCAGGATAAAAGATGGCAAATCAGCATTTTCAAATTGCCATCATTGGCGCTGGTCCTGCCGGTATGGCGGCAGCTCTGACAACTACAAAGGCCGGTCTCGAGACGATCGTCATTGATGACCAGAAAGATTGTGGCGGTCAGGTTTACCGGAATCTGCAGGCTAATCAGAAAATCTCACCTGCCTATCTTGGTCAGAGCTATTATGACGGCGTCAATCTTGCCCGGAGCTTTGCTGGTTGCGGTGCCATTTGCCGGCCCAATTGCACGGTTTGGCAAATCACCGATGCGCATGAAATTGCACTTGTCTCGCGGGGTAAAGCCGAATTAATCACCGCAGATTATATCATCATTGCCACCGGCGCGATTGAACGACCAATGCCTGTTAAGGGCTGGACATTGCCCGGTGTGATGAGCGTTGGCGGCGCGCAAACTCTTTTAAAACAGGCAGCAATTGGGGCTGAAGATGCGGTATTTGTCGGGTCTGGCCCGCTTCTATATCTAACCGCGTGGCAATACATCAAAGCGGGGCTATCGGTTCGGGCTGTTATTGACATTACCGGTGCCAAACAATGGCGATCGGCCATTCCATTTGCCCCTTTGGCATTATTTCAACCCGGGATGCTGGCGATGGGGTGGAAATGGATCGGTGATATTCGCCGGAATACCGAGGTAATTAACCATGTAAGCGCGGTTGAAATCACCGGACAGTCGCAGGCTCAGGGCGTGTCTTGCACCCTGTTGACCGGAGACAAAATTGAGATCGGCTCCAACCACATATTTTTGCATCAGGGCGTTGTGCCGAATGTTAATCTGACAATGGCGACCGGGCTTGCGCATCAATGGGATCATCAGGCGCATTGCTGGCGACCGGTAATTGATGTCACCGGAAAATCGTCTGACGAGCAGATTTATATTGCCGGCGATGGTGGTGGTATTGGTGGTGCCAAGGCGGCCGCAATTGCCGGACGATTAGCAGCAAGCGCGATTGTCGCCCGCTGCGGCAAGCCGCGTTTTCTGGCACAGCTATATTATAAATTGCGGCATCTGCATTATCTGAGTATCCGTCCGTTTCTTGACCGGCTTTATTTACCACCGGCCCATTTCCGGCTGGCGCAGGCTGACGAGACGATCATCTGCCGGTGCGAGGCTGTTAGCAAAGCCGATGTCGATGCGGCGCTTGACAGCGGTGCCAGCGGTCCAAATCAGCTAAAAGCCTTTTGCCGCGCGGGGATGGGGCGCTGTCAGGGGCGTAGTTGCGGCTTGGTCGTCCAGGAAATGATTGCGTCCCATACGGGTCAATCGATGACAGAAACCGGCTATTACCGGCTTCGTCCGCCAGTAAAGCCGATCACCCTTGCCGAGCTTGCCAGCCTTGAGGGACCATGGCCAGAATAGCGGGACCGGCTGCCACGCGGCCTGTTGTTATTATTGGCGCAGGTATCCAAGGCTGCGCTACAGCGTTCTTTTTGAGCCAGCGTGGTCAGCCGGTCATTGTTGTCGATAAAGATCATGTCGGACGCCATGCGTCGGGGGTTAATGCTGGCGGGGTTCGTCGTCTTGGACGCGATATTGCGGAAATTCCTCTCTCGGTTGCGGCAATGGACTGGTGGAACCAGATTGATCAATTGCTTGATATCGACAAGGGGTTTCATCGACAATTTTATGTCAAGGTCGCACTTGATAATGCAGGGGCTGATCTTGCGTCTCGGCGCATACAGCAGTTACATAAGGCCGGATTCCAGCATGAAACATGGGTTGATCGTGACCAGCTGCTTGGCCGCATCCCGCATCTTACAAAATCGGTTCTTGGCGGTGTTCTGGTTGAGGGTGATGGCTGGGCCCTGCCGTGGAAAATTACCCGCGCCTTTCATGATAAGGCGGTGGCTCTTGGTGCCAAATTTCGAACGCCGGTAACTGTGACATCAATCGATAAATTTGGCGAACATTGGCAGGTGACAACTGACGCCGGCGTGATTGAAACTGATATTGTGGTGAATTGTGCTGGTGCTTGGGGTGGTCGAATTGCCAGAATGACCGGTGATGTTTTGCCAATCGAGGCGCATGCGCCAATGCTTGTGATCACCGATCGCCAGCCGATGTTTTTGCAATCTGTTGTTGGGGTCATGGGTGGCACATTGTCATTTAAACAGCTTGATAATGGGTCGATGGTGATTGGCGGTGGCAAGCGCGGTGTTGCAGATGCAGCGCGTAATTTGACACAAATCATTCCGGCCGGTTTAAGCAGCTTTGTGATGACCGCAGGGTGCGTCTTTCCGCATTTGCGCGATGTCGCTATCTTACGTGCATGGGCTGGAATCGAAGGCTATACAAAGGATGATTTGCCGATTATCGGTAATGGTGGCGAAGCGGGTATATTTCATGGTTTTGGGTTTTCGGCACATGGGTTCCAGCTTGGGCCAGCAGTTGGCGAAGTCTTGGCAGATCTGGTTATGGCGCGGCAAACGCGGGTTAATCTGGCGCCGTTTTCACCGCACCGTTTCGCTGTGTCGCCGTAGCAAGCCAGCCGCCGCTCGGCACGCTGTCGGCTAATATAGTCTGACTGTAAGGCCCAGTTATTTTGACGTTGTTTTGAATTTATCCTGAATCGCATATAGTCCCATGGCCAATGGCAAAAACCATGGGTCGCCAGAATAGAACGGCATCGTGCGAAACGGAACGCCCTGAAATGCGCTTCCCTCAAATGCGCTTCCATCCAGATCAGCAAGCACCATATGCGCTGCTTTTTGACCTAGCCAACGCGCCCAAACCGTTCCCGAACCGCAATAGCCAGCTGGGTAAATAACCCCATCATGAACCGCTAGCTTTGGCAGCTGGTCGAACGGAAAGGCAACAAACCCAAACCAGTGATTTGTGATGGTGATATTGGCAAGCTGGGGAAAGATTGAGGCCAATCCTGCGACCAGCCTGTTACGCGCTCTGACCGGATTTGGGCTCATCCGGCGCCCGCCCAAGAGGATGCGTTTTCCATCAGGTGATGGACGGTAATAATGCCCAAGCTGCAGGGCTTCGCCATACATGTTCAACCCCGGCATCAGGCTTTTCACCATATTTTCTCCAAGCTCTTCGGTAGCAATCATCTCGGAAATCACTGGAATAAGACGGCGGCGTAACCATGGCTGACCCGCATCTGTGTAGGCATTTGTTGCGCTGATAACATGGCCGGCATGAATGACCCCGCGGCTGGTCTCGACACAAAATTCGGGGGTGGGTGATGATGTGCTTTGCCGGCTCACCGCAACCACTTTTGTCTGGGTTGCAATTTTGACCGAAGTTGCAGTTGCGATCTGGCACATGCCCGCCAGTAATTTAGCCGGATGAATGCCGCCAATATCGTCGCGCATCATACCGCCGCAATAGCGCGATGTATCAATGTAATCAGGCAGGCTGGCGCGATCATAGACAACGGCGTCAATACCAAGCAATTTGGTCAGCCTTTCAGCATCATTTTTCATGCTATCGAGCGATTCTGGACGTAAGGCACCAACCAGACGCCCACATTGCTGAAGGTCGCAATCAATCTTTTCGCTGGTGATAAACTGCACCAGATCAGCCCGCGCCGCTTTGGCTTCCTGGTAAAAAGCTGTGGCTTTTTCTGCGCCAAATCTTTTGGTCAGATCATCGAAAGACAGCCGCAAATTCCCGCTGGTAATGCCGCCATTCCGCGTTGAGGCTCCCGACCCGATCTGGTCGCGCTCTAGAATCACCACATCAAGCCCAGCACGGGCCAGCGGAATGGCAGCGCCAAATGCGGTATAGCCGCCGCCAATAATCACCACATCAGCGCGCGTCGGCCAGTCATCAATGATAAAATCCTGAGGTGGTGCTGCCTGCCACCAATAGGGATCATCTGAAATGCCTGTCATTGTTCCTATCCTTTATCAAGACATCGTGCGCCGCGCAGACAAGGCGGGTAATTTGATTTATGCTAGTCCGAAATGTAAAAATGAAAAGGCTGCTTTTTTCAAAATGGTATTCTATGTGATTTTTCTATCAGACTATGTTTAGCTAACATCTGAACGCGTCGGCCGGTGGTCATTACAGCTTGTGCCATGCCACTACCAACCCGCCCTCTAGGACAAAGCATAGCATTATCATGACGATCACAATTCCCAAAACCAATCCGCCCGCTGAGAACAGCTTTGCTCATCTTCCGGTCATTAGCGACTGGCAAGACCTGCACGCCGAGGCGGTTATTTTTGGTGTGCCTCATGGCAAGCCCTATCTTGCGCATTTGTTTCCCAATAACCAGTCGACCGCCCCGGCTGCGTTGCGTGCGGCAAGCCCGCGAATTCTAATTGATGGTCAAGCGCTCGATGCCGATTTCCAGCACGCTATGTGTTTGGATGAATTTGCAATTGTCGATGGTGGCGATATTCCGTTTGACGGGTGCGATATTCAGCGGCATTACGCCGCCGCAGAAAATGCCGTTCGCTTTGCCATTCAGCGTGGTATTATGCCAATCAGCATTGGCGGTGATGATGGCGTGACCAACCCGGTGATAAGGGGGCTGGATGCCCTATCAGATATCACCTTAATTCAGATTGATGCGCATTTGGATTGGCGTGATGAACGCTATGGCATTTATGACGGCTATTCAAGCCCGATGCGCCGCGCTGCTGAGCAGGACCATATCACTGCCATTCACCAGATTGGCATCCGTTCGTTTGGGAGTGCGCAAAAGTCGGAAATAGACATGGCGCGCAAATGGGGCGCACAGATTCATCTGGCAAAGGACATACACCGACATGGCATGGCACCGGTGATTGCTGCGCTGCCATCATCGGGCAAGTTTTTTGTCACCTTGGATGTTGATGGGCTTGATCCATCGGTGATGCCGGGAACGGTTGCGCTCGCGCCGGGCGGGCTGTTTTGGTGGCATGTCATCGAGCTGTTTGAAGCACTAGCAGAAAAGGGACAGATTGTGGGGTTAAACCTTGTTGAGTTGGCGCCAAAAAATGATCTGAATCAGCTTTCGATGATTGGTGCTGGCCGATTGATGCTCAAGCTGATCATGCTGCAGTTAATGAAATCAAAAGACAGGGTGGAGTAGGGTGGTTTTGAGGCGGTTGGATACGGCCTACGAGAGCCAGCCGCGCCATATGCGACCATTTGGATTGAAATGATTCCTGCACAGTGAAGGAAGGAAAAATGGCGCATTCGAGATGAGGTCTTGCCGCCGCATTGGCCTGAAAATTCAATGAAGCTGCCACTTGCTGACTGACGCGGCAAGTCGGATTTTAGGCCATTCGTATGACCGTAACGCCTGACCTGTCGGTGTCCCCCATCGAAATAATGGGCGGCGGCAGTTTGCGTGATACGCGGTTACTTCATGGTCGCCAAGCGGCGTAATATAACAGGGCCGTCCATAGAGTTTTATAGTAAAGATATAAAACTCTTTATGAATTTTGTTGTACTTTTCTTTGGCTGCAGGTCTGATCCATCACAGTAGGACGCTGGAGGCAAATCAATTCTCGGTATCACCAGACTGCGGGCTTTGCAAAAAGATATTATCTCAGGCTTACATTGAACATGAGCAGCCTCAACATTGGTGTGGCATTGGTAGTGGTGAGTTATTTATCTCTCTCATCACTAGTCTTGAAATTCTAAAGCCAACAGCACTTGATAAACCCCTAATATGGCCTCAAAGTATCTCTTGAATCATTATGGAGCTAATAATGCCGTCAACTATAATTTCATGCGCTGTAACAGGGTCTGCGCCCACTCCTGACAAAAACCCAGCAGTACCGGTAACACCTGCAGAAATTGCCAATAGTGCCATTGACGCAGCACGTGCCGGTGCGGCAATTGTCCATTGTCACGTCCGGAATCCGGAAACTAAAAAACCGAGTATGGAGCTTGAACTGTATCGCGAGGTTGCTACCCGAATACGTGACTCAGATGTTGATGTCATTTTAAACCTGACAACAGGACCGGGAGCACGTTTTTCGCCGTCATCTGCGGATCCGGGTAAGGCATCGGCCAATAGTCAAATGTGTTCACCAGAAAAGCGCGTGGAACATGTTCTGGAATTGAAACCCGATATTTGCTCGCTTGATGTAGCAACGATGAATCGCAAGAATCATGTTTTTCTTAATAGCCCGGAACACCTCAACGTTATGGCGGATTATATTCGGAAAGCTAATGTAAAACCGGAAATTGAAGTCTTTGATACCGGCCACATCTTGAACGCCAAAAAGATGATTGATGAAGGGCTGATTGCTGAGCCACCCTTTTTCCAATTTTGTCTGGGGGTTGACTATGGTGCGCCGGCAACGATTGAGACAATCCTGTTGATGAAAAGTATGCTGCCAAAAGATGCTATATGGTCAGCTTTTGGCATTTCAAGGTTCCAGTTTCCAATTGTTGCCGCCGCCGCCCTTCTTGGTGGCAATGTCCGGGTTGGTCTCGAAGATAACCTTTATCTTGAAAGAGGCGTTCTTGCCCCATCAAATGCAGCGCTAGTAGAAAAAGCAGGTCAAATCATTCACCACCTAGGTGGCAGTGTGGCAACTGCGGCAGAAGCGCGCGAGAGGCTGGGCCTGTAATTCCCATGCCGCCATGCAGTTTTTTCTATCGAAAGGCGGCGTAGCTCACGAATGTCATAATGAGGACGGGATTGCGCTTGCAATATGCGGCCCCATTCTTTGCATTCCCATTTGAGGAAATCGCGAGGTGCCAAATTGTTGAGCAGATGCGGGGTCGGTGGAGCACCCCCTTAGGCAGTGACTCATCCCACCCATATTTAGCGCCAGAATTTAGTCGTCTGAGCCCGGAAAAGTTTCATCGTCGCTTTGACAGAATGATTTATCCAAACCATATTATCGATGATCACAACTAGGTCTTTGACTAATCGCGCTCGCGGGTCACATTACCTCGCTTCAAGAATTCAATTGACAAAACACTGGCAAAAGCTGAAGAAAAATTTTCGAGTCAACACGCAGCTATGTCGACCTGATCTTACGAACATAATTATTAATGATGCTGAGATCAGCGATATCGAGGCTCTGGTAGCGATCGAGAATAGTTGTTTCTCGACGGACAGACTCTCACGCCGTTCCTTTTTCCGAAGTCTTAAAAATCCGCTTCAGGTGATGAAAGTGGCACGGGTTGCCAACACGGCGGTTGGATATGCGCTTATCCATTGGCGACGAAATGACGTGTAGCCTCTAGGTTTGCTGAGAGCAAAGATGGCCTAATCTGGTAAAGCCTCAGGCCATTTTTCACCGTGTTTTAGCGTCCTGAAAGTTTCGCCATCTACCCCAGCTGCCTCGAGAGCGTTTTTGAGGCGATTAGGCGGCTCATTCATTGGCTCTAAAGTGAGTTTAAATGTACCCCAGTGAATGCCAATTGCATATTTTGCACCTAAGTCACTGAAAACTTTTACCGCTTCTTCTGGGTTTATGTGTGCGGACTTCATGAATTCGCGTGGCTCATAGGCGCCAATTGGAATAGCAGCCAAGTCAGGTTTGCCAAGTTTGTTGACTGTCTCCTTAAAGTCAGCCGAATAGCCTGCGTCGCCAGCAAAATAAAAAGCAAAGTCACTCCACCGAATCATCCACCCTGACCAAAGCGTTTTATTTCTGTCGAAGAATGCTCTCTTTGACCAATGTTGCACGGGTGTCGGCTGAATAGTTACGCCTTTACGCTGAACTTGTTGCCACCAATCAAGTTCAGAGACGTTTTTGGCCCCCCAATCCTCCAGCAGTGACTTGAGGCCAAGGGGTACCAAAAACTCCACTTCCGGCTGTGTTTTTGCAATCTCACGAATACTCGCCTCATCTAGGTGATCGTAGTGATTGTGACTTATTACAACGACATCAATCCGAGGCAGGTCTGATATCTCGATTGGTGGGGGAGTAACCCGTTTTGGACCCATAAATGAAAATGGGGAAGCCCTGCTGGAGAATTGAGGGTCAGTCATAATTGTCAAGTTGGAGTGGTTTAATAGCAAAGTAGAGTGACCGACCCACATCACGTTTTCTTTAAAAGTTGCGAGGTCATTTTTTGAACTTAACACGACAGGGAAACTGGCATTTTCTTTCTCATCACTCTCTCGAGTAAAGTAGGCAGAAAAAAACTTAAAAAGGTCGAAAAAGCTCTTGTTTTGAAGGTCGCCTTTTGGATGTTGGAAGCGGGCCGTTTGGTTGTTGAAGTTTGGAGATTCGGGATATGTCATTGTTCCAGAGCAGCCAGATGCAAACATTGAGAAAAAGACGAGTACACAAGTCCAGCGAGACAACATTTAGATCTCCTGATTCTGTAGGCGAATAACCTCAGCTGCTGCCTGCAGAGGCTCGATAAATGATGTGGTTTTGCAGGCAGTACAATCAAGGCGTGGCTTAAAAAGGTAAAAGCGCGCGAATAATGGGAAAGAAAGCTAAGGCTTTTTGAAGCAGTCCACTCAAACTTATGCCCAATCGCGGCAAAATGAATATCAGAGATAACACTGCAATCGCTGCAATGACTGCAATCAAAAAGCCACCTGACCGCGGACCGACCATGTCTTCCTCACCGCTATTGCCCTTTTGGCCGACATTGAACCGCCGAGATAAAACGTAAATGGCGAGAAAAGCTGCAGCGGCAATCAGTAGTAGCCTAACCATTTTTTCCCTTCGCTTCACACCGCTGAATAGGTTATCGCTTTTTGGCTGTTATGGACTGAACAGCAGCATTGCATAGTAACAATACCTGTTCAAGGTATTCGACAAACGGGTTTCGCATAAAACGCCAAAAATAGCTGTAGGCGCCTCGTTGCGATAACAGCGGGGGCTGCCCACAGCTAGCCTTTGCGCTAGCTTTTTTTTGTGGCAATCTGAAAAATATTTATCAGGAGAAA
Organism: Candidatus Puniceispirillum sp.; assembly: GCA_016778895.1. Lineage (GTDB taxonomy): Bacteria > Pseudomonadota > Alphaproteobacteria > Puniceispirillales > Puniceispirillaceae > UBA3439. The sequence continues at coordinate 67,297 of JADHOR010000009.1, forward strand.
TCAATGTACATCAGGGTAGTCTCTATCACCGCACAATCTAAATTACAGTTTGATATGACAGTAACTTATTTTGAAAATGTATGGTCACCTAAGGTTATAAGCTTAGGTGCAATCTCAGCTGAGTTTGTTCAAAGCAGTGAAAACTCCGGAATGTACATTATTCATTACCCAGATAAAAAGACGGCAGTGTCAGTTTTTGACAAGATTAAACCTGAGGTTGACGAAGTTCGAACTCAAAGCCGAATTAATATAACCGAGGGAGAGAGACTTTTCAGAGTAGATAGTTGAAAGGAGGTTACGCATTAATTCATATCTGATAGTGGACACCGAAATTAAAGATATAGATGCATACGAAGAGTATAAAATCCAAGCAAACCGGGGTTTTGAGAGGTTTGTTGGCAAATATCTTGCTCGTGGAGGAAATATCACCGCATCAGAAAATGAATTATGGCACCCAACTCGACCCGTGATGGTTGAGTTTCCATCGAGAAAAAATATAGAAGTTTTCCTTGGCCCTGATGATTATTCCCCAATAAAAGCTATTCGTCACAACAAGGCGAAGACAACTCTTTGCATTATCGATGGGGCCTAAAACAAAATCAAACTTGACGAATCCCCCTCAAACTCACTTAGTCGTTGCGCTTGCTTTTTGTCGCACCGTTTCTGGCAAGAGACCAAGCTGACAATCGCAGCGGTGGGTCGCAACCATATACACCAAAAGGAGAGACGAATGGATAGCATAATAATGAGTTACATTACAGCGACCTATCTATCGAAAAGCGATATGACGGTAGCGGAACAGGAGTGGCAAAAAATAATTCAAAAAATGGCGCCTAAATTCAAATCTGCAGGAGCCTTATGCCAGACCGTCAGCCAAGTTTTTAATAAAGAAGGAGCATTTATTCTTGCAAATATGTGGGAATACAAAGACGAGAAGGCTTTTGTTAATTGCCAACAACTTTTCAGAGAGGCCGAAGATGAATTCAATAAAAATGTTGGCATCGTCCAAAAAATATTTCCTACTCGTGGAGTAATTCTGCACGATGTGTATTTCAGCGACTAGCTGAGGCAGGAAAAATAACCCGCAAACTCACCCTATTCCTCGTCTGCGCTTTTGAGGTTCGCGGCTTGCGGTGTAGTGAAAATGAGGTCACGCTCAGACTTTTCAAAATTAGGTAAATCTCAAAATGACCCGTATCCTACTCATAGCCATATTCCTGACCCTGTTCGGCCAACCAACTTGGGCGCATAAATGCGTTTTGAATGGCAATACAGCGGCTGAAATTACTGCTTACAATTCTTGTAAGAATGACCTTGCAACTGGGACCGCTGGGCACGAAGAGCAAAACTTAAAGCAGCAACTGTTTGCACTAGAGAAAGAAAACAAACTTCTAAAAAACAGAATTCTGATGCTGAGAGAGCGTCTGCTGAACTTGCTCCGTTTAACAGATTAGGGCTTTATTCTGTGTCATCAACCAACCAACCGTTGCAAGCCGCCCCTTAAACTGAACAGCGGGGCAGTTAATCCTATAACATTGGCTCAATACGGATAGCCTTGGCGCTGGCCTCATTTTGTGCGAGTGTTTGCACATGGTCCCATAGCTCAATTGGATAGAGCATCTGACTTCGAATCAGAAGGCTGGGCGTTCGAGTCGCTCTGGGACCGCCACCGACCACTAACACATCACAATGAAAGCTGATTTTATTAGAGTTCAATTAACTATCTGTCAGAATTGGTTTCAAAGAAAAAGCTTGCAAGAAAACAGTTCAGCGCAAAGGCAGTCTGGTTACTGCACAAACTGTAGTTATGGTCCCTATTGGATTGGGAAATTGTAAGTAATATACTAAAATCTCAATAGTCCTCTTTCTTTCAAATAGATGACTTTCTTTCCAACAGAAAGCTAACAAATGCGCCAAAAACAAGGCCCCAAAAAGGCGAGCCAATATTTAGCATTGGAACTCCACCTAATGTCACCAGAAATGCGATCAATCCCCCCATCGGGTGACTTGAGTTAAAAGCGCCAGAAAAAGCGGCTTGAAGTGTTTTCAATAGGGCTAGCCCGGCGAGAGTGGTAAGAAATGCTGGTGGAGCTGCAACCAGAATCTTTGTTACTGTTGGAGCATTGAGGCCAAACAAAATTGCAAAAACTCCTAAAAATATAGCAGCGATCCAATGCGCATCTGGCCTACTGCTTGATACAAGAATAGCATTCACAGGGCCCGTTAAGCAGGTTGAGATGCCCCCATAAATTGCTGTGAATAGAGACATAAATCCACAGTAAGAAGTAATTGTGTTCACTGGCGGGTTGTGACCAACATTTTTAAGCACCACAATGCCCTGCGTGTTTTGAGCCGCGATAACTGTTACAGCAAGAGGTGCGACTAGTTCTAGAGTTGCTGACAGTGAGAATTCGGGAACGTAAGTTTTTGGTGTAACAGTAAAGGCGGTTAACGCGAATTCACCAGTCTCGAAACCCTGCCGCTCAACAATTATTATGACTCCAACTATCAGCGCATAAATCAGAGGCGGAAGCAAAAGAGGCATTCGATTAAGCACTATAACTGCAAGGAAGGTCGCCGACATTGCCGAGACAAGAAAAAAGTCGGCTTCAAACGCTTTAATCCAGTTAAGTCCGAAACTCACAAATACACCGGCGACCATACCCATCACGATTGGCATCGGAAGCCAGTCCATAATTTTTTTGACCCAACCAGTCAAACCAAGACATAGCAGTAGAGCGCCTGTCAGGATGTATGCTCCGATAACTTCTTCAAAAGAAAGGGTGTTCAATGCAGTGCCGACTAATATTGCACCAGGTATGGTCCAAAGAAAAACGAGTGGCTGCCTGTAACTCACAGACATTGCAATGCTTAAAAAGCCATTAAAGACAAATACGGCAAATATCCAAGAGCCAATGTCACTCTCACTCAGGCCTGACTCGAGAGATACGCTTATGATTATCGCTACAGGTGCAGATGCTGCAAAAAGGAAAGCAACAATAGCATTCAAAAATTCATTGAGCAAAACGCTCAAGGAATTTCCTTGGCTGAATGATTTTTGCTTCATAAAATCAAACTTTCCAGCGTCAGAACAGATTTAAAATGACGCCGTCGATGAAAAAGTCTCATTTAGAAACTGTTTTGCTCAAAACTTGTTGACACAAATATGTCTGTATTTGAGTTGAAGTTCAATCCAAGCCCTCAATTATTCTGACATCTCTCTCAATATCCCCCAGAAGTGCAAATGCTGCCTGATACGCATCACTGGTAAAGGCAGCGCGGGCCAATTCAGCGCTGTCGAATTCTGCTATTACGGTTCGTTGCTCAATACCATTTTCAAACGTGGCTACTGGCATTCCCCTGACTATAAATTTAGCACCAGCATTTTTCATCGCTTCCAGAGCTTTTGGCGCATAGTTGCTAAGATTTTCCTCATTTGGAGCTTCTCTGTAGGAAACTACTATGTAACCTTTCGGCATCTGTTTCTCCCTTTTTTCCAGAAATATTGCCATAAAATTAGGTCTCCGCAAAGGCTAACCAAGTTTATATGAAGTCAGCATTGGGTTATGCTTAAAGGCCGTTAGGGCGATTTGAGAGATTTAATATTTCCCTATTTGCTTGGCACCAAGATAAAATATGGCTTTTAGTGCCTCATTTGCTTCGTCGCGAAATTCAATATCTCGCTTTGCCATGACGGACGATGGCCGCGGGGTATGTTGATGATACTTATAAGTGTCTGAACCCCGTGCTTGCTAGACAAATATTTTCCCATACACAGAATCTGCGTTTGTCCCGATATATGACTGAATAGCGAAGCCAATTCTACGGCTCTTGGAGCTATTATGGCCTGAACCGTGTACCACCCACGGCTGGTGTAGGGATAGTTGACCTGCTTTGAGCGCAATTGGGATTGTTTCGTTTTCTGGAACGTTCTGAACAGTTTGCCCGCGAGTGAGAAGATTTTCCTCGTCATAAGTATCCAAGTGTTCGCGGGCGCCTTCTAAGTGACTGCCTGGCCACATATACATACAACCGTTTTCGGTTGTGACATCGGACAATGCTAGCCAAGCGGTTACCCAATTTTCCGGCTCCAGTCCTATGTAACGCCCATCCTGATGCCAGCTTATAAACCCTCGCTGCTCTGGTTCTTTGATGAACAATGTAGTTCCGCCAACTAGGATACCCTTACCAATAAGACTTTCAACTGCATCAAGAATATCGGGGTTATGAGCAATTTTGTCGAAAAGTGTAGTCACATAATGAACATTGTTGCGGTTGCGACCGGTTACTGATTCTGGGTGCGATGCTTCCAAACCCTCAAGTTGTTGCCTGAGTTCGGCAGCCTCTTCTCGTGAATAGATATCAATGGGAGCAATGAAGCCGTCACGATTGTACAAGTCGATTTGTTCTTTTGGTAAATTAGGCACTGAAGCCTCCTGAACGAACCGTTGAAAGGGTTTTCAAGTGGCATATAAAAGTCAACGAGACAAACGAGACAGAAGTTGTGATTTGTGCGTATATATTTTCAGCTGCCAAAAATTAGCTAACCATTGTCGATAGATTTGTAAATATTCAATTCTCTCCAGTATTTTTCTGCCAGGGCATTTGCGTCGCTAATCCTCAAAGCGAGCCCTCGAATGATTGCATTGCATATTGGGTCGGCTTGAGCCATTTTTGCCCGAAATACTGGCTCATCCAACTTGATGAGCATCGCGTTGGTCTTTGCCCTAACAGTTACGGTTCTTGGTTCTGAGGTGATGAGGCCAACTTCGCCAAACAATTCACCTTCGTTTAAAACGCCAAGGATCATTCCCTGTTTGCTCTCTATCTGAACTGAACCACTATGCACTAAATAGACGCTATCACTGGCATCATTGACGCTGTAAATAACGCCGCCTGCTTTGACCGCCATTTTGGCAAAGTTCTTTAGGTTTATCGGCTTCATTAGCGTTCCTCCCCATCAGTTAACCTGTCACATAAAACGCCCAGCGCAAAGGCTGGCCGAGTTTAAGAGGACTCAAATCAGTTTATGTTTAGCCAACTAGACAGTTAAATGACTGATTTTCAGATTTTCTATGAATTCATTCATTGATTTCGAAGGGCTATTTGCCAGCTCAGCTAAAAAATCAATTTTCTGAGTTCTAATATCTGTTTGGTTCATTGACCAATTAGCCATTTCAACCAATATGGGTAACAAACTCAACCCCCGCTCCGTCAGGCTATAAATTTTCCTTTGTGAGTGAGTTCTGTCGTTTCCAGCGACAAGAATTCCAATATCAGAAAGACGCTTGAGCCGGTTGGCGAGCGTTGGGCGCGCTATTTTTTCATTGTTGTTATTCAAGATCGAGCCAAAAGTCCTTTGGTCAAAGAAAGCTATGTCCCTGATTATGATGACGGACCATTGGTCGGAGAGCACCTCAGCAGCAGCAGCTATTGGACAAGCAACCTCTCCTCTGAGGAGCATACTTTTGTTTATATGGTCATCCATTACTGCTCCTTCGCGCTGTGCCGTACTAAAACAAAACCATATTTTTATTTTAACTGGTTTTAAATTAAAAAAGGTATCATCACAAGTCTGTAACACAAAATGTTTAAGTTCCGACAAGTTAAATAGAGGACCTAGGGAGAAACTAAAAATGCTTTTTAAAATGGCTTGGACTCACTCTCCAGAAGCAAGAGATAGAACCATTAAGCAGTTTATGGAGACTGGAGGGATGCCTCCAGAAAATGTCGAATTGATATCCCGCTATCACAATTTAGATGGAACTGGCGGTTTTGCAATTCTTGAGAGCACAGATGCTGCAGCACTTGCAGATTATGCGCTCGATTGGAACGGCCTAATTCAAATTGTTATTACGCCCATCATGGATGATGAAACAATAGGCGGCGTACTCGCCAAAAAATTTAGCTGAGTAAAGAGGTTCAGAAAATGCGAGTATTATACATCGGAATGTACAGTGAAGAAGGGCTTGAGGGCCTAGAGAGCAGCAGCTTGGCAAAACGCAAAGAAGCCGCTGCGTCAATAGCAAAGGCGGCCGGTGGAGAGCTGCTTGATTTGATGTACCTGCAGGGCGATTACGATATGGCTGCACTTATGGAATTGCCATGTATCGAGGCAGCAAGTGGCTTGTTGAAAGCTGTGAATGACTCAGGTGCTTGGGAAGACATGATGATGTTCCCTGAGTTTGACCTTGATAAGGGGTTAAAGGCAATCAACGCAGTCAAATCGAGCTACAAAACACCCGGGAAAGAATAAAAGATTTGGCCTTAACATAGCTAATAGGGGGCTAGTATAATATGCCAAAACATACAAACGTAGTCAGGTTTAGAGTAAAGTCAGGGAAACAGACAGAGTTTGAATCCGTGTTCAGCAAAGCTGATAATTGGGATGGCCAGTTACTTCACATTTTGGCGCAAACCGGCGAAGAGAGCTATGTTGGATATGGCCTCTGGGAAAGCGAAGAGCACATGAAAAATGCGATGCCCCAAATGATTGCTTTGCTTGATAGCACGCGTCATTTGCTTGAGGAGCTATCGCCCGAGCTTGGTGTGACGGACCCTGTTTCTGGTGCCGTTGTATTCGAGAAACAAATCTGATTAGGGTGAGGAAATGGAAACTTACATAGTCTCATTTGAAATCAACAAGCCTTACGAAGAATGGCTCATTCATTTTGAGCAGAGTCGTCCAAGTTTAGATGCGGCCGATATTGCAGTTGTGTTTCGAGGCCCCCGCAAGGATGATGCATCCAAAGTTTGCGTAATCTTGCAAGCCCAGGATGGTCAGGTGGACAAATTCATGGGAGCAAACGCCGCCATGATTGCTGAGTCCGGTCATGTTCTAGAGAGTACTGTGGTTAACGTTTACAAAAGTTAGGGGAAACCAAGATATGTCTAATTTTTCAAAAAAATCATTCGCCGAGCCTGATGAACTCAAGACGCCACCGAAGACTAATGCTGCTGTGGTAAAATTGGGCAATGTCACTGCATCAAAACTCATTCTTGAGCCGGGATGGAAATGGTCAGAGTGTGTCCAGCCGGCTGTTGGTGGGGATAGCTGTCAGGCCGGTCATGTCGGTGTAATTATTCAAGGCACCCTAAAATGCGCCCATAATGATGGAAGCGAAATCGAGGTCACTGCTGGCGACGCCTATTATTTTGCGCCCGGGCATGATGGATGGGTCGTCGGTGATGAAACAGTAATCGCATACGAGATTATGGACTCTGGTAAAGATTTTGGGCCCTGGAAGACAGCGGGTTAGTTTTTAACTCATTTAGCAGTTATCGCCATCGTCCAGGCTCAACTGTCATGAATTAATAACTAAGGAGACGATCATGAAAAATTATATGGTAACTCACACATTAAAGTCAGATGAAGCGATGGATGCGTATTTTGACGCTTTAGAGACAATGAGTGAGGAAGACATCCGTGGTGCAATGAAGAATGATAGAGCTTCCTTCCAAATGCAATGGAATGCTGGGAAGGCGGATAAGGTTATGTTTTGCTGGTGGAAAGCTGAAAGTGCAGAGGCCATCGTTGAGACGCTGGGAGAGATGGCGCAATTGTTTAACAATGACATTCGGGAGATGCCCAACGTTTATGACTTCAAAGACTGACCTTGATAAACTCGATGTTAAATATTGAAAATGCATCATGATCCGCCCCCAAGGGTCATGGGGACGGGTATATTTGTTGAGCAGCAGCTGTAAATCTAACTGTGCAACTTAAAACTTCTCGTTGCTGTTACTGTTTGGCGTCAACGGAGCTGTTTTTTAAACAGATCTAAACCTAAATTAGAGTACCGTGAGCTTTGCAACACCTGGCCTACCGTTCTGCCCCTCACCAGACTCATACCCTACAGCTTGACCGCTCTCCAGCGCTTCAAATCCTGCATCTCTAACTACTTTAATGTTTATATAAATGTCCTCAGATGAGTCTTCTGGAGTAATAAACCCAAAGCCCTTGCCGGCACTAAACCAGGCTACGTTGCCTTTTTGCATTAATCTGCCTTTCTGTACTGATAATATTTCTGAATTAGTGGACGCATTTCGCATGGCAAAATGGGTCGGACATACTTGTTTGCGAGATTAGCATTCTCTTAAATCAAGAGGGTATTGCGTTCCGCTTTTGTACAAGTTGGTGGAGAGTAAAAACATCGAGAACCCACCAAAAAAACAGAGCAACAAAGCCAGCTACGCCAAGATTGGCAAGTAGCAACAGAACTGAGAGTGCAAAGAGTGCCAGCATTAAAGTGCCCGATTTTCTTGCGTCGATATAGAACCTGTGAACGCCCAGCCAGCCGAACAGAATCAGCAAGGTATGAGCAGTAACATTGTTCTTGGATTCTGCGTTTATAGGCTCTTTGAAAGTGCTTTTGCTAAGCATATTAGTATCCCCTTGACGTATAAGGGGCGTGCCTAGCTTGCATAGGTCCAACAACTTATAAATCGTGAGCTACAAAAACTGTGCAGCTAGATTGAATGAGGTGCGAGCTTGGGCAAGGCTTTTTAAGTCCAACAAACTGCCGTTAGCTCGCACGCGTCTTGTGAGGAAGACAATACCTCATCCCAATGCAATAAGATACCACTACAGCTAAGTTCTCGGATTTAAATCAGCAATAAGTCCCTAATGTTATAGCTATGGCGTGCTGTCATACACTTAGATGGATTGAGATTACTAAATCCATTAAAAAGGTTGCGACTACCTCAGTGTCGTTGGATAGGTAACTATTATTTTATGACGCACCAAAGTTGGATATGGGTGCGTAAAGTTTTCCAACAGGACGAGGGAGAACTAACCCTCAAGTGATACAGGCAATCATCCAGTCGGTTCTGTATCGCTATCGTAGTTTATTAGAGTGTAAAGGGATATCGGATTGCTCACCCTACCTATTCGATTAGGTTTCTCTGACTGGATGTGTTGACGGACGCAGACGCAGATTTGTTTTTTAGACACGCTTTCCCTGTGGTGGGGTTGTTGTGTCTAGAACACACCGCAGATTAGATATTCTAGAGATTTATAATTGACATCTAGACCATGCACCCTCGGTGCATTTACCCACCTCTGGTGGGTAAGGGTTTAGGTATATTATCAAACAAATTGACCAAAGAATTATTGTTCACACCAGAAAACTTCAAAAGTCTTGCTTCAATAGAGTATGCTCAAAAAACCCTACTGATGGAGATAGGTATGAGTTTGAAGAACATCGCTATTGGACTGAATGTCCTTCTAATGCTGTTATGTGTTGGGTTCTTTATTGGACATGGACTGCCGAAGAGTCTGATGTTGTGGAGTTCTGCAATACTATGGTTTGTTGCTCCGCTCGTGAACCTTCTTTACATCAGAAAGAACTCATAAAGGAGTTAAGACAAATCTTTAGTCTATTGTGAGTTTCAGACGCTAATTGGTGACACTCATTATGAAGGTTATTTTTAGTAGAAAGGGTTTTGATGGAAGCGCTGGCGGGTGCCCAAGTCCTATAATTGATGGAATACCTTTAAGTCTTCCAATCCCATATTTGAACAGCACCAAATCATATCGACATTTTAATCTTGGTAAAATTGTTGCTGATCTTACCAATGGAAAACTCGGTGAGGGTGATTTTTGCCATAACGACCCAGACTTGAGAATGGGCGCATTTGGACAAGTCTCTTCAGCGCAATCGCATCTCAACAACCAAAATGTAGGTTTTGGTGATCTATTTTTGTTTTTTGGTTGGTTTAGAGAAGCAGAGTTTGTTGAATGCAAATATCGCTACAAAAGGGATGCTCAAGATCACCATAGAATCTTTGGTTGGATGTTTGTCGATCAAAAATTAACTGTGGGTTCTGAGATAAAGCAATTCAGTCGCAATTATCCCACGTATGCAAGTCATCCTCATGCAAGTGGTCAATGGGCGCCCAACAACACCATTTACATTGCACCAAAGACATTTTCCCTATTTCAAAAAGTTTCGGTGAAGGGGTTTGGAAGATTTAGAATTTCTGACAGGACATTGCTCTCAAGTCACACCGCTCCAACCAAACGATTTTGGAATGTCCCCGATTGGTTAAACCCTGCAAAAGGAGGTTGCATACCCTCCTATCACGACGAAAAAAACTATACAGATGGACTTCTTAAGACTGCAGGTCGTGGGCAAGAATTTGTATGCCAACCAAATCAAAATGATAAGTTTGAGGAATGGATGCTTGGTCTTTTCAGCGACGGGATGACAACCCTCGACCAATCACCGACCAGTGCGCTTTGACTGTTCTGGTGTGGGTTCATATCAAAATGAAGTCAGATGGGGGTTCGAGTGAGAAATAATGGTTGGTGTTTTCACAAATACTTGTCTTGATTGCCTCTAAACTATATACCCTTGTGCACTTAACCGGATCTAGTGATGGTTCGTGACAGGAAGATGCAAAAGAGTACTGCACAGAGGAAACGAAGGAACACTTTGCAGTCTATGACTGCATCATGATACACCCCTCAAAACTGGAAGTTGTTTCCTAATCGATAAATGCAATAGAGACACCTCTATGAATACCGAAAACCAGATAACAAAAACTGGCGATGAAAATCCATTCAAGGACATGGGGTTCATAAAGTTCTGGATTGTCTCAACTGTCTTTTGGTTTTCTTTTCCAGTGTCATTAGTTCTTTGCTATCTCGCTCTTGGTTCAGTCAAAACGAAACAACTTGTAAAAGCGCTAGTGCATGACTTCCTGCAAACACTCTTCATCATCCTCGTTGTAATTTGTGTCATCGTGTATGGCATTTACCATTATGTCTCTGGACTGTTTTAGAACGCCTCGTATTTCTTGAACACATTGTCTGGATTGAGGTGAGTGTATCTGAACAACTGTCTTACATCCGTGCGTCCAGATATGAGTGCAACTTCTGGAACTGACATTCCCATCTCAAAGAACCGTGAGACTGCTTTATGTCTCAAATCATTAAATCGTAAATCAGTTATGCCTGCTTTCTTGCGCGCTCTGTTCCATGTAAGACGCAGACAGGTTGCTGAGATCGGAAACACTTGTTCATTAGTATGCGGCATCGTCTGAAGGACTTCTATGCACGTTCTAGTGAGAGGCACTCGTCTATCTTCACCATTCTTGGTGTCATAGAGAGAAGCAAAACCATTCGCAAAATCAACATCACACCATCTGAGTTTCAGTATCTCCAAACGGCGCATACCTGTTTCAATCGCAAACTCAATGATAGGTGCGATGAAGATGTTGCGTTGTGACGATGATGCGGTGAGGAGGCGTTCTTTCTCGTCTGAGGCAAGGCGTCTTGTTCGAGCGTTTGAACCGTTTGGAAACTCAATTTCCTTTATAGGGTTATATGGTATCCCATATCCCCATTTCTTAATTGCAGTATCCAAAACTCTTTTTCCTAGTGCAAGTTCCGAACAAATACTACCACCTTTGACAACTTTTATTCTGTCATCCCGATATTGAATAAAGTGTTGTTTAGTAAGATATCGTATATCCAACTCGCCAATCCATCTTCTAGCAATGGATTTCAATCGACAGGTTTCAGGCACACAACCTTTGTGAGCAGGGGAAACCTCCTCTGCATACTTTAGGAGAAGTTCTCCCAGCGTAATTTTGGCGTCTATGATTACACCTGGAAGAGGGGCAGATCAGAGTTTGTTCTCAAGTTGATTGATCCAAGCAACTGCATCAGACTTCTTGGAGAATGATTTGGTGAAACTTCTCCATCCAGAAACCCTTACCTGAGCGTTCCAAGATTTACCTCTTTTACGCAAGCAACCCATGGATTTGACCTTTTACTGTGTCAAATCTGTGTCAAAACTGGTGTCTTCCGAAAACAGACTGAAATCAAAAATTGATAAATATCTGGATATATTGGAAGAGTTATGGCGCACTCGAGAGGATTCGAACCTCTGACCTCTGCCTTCGGAGGGCAGCGCTCTATCCAGCTGAGCTACGAGTGCATCTTTGGATATCTTCATTAAATCAATAGATTACTTATGATCTAGCCATGCCTTAGGTGAGGCTGTCGGTC